>JBKOXA010000077.1:0-53441 GCA_046724685.1 Acidobacteriota bacterium | reverse complement strand
GGAAAAAACTCTGCTCAGTTCGGATTGCAGTCTGCAACTCGACTGCATGAAGCCGGAATCGCTAGTAATGGCGTATCAGATCGACGCCGTGAATACGTTCCCGGGCCTTGTACACACCGCCCGTCACATCACGAAAGTGAGCTGTACTAGAAGTCGCCGCGCAAACCGCAAGGATGCAAGCGCCCAAGGTATGACTCATGATTGGGGTGAAGTCGTAACAAGGTAGCCGTAGGAGAACCTGCGGCTGGATCACCTCCTTTCTAAAGATAGAGCCGGCTCAACCTGCTATGGTGTGCAGGTAATGCCGGCCACCGCAGCAAAGCTCTCACGGGCTTTTACTGCAACGTTCGACCTGCTCTGAGGGCGTTAGCCCGAAGAGTGTTACTCACAACCCGCTTTTGGCTTCGGCTGGGAGTGCGGAGAACGGATTCTGGCAGATCGTATCGGTCAAAGGGCAAAATCCAAACTTCAAGGGCCGCTGAGAAATCAGCGGCCCTTTTTTCTGTTCTGGTCGCGTCTTTCTCGTTTCCTTCCCGAAATCTGCTTATTGCGTATTCAGAGAATTCTGATTATCGTTACGGGAATTCGCCTCCGGGCTTTGTTCCAGCCGGACCTGGATTGCGTCTGGTTTTTTCTACCAAAGACTCAAGGAGAGTGAGCCGTGAAAAACAACAGACTGTGCCTCATCGCGGTACCGGTCATTTGCCTGGCCTTGATCGGCGTGAGCTTTGCTCAACGGCCGGAGACGAACATTGACCCGGCTCGTCATCCGAACCTCGCCGAAGCCCAGCACCATATCCTGCAAGCGTTTGAGAAAATCGACGAAGCGCAAGGAGCGAACCACGATCAGCTGGGCGGCCATGCGGAGAAAGCCAAGCAGCTCCTCGATCAAGCCAGCCGCGAACTCAAGCAAGCCGCGGAATTCGCGAATCGCCGTAAGTAGGGACAATCGTAGGTGCTTAGGCGACGCGGTTCGCGTTTTGGGGCTTCAGGATGTTGCTCTCACGCCCTGGCGCTTTTCCCGCGGAGAAACCGATAAATGACCAGCAACAGCACGGCGCCCGCCACGGACATCACGAATCCCGCCGCGTCGCCTTGCCTATACCAGCCAATCCTTTGCCCCAGAAACGTCGCCACGAACGATCCCGCAATTCCCAGCAACATCGTGATCAGAATTCCTCCCGGATCTTTCCCGGGCATCACGAATTTTGCCACCGCACCCACAAGCAATCCAATCAGTCCTTCCCAGAGCAGGGCCAGCATGAATCCTCCCCCACGTCGTTCGAATTGTTTTCCTGGCAAACAGGTAGGCGCGGGCGTGCCGGGTAGTTTTTACTGCGGTTTTGGCCCAATGTAAAGCGTCTATACTTTCCAACGCTTGCGGCGGACAAACTTCCGTTTATCGTATGTGTATCCCGCCGCATGGCCTTTTTTTACCAACCGATCATGGGTCCAGGCCAGGTCGCGGCAAATGAACCCCCAGGCCCAGTAGCACCGTAACGACGATTCCGCCCGGGTCTTTTCCCGGCAGGATTGAATTTCGATGGCAAAGAAATCCTTCGCCGAGGCGCTGTTCTTTTCGCCATGCAGGCTTTCCGTGCCGTTGCTGTTATTCTGGACGGTCAAGTCCGGGAGACTTCAGAGTTGCCGCCGATTCTCAGCGCCCAATCGCTTTCCAAACGCTACGGGGTCGCACCGCTTTTCCAGAACATTTCCTTTACCGTTTCCGAAGGCGAGCGCATCGGCCTGATCGGCCCCAACGGTTCTGGCAAGTCGACGCTCATCGAAATTCTCGCCGGCCGCGTCAAGCCTGACGCCGGCGACGTCGCTCTCCGCAAGCGCGCGCGCCTGAGTTCGGTCGCCCAGGTCTCGGAATTTGCTCCGCACGAAACGGTACGTTCGGTGATCGACAAAGCTTTTCACGAAGGCCATGTTCCGGACCATGAACGTGCCGCACGCTTCGCGGAGGTCCTTGGCCGAGCTGGATTTGAAGATCTGGAAGCGGTCGCCAATTCGCTCTCTGGCGGCTGGCGCAAACGTCTGGGCGTCGCCGCCGCGCTCGTGCAGCAGCCGGACATTCTCCTTCTCGACGAACCCACCAACCATCTCGACCTGGAAGGCATCGAGTGGCTGGAGGCCGTTCTGCAATTCGCGCCGTTTGCATGTGTCGTTGTCAGCCACGATCGCTATTTCCTTGAAAATGTCGCCAGCGCCATGGTTGAACTGAACCGATCCTACGACGAAGGTTTTCTGCGCGTGCCAGGAAACTACAGCAAGTTTCTGGAGGCCAAGGAAAACTATCTTCGCGCCCAACAGAAACATCAGGAGGCGCTCGAAAATCGCGTGCACACCGAACTCGAATGGCTCCGCCGTGGTCCGAAGGCGCGCACCACCAAAGCCAAAGCGCGTATCGACAAAGCCGCCGAACTGATCGGCGAACTTGCCGACCTCAATTCGCGGAGCCGCACCCCTTCTGCGAATATCAATTTCTCCGCAACCAATCGCCAGACCCGCCAACTGATCCATCTTGATGAGGTCGATTTTTCATTCGGCGGGCGGACGCTGTTTGAGAAAGTTCAGTTCAGCATCACATCCGGGATGCGCCTCGGACTTGTGGGCCCCAACGGCAGCGGCAAAAGCACGCTGCTGCGCTTGTTGCTTGGCGAACTTCATCCGGCTAGCGGAGAAATTCGCAAAGCGGATGCACTGCGCGTCGTTTATTTCGATCAGAATCGCCGACTTGATCCTGACGTTCTGCTGCGCCGAGCGCTTGCGCCGGACAGCGACTCTGTCATTTATCAGGGCCGTGTCATCCACGTCGCTTCCTGGGCCGCACGCTTTCTCTTTACAGGAGAAGACCTCAATCGTCCCGTGGGTCACCTATCCGGCGGCGAACGCGCCCGCGTGCTCATTGCTCAGTTGATGCTGCAACCTGCTGATGTACTCCTTTTGGACGAGCCGACGAACGATCTCGACATCCCCACGCTCGAAATCCTGGAAGAGAGCCTGCTTGAATTCTCTGGTGCGCTGGTCCTCGTTACGCACGACCGCTTCCTGCTCGATCGAGTCACAAATATTGTTTTCGGTCTCGATGGATTCGGCGGCGCAGAACGATTCGCCGACTACTTCCAGTGGGAAAACTGGTGCGGTCAGCGCGAAGCCGAACGCAAGAGCGCGCGGCCAACTGCTTTTGCGGGCACTGCGAAAAGCGGCCCACGGCCTGTCACGGTTCTGCCATCTGGCGGCGAGCCAGCGAAGAATCTCAAGAAAAAGCTCACCTACAAAGAAGCCCGCGAATTCGAATCGATGGAAGGGACGATCGCCGCAGCCGAAGCCGCCTTCAAGGAGAAGCTGGCCGGACTTCACAATCCCGAAATTTCCAGCGACCCCGCAAGACTCCACGCTGCCAGCGTCGAATTAGAGCGAGCTCAGAAAACGGTAGACGCCCTGTACTCGCGCTGGGCCGAGCTTGAGGCCAAAATCTCGTAAAAACGGTTACATTGCCCGACCCGCAGCGGCTGCGGACGCCCAGGCCCACTGAAAATTGAATCCGCCAAGGTGCCCGGTCACATCCACAACCTCGCCAATGAAAAACAGTCCCGGCACTTTCCGGCTTTCCATGGTTTTGCTCGAGAGTTCGTCGGTGTCCACTCCGCCCGCTGTGACTTCGGCTTTTTCGTAGCCTTCGGTATCCGTCGGAACGACCCTCCACGCATGGACTTCCCGCTCAAACTCCTCAAGCCCCGCGTTGGTAAATGCTTCGGGCTCGTGCAATTCCGCCCAGCGCTCCGCAAGCCGCTTCGGCAAGACTCCCTGAAACGCGGAATGTAGGGCGGCCATGTTCCTTGTCTTAGCATCGAGCACCGCTGGCGTAACCTTGCGCCCGGGTGCGAGATCCAAAGCGATCGGGTTTCCGCGTACCCAGTAGGAAGAAATCTGCAGAATCGCCGGGCCGCTCAACCCGCGGTGCGTAATCAGCATCTTTTCGCGAAACGCATTTCCATTCGAGCTGGCAATCACTTCCGCAGAAACTCCCGCCAGGTCGCAATACTGCTTCTGTTCCTTTCGGGCGAACACCAGCGGCACCAATGCCGGCCGGGTCGGCTGAATCTTCAATCCGAATTGCCGTGCCAGATCATATCCAAACGACGTCGCTCCCATTTTCGGGATCGACAGTCCGCCTGTGGCGACGACCAGCGCCGGCGCACGAAATTCCTCAGCTTCGGTTCGGACTGCAAACTCGGTCGTTTTGGTGACCTCACGTACCTGCTGGTTCACGAGAATATTCGCGCCGCCTTCGCGGCACTCTGCATAGAGCAGTTCGGTAATTTCCTTGGCGGAGCGGTCGCAAAACAGCTGTCCCAGCGTTTTCTCGTGATATCGAATCCGATGTTTTTCGACCAGCGCAATAAAATCGGCCGCCGAATATCGCGCCAAAGCAGACTTGGCAAAATGTGGATTCGCCGAAAGAAAATTCTCCGGCTGGCAATGAAGATTTGTGAAGTTGCAGCGGCCGCCGCCGGAGATAAGGATTTTCTTGCCGGGGCGTTCGGAGCTTTCCAGGACAGCAACGCGCCTTCCGCGCTTTCCGGCTTCCGCCGCGCAAAACAAACCAGCAGCGCCTGCACCCAAAATCAGCACATCAAATCGTCGGCTCATTGTTGAACCTGCATTGTCTCAGGTTCTGACGCCTGGATATGCCTCAAAATGAGGGACTTGCGCGGGAAACGGCCGCCGACACCAACTCCGGAACTGGGGCAAAGGCGAATTCTGGTTTTAAAGGGGACTCAATTGCACGGACCGGGTGTAGGAAAGCGATGGGCGAAAACGGTGCAGAACCGCTGCACGAGGCGCCCCCGCCTCGCTTAGTGCGTGCACTTTGGGAACAGCGTTGCCAGCACCATTAAGTCCGACAAGCTGAACAGCCACTGGTCCGCGGTCGCGCCGGCAGCTTCTGCGGCGCGCGCGATGAACCCCAAGTGGCGGCTCTTGGCGAAGTTATGGATGTGGTCGACGCAAATCCCCGTCAGACTTGCAACTTCCGAATCGGTGAAGATCTTTTGGCTCGACTTTACGGTAACCATGGCCTTGCTCCTGGACCGCGCCTTCTACTCTCAGCATCCCTACTTAATCCAACACAACCGTTTGATGCTGGTTGCAGGTTAAGCGCTGCACATTTTCCCTGCAATAGTCGTTCCGTTTCGTTTACTGGAAAACGGCCGGTCTAGTACTTTTCCGGCAGGGCCTCGATTTGGCCTCTATTTTCGCGGGGATCTTGAGCGTTTCGCGCATCTCCCTTGCGGCGCCAGGCTGATTTTCGAGGAAATGCCTTTAGGAATAAATCTTCTAGTTCTGCGAACTTACTACGCGATTTGGAAGATTTTTCGAGATTTCTACCAGCTGCACCGTATGACGAATCTGATGTGAAGCCAGGAATGCGAACCAATCGTAAAAATTGAGGTTGCCGAGAAATGGATGCCGCCAGTAGTAGACGCTTAGGTTCCTTCCATGTGTCTCCTCAAGGAACTCGAGTGTCCTTTCGCGGACACCCCGGATTTCCGCCAGCATCGTTTCCTTTTCTCCAAGCAACTCCAGGTCAAGCGGGAGAGGAGTCTTGCGCTCTAGCCGCCTTGATTCCACCATGGCCACCGGAAAGTGAAAGCGCTTGATCCATGGAACGCGCGACGGTGCTTTGCGAATGACACGATCGGCGTAGCTCAACATGCCGCGCTCCACCTGGCAAAGATGCGCGATCAGATGCGCCGCGAAGCATGAGTTTCGATCGGGAGGCGCGTTCCATTCTGAAGACGGAACAGCGTCTGCGGCTTTGAGCAGGACCTGTTGGGCGCGAGCCAGTTTTGCAATTGTCGATGGAAGGTCGGCCATCTAGAATCTTCGCGGAATTTCGTTGACACTCAAACTTTACAGCGTGGCGCCACCAGCCTGCTCAAAAGCGTGGGCGAGCTGCAGAATACGGGATTCGCCGAAAGCCGGGCCGAACAGCTGTAAACCGACCGGCAACGTTCCGCAGATTCTGCCGCAAGGAACGGAAATACCCGGCACGCCCGCCAGAGAACCTGTAACCGTATAAATATCAGCAAGATACATCTGGAGCGGATCGCTTGTTCGCTCGCCCAACTTGAAGGCTGGCACGGGCGAAGTCGGCGTGACGAGGGCGTCGACTTTCTCAAACGCATTGCGAAAATCCTTTGCGATCAAAGCACGGACTTTCTGGCCCTTTAGGTAGTAGGCGTCATAGTAGCCGGCCGAGAGGACATACGTTCCGAGGACGATGCGGCGCTTCACTTCGGCGCCGAAACCCGCGCCGCGGGTTTTGCGGTACATCCCGATGAGCGAATCGCCATTTACGCGAAGTCCGTAACGCACGCCGTCGTAGCGCGCAAGGTTGGAACTCGCCTCCGCTGTGGCGATGATGTAGTAAGTGGCGATGGCGTAGTCCGTGTGCGGCATTCGGATGTCCACCGGCTCGCAGCCGAGTTTCTTCAGCAGCTCGATGGCGGCTTCGACCTTCTGGCGAACGCCGGAGTCCATTCCCTCGCCGAAATAGTCGCGCGGAATGCCGATCCGCAGGCCTTTCACCGGTTTTGTGATCTCGTCGGTATAGGTTGGCACCGGCTCCGTTGTGGAAGTCGAGTCGTTCGGATCGCGCCCGGCAATCGTTTGCAGCATTGCAGCAACATCTTTCACATTGTTCGCAAACGGGCCGATGCGATCGAGCGAAGAAGCGAAAGCGATCAGGCCGTAGCGCGAGACGCGCCCGTAGCTGCCCATCATCGCCGGGATGCCGCAGAGCGCTCCGGGCTGACGAATGGAGCCACCGGTATCGGTTCCGACCGAAGCAACGGCAAGCCCCGCGGCAACGACTGCTGCGGAGCCGCCGCTGGAGCCGCCGGGAACGCGGTCGAGCGCAACAGGATTTTTCACCGCGCCATAAGCGGAGTTCTCGTTGGAACTGCCCATGGCGAACTCGTCGCAGTTGGTTTTGCCGAGGAGGACCGCTCCAGCCGCTTCCAATCGGGTCACGGCAGTAGCGTCGTAAGGCGGAATGTAATTTTGCAGCATCTTCGAGCCGCAGGTGGTGGTCGTTCCGCGGGTGCTAATGACGTCCTTGATTGCGACGGGTACGCCGCCGAGCGGAGGGAGGGGTTTCCCGGCTGCGATCAGCGCGTCAACCTTATCGGCCTGCGCGTAGGCGCGTTCGGGAGACAGAGCGAGGTAGGCGTTCAGCTCCGCATTCCGTGCATCGATCCGTTTGTAGAATTGGGCGGTGAGCTCGCGTGCGGAAATCTTTTTCGCCGCCAGCATCTCTTTTACGCCGTCGATGGTCCAAGCGGGGGTCATCGCTCGATGACCTTGGGCACGCGGAAGAAAGGCGGCTCAGGGTCGGGCGCTTGCTTCAGGATCTCCGCGGCGATCCCGCAGGGCACGACCGAGTCTTCGCGCAGCGTGGCATCTGCGGTCTGGTCATCGGTCAAGACTTGCGCCATCGGCTCAACGTTGGAGGTGTCCAGTTCGTTCAGCTTGCCGATGTATTCCAGGATTTCGTCAATCTGCGCGCGATAGGTTTCCAGCTCGCTCTCCGACAGATCCAAATAAGCAAGCTCCGCAACCCGCACGACATCTTCCCGACTGATTTTCATGTGTGGGATTTTAGCACAGGGCCCGAGCCGGCAAATTCTTCCCCGGTGAGGCATAGACGAACGACCCTTTGCCGAATCCGGTCAATTCCGACGCGGAAAAATAGACAAGAAGAGCAAGCGTCAATCGTCGCGAAATGAAAGATATCTCGTCTCTTCTGCCGGCATTAGGTCCTTAGCGTCAGAAATCGGAATTCATCCCAGCCTCTCGTGGGGTGCGCGAACAAAGAAGGTGCGAATGGAGGTGAGGACGGCCCGCGTTGCGCTCACCGGCCGTGCTGATCCCTTTTCATATTCCCTGTCATATTCCCTTGTTATATGTCGTGATATCACGCCCGTATTGCGGTCGAACGCAACCCCTCTTGATCAGCGGGAGAGGGTCTCGGCGGTTTTGCGCGGGTATTTGGTCGCGACGTAGGTGTCCACCAACAGCTGAAACGCCGCCGCGAGTTCGTCGTACGTGCCTTCCAGGGTGACGTCTTTTTTGCCGTCGATGTAAACCGGGCAGCGCGGCGCTTCGCCCGTGCCTGGGAGACTGATGCCGATGTTGGCGGCTTTGGATTCGCCGGGGCCGTTGACGATGCAGCCCATCACGGCGAGAGTCATCGTTTCGACGCCCTCATATTGCGCTTTCCACGTGGGCATCATTTCGCGAATGTAGTCTTGGGTGCGTTCAGCGAGTTCCTGGAAGGTGGAACTTGTGGTGCGGCCACAGCCGGGGCAGGCGGTGACGCTCGGAGAAAACGAGCGCAGGGCGAGCGACTGCAGCAGTTCACAAGCAGCGTACACTTCTTCGCGGCGATCGCCACCGGGGCGCGGCGTGAGCGAGATCCGAATCGTGTCACCGATCCCGTCATAGAGAAGAACACCGAGCGAAGCGGCGGACCAGATCAGTCCCTTCATGCCCATACCGGCTTCGGTCAAGCCGAGGTGCAGCGGCTGTTCAGTTTTGCTTGCCAAGTCCCGATACACGGTAATCAAATCGCGCGGCCTCGAGGTCTTGCACGAAATGATGATCTGGTCGTGACGCAGTCCCGTTTCGAGGGCCAAGTCTGTGGACTGCACCGCCGAAAGCACCATGCACTCGTTGATGATCTGTTCCGATTCTTTGCCAAGATTCTTGTCCGTGTTCTCCTGCATCCTGGCCATAACCAGCTCTTGATTCAGCGAGCCGCCATTGACGCCGATCCGTACGGGTTTTCCGTTGTCGCGCGCGACCTTGCAAATGGTGGAAAACTGTTCATCGCGACGCTGACCTGCGCCGACGTTTCCGGGGTTGATGCGATATTTGTCGAGAAATTTGGCGCAGTCCGGATATTTTGTGAGCAGGACGTGGCCGTTGTAATGAAAGTCGCCAATGATGGGGACGATGCAGCCTGCGGCGAGGAGGCGTTTCTTAATTTCCGGGACCGCGGCGGCAGCCTCGGGGACGTTGACCGTCCAACGGACAATTTCAGATCCGGCTTCCGCCAGTTCGAGAGTTTGCTTGAACGTGGCCGCGACGTCGGCGGTATCCGTGTTAGTCATGGACTGGACGACAATGGGAGCGCCGCCCCCTACTTGGACATGCCCGACCTTCACGCCATAAGTCTTGCGCCGCGAGTGGCGTGCACCGGTGACATCGAAACCCGCAATCTGGTTCAGCGTGGACATTTACTCTAGTAGTTTAGCAGTGGCCAGCGGGCCGAGGCCAGCGGGTGACAACGACGGCACGCGAAGATGGAAACTTCAGAGGCGGCGTAGCGCAAGCCTTGTGAATGCCCGAGACTCAGGAGGGGCTCCTCCGCAGCTCCTCGGCTGTGGCTCTATCGTTTGGATCGCGTTTCGCGCATCCAGGGCTTGGCAAACAGCAGCGGTGAATACCGGATGAACCCCACGAGCATGGCGGAAAAATTGGAGGTTAGCGAGGGTTGGGCAGGGGCAAGGAAGCCAAGGCAACCTGACCTCCACCATCAAGGACTGCGGCAACATTTAAAAACTCACGAGTCCGCTCGTTTCCTAGTTGCGTCGACTAATGTCCGCCAGCGCTAGGCGTTCGGATTCGGCCCCACCAGCATTCCGCCGTCAAGAACCAGATAGTGGCCAGTGATGAAGGAGGCGCGGCCGGAACTGAGCCATACCACCGCTTCGGCAACTTCCATTGGTTTTCCGACGCGGCCAATCGGATGCATTGCGAGAACGCGCTGGTTGACTTCAAGTTCGCCGAAGGCACGCTCAGCCATCGCCGTTTCGATCACTGCGGGACACACGGCGTTGATGCGAATGCCGGCGCGCGCCGTTTCGAGTGCGGCGGCCCGGGTGAGACCGATCACTCCATGCTTCGTCGCGCAATAGATACCCGCTCCCGCTGCGCCCACCAAGCCGGCGACGGAGGACATGTTGACGATCGCACCTCCGCCACCTTGTTTCAGCATCTGTTGAATTTCGTATTTCAAGCAGAGCCAGACGCCCTTGAGATTGATATCAACGACTTGGTCCCATTCTTCCTCCGACTGTTCGTGCAGGGGAACCCACTTGCCTTCAACCCCCGCATTATTAAAAGCGATGTCCAGGCGGCCGAATTTCTCCACCGTTTTCTGGACGAGCGACTGAACGTCCGCAGGCTTTGAGGCGTCAGATCTTACAAAGAGGCCTTCGCCGCCTGCGGCGCGGACGCGGTTGATGGTTTCGTTGCCTTCCGCTTCGCGGCGGCCGGAGACGGCAACTTTGGCGCCCGATTTGGCATAAAGGACAGCCGCATCGCGGCCAATGCCGGAAGTGCCGCCCGTTACCAGGACAACTTTGTTACGCAAATCGCCATTCATTTCCATCGTCGATTTCTCCCCATAGGTGTAGCGAGTCTCGGCGATGAAGTGCTAGTCGGATGCGGATGGGACTCTCGCCGGGACCGCGCGGGAGCGGACAAGCTCCTGCCATTGCAAAACTACATCAGCGAAAAGCAGAGAAAAAGCCAAACATGACCATACGATCGTTTCGACGACCGCTTCGCCAAGAGTTTCCCAGCCTGTGACGCCCGCAACCACGCGGACTTCGAGAAACACCAGCGCAACCGCGAAGCTGCGCGTCATCCACTGCCGATGCTGCTGGACCTTGCCCTTGAGGATGAACGCCAGCGCGATGGCGGTAGTGACCATCCACAAGGTCGCGTCGACGGCGGCGGCTACACTGAAAGACCGTCTGGCGCCCATCCGTTCCTCGAAAAATTGCATATAGAAACCGAGCGGCGCCGCAATGAAAACGCCTGCAACGTAAAAGCGTCCAAGGACGCGATGCAGTTTCGTGAAACGTTGCCGCAGTCGATTGGAGAATTGCATTGGACCGAGCAACAGCGCACAGGCGCCCAGAATCCCGTGCGGCAGGAGGTACCACTTAAAAGACTCATAGTGCAGCCAGGCAGGGTGTTCTGAGTCGATCAGAAAACTCTCGTTGTGAACCAGGACATAGGCCAGCATCAAGCCGATAAATCCAAAAAGCAGATACTTTGGGCGTAGCCATAAAATCGGATGCAGCGGCATGGGGCCGGTAGCCATGTCTGTCTCCAGTCTATGATAAGGATGTTGTAAACCTACGATATTCTAAGAACGCGCTCGGGTACAGCAAAAGTTGGCTGGCTGGCCGGTTTGAATTCCCCTTCTGAACGATCTTTGTAACTCGCCTCATTGACGGGCACGGATCCTGCGTGCCCCGCTGTGCTCTTCGATCGCCCTATTCCTCCGCCGCCATGCGCCTTGGCGCTTTCGCGCGGCGGATCATCGGCAGATTTGGGGGGATGCCGAGGTGGAAGGTGCCCCAGTGGCACATCTCGGCCATCAACGGGATTAGGGCGTCGCCGGCTTTGGTCAGAAGGTAAGTCACCTGTGGCGGATGGGTCGGCTTGGTTCTGCGTTGGATGACGCCGTCCGATTCGAGTTGGCGTAACTGCGAGGTAAGCACTTTCTCGCTGACGCCGGGGAGCAAGTCGCGCAATTGGGCAAAGCGTCGCGGCGCAAAACCGAGGTGCCATACCACCAGCACTTTCCACTTGCCGCTCAAGACATTGATGGTGCCCTGAACTGGACAGCCGAAATTATTCTTCCGATGGTTCTTTTGATTGTCCCTCACAAGGAGAACTCCGGCTTACAAAATTGTGCGTACTTCCGCCGCGCAGGACACAGTTATAGCATCGGGATTCAGGGTTTGTACTGGCGAACCCTGAGGTCAGTCGGACCGGATGGAAACAGGAGAAAGTTCATGATTCTGGTTACAGGCGCAAGTGGGACGGTGGGAAAGGCAGTGCTTCGGGAAGTCGCGAGGAGTGGAACGAAGCATCGCGGGATGTACCGATCTGCAGGGGATGCGGCCAAGGCGCCGCCGGGCACGGAGACGGTGATTGCGGATTTTGCAAGGAAGGAGACGTTAGGCGGTGCATTGCGAAACGCGGACAGCGTCTATCTGGTGTGTTCGCCGATTCCGGATTTGGAGCAACTCGAAGGCAACATGATTGAGGCTTGCTTGGAGGCGGGTGTGAAGCATGTGGTCCTGAATTCGGCGATGGGAGCGGGGGATTACGGGAAATCGTTTCCGAGCTGGCACCGCAAAGTGGAAGACAAATTGAAAGGCACGAAACTGTCCTACACGATCTTGCGGCCGAATTCGTTTCACCAGAATGTGGTGGCGTTCTACGCTCCAAGCGTGCGCGCGCAAGGCGTTTTTTACAGCTCGATGCAAGACGCGCGAAACAGTTTTATCGACGTCCGGGACATTGCGGCCGTAGCGGCGAAAGCGCTCGCAGGCCGAGAGCACGCTGGAAGAATTTATGAACTGAACGGCCCGGAGGCCCTCAACTACACGACGCTGGCCGCAAAAATCGCCAAAGTTGCCGGGCGCGAAGTGAAATACGTGGACATTCCGATGGAAGCGCAGAAAAAGGCGATGTTGGAACAAGGCATGCCGGAATGGCTGGTGACGGCATTGCTCGAATTGCAGGAATACTATCTGGCCGGAAAGGGCGGCGAGACCGATGACCTGTTACCGCGTTTGCTCGGACGCGCGCCCATCACGATGGATCAGTTCCTGGCAGAAAACGCCGCGGAATTCCGAGACCAAGCGGCAAACGCCTAGCTCGGATATCGGGCTGGAGAATCAGCCGGGAAGCGAGTCTTCAGATGGCCCGGGACCGCCCCGGTTTCCCTGGCGGCATGGGTTTTCCAGCGAAATTGCCGCCTGGGTGGCCTGCTGCAGGTTGTGCTTGAACTCCTTCCACCCCAGGCTCCCCAAGGAAGCCAGAAAGCGGGCTTGCGCTTCGCGCCACAAAGGCACGGCCACCGCGAGAGCTTTTTCTGCTTTCAACGTCAAATTTAGCAAGCGTTGACGCCGCACTCCGCGGGGTGAGATCTCAACCAGTCCTTGCTTTTCTAGGCGCCGAAGGTTGCGGGTCATGGTCGCCGGGTCAATCACTAGTATCTGGCCAACGCGCGAGATGGCCACCGGCTGGAGTTTGGCGATGGCCGTTAGGATCGCAAACTGAGTAGAACGCAGGCCTGAGGGCTCGAGCGCCGCGTCGTACAGTCGGGAGACGGCACGAGCCGTGCGGCGGAAGTTGTAGGCGGCACAGGAAGAGGTGCCGGTAAGGTCTGGGAGGAGATTCGACGGACCAGACTTGACTTGCATATGCAAGTCAAGTATAAGTAGTTCTCAAGAGTGGGTCAAGCGAGTGATTCGGTTCGCGAGGAGGGTTCCAGCGAGAGTCTCTCTCCTCCGCATACAAAACGGTCGGTGGGTGCATGGAGGGTGAACCCATGAGCGTACCGATGACTGCCAGCTCAGCACTGGCTGCGCCAACACGCGAAGGAACTCAAAAAAGCCCGCCTAGCCGCTTTCTGTGTTTCGGTAACTTTCAATTGGATTTGCAGCGCGAGATCCTATTCAGGGACGGAGCGAAGCTTCGTTTGCCCGGCAAGGTGTATCAGACGTTGTTGACCCTTCTTGAAAAGCCAGGCGAAGTGGTCACGAGAGAAGTGTTGCGCGAGAAGCTTTGGCCCGAGGGAACGTTTGTGAACTACGACGCGAACGTGAACACCACGGTGAACAAGTTGCGGCTGGCGTTGGGCGACTCTTCTGAACGACCGAGTTTTATCGAGACGATTCCGCGGCTGGGCTATTGCTTCGTTGGACGCGTCGAGCGGCGGGATCAGCCGCAGAAGGTGGTTATAGCCGCAGCCGCGTCGGGCAAACCTCTTGCCGTCGAGCCTCAGAATGGCGCAGCCATAAGATTCAGAGAGCCATTTGCGGTGAATGCGTGGCGCATGCTCCGCTCAAGAGGCTGGGCCGCAGTCGTTCTCTTGTGCGGAGTGCTCATTGGAATGGGCATCGTGCTGATCGCTCACCGGCTGTCGTAAAACGCCACGGTTGGCCGGCAAGGCCATGGAACGACGCAACGGACTCGCGGAGCATGAGCTGCAAAACCATTTCGAAAAATCATTTCAGCTGAGCGCCAGGCGGGTCTCGCTCAAGTCCAGTTCGTGTTCCAGTTTGCGCAGGACTTCGTCGTTGATTCGGCCGTCGTTGCGCAACTGCACCGCGGTCTTCCTTTCCAGACGAAGAAGCTCCCCCAGCAATTTGCGATAACGGTCCAGCTCTGCTGCGGACATCGCGTCGCTTTCCTGGCTTTCCTTGCTGAGCGTTGCGAGCCGGCGCGCATAGCGGTGCGAGATATCGTCATAGACTGCTGCGAAACCTGGCGCGTCGTTTCCGCGCAGGCTTTCAAGATGAGCCAGAGCAGTGCTGGTGATGACGCGTCGCGCCTCGTCTTCTTCCTCCTTGATGTCGACGCCGGTGCCGCAGAGCCCCAGCGCGCGAATCAATGGCGGCAGGGTCAAGCCCTGCAGCACCAGGGTGACGAGAATCACGCTGAAAGTAAGAAAGACGATGAGACTGCGGTGAGGAAAGGACTCGCCGTTAGCAAGCGTTTCCGGCAAAGCCAGCGCCGCGGCCAGCGCTACCACTCCGCGCATACCGGTCCAGCCGACGATAAAGATCTGGCGCGCGGAGGGCCGCGGATAGTCTTGCCCGAAAAGTCGGGTACGGATGAAGTAGGCGAGATGAGCGCCGGGATAGAGCCAGAGTAAGCGGAGCACGATTACAATGGTGCTGAAGAGCGCGCCGTAGAGTATCAGCTGACGCATGCCGTACTCGTGAATTCCCGCCAGGACGTAAGGCAATTGAAATCCGATCAGCATGAAGGTGAGTCCATTGATCACAAACGTGAGCGAATCCCACACGGCCCAGGTCTGCAGCCGAACGCTGGCTGAGAAGAACTGCGAGCTCTGGCGGCTGAGGTACAGGCCGCAGGCGACGACGGCGAGCACTCCCGAAGCGCGGACGGATTCGGCCGCCAGGTAGACTGCGTACGGCGTCAGAATGCTGATGACGATTTCGATCGGAGCGTCGTCGACCTGGTGTTCGAACCACTCCACGAGCAAACCGACCAGAAGTCCGACGGCAATACCGACCGCGATTAGATAGGTCAGACGCAGAGCACCCGAGGCCAGGGTTGGAGTCTGGCCTGTGATAACGATGCCGATGGCGACTTCCAAAGCCAAGAGGCCGGTGGCATCGTTGACGAGGCTTTCGCCTTCGAGGACGTCCACGATACGCTGGGGAAGAGAGAGCCGCTTAGCGATGGACGTGGCGGCGATGGCATCGGTGGTAGCGACGACAGCGCCGAGAACGAGGCCGAGGCGCCAGTCGAATCCGGGAAACATCCAGCGCGCCGTTTCCGCGACGCCCAGCGCGGTGAAACCAACGAGGCCAAAAGCAAGCAGAAGGATGCTGACCAGGTTGGACTTGAAATCGCGCCACGAAGTAAGCCATGCGGCGGAATACAAGAGCGGAGGCAGCACGGCAAAAAAGACGACCTCAGGATTCAGGGCGATCCTGGGAATTCCGGGAACGAAGCTAAGAAGTAGCCCGGCCAGGACGAGGACGATCGGGTAGGGGGTCTGCAACTTTCTGGCCAGCGCCGCAAAGAGAACGACAAACAGCAGCAACACGAGGAAGACGATTTCGACTGTGTGGACCCCTCCGTTCTGCAGCATGTCCGTGTTTCTCCGAACCGTTGGCGGTTGAATCGCGGGATTTGTCCGCCCTTGCTTGCGGCAACGATCGCGCTGCATTCACAAACGGAGAGCGACAACGTTGGCCCGCTCGGTAGCTCAATCCTATTGCAACTGAGCTGCGCGGACTGCAGCTGCGCCATGTCAACGCAGAAAGAAGTATAAGAAACGTTTGGCTCAACGTACATGTTGAGATCCTTCAGCGCTCCACTGGCGTCTCAGGGTGACAAGCCCGAGTTTGCTCCTCGGGTGAAAGCTGAAGCGGAGATTCAGGCGGAGGCCGGAGCGGATTGCGCGGCGAAATCTCCGCGCAGCCCGAGAGCGTCGGCATTTTCGCGCATCGCGGCGATGCAGAAGGCGATGTGGTCTTCAATCGGGATGCCGAGTTCCGCAGCTCCGTTGCGAACATCATCGCGCGAAACTCCTTTCGCAAACGCTTTGTCCTTTAGTTTCTTTTTTACCGATTCCATTTCCAAATCCAGAATGCTTTTCGAGGGGCGGACATACACGCAGGCGGCGATAAATCCGGCGAGTTCGTCGCAGGCAAAGAGCGCGTGTTCGAGCGGAGTCTGGCGCGGCGTGCTGGTGTAGTCGGCGTGGGACATAACCGCGCGAATCAGCTCTTCAGAGTACCCACGCTCGCGCAGGATTTTGGCGCCTTCAGCAGGGTGCTCGCGATCGGCTCGATGATCCGCGTTGGGCCAGCGCTCGTAGTCGAAATCGTGCAGCAATGCGGTGATGCCCCAGAGTTCTTCATCGGCGCCGGATTTGCGGGCGTAGGCGCGGACGCATGTTTCCACAGCCAGCATGTGTTTTCGCAGCGATTCGGACTGGGTGTATTCGCGGACAAGATTCCAGGCGTCTTCCCGGGTCGGCAAGTGTGTCCTCCGTAGGAAATCGAATATTTATTGGACCACAGGCTGAGGAAAAAGAGAAAGATGGAGTCGCCCGTGCCCCCCTATGCACCCAATTGATTTCGGGCTGACGCTTGCGCCCTGTGGGGTAACGCGAAATGGGAGTTGGACAGCCAACTCAACTCAGGCTCCCGATTGGTCGGTCGTCTTCCGCGAATATGGCTCTGATTTGAAGCCTGAACCGGACTGCGATCCGAGAGAGTCCTCCGGGATTCTGGCGCTAGGCAGCTGCACCGTACGGGTTTTACGCTCTGTAGACGACAGGGACAGCGACACCGGTTGGCGAATTCAGAAAGGTCGCCCTCTGCCGGGAGCTGGCAGATACGACACATATCTCGAAGCGTTGAACAGGAAATGCGACCGGCCGGATTGTGGCAACTAGCAAAGCGGGCTACCAGCGGTAGTGCGGGTTTGCAGAACCCGGCGAAAACCCGAAGAGGCAAGGCGAAAATCAGGCGTAAGTCCCGTCCTAGTCCCGGGTGAAAATTTCTAATTTTCAAAAAATATTCTTGACAGAAATTGGCGGTTCGGCGAGACTCCTCGACGCGCCAGTATCTGCCTTCCCCCAAAGAACGTTCCGACGTTCCTCTCCTATCCGCACGCCGGACAAAGTCAGCGAGGAGTACCGGTGTCCGCACATATGGAAAAAGAGTCGTTGAACTCGTTAGAGATTGACAGGGAAGTGATCCGCTGCAAAACCTGCGGGCTTGTGCAGTACCGAACCCGCACGGGCAATTGCCGCCGCTGTGTGCGGGCATTGCCGCAGAGACTGGAGTTCCTGATTCCTCCGGCGCCGCCAGAGGAAGTGCAGGGCGAGGAAGCAGCGTCCGACAAGTTCGCCAACCAGAAGACGGTAGAGAACATCGGGCAGCGCATCCGCCAGCTGCGGGAGTCCCGCGGGATGACGCAGAGCCAGCTGCAGTCCAAGTCGAAGGTGTCACGTTCCTACCTCTCGCGCATTGAGAGCGGGCAAATGACGCCGAGCCTGGGCACACTGGAAAAGATCAGCGAAGCGCTCAACGTCGGGCTGAACCGATTTTTCATACCGGAGTCGGACGGCGAGGCGTTGCTCGAGGATCCGTTCATCCAGGGACTACGGCCGTTCCTGCAGCAATTGGATTGGGAACAGTGGCAATCGATTTTGAAAAGGCTGCAGGCGATCAGCGACCACGTGGGAGGAGCGCCAGTGAACCTCCGCCCTATCGGTAACCCGTCGCGGCTGCCGCAGCCTACGGCGGTGTCTGGCGCCGGCCATGTCCCTCCGATGGCCACGCATGCGAATGCGGCGTATCGCCCTTCAAACGGGGCGGTTCATGGGCAGGCGCTCGGCCATCCGCAGGGATATCCGCTTCGGCGGCCAGGAGTGTCGCCGTTGTATTCGCGGCCGCTGGCGCGATAGCGCGCCCGCAGACGGCAAAACGAGATTGTCCCCTAAGGGCGTGCTTCGGCACGCCCTGATTTTTTTGAGAGAATGTCTGGTCACGGAGAACCGATCCGTCGTCGGATTTGCGCGATTTGGGCGCGGAGGCGCAGGCCATCTTGACGCTGCACGGCCAAGGGTGACTGTGCTCTTCGGAATTTATTCACGAACGACGGAAACTTTGGCTGACGCGACTTCCAGGCGCATCAACTTGTGACTTGGGTCCAGCAGTAGAAGGATTTCGAGGTCGCTGGTTCTGACGCGAAGACCCTCGTAGGGTTTGCCGCCCGACGAAGTGGAACCCGTAGACTCGACCGTAATCGTGCCCGGCGTCAAGTCCTGGGGAATCAGAACCGGGAGTTGTTGCGCGCCGCGTTTCGACCAGTCGTAAAGACGCGCAAGCACGGCGTACTGATGATAGAGATTGTTGTCCAACACTGCGACGAGCGGTGAGCCGAAAGAAAGGTCCTGCTCAAATGGGCGGGCGCCTTGCATCTGCAGCGTGATTTTGGCCACACCGTTTGCAAACAGAATGTGAGCGCCGTTCGTCTTGTCGGTTTGCGCGCTCCAGTCATAACTGACCGGAGCTCCGTCCGGCTGCAATGTCAGGTTGCCGGTGACCTTCGTGTCCCCCTTCTCTGTTTTCAGGGTGGTGGTTCCGCGGGCAATCCAGCCTGCACCGGCCGGCGCAATCTCAAATTCCTCGCTGCCGATTTGCCTGCCATCCAGGAGAACGGAAAATTTTCCTTTGTCCGGCTGAAAAACGCCGGCCTCTTTTTTTTGAGCGTGCGCGAACGGAATTCCGGAAACAAGAACGAGAAGAAATCCGAGCGATATTGAGCGCATCCGGCGGGAACTGAAGTTAGTCATGCGATCCCCCAACGACGAATAGAGTTACACGCCGCGCGAAGGGAGAAAACGCAAAAGAAAGAAGATGTGGCTTGAAGGAAACGGCTCGCCGCGGTTCGCCAGGAGACAGGGGCAGGCTGGCGTTCAGGGCTGAGGTTCTTCGACCAGCAGATGAGTGCTGGGATCGGCGCTGGGAAAAATTCCGAGACGAAGAATGTCGGCGACGACGAGCGACGGATCGCGCCCGCTGTCCACTCGAAAATCCGCCAGTTGATAGGAGGGAAGGCGCTGTGCATGCAGAGCGCGAAAGCTGGTTTCGTCGCGGAAGAGCGGCCGACTGGTCATGGTCATGCATCGGGAAAGAAGGGTTTCGATCGGTGAATCGAGCCAGATGACGGGGACGCCCTGGGTCTTGAGGAATTCCGGCGCTCCTGCCTGCGCATAGGTTCCACCTCCGAGCGCCAGCACGGCGGACTCATGAAGTTCGAACGCCCGCCCCAGGGCGGCACGAAGCTGCGCAGCTTCCAGCAAGCGGAAGGATGGTTCGCCGTGCCGTTCAAAAAAATCTGTGATTTTCAGGCCAGACGCGCTCTCGATGCGGTCATCGAGGTCGACGAAGCGCCAGGCAAGCTGGCGGGCGAGCTGCGTGCCGACAGTCGTCTTGCCGGAGCCCATGAATCCGGCAAGAGCGACGACGGAGATGGATGGGGCGCGAGCCACCCGAAAAGTTTAGATGAAGAAACGTGCGAGGCGCAAAGGGCGCCGTCACGGGCAGAAGTCAATGTGGCGAGGGTCGCCTGGAAGCCGTCGCTAGTCGCGTTTGAGGATGCGGATGGTCCCGCTGAACGAGGACAGTTCGACTTTGGCGAGGCCGTTGCCGACGGTGCCGAACAGGCCCTTGGCGTATTTTGAGGCGGTGCGGCGGATGCCGTGAGAATCAGGCTTGAGGAACGCTTCGGCGCGATTGTCCACCGTGCCGGAAGTAGTCTGCGCATTCAGGTCAAACGAATCCGTGCCCGCAAAGCGAACTTCGACCAGTCCGCGCCCGCTCTTCATGGAGTAGATGCCGGTACGGATAAAGTCGCCGTCGAAAAGAATGTTGCCGAAAGAGGTGTACAAAGTGACGTTCGTTAGCGACGGCTGGAGAACCTGCGCGCTGCCACTGACCGAGTCGAATTTGAGCTTTCCACTGCAGAGCGTGCACACCAGGGCGCCGCTGGTGGTCTTCACGATGATGTAGCCGGATACTTCCTTGAGATGAATGTCGCCGCCAACGCTCTCAAGCGTCATGTCACCGAGGACTTGTTCGACGTAGATCAGTCCTGACTGGGATTTGATTTGCAGCTCGGTCTCTTCCGGCACGGTGAGCTGAATGTTTTCAGAAAGATCGGATTCCCGGCCGGATGAGTCGAGAACGGTGGCGGTCACATCGATACGGTCGTCGGCTTGTTCCATTTCGAGCCCGATCTTGTTCGAAGGTTGCGAAGCGGAGACGACGACTTCGGGATTTTTCCAGGACTTCACTTCAATGCGACCGTTGGCGATGTTCTGGATCATGACCACCGGCCGGCCCTTGACGACAAAATGCCTTTCGACCTTCTGGCCGGCGGCGACGGAGGCCAGCGGCATCAGGAACAACCCTGCACCGAGTACAGGAGCAAGCGTCAAAGTCAGATTCTTGCGGACTGCCGGGCTGAGAGTCATCTTAGTTTACGCTCCTGCCGCGTTCCATCATGGCGGCCAAAATCTCTGCCTTCTGCTGATAAGCTGCGGAAAGATAGTCACGCGCGACCTGATCGTGCGGATTTTCCTGCAGGCGCTTGCGGCATTCCTTGATGAAGGCGTTTAAGGTAACCAGGTTTTCGCGCAACGAATTGTCCACCGCCGAAACGCTGGACATGCTCGCAGGCCGCATCGGTCCGAGGCTTTGCTCTTCCTGATCCAAACTGGTCGCCGCGTCGGCAAAAGGCTGGAAAACCATGGGAGGCCCGGGCGGCTGCGGCATCTTTGGGAACTGCATGTACCCCACTGCGAGGACCAGGGCAGCAACGCCCGCGGTCGCGAGCATGCGGCCGCGAATCAACTGACCAAAACCTTGCCACCAAACCGAACGCTCCGCAGGAACGACAACCTGTTCGCGAACGATCCCCTCTGCCTCCAGCTGCGTGCGCAGGGAAATCCAAATCCGGGCGGGAGGTTCAACTTCGGCAGGAATTTCGCGAGCCGCGAAAACGATGCGTTCGAAATCGGCGATCAACGCAGAACAGGTGACACAATCTGCCACGTGTCCGCGAACTGCCTCGGGCAATGACGAGAACCCGTCTTGTTCTAGTACCTGTTCGACGTCTCTACACTGCATGGCCCATCACTCCGCGAGAGTTCAACCCGCTGGGCTCTCGCACCTTACGAAACTTTTGCTCAGAGAACGTGTTTGGTTCCTTGAGCGCATTTTCAGGCAATTGCTCTGGCACATCCCCGGTTGAGGCTAGTGTAGCTCAATCCTGGTTCGGTGCTTGCGCTTTTGCCTCCTGGCGTTCGTGTCTGGCCTGGTTGCGTGCGTCTTCCTGGAGCAGCTCACGCAAACGCGTCCTGGCCTTGTGCAACTGCGACTTCGAATTGCCGACCGAGCAATCCATGATGTCCGCAATTTCGTTGTGCTCGTATCCCTGCACGTCATGGAGCACAAAGACCGTGCGATAACCGGGAGGAAGCTGCTCAATCGCGCGTTCCAGGTTCACCCGGTCTACTGCGCCGCTCAGGCCTAGATCCGGCGCGCCGATGTCCTTCCGCGGTCCACCCGTCTCTTCATCGGGTTCAGTCGTCTCTTCCAGAGAAGCGGCGGGTAGGGACTTCTTGCGCAACCGCATCAGAACCACATTGACCGTCATCCGATGCAACCAAGTCGAAAAAGCTGATTCTCCGCGGAAGGTGCCGATCTTGCGGAACAGTTGCAGGAACGCCTCCTGCATCAGGTCTTCCGCGTCGGCTGGATTCCCGACCATGCGCAAGCAGAGGGCGTAAACGCGGCGGCCGTGCAACTGGTACAGAAATTCGAACGCTGCGGCGTCCCCTGCCTGAGCGAGGCGAATGGCTTCCGCTTCGGTCAGCGCGGCAGCCACCTTAGACAAAGCGGGCTGCCTGGGCTCGGTTGGTCGTCGTTGGGCCAACAGTCCAATAACGGCGCATCCAAATCGTCGGATGCACTGTATCCCCCTTAGAGTTGTCCCTTGGCAAGCGGAAGTTGCTCAATTCAGCAGGGAGGAAGTGTGGACAAGACCCCTGTGATGCACCGGCACGCATCGGCCCGCAAGGCGCTTTTATTCTCCCGCGACTGCGGGCATTCGTCTAGCGCGGATTAGCGGCGCGTGGGCTGTCCCGCGTGGCCGGCGAGCCCGCACAAGGCCATTCACAGTAAAGTCGAAGCCGGGCAGCTGCTCTTCGGGCAACACAAAAAGGAAGGATTTGAGCAGGACTTCGGTCTCCCGCAGACAGGTGTTCAAGTCGAAATGGTACAGATCCAGGAATTGCCAGCGAGCGCCGGTTGGCCCGGCGGTTCCCGCCGCCAGTTGCTCAGCGGTTTGGATGAACCCGTCCCCGAGTTCGTCCACAATTTCCTCAAGCGTGTTCAATTTATTCAGAAATTGGGATCGTTCGGATAGCAGGACATGGCTAATGAGGCTGCTGTGGCGCGCTGCGCGCTGGCCGAGGTCGCTGTGAAAATTGGAAGCATTGAGAGGCGAAAGGTTGGGCACAATGCCAAAATGCCTCGCATGCTGGCTCATGGCGTGCAAAACGGCATTGATACGCAGGGCCAAGCGTGCGCACAGCTCGGCCACGATGGCAACTCCCTGAGAAGCTCTTGGCCAGTCGGCCTGCCGCTGCAGGGCAATAGCCTCATCCAAGGAAACGCTGAACATCAGATAAGTGTTTTCGAATTTTTCGATATGATCCGCGAAAAAAGAGCCTTTGGCGAAAGGCAGAATGCCGCGCCAATCCTGCTGAACGGAGTCATACCTGCGGGAAGGGGCGCGGGCACTCACTGTTCTCTCCCAAACCTGGGGCAGTATAGCAAAATACATATTAAATGGTATGGATTATTACGGATCTTGATTTTGCGGCAAAGCTCGCGGGACCCGCGTTATACTCGCCGCTTATTCCGGAGAGAGTCGAGGACGTCAGAATTGCATTTCGAGCCTAAGGATCAGTTTGCACAACGGAAACATAAGATGGAGAAGCTGGCGGCAGCAGGGCACCAGGCCTACCCGCATGAATTCCGTTGGACCGCCACGCCTGCGGACCTGGCAATAAAATTTGCAGATGCCGGTGCCGCCGAGCTGGAGGCCAATAAGGTTGCAGCAAGCATCGCCGGCCGCATTGTGTCCTACCGGTTGATGGGCAAGGCCGGCTTTGCCCACCTGCAGGGCGGCGGCGGCCGACTGCAGATTTACGTTCGTAAGGACGTCGTTGGCGAACGAGGATTCGAACTGTTTCACCTTCTCGACCTGGGCGACTTGATTGGCGCTACCGGGCATCTTTTCCGTACGAAAACCGGCGAATTGTCGCTTTGGGTTACGGAGCTGAAGCTGTTGTCAAAGGCGCTTCTGCCTTTGCCAGAAAAATGGCATGGTCTGACCGATGTTGAGCTGCGCTATCGGCAGCGCTATCTCGATTTGATCGCCAACCCGGACTCGCGCCTCGTGTTCCTGACCCGCGCCAGGATCGTGCAGGAGCTCCGAAGGTTCTTCGACGAACGGGGTTACCTGGAAGTTGAGACGCCGATGATGCACCCGATTCCCGGAGGCGCGGCGGCGCGGCCATTTGTAACCCACCACAATACCCTCGATATTGATCTCTACCTTCGGATCGCGCCCGAGCTTTATCTCAAACGCCTGGTGGTCGGCGGTCTCGACCGCGTCTATGAGATCAACCGCAACTTTCGCAACGAGGGCATCTCGACGCAGCATAACCCCGAGTTCACCATGCTGGAGTTTTACGAAGCCTACAGCAATTATCGGGACTTGATGAAGCTGAACGAAGAATTGCTCGCGCAACTCGCCACCAGGATTACGGGATCGACTCTGGTGAAATTCGGAGAGGAGGAGCTGGATTTTGGAAACATTCAGCGGTTGTCGATGCGCGAAGCGATCGTGAAATACTGGCCGGCAGGCGCAGGCCCCAAGCCGGAACTGGAAGAATTGGCTCGACCGGGTGGCGCGAAGGCCGTAACGGAGCGCTACAATGCGTGGGCGAAATCCACAAACTCGCCTTACGCTGCGGCAAAGGCCAGTTTGAGCGACGGTGAGTGGACGGGACTTCTGTTCGAAACGATGGCTGAAGATAAATTGGTCCAGCCGACGATCTTGTACGATTTTCCGACCGACCTTTCGCCGCTTTCCAAGCAGAAGCCGGACGATCCTTCGCTGACCGAGCGATTCGAGGTTTACATTGCCGGAATGGAAATTGCCAACGGTTTCTCGGAACTCAACGATCCAGCCGAACAGCAGCGGCGTTTCCTCGCGCAGATTGCCCAGGGCGGCGATGAAGTGCCGAAGCAGCTCGATGTCGACTACGTTCGCGCGCTTTGCCATGGTTTGCCCCCCGCGGCCGGCGAAGGCATCGGCATCGATCGTCTAACCATGCTGCTGACCAACTCGCATTCAATTCGCGACGTCATTTTGTTCCCGCAGTTGCGGCCGGAGGCAACGAGCGAGCTTCCGTCCGACTCCGAAGGGCGCGGCGGTTAGCCGCGTGTTGTCCTGATGAAATTCGAATGGTTTGTCGCCCGGCGCTACTTGCGTTCGCCGAATCGCCCGGCGGTGCTGCGCCTGGTGACAGCGTTCAGCGTCCTTGGTGTCACCGCAGGAGTCGCGACGCTGGTCGTTGCGCTAGCGATGAACACCGGATTCCGCGAGACGCTCCAGGATCGCCTCCTGGGTGTTACCGCCCACATTTCACTCACGCGGCCGGGTTCCGGCGGAATTCACGATTATGACGCGCTGGCCGCAAAACTTTCCAGGATTCCCGGCGTGCGCAGTGTAACGCCCGCCGTCTACCAGACTGTGTTGATGACATTTAGCGGGGAATCGCGCGGCGTGGTCACCAAAGGCATCGACCCGGCGCGTGAGATTGCGGCGGATGAAGCGCTGCACAAGCTGTCATCCGGCAAATTCGATTTTCAACCTGACGTCGATGGAATCGATGCTTTGCTTGTGGGACGACAGCTCGCCGGCGAATGGAAGGTTTCTCCGGGCGACTACCTCACCTTGACGAGTCCGCAGGGCCGCCTGACGCCATTCGGACTCCTGCCCCGCACGCGTCGGTTTCGCGTGGTGGGAGTTTTCGAATCCGGATTCTACGACTACGATGCCAACTGGTGTTTCGTAAAGATGGACGCCGCTCAGGCGTTGGCTGGCGCCCCGGATGTCGTCAACGTCCTCGAGTTTCGCCTCGAGAATCCAGATGCCGCTCCTGCGATTGCAAAGCAGATTGAAGAGGAAGCCGGAACAGGTTTTTCCGCATCGACTTGGATGGAAGCGCAGCGGGCACTATTCCGAGCCCTGCACCTGGAGAAGCTCGTCACTGCGATTTTTATCGGGTTGATCACCATGGTAGCCGGCCTGAACATTCTGGTGGTGCTCTCGATGACTGTGACCGACCGTGCAAAAGACATCGCCGTACTGCGCTCGATGGGTTCCACGTCGCGCCAGCTTCGAAGCATTTTTCTTTGGCAGGGAATCACCATTGGTGCAGTCGGCACAACCCTCGGTCTGGCTTCGGGATACTCCTTCGCGTGGATTGCCGAGAGCTACCGGCTCATCCCCCTCGATCCGCAGGTATACGCTGTACCTTTTGTGCCGTTCCATGCGAGCGCGATGGATGGAGTGTGGATTTCCGTCGTGGCGATGGGAATTTCGCTTCTCGCGACACTGGTTCCGGCCAGTGCCGCAGCCCGACTCCTGCCTGTGGAAATCCTTCGTTTCGAATGACTTGATCGGTTCCAGTCCGGCCCGTGTTTGGCCCCCGGCTTGCACCTTACCTTAAGCAGGACGGCAGTGCGCAAGCGGCTCCCGAGAGGGACCAAAACAGAGGTTCGAACGCTCCCTGCAACTACTTGATTCTCGGAAGCTTGCAGCATTCCCGAGGAAGGCTTTTTCAAAGAACGAATCCGGAGACCGATCGGTTGCCGCAAAACGGAAACAAACGTCTGGTTAGGTGTCACACGCAGAGGACACTACATTCACGGATGTTTCTTGCATCTAACGTAGTGGACGAGTAGTAAGCAGGGCGCTCGAGCGAAGAAAACCAGGTTAGCATTCGTCGATGGGCGTAACAGGATCTAATTCGGTTTCAGGCGGGGACCAGCGGACTCTACTCGCTGACGAGGCAGGAAAAGTGGTGCTGGAGGGACGCGGTCTTGGAAAGATTTACGGCAGCGGCGAACGCAGCTTAAACGTTTTTCAACAGGTCAATCTCTCGCTCTATGCGGGAGAGATGGTTGCGATTGTCGCACCATCGGGCGCGGGAAAAAGCACACTCCTGCACTTGCTGGCTTCGCTAGACACGCCGACAAGCGGTGCTATATACTTCGAATCGAAACGCATTGAAACAAATGATGAAGCGGCGCTTTCGAACTTTCGCAACTGCGCCGTAGGGTTTCTGTGGCAGAGGCATCAGTTGCTGCCGGATTTTACGGCACTCGAAAATGTGGCGATGCCGCTGCTGCTGCGGGGAGAGTCTATATCCAGAGGCCTTGAAAAGGCGCGGACTGGGCTCAGAGAAGTAGGCTTGGCGGACCGCGCCAGGCACCTTGCAGGAGAGCTTTCCGGAGGCGAACAGCAGCGCGTGGCGATCGCCCGGGCCCTCGTCACCAGGCCGCGCGTGCTGCTGGCAGATGAACCTACCGGAGACTTGGACGAGCGGAATGCTTGGGCCGTATTCGAGTTGCTGGAGCGGTTGCACCGGGCGCACGGGCTGACTTCGCTGATCGCGACGCACAACGTAGCCCTTGCCGAACGTTGCGACCGGATTTTGGCACTGGAACACGGCGTTCTGCGGACCCGTAAAGGCTCGGCCGGAAACCATCCGGGCGGAGGCGGAGCGGGCAGGGACCCACAGGGAGAAACGAGCTAACGTGTTCGAACGCTATACGGAAAAGGCGCGTCGGGTCATCTTCTTTGCGCGCTATGAAGCCAGCCAATACGGAAGCCCGTACATCGAGACCGAGCACCTCCTGCTCGGCTTGATGCGCGAGGACAAAGCCCTTGCCAATCGTTTTCTCCGGCAACAAGGCTCGATTGAATCCATTCGAAAAGAGATCGAAGCGCGAATCACCATTCGCGAGCGCATCTCAACCTCAGTCGAAGTCCCCCTGAGCGCCGAGTGCAAGCGCATCCTCAATATGGCTGCCGAAGAGGCCGAACGTCTGGGCGTCAAACACGTTGCCACCGAACACCTGCTGCTCGGAATCCTGCGTGAAGAAAAGTGCTTTGGCGCGGAAATTCTGATGGAGCGCGGGCTTCGTCTTTCAGCTTTGCGCGAAGAGCTCCAGCGGACCTCTGGCGAAAAACCTGCCGCTGCGCGTCCAAAGGAAGCGTCCTTACTGTCGGAATTCAGCCGCGATCTTACGCAGGCCGCGAGCGAGGGCACTCTTGACCCGCTGGTGGGCCGCGAAGGCGAAGTTGATCGGGTCATTCAGATTCTTTGCCGCCGCACCAAAAACAATCCGGTGCTGATTGGCGAGCCTGGCGTCGGAAAAACGGCCATCGTCGAAGGGCTTGCACAAAGAATTTCCGACGGTGATGTGCCCCCATTTCTTGCGGACAAGCGCATCCTTTCGCTCGACCTTTCACTGATCGTCGCCGGCACCAAATACCGCGGGCAATTTGAAGAGCGGCTCAAAACCATCATGAAGGAACTGATGGAAAGCCAGAATTCCATCATATTCATCGACGAATTGCATACCCTTGTCGGCGCTGGATCTGCCGAGGGCTCGCTCGACGCGGCAAACATCCTCAAGCCGGCGCTTTCCCGCGGCGAGATTCAGTGCATTGGCGCCACAACTCCCGGCGAATACCGCAAGTCGGTTGAAAAAGATCGTTCGCTTGAACGCCGCTTCCAGTCGGTAAAAGTGCCCGCACCCAACGAGGACGAAGCAATCCTCGTCCTGAACGGCGTGCGCGAGCGCTATGAAAAATTTCATGCGGTCAGCTACACCGAGGAAGCCCTGCGCTACGCTGTCTACCTCTCGAACCGCTACATTCCCGATCGCTTCCTGCCGGACAAGGCCATCGACCTGATCGACGAAGCGGGCGCGCGCGTAAAACTACGCCAGGCAACGGTGCCCGAAGAAGTCAGCGAAGTGCAGAAGCGCGTCAAATTCATCACGCACCGCATGGAAAGCGCCATCGCCGCCCACGAATTTGAAAAAGCGCGTTTCTATTCCGAAGAGGAACGCAAGGAAAAAGAAACGCTGCGAGGACTGCGGGAACGCTACAAGCTCGATGATGCCACTACCGGCGTCGTCACGCGCGAGGACATCGAAGAAGTCGTCTCGCGCTGGACCGGCGTTGCCGTCACTTCCATCAAGGAAGACGAACAGCAGAAGCTTTTGCGCATCGAACCGGAACTCCACAAGCGCGTCATCAGCCAGGACAAAGCCATCACCGCGCTGGCTCGCGCCATTCGTCGAAGCCGTGCCGGGTTGAAGTCCCCTGCGCGTCCCGTTGGTTCCTTCGTTTTCCTCGGTCCTACAGGCGTTGGAAAAACGGAAGTCGCGCGCCGCCTAGCCGAGTTCCTGTTCGGCTCGGACAAATCGCTGGTTCGTTTCGACATGTCGGAATTCATGGAAAAGCATTCGGTCTCGAAGTTGATCGGCGCGCCTCCAGGGTATGTGGGCTACGAAGAAGGCGGGCAGCTCACAGAACGCGTGCGCCGGACGCCATATTCAGTTATCCTCTTGGACGAAATCGAAAAGGCTCATCCAGACGTTTTCAACATCCTGCTTCAAGTCTTCGAAGACGGACAGTTATCGGATGGTTTGGGCAATACAGTGGATTTCCGGAATACGATCATCATCATGACGTCGAATCTTGGCGCGCGCCATTTGCAAAAGCGCACAGGAATCGGCTTCCAGGGCGGCACGGATGAAAGCGGCGCAAAGTCCATGGAAGATTTGGTGATGAACGAAGTCAAGCGGGCGTTCAACCCGGAGTTTCTGAACCGGCTGGACGAAGTCATCATCTTCAATCCGCTCGGTGATGAGGATTTGCTCCGCATCATCGATCTGCTTGTGGGCCAGCTGAACGACACGCTGATTCACCGGCAAGTGCAGGTTGTGCTGTCACCGGAGGCGAGTCAGTGGATTTTGGAGAAGACGTGTGCGGACCGCAGCTACGGGGCGCGGCCGTTGCGCAGGGCCCTTCAGAAATACGTCGAGGACCCGCTCTCCGAAGCGCTGATCCAGGGAGGAATTCAACGGCCCGCGACGCTACAGATTTATGTCGCAGGGGAAGGCCTTGCGTTCCGGCCGGTGGTTGAGGCAACCCCGGTCATTCACTAACGAATCTGAAACCAACACGCGTCGCTGTCCGGCAGGTGCGCACGGCCGGCCTTTCACGCGTGACTGCAAAGTAAGTCAAGCCAAGTGTGGCCGCGAAGCGGTCAACACCAGGTTCGGCAGGAGAAGAACAACTTGGGTTTGGGGGCGCGGCCTTGATCGTTTCAACGGCCGCTTACAGAAAAGTCTGTTCGTCGTTTGGGATATTTCCGGTTCTGTGTGCAGGTTTCGTCGCGATCTCCTTGTGTCTCGCGGACTCCTCCTGCCTCGCTGCGGAAGATAAGTCCCGTGCGGTGGCATCGTCATCTCCGAACCTCTCCGCCTCATCGCAGCCGGATTCTGCGACCGCTTTCCTCATCTCTTCTACATTAGATTTGCTTACCGGCGAAACCGTCACACGCGAAGTTCACTCTCAAGCCGCAGGATCGCAGGACGCGCCGCGGACACCGGTCGTCATCGAACGAATCGACTTTGTCGGAAATCGGCGTGTTCGCAACGATACTTTGAAAGCGCGCATTTTCAGTCGCGAGAACGACGCCTATAACGAAGAAACTTTGCGGCGCGACTTCCAGGCGCTGTGGAATACGCAATTTTTTGAAGACGTGAAGCTGCGCGTGGAGGATTCTCCCGGCCGCGCCGATGCCAAGATCATTGTTTTTGAAGTGAAAGAACGCCCGGTCATTCGCCGTATCCGCTACGACAATATTCATTCCGTCTCTGAGTCCGACATTCTCGATCGTTTCAAGGAACGCAAAGTCGGTCTCTCGGTCGAAAGCCAGTTCGATCCCACCAAAATCAAAAAAGCCGAAGTAGTCATCAAGGAGCTGCTCGGAGAACATGGCCGGCAATTCGCCAAAGTCACGCCGCAGTACGAGCGGATCGCCTCCAGCAACGCTGTCATTTTGATCTTCAAAGTGGAAGAAGGGCCGAAGGTCAAGGTCGGAAAGATAAAGTTCACGGGCAACCATGCCTTCAGTGATCGCAAACTCATTCGCGCCATGCGGCATGACCGGCCGTACCAGATTCCTCTCTACATCACTGAAATCAACGTGATGCACAAGACCTACGATCGCGACAAGCTGAACGAAGACATTGAAGTTGGCCTCCGCGGGGGACTCTACCAGGACAACGGCTATTTCAGCGCCAGAATCCTTCCACCCATCCTCGAAAATATCGACACCAGGAACAATCGCCTGGGCATGCCCGTGCCGCTGATGGGCCGATCGGACGGCAAAGCCGTCAACATCACGATCCCCATCGAAGAAGGACCGCAATACCGAATGGGCGTGCTCAGGATCGTAAGCGCTGATCCAGACAAAGCCCTGTCGCTCAAAGCGGATGCGCTCAAAGGCGCTTTTCCCCTCAAGCAGGGTGACATCTTCAACGTCGGGAAACTGCGCAAAGCGATGAAGGACTACACCAGCATTTATGGTGAGTACGGCTTCATCGACTTCACTCCCGAACCCGATTTCGATCTTCATGACGACACCAAGACCATCGACCTCACACTGAAGTTCGACGAACAAAAACAGTATTATGTCCGCCGGATCGACTTCAGCGGAAACACCACCACGCGAGACAAAGTGATCCGCCGCGAATTGCTCCTCGATGAAGGCCAGCTCTTCAACAAGCGCGCGTGGGAAGTCAGCATCCTCCGTCTCAATCAGCTGGACTATTTCGACAAGATCGAGGAAGACAAAGCCGTCGAAATCAAGCGCAACACCAAGGAAGGCACCGTCGATCTGAACCTCAAGGTCCACGAAAAAGGGAAGCAGTCCATCGGTTTGCAGGGCGGCGTCAGCGGTCTGGCAGGCGGCTTCATCGGCCTCACTTATCAAACCAACAACTTCTTGGGACTAGGCGAAACGCTCACATTTTCGGCTCAGTTCGGCAGTCTGACGAGAAGTTTCCAGTTCGGCTTTACTGAGCCTTACCTATTCGACCGCCCCATTTCGACCGGTTTCACAATATTCTCCAGCCGTTACAGCTTCGATCAGGCTAAGCAGGAAGCGCTGCTCCTCGGCCAGTCCGTCAGCATCAACCCGCAATTTATCCAGAACTACAATCAGGACAGCACGGGCTTTACTGCATTCGCAAGCTATCCGGTGAAGCGCTTCTCGTTTCTGCGTGTGGGGGTTCAGTACGGGCTGAGCCGCACGAACATCACCGCGTTCAACGACGCATCGCGATTGCTTTTCCAATCGATTCAATACCGCAGCTTCGCCGGGCCCAGCGCGCTGAACGGAATCATTTCGAGCACGATTACCCCGTCGGCCACTTACAACTCTATTGACAATCCCCAGGAGCCTACCAGGGGAAAGAGTTTTTTCTACTCACTTGCGTTCACCGGCGGACCCATCGGTGGCAACGTCAACACCATCACCAACGTCTTTGAGTGGAAGAAGTTCAGGCCCATCAACAAACGCCGCAACGTGCTCGGGTTCCACGCCCAGGCCGCCTACATCACCGGCTACGGCGGTCGGGAAATTCCGCCTTACAATCGCTTCTATATGGGCGGCGAAAACGATTTGCGCGGGTACGATATTCGCTCCATATCCCCGGTAACGTTCATTCCCACGGAATCCCGGCAGACCATCTTTTACAACGACCCGGCAGCGGGGGGCGCAGTGCGGGCGTTTACCATTCCGGTGCTCACGTACACGGCTACTCTGCCGGGCGGAGATCTTCAAGGCTTTGGCAATGTCGAATACCGCATTCCCATCGTCGGACCGGTGCAGGCAGCGTTGTTCTTCGATGGCGGCACCAATGGCATCATTAAACGCGACGGTCTGAAGCTCAACTCCGCTGCCTTGGACACGCAAGGCGGCGCGTGCACGACGGTCCCACTCACCCTTGCGTGTCAGTTTCCCAGTGTCTTTGGCGACGGTACGGATCACGCCCAGCTTGCCATCCAGTCTGGGACCAACTTTCGCTTCCGGGGTTCCGCCGGAATCGAGTTTGTCGTCAGGCTGCCGATTGTTCAGGCGCCGTTCCGCATCTATTACGCGTACAACGTTCATCGCCTGCACCAGACCATCACCGCGCAGCAGCCGTTCATCGAAAAGAGCGAAATCGACTTCCTGCGGGCCAATCTCGATCCGATCGTTTTCCAGTATCAGGTCGTGCCGCAGATCAATTTAATTCAGAACAATCCTGGCCGGCTCAACTATTTCGAGCCGGCCACAACCTTCCGCTTCACGGTGAGCAGAACGTTCTAGCGCGAAGCGCAGACGAGTTTCGTCTTTTCTTTTTGGTTGGCAGTAGGGGCTATGGTCCTGGTTCGGGACTCGGGGTTTGTTTTACAAATCCTGATTCAAAAAGTTAGCAACCCTTTCGGGTCACGGAAGTGGCCGAAAGGGGACTTGGGGGTTCTCGTGTTTACGAAGTCTTGCAATGGTTACTTCCGGCTCCTGCCGAGCCTCTTTGCAATTTTTCTCGTGGTCCTCGCCGGTTGCGGCGGCGGTAGCAACACGAACGTGATCAAGGTTGCGGTCAGCCCGGCCTCGGCAACGATCATCGTGTCGCAGTCCCTCACCTTGACCTCCATCGTCAGTGGCACCACAAACCTTGACGTGACGTGGGCCTGCACGTACACGACGACGACGGTGGACTCGACAGGAAAGCCAACCGTAGCAGCTGAGAAACCTTGCACTGCGGAAACTGGAACGATCCCGAGCGGCTCGGCCGACACCACGGTCACCTACACGGCGCCAAGCCAGGTTCCGGATCCCACGAAGTTTCCGTTACTCCAAGTCATCATCACCGCGACCTCCGCAGCGGATGTCAAGAGTAGCGGGAAGGCGACCCTGGCGCTCGATTCCGGTATTGTGGTGACGTTGACGCCCACGACCGCTACGGTTCCGACCAGTTCGAGCACCGCGAACCCCTCTGAGTTTCAGTTCACAGCGACATTGACGAACGACCTTCAGTCTCAAGGTGTGACGTGGCTCGTCACTCAGGGCACGCCTACCGTAAACGTTCCATACCCCTCATTGCCGACCTGCACGGTGTCGGGCAACGCCTCAGGCTGCGGTTCTATCGATGCCAATGGCAAGTACAGTGCGCCCACGGCGATTCCGACCACTGCCACGCTCACGGTTGTCGCAACCTCCAAAGCGGACACAACCCGCTTTGCAATTGGCACCATCACCATCATTCAGGGCGGGCCCATTACATTCAACGGCATCTCGCCAACCATCGCGCCCCAGGGAGCCTCCTTTTACGACATTTACGTCGACGCTCCGTTTTTTTCCTCCCTCTCGTTCATCACCTTGACCAAACAGGACGACCATACCGTCACGACGATTCCCGCGACTTCTGGCCAAATCAAAGTGCTGTTCCCGATTCCCACGACAACCGTTCCCAATCCCGCCTCCACTGGCGCCCGGCTTCGCTTGAACGCCCAAAATCTGGCTTTCGCCGGTACTTACACGATGGCCCTTTTCGATCCTTCGCAATGCCCCTCCGGATGTCCGTTAAGCACTACGCCTGGCCCGGTCGCTTTCCAGGTAGTGCCCGTCCGGCCGACATCCGTGGCATCGATTCCGGACAGCATCCCGCTAAATGGAGCAGCAAACGAGTTGAAGCTTGTTGTCGATGGAGGCTATTTCGGCCCCACAGGCAATCTGGCGGTGACTACATTCAACGGCACTAGCCTCGCACAGGATTCCGGCTCGACTTCCGCCTCCCGGCAGCTCAATTTGATTTTTTCGCCGAACAATTCCTCCCTGCCGGGGCTTTATCCTCTCTCTGTCTCGCGCACAAGTCTCCCGCTGCCCACGCCAAACAATCCGTCGGTCACAAACATCGCGGTTTTCCCGGACTATTCCACTACTCCTCCTGCGGTCGTCGGCTCGGTTAGCGCTGGCACTAATCCCGGCGCCGTCGACATCGACACTCGCCTTGGAATCCTGGCTGTCGCGGAAACGGGCTCCAACCTCGTTCAATTTTTCGCCATTGGAGGCGGCACATTGACGCCGATCTCATCGGTTGCCGTCAATGCGCCTTCAGGACTCTCCATCAATCACTCGAATCACACCGTCGCTGTGGTCAGTTATCAGGACCAGAGCGTAGTGGTCTTCCCGCTGCCTGGCTCTACGGGCGCCCCCGGGGTCACCTATCCACTCACGATTTCCCTGGCTGGGCTGATTCCCTCGACTTTTACGCCAGCGCCGCTGGCGTATTCGATTGGCGTCGATTCCGACACCAACAACGCGTTAGTCGCCTATTCCTCGAGCGCCACTCCCACCACCGCTAAGGTCGGATTCCTGCTGGACCTCAGCGCGGACGCGCAAACATGCCTGCCCAGCCTGCCGAATGCCACGCCGCCATGCATTCACGCGCAGGTGACTCTCAACACGGGCCAGTTTCCGCAGATTGCGATGATCCCGCACGCGCATCAGGCCCTGGTGACCCCGGGTGGCGCGGGCGTCATTCAGGGAATCGATGTCACAAAGAGTTCGTCGTCGTTCGCCATCGCCAATATCTCCGTGACTTCGGGACTCGTCACCGTAACCCTCACCATCCCCAGTGACCAAACGCTGAGCCTCAATCCCGGCAATCCAGGTTCAGTTTTGATTCAAGGCGTTCCCCCGGGCACGCAGAACGGTACGAATTTCAATGGTGTGTTCACCATTCAGAGCGTGTTGAATTCCAGCAGCTTCACCTACGCCTTGAATTCCTCGCAGAACGATTCGGTAGTCCCCGATCCCGCCTCGGATTCCGCCTTTGCATTCTTCAGCAGTCCGAATATCACGGTCAGCATTTCGCAGACCACACAGGGCATTGCTGTCAATCCCATCACGCGCACCGCCGCCATTGCGGACGCCAACGCCACGGGAAACAACGGTCCACAGATTGACCTGCTGAACTCGCTCGACCAATCCATTTCGTCGATCACCTTCCATGCCGGGTGCACCATCTATTCGACTTCTTGTTCGAATGCTCCCGAACTGCTCGGAACTAGTTCCGTAGCCTTCCAGCCCTATTCGAATTTGCTGGTTTCCAGCAACCCACAGCAAGGCCAGCTTTCGGTTTCAAATCCGGTCAACCTGAGCCGCTACGCTATTGTTACGACGGGAAACCCTAACGACGGCATCGCGACGGTTCCGGTGACCGTGAACGGAACACCTGTCAATCTCAACCTCTTTGGCGGCCTCGCTGTCGATCCGGCAACCAACCAGGCGTTTGTGGTGCAATCGGGCGCCGGCAAGATTCAGATCGTGAATCTCGGGCCGCTCAAGTCTGCCCAAATTACGGAACTTCAGGTGCCCACCGTTACAGGCGCACTTGTCGGTGGAATCGCCGGTGCCAACATGCCGCAAGGTACGCTGACGTCGACGGCACCGCTTCAAAACGTCCAGATTTTCGGTTCCGGCTTTGATTCTTCAACGCAGGTTCGGCTGGACGGCACCGCGCTGCCCTCCGGCAACGTGCAGTTTGTCAGCAGCCGCAACCTCAAGGTGACGATTCCCGCGTCGTTCCTGACCAGTCCGCACCGCTACGCGGTGGACGTAATCAATGGCAGCAGCGTTCGGTCGAATGCGACTGACTTTTTTGTCATCAAGGCGGTCGACATGAAAACCGCGTGTTCCGGCGGCAATCCTCAGCCGAGCTCCATCGCCATTGCGGACCAGTTGCCCGGACAAGCGTTCTCGCCCATCGCGGTCGTGAGCAACACGGGCTGCAACAACGTTTCCTTGATAGACCTCAATCCACAAAGCGCCGCGTTCGGCACCATCAAGTCCTCGATCGCTACCGGTGGCAGTCCGCTCGGAGTGGCGGCTAGTCCCCGGTTTGGTCTTGCGGTTGTCGCAAACAGCACCGACGGTACGGCGTCAGTTCTGGACTTGGTCGCAGGCACGCAAAAAGTCGCGGCGGTCACGGTTGGATCCACTCCCACTGGTGTTGCCATCGACGAAGGCACCGGGGCCGCTTTGATCACCAACACTGGCAGCAACACGGTATCCCGACTCAATCTTGCTTTGCTGTTCGGCTCGTCTGCGGCTACCTCGCTTTCCGCCACGTCGATTGCCGTGGACACTTCTCCAATCGCCGTGGCCATCGACCCCGACCGCGGAACAAATAACCGCGGGCTGGCGGTAGTCACGGCATTGCAGCTGGTCAGCGGCTCGCCTCCGATCGGCATTCTCGATGCCATCGACATCGGTGCCACGACTCCGGCGAAAAGCACGACTGCCGCGGTGGGGTCTGTAACCGCCACTCCCACCGGAATCGCTTTCAACACTTCCATTTCGCCGACGCTTTTCTACGCCACCTCCAGCGGAGGAAACGTGGTCACCACGTTTAATCCGGACACAGGCGCAACGAGTTCAGTCCACGTCGGAATTAACCCGACTTCGCTGGCGCTGAACCCGCAGACTGGCGGCATCATGACCGTCAATTCGGCGGGCCAGACGACATCGATCGTCGACACGCTGTCGAATCCCTTTAAGACGCGCAGTACGTTTGGCCTCGGCGGTTCGCCGCAATTCGGCGTGGCCATCGATCAGTTCACAAATCTGGCGATTCTTGCGGACCAGGCCAACAACCGTGTGTTGATTTTCCCTGTGCCGAATTGACCAGAGGACATGGTCGCGCTTGGGCAGCAAGAATCACTCGTAGCCGTGTGCGGCGTTGACCCTGGCTCGCTCTGACCGGCGCTGGCGGGTTTCGCCGGTGGTCTTGGCTTCGAATCCGGCGCTGCGCCATTGAATTGCCCCGACCGGGTAGGTACAACGCAAGTCGGCTCACGGCGCATCGCATCAGGCAGAGCTTTCCTGCTTCGCCTGCCGCTATCCATGCGCTTTGCCGTTGCTTGGGAAGGTTAGCCTCGGCTATACTTTTTGGTTTGTACGGGGCCCGCGATTTCCCGCTGGGGCGCGGGGAGCACAAATTTCAGCCAATTCCGATTGGCGTTAAAAGGGAAGCGCGCAGCGCTTCCTGACACAAGGAGACTACTGTGAATAAGATGTTCCTTTCCGCCGCGCTGGCAGCGACGAGCCTGGTCGGCGTTGCAACTCTCGGCGCGCAGTCTGCCCCTGCAGCAGGGGCTGCAGTCGCCGCCAAGGTGGGCGTATTGAATGTTCGCCAGGCCATTGTCGCCACCTCGGAAGGCAAGCAGGCTTCGACCGAACTGCAAGGGCAATTCACTTCGCGCCAGACCGAGCTCGAAAATCTCAATAAGCAGATCAGCGATATTCGGCAGCGCCTCCAGGCGAATGAAGGCAAACTGAGTCCCGAAGAGGCTGGCCGTTTGCAGCGCCAGGGCGAAGCGCTCACCAAGCAACTGCAACGAAAGCAGGAAGACTACCAGGAAGACCTGAATGCGGCTCAGCAGGAAGTGATCGACCGCATCGGCCGCAAAATGATGGACGTGCTTGATCGCTATGCACGCGAGAACGCCTACACCGCCATTTTCGATTCCTCGGCGCAAGGCGCCCCCATCTACGTGTCGAACGGGATCGACGTGACACCCGATATCGTCAAGCTCTACGACCAGGCCTATCCGGCCAAGGCGTCCGCCACGCCCGCCAAGCCGGCCGCGGCCAAGCCGGCGCCGGCAGCGACCACGCCGAAGCCATAAGCTGGGCGCCGTTTATCGCGCGCCCCCGCTCCCTCTAGATGGGGCGCGCCTTGTTTTCTCGCCAGCCAGCCAAGCCCCTGTGCCTTGCTTTTGTCTGGCCCAGGGCATATACTGCGGTTTCGCTCTGTAACGGGTCGCACGACGGGGTGGGCGCAAGCCCACTTTTTTGTGTCTGCCGGTTGTAGTGGGCGTTGGACCGGCCTAGGCCGGGGAGTCTCTGCTTGCAGTTGGAAAAAATTCGCGAAGCCGCTGAAAGAGTTGCTCGCTCGGAAGGTCTGGAAGTCGTTGACGTCGAGTGGAAGATCGGCAAACAGCGCTTCCTCAGAGTTTACATTGATCGTCTTCCGACTTCGGCACCAGAATCGGCTGGCGAAACGAACCGCGGTGAGTCCGCCGACCCTTATGGGCAGATTTCTCACGCGGACTGCGAGCGGGTCAGCAAGCAGCTAAGCGTCATCCTCGATGTTGAGGAACTGGTGCCTGGGCCAGGTTACGTCCTGGAAGTCAGTTCTCCTGGCATGGACCGCGCTCTGAGGAAGCTCTCTGACTATGTGCGCTTCACCGGGCGGTCGGCGAAAGTTTGGACGGAAGAACCCGTAGGCGAGATGAAGTTTTTTGAGGGACGTCTCGCGGGCGTTGTGGATGACCAGGTTCCAGGATCTGTACTTTCAGACCCTGGGGCAAGAAGGGTCCGGCTGGAGTTGAAAGGCAAGACTCCGCGCACGGTGGAAGTGCCTCTGGCCCTCATTCGCAAGGCGCACCTCGTCGTCGAGTTTTAGTCCACACTCTGCGTCCGGGTTTCAGGGTTTCAGGGTCTGTCTTAAAGACTCTGAAGTTGTTTGCAACCCTGACATAAAGACCGTCGCGTCCGCGACTATTCCTCCGGCGCGCTTGCGCCGGTATTGTGGAAAGTTGGCGGTTCGGGGCTTTTGCCCGGCGCCTTTGGCAGTGGTAGTGGCCGGTCTGCCGACCGGTGCTTTCGAGCCGTTAGTGATGCCGGTCCATACCCGGCAACCAGGAGAATTGCTCAGTTCGAGAACGCGTTATGGCGAATCTGCTCTATCAACAGATCGAAATGCTCAGCCGCGAAAAGCACATCGAGCCGGAAATCGTGGTGTCTGCGATTGAGGACGCAATGGTCGTCGCGGCCCGCAAATATTACAAAACCGAAGAGGATCTTCGCGGAAAGTTCAACCAGGAAACCGGCCAGGTCGACGTGTTCTCCGTGGTGACCGTCGTCGAGGAGGTTGCGGACCCCACTCGGGAAATCAGCGTTGCCGAGGCCCGCCGCAAGAATCCTTCGGCCGAGGTCGGTACTGAAATTCTTACGGCCAAGCCGACCGACGTTCTCGGCCGGATTGCCGCACAAACCGCCAAGCAGGTCATCCTGCAAAAAGTGCGCGAAGCCGAGCGCGACACCATTTTCAACGAGTATCACAGCCGCGTTGGCGAGCTTGTCACGGTGATCGTCAAGCGTGCCGAAGGTCCCGACCTGATCGTGGACATGGGCCGCACCGAAGCTCGTCTGCCGAAGCGCGAGCAATCCAAGCTAGAAACCTACAACATTGGCGAACGGCTTCGCGTTGTGATTCGTATGGTGGACCGCGCAGCCAAAGGGCCGCAAGTCATCGTGTCACGCGCCGATGCCGCGCTGGTGCAACGGCTCTTCGAAATGGAAGTGCCGGAAATCTACGACGGAACGGTGCAAATCCGCGCCGCCGCTCGCGAATCGGGTGAACGCACGAAGGTCGCCGTGTTCAGTCGTGATAAGGACGTCGATCCGGTGGGCGCATGCGTTGGCATGAAAGGCATGCGCGTTCAGTCCATCATTCGCGAACTGCGCGGCGAAAAAATCGACATCATTCCCTACAGCGAAGAGACCGTGGCGTTCGCGCAAAAAGCGCTCAGCCCGGCAAAGGTCACGCGTGTTCAAATCACCGATCCGGAAGCCCACAAGCTCGAAGTCATCGTCGAAGATTCTCAGCTTTCCCTCGCCATCGGCAAAAAGGGACAAAACGTCCGCCTGGCCAGCAAGTTGATCGGCTGGGACATCGACATCAAGAGCGAGGAAGAAAAGCGCCGCGAAATCGAAGAGCAGATGACGGCTCTCACCGCGCCAACTACTCCCCTCACAGCTCTTGCCGGAGTCGGTCCCAAGACCATCGAGAAAATCGAGGCCGCTGGCATCACTTCACTCGAACAGCTCGCAGGCATGACGCCGGAACAGCTGATGGAAATTCCCGGCATCGGCGAAAAAATGGTCGACAAGATCTATCAGGCGGTAAATCAGTTTTACGAAGGCGGCGCCGTAGCCGCTGCAGCTGAGGGTTCTGCCGAAGCTGGCGAAGCCGCTGCCGAGGAAGCGGCGACGGAGATTTCCTCCGAATCGACGCTTGATGAATCCGCTGCGGCGGAAACACAACCTTCTTCTGACCAGGTTTCTGACCAGGCTTCTGACCAGGAAGTCAGAACGGAGCTACCGCCGGAAGCGGCCGCCGAACCAGCCTCCGAACCAGCCGCGGAGTCTGAAGCGGCTGCCCAGTCAGACGAGGATTCCGAAAAAAAGAAGCTCGACGAAACGAATTCGTAGTAACAGGTGACCCGAACGGAAAGCATGACCGACGCCAATCAAGTCCGAATCAACGAACTGGCCCGCGAGCTCGAAGTCAAAGCGAAGGCCATTATCGACCTTCTCCCCGGCTTCGGCGTCACGGAGAAAAAGACTCACTCCAGCTCCATCCCCGTGGACGTCGCCGAAAAAGTACGCCGCACCATTCAGGGGCAAGCGGAAGCTGACGCTGCCGCTGAATCTGCCGCTGCGGCTGAACGGCAGGCCAAAGAGGCGGCCGCAAGAGCCGCTCGCCAAAGGCCTGCTGCGCCCACCGCTCCCGTAGTTACGGCTCCGCCTGCAGCTCAACCTGCTCCGGCACCCATCGCTCCAAAGCCCGCTGCTGCAGCGCCTCCTGCTGCCGTAGCGCCGCAGGCCCCGGCGCCTTCTGCGCCGGTTCATGCTCCAACCCCGCCAACACTGAAACCAGCGCCAACAACGCCTCCCGCCGCGCAGCCCCCTGCGCCGCCTGTTGCTGCGAAGCCGCCCGCTCCTGCCGCGCCGCAAACGCAAGTGCCTTCGGGTCCCAGACCCGCACCGCCAGCCGCTCCGCATGGACAACCATTGCGCCCGGCTGCTCAGACCCCTTCTTCCGGCACCTCCGCGCAACGGCCACCAGCTCCAGGACAACCACGTCCCGGCCAGCCCGGTGCACCAGGCACCATAAGACCTGCAGCCGCTGCTCCGGCTCGTCCCGGCACACAGCCGCAACGCCCTTTACCGACAGGCAACCGAGGCCCGCTCCCGGCTGGAAATCGAGGCCCGCTCCCGACCGGCAATCGTGGACCTCTTCCCTCGGGTGACCGGCCGAGCGGCCCGCGCCCCGGACAGCCCATGCGTCCCCAGCAGGGGGGCCAAGGTGGCCAAGGTCGTCCTTATTCTCCACGTCCGACTGGATCTGGAGGTCCCGGCGGTCCGCAAAATCGGCCCTATGGACAGCGTCCGGGCGCAGTGCCAACCGGCACGCGTCCCGGTCCGCGACAACCCGGCCGGCCCGGCATGCTTCCTGCGCCACCCCCGGACAGAATGCCTTCCAAGGCCGAGCCCGGCAAGCCGCTCTACGCGCGACGGCCGGCGCAGCGTCAGCGTCCGGTTGTTGACAAGCGCGAAATCGAAGGCGAGCGCAAACTTCATCCCACGCGTCAGCGTCCGGGCGCAGGTGATCGCCGCGCTGCTGCCGTCATCGTACCGCCCGAACCCCGCGCCCCGCGCGACATCAACATCACCGAAGGCATCACCATTCGCGAGCTTGCCGAAAAGCTCGACGTGCGCGCAAAGGATCTTCTGAAAGTTCTTCTCGACAAAGGAATTTTCGCGAGCATCAATCAGGCGCTCGATTCGCCGACAGCAACACAGCTGGCTGAAGCGTTTAACGGCGTCGTCACGGTCGTCTCCTTCGAAGACGAAATGATGCTCGAGGTCGCTAAGGAAGAAACGAAAGAGAATCTCAAGCCGCGTCCGCCCGTCGTCACCGTCATGGGGCACGTCGATCACGGCAAGACCAGCCTGCTCGATGCGATCCGCGAAGCTGAAGTTGCCGCAGGCGAAGCCGGCGGCATCACCCAACACATCGGCGCGTACAAAGTACAGGTCAACGACCGTGCCGTCGTTTTCGTTGACACCCCCGGCCACGAAGCCTTCACCCGCATGCGTTCGCGCGGCGCGAAAGTGACGGACATCGTCGTCCTGGTCGTTGCCGCCGATGACGGCGTAATGCCGCAAACGAAAGAAGCGATCGACCACGCCAAAGCCGCCAACGTTCCCATCGTTGTCGCGGTGAACAAAATCGACAAACCGGAAGCGCAGCCCGAACGCGTCAAGCGCCAGATTAGCGAACTTGGCTTGATGCCTGCTGAATGGGGCGGCGACACGGAATTTGTCGAGGTTTCCGCCAAGCAGAAAAAAGGTCTCGACCGCCTGCTTGAAATTATTTTGCTTGTCGCCGATTTGCGCGAGCTAAAAGCAAATCCCGACGCGCCCGGCAGCGGCACAGTTCTCGAGTCTCGTGTGGACAAGGGCCGCGGTCCGGTCGCCACCATCCTCATCCAGAACGGCACACTCCGCGCCAGTGACTTCTTCATCTGCGGCGCTGTGTTTGGCAAAGTTCGTGCCATGTTCGACGATCGCGGCCGCTCCATAAAAGACGCCCCGCCGTCAACACCCGTCGAAGTCCTCGGGCTTCAAGGCGTTCCCGAAGCCGGAGACCATTTCCAGGTCACCGATGAAGCCAAGGCCCGCCACATTGTCGATTACCGCCAGACCAAGCAGCGCGACGCCGCGCTCCGCGCCAGCGCTGGCGGACGCATTACTCTCGATCAATTGCACGAGCAATTGAAGTCCGGCGAAGTCAAAGAACTCCCTGTCGTCATCAAGGCCGACGTGCAGGGCTCGGTTGAAGTGCTCAGCGAAATGCTGCCCAAGCTCTCGACCGATCAGGTCAAGCTCAAGATCATCGGTTCCGGCGTCGGCGCCGTCAGCGAAAACGACGTTCTTCTCGCCTCTGCTTCCGGCGCCATCATTATCGCTTTCGGTGTTCGCCCCGAACGCAAAGCCGCCGACCTCGCCCAGCAGGAAGGTGTGGATATCCGCACTCACAACATCATCTACGAAGTCTCCGACGAGATTAAGAAGGCCATGGAGGGTTTGCTCGAGCCCGTTTTCAAGGAGTCCTACCTTGGCCGCGCGGAAGTGCGCAACACGTTCCGCGTCAAAGGCGCGGGTACGATCGCCGGCTGCTACGTTCTCGACGGCATTTTGAAGCGCGACGCGCAGATTCGCGTCGTTCGCGATGGCGCCGTCGTCTACACATCCAAGCTGAGCTCCCTCAAACGCTTCAAGGATGACGCCAGCGAAGTCCGCACCGGTTTCGAATGCGGCGTTGGCATCGCCAATTTCAACGACGTAAAGATCGGCGACATTCTCGAAGCCTTTAGCGTGCAGAAACTCACCGGTGCCGAAGCCGCCGCGCAGGCCGGCTCTGGCGCCCGCAAATAACTTTTGCGGTTGACGTTGCCCAGAGCTTAGCCACGAGCGGTATTCTGGCGGTACACGAAGGATCAGAACCAAAGCGAGTTCGGGTTCCCGCTGCCCGAATTGGGCTTGTTCGCCGCGGCTCTTGGTTGTGTTGGGTTATGCCCGTTGGCCTGCTTACGCTCGAACTGCACATCGCCGACGCTCGCTCCTTGAAGGACAAGCGCCAGATTCTCCGCAGCCTCAAGGACCGCCTCCGCCGCAAGTTCAACATCGCCATCGCGGAGCTTGATTTTCACGACGTCTGGCAAAGTTCCACCGTCGGCATCGTCACGCTTTCAAACGCCCAACAGCACGTCGAGGAATCGTTGCAGCACGTCCTGGCCGAAGCACAGCGCATTCTCGGCCCGGTCCTGACCGACCATTCCGTCGACTTTTTGTAGAGTCGGTTTCAGGACCGGCGAGCCGAGTTTCAGCTCCGACCTTCGTGCCGGGCTAGCATCCGGGCTTCAACCCGTGAGGAACGGTTTTCCTTGACGGTCGACGGCTCTTCGGAATCTCCTCCGACGCGGCTTGTGATTCTTTCCGCGATGCTGTAGAAAACATTCTACCGGTACCATGACAACCGCTAACCATCGTCACGAGAGAATCGGCGAAGAAATCGCCCACGAAATCAACGCCATGCTCGCCGGCGAACTTAAAGATCCACGCCTTGAAATCTCCATCGTTGTCAACGAGGTCCGCATTGCGCCCGATGGCCGCCACGCGCGAATCTTCGTCGGCGCTCGCGGTACCGAAGCAGAGCAGCGAGGCGCCATCAAGGCTCTCGAACACGCATCCGGCTTCATCCGTCACGAAATTCTCGAGCGCCTTCAGCTCCGACGCGTTCCCGATCTCCATTTCACGCTCGACAATTCGCACGAATACACCGAACGTATCGACCAGCTCCTCAAAGAAATGAAAAAGGACACTTCGTCCTCCAAATGAATATCCCGGAGCCGTCTTTGCTTGCCAGAAGTGTGCTCGCCAGCGGCCACTCTTCTATTTTCTCTTTTCCATTTTCTGTCTTGTAGCCATGGCCAGAAAACCACAACCCGCTCCCTTCGATGGCGCTCTCGTCATCGACAAGCCTCAAGGTAAGACTTCGCATGACGTCGTGGACGCGGTTCGCCATCTTGCCGGATTTCGCCAGATCGGCCATCTCGGCACACTCGATCCGCTTGCCACCGGCGTGCTTGTGCTCCTGCTCGGTCGCGCCACGCGCCTCGTCCAGTTTTATTCCGGCCGCCGCAAGCGCTACATCGCCGGCTTCCGCTTCGGATTTGCCACGGACACCTACGACTCCGAAGGACAGGCGCGGGGCCCGGACACCGCTCCTTCGCTCGATCGCGCGGTGCTCGAAAAATTCGCCGCCGAACGCGTCGGCCTCTTCGCCCAGATGCCGCCCGCATTTTCCGCCAAAAAGATTCACGGCCGGCCGGCCTACGAACTCGCGCGCAAAAATCAGCCCGTCGAGCTGAAACCCGTCGAAGTTGAAGTTTTCGAATACCGCCTCACCGGCATCGAAGGCAGCGTCGCCCGCTTCGTCATCGAGTGCTCTTCCGGCACCTACATCCGTTCGCTGGCGCATGAAATGGGAGAAAAACTTGGCATGGGCGCGCATCTCACGGAAATCACCCGCTCCGCCGTCGGGGAGTTTTCTCTGGAACAGGCGCTCAAACTCGAAGAACTTGCCGAGGCCGCGCGCAACGGAAAATTTTCCGATTGCGTCATCAAACTCGAACATCTTCTCTTGAATTTTCCGAGCACCACCGTTCTTCCTGTGGTCGAAAAGCGCGTCCGCCACGGCTCCAAGTTCACCATCATGCTCTCGCAGCTCCAGGCAGGTCGCGCGGAGCCGCCTCCCGGAGCCACCGCTCAACTCGACTCCGGAGCGCCCCGTCCGCCGCGCCTTCGCGTCTTCAGCCAGCAGCAAAAGCTCATTGCCATTGCCGAAGCCGTCGTCCCTCGCACCTACCAGCCCATCGTCGTCTTTGACCCCTTACCCTGAGGAACGAGGGGTACTCTGGATGGCTGGTTCTGTCGAAGCCGCAAGCAACGTATGTTTAGCGCGACTGCCTTCGCTCGAAGCGGCCTCGCTTTGAAATGCCGAGCGGTAGAGCCTGCGGATATCGACAGACGACATCTAGAAGTTCGCCCAATGGCGAGCCCGAGTCAGTTACGCCGTCGCATAACCAGCCTATTGGCGGAATTTGCGTCGCCGTTGAAAAAATGCGACCGTATTGACAAACCCACGCAGGAAGGTCCAATACCGTGAACACAAGATTGCTGGCGACGTTCATCCTCGGAGGTCTCTTGTCGACTTCCTCCCTCCAAGCGCAATCAACTCCTCGCGAATCCCTGCTCATACTCTCGAAAAGCGATCACACCCTCGCCATCGTCGATCCCGGCACGCTCAAAGTCCTCACTCGCATCCCCGTCGGTAACGACCCGCACGAAGTCATCGCCTCCGCTGACGGCAAGACTGCATACGTCTCAAACTACGGCGGCGGCGCATTCAACACCCTCACCGCCATCGACCTTGTCGCCAAGAAGCCGCTCTCCACTATCGATCTCGGTGCCTTGCGCGGCCCCCACGGCCTCGACTTCGCCGGAGGCAAGGTCTGGTTCACCGCCGAAGCCGCGGACGCCATCGGCAGCTATGATCCTGCTTCGAATAAGGTCGATTGGGTTCTCGGCACCGGGCAAAACCGTACCCACATGATTTATGTAACGCGGGATCTCCAGCGAATCGTCGCCACCAACATGGGTTCCGCCACCGTCAGTATCATCGAAAAATCAGGTCCGCCTCCCGGTCCTCCCAGCGGCTGGAGTCATACGATTCTTCCTGTGGGGAAGGGCTCGGAAGGTTTCGACGTCTCGCCCGACGGCAAGGAAATCTGGGTCGCCAATTCCCAGGACGGCACTGTTTCCATCGTCGATTTCGCTCAGAAAAAAGTAACGCAGACCCTCGCTGCAAACGTTCGTGGCGCCAATCGCCTCAAATTCACTCCCGACGGCAAGCTGGTTTTGGTGTCCACGCTTGCCGGTCCGGATGTCGTCGTCCTTGACGCCGCTACTCGCCGCGAAGCAAAACGCATCCCCGTCGGCCGCGGCGCCGCTGGAATCCTCCTCCAGCCCGACGGCTCTCGCGCCTTCGTTTCCTGCACCCCGGACAACTACGTCGTCGCCATCGATCTCAAATCCCTTCAGGTCACCGCCCACATCGACGCCGGGCAGCAACCTGACGGCCTTGCCTGGGCCCTCGAGCACTAGCTGCGCCGTTGTCGTACCGGGTCGGCCGCTAGCGGTGTAGACGATCGCGGGTCTCGTCATCGACGGCATGCAAAGCGCGCTCGCAAATCTTTCGGTGTCAATGAGATACGTCAGGATGAACAACGATAGCCGCAGTGTGCGGAATTGGGGAAGATGTTTCTTGCTTTGCGCTGCGCAAGGTTCTAGGAGAAGGCCGGCAGGGCATATTTAAGGTTCGGTTTCAGGCGGCGGTGGCGTGCTTGTCGGCGTAGCTCCTCCGATTCCCGCGTACTTGGCGCGGACCGCCCGGATGCGCCCACTCATGCGTCGAGGCGTCACCACAATCAATAACTCATTGTCGGCCGACGTATTGCTCCGCTGCCCGAAGGCATATCCCACGCCCGGCAAGTTCGCAAGTCCCGGAATCCCGCTCAGCGATTTCGTCTCTTCCTCGTCCAGCAGACCAGCAATCAAGGAAGGTTCGCCCTCTTTGAGCCGCACTGTCTGCGAAACCGTACGGTTCGTTATGATCGGAATACCATTCACGCTGCTGCCCGAAAGCGCACGAATCTCGAACTCCAATTGCAGCGTCACTTCGTTATCCTCATGAACCGTCGGTGTAGCTTTTACTTTTACTCCTAGATCCACATACTCCGAACCAGGGTAGGGCGTCTGTAACGATCCCGCTCCCGATGCGAATTCCTTAGGATCCAGCAACACGGTCACAAAGTTGCCGGAGCCGGAACTCGCCGTCAGGATCGCATCCGGCAGGCCGCTCGTTGTTGTGACAGACGTAATCACCGCCAGCGGTCCCGCCGGCACCGATAGCTCAATGCGTTGCGAAAACTCCCCCGACCCCAGCCCGCCATACACGCCCAGCGTGCTGGATCCATTGTTGGTGACAGCAATGTCGCCAAGGCTGTCGTTCGTGAAGTCCGCGATCGCCACCCCTGCGGGAGTGTTCGCCGTTGGCAATGGCGACCCTGCCGCTGGAGTGAATACGCTCGTTCCGTCGTTCAACAGCACGGTCAGTTCATTCAGCGACTGGTTCACAACGATAAGGTCCGAAAAGTTGTCCGCGGTCAGGTCGCCGACCGCAAACGCCACCGGGTCGGCCCCCGTCCCTACCGGCGACCCATTCAGCTCCGTAAATGTCCCGTCGAATGTGCTATCAAAACTTGCTTGAAACAGCCCGATCGTCTGCGAGGTTGAATTCAGAACCGCGATTTCGGGTTTGCCGGAGCTGTCAAATGTGCCGGGCAAGATCGCAATCGGTCCCACTTCCGTGTTCGGGAGCGCGAACGGCGATTTCGGAAACTGCGTGAACCCGCCCTGTCCGTCGCCCTGAAAAACAGAAATCGTGTTATCTCCCTTGTTCGTCACCGCGAAGTCCAAAAATCCATCTCCGTTGAAATCCGCAATCGCCACTCCGCTGGGTTGCGCCCCGACGGTAAACGGCGACCCCGCAGCGCCCGCGAATGTCCCGTCAAAGTCCTCGCTTCCCAGCAGCACGCTCACTGTGTTCGATCCGCTGTTAGCGATCACCAGGTCAGCCGGCTGTACCAGGTGCGTCGCGTCCGTTATGCGGAAAATTCCGGAAGCGATCGCGGAAGGCGCTTGTTCATTTGTGCCCAACACAATAGGCGAACCGGTTGCCGCGCTGAAATTTCCGTTGTCGTTGTTCAGCAAAATGGAAATAGAGCTGTCGTCTTTGTTCGCTACCGCCAGGTCCGGCTTGGCATCGTTATTGAAATCCTGAGCCACCACCGCCGTCGGATTCCGCCCCACCGCAAAATCCGTTCGCGCGAACGTGGTGGAAGTTACCGTGCCCCCGACTGTCGTACCGCCGAGGCTCGTCGAAAGCAGCGACAATGTGACGGGGTACCGTTGCCCCACGAAAAACGTAGCCGGCTTCCCCTCCTGCGCGCGCATCAGAATTTCCCGCCCGCTTCTCACCAGCGACAACGCGTCCGAGAATGTTGCGGAGACCCCCGGCATGGTCAGCAGGTAGGTGCTTTTTCCTCCACCCACCGGCAAAACTTCCGTTGGGCTCGCCGTAATTCCTCGCGCTGAGAAAATCTGAGAGACCAGCGTCAGGAGATTCGTCAAATTCGTTGCTTGCGCTAATAGCGCGACCTCGCTCGAGTTCAAGGAAATCGCCTGTACGCTGGAAGGCGGGGCTATGCCGAGCGTCCTTGCTTTGTTCCGGTTCACTTCGAGCAACTCGATATCCAGCATCACGTCCCGGCGCGATTGTTCGAGTTCCTTGATCAGTTCGCCCGCTAGAGCTACCTTGTCCGCCGATTCGCGCAGGGTCAGGCTGCGACTTTTTGTATCCATCGAGATGCGCGTCGAGTTTGTAATTTCACGAATCACGCGCACCATCTCCGTCATGTCCTCGGGAGCGACGGCGTTCTCCAGCCGGAAGGTCTGCTCAACCTCTTCGGCATATTCTTTGCGCTTCGTGATGGTGTCTTCCGCCACGAAAATCAGCCGTGAATTCACGACCCGGTAAAAGGTGTGTGACTCTGCGCCCAGCAGCCGCATCGCCGTATGAAAGTCCACGTTGTCCACGCGCAGCTTGATATTCCGAGCGGCGAGGTCCGGATCAAACGCCACCGTGATTCCAAACATCCCGGCCACCTGCTCGTAGGCGCTCTTGGAATCTCCCCGCACATTCACGGATTTTTTCCCCGCCTGCGGCTTTACCACAGCTGGTCCTCGGAGCGCGAAATCTTCCTTATCTCCCGGGGGCAGATATTCCTTCGGCATCTGCTTCATCTGCGCCAGCCGCTCCGCCACGATGGCATTTCCCGGATCGATTCGCAGCGCCTCGTACATCAAGTCGGTCGCCCCGCGGACGTTGCCATCCAGCGCCGCGCTTTCGGCGCGATCCACCAGTCCTTGCACCACTTGTGCCCGGACCGCGGCGGCTCTTCTCGCGATTCCGGTATCTCCAGGCGCGGTCTTCACCGCCCGCTGGTATTCCCCTAGCGCCTCGTTCAGATTGCCTGCGCTGGCAGCCTTGTCGCCTCGCTCAGCGAATTTCTCCGCCTGCTTGACGTCTTCCTTCGCCTGCTTGCCTTCGGATTGGCCTCGAGCGTCGAGGGAGGCACACAGTAAGAACAGCGCCGATGCCGCCAGCGCCCCTCTAGCCAGCTGGCGCGGCAAACTGCGCTGCGTTCCTTGTGAAGCGGCAATGCTCATAAGACTCGTGTATTCTATCCTGAAGAAATAGGACTAGATTAGTCCGATTGACCTCACGCTTCCCTGGCGGTAAACTGGAAGGCGTAGTTGCAACTCATTTACAACTAGAGACTTGCACGGGATTTCCTTTGCTCTCTGCTTTTCTTATCGCTCTCCGAGAAGGCGTTGAAGCCGCTCTGGTCGTGGGCATCATACTCGTTTACCTTTCCCGCACCGGCCGCGAGCACTTTGCGCGGTTTGTCTGGTCCGGCGTTCTAATGGCCGGCGCGCTCAGCCTCGCGATAGCCATCGCCCTTGAACGCTATCGTATCGACCAGGACGGTTTCGAAGGCCTGCTCCTGCTGTTGGCGGCCGGCTTCGTCATTACGATGATCATTTGGATGAACCGCGTTGCGCGGCATCTGCGAAAAGATATCGAGCAAAAAATCGAGAATTACGCGGGGCGTGCGGGCTCTGCCGCCGGGTGGGGCATTTTTCTTTTCGTGTTTTTGATGGTGGTGCGCGAAGGCGTGGAACTTGCGCTGATTCTCCGCGCAGTGGAACTTTCAAGTGAAGGCATTCAGACCTGGATCGGAACGATTGCTGGACTGCTGGCTGCAATTGCCGTGGGACTTTTCTTTTTCAAAGGCACGCTCAGAATTCCGCTGCAGCGCTTTTTTGCAGCCACCACAATCATATTGTGGCTGGTTGCTGCGCAGCTTGCCCTGACCGGACTGCACGAGCTCAGCGAGGCGCGCTGGCTGCCCTCCAGCAAACACGAAATGGCGCTGATTGGGCCGATCGTCCGCAACGAAATTTTCTTCTTCGTGTTTATTTTTGGCGCGGCCATTCTGTTGATTTTCCGCGAATGGCTCACCGTTTCTCACTCGAGAATCGTCGCGGCAGCCACGGAGGCGGAGCAACGGTTGCTTTCTGCGCAGCAACGCCGCCAGCGCAACTGGATGATTGCGGCCGCCTCCGCTTGCCTCGCTGTGATTCTTGTGCTCACCGCGGATTTTATTTATGCGCGAGCCAACTCTGCGCCGCCGTCGGCTCGCGCGGTGGCTGCTTCCGAGCCCGGGAACGATGAATTGCGCGTGCCGCTCAGCGAAGTGCAGGACGGGAATCTTCATCTTTTTACCGTACGCGTCCCTAACGTGACGACGGGGGATCAGTCTTTTCGCTTCCTGATCATCAAGAAACCGCAGGGGTGGGGCGTGGCGCTGGATGCGTGCCGGATTTGCGGCGCGGAAGGGTACCGCCAGGACGGACAAAATGTGGTGTGCCGTCATTGCGGGTCCGCGATTTACGTGCCGACCATTGGTGAGGCTGGCGGCTGCAATCCGGTTGGCGTTCCGTTCCGCGTGGAGGGAGCGGACATTGTCGTCAACGTGAGCGCCATCGCCAACTCCTGGAGCGAAGTCCCCAAATGACGGCCAGCGGGAGACTCGGCAATGCACGCAATTGTCTTAGCCAAAGCAACGGCAAAGCGGCGTCGGAGCCTCTACTGCCAAAGATCCCGGCTGGTCAGTCGAGAATCGCTGGTAATTAAATGTTTTTCCGCCTCATTGCTGATAACTTCACGCGCCGCCCGCGGCGCAAACTTCTGACCGCCGCGGCGTTAACGCTTGGAATGGCTGTTGCGACTGCGGCACTGAGCGTTTCGCTCGATGTCGGCGACCGCCTCTCGCAGGAATTCAGGTCGCTCGGTGCGAATCTTGTTGTCACTTCCGAGTCCGATTCGCTGCCACTTGAAATCGGCGGTGTGGACTACCGCCCGGTTAACTCTGGAGCTTATCTTCCCGAATCCGACCTGCCAAAAATCAAGACTGTCTTCTGGCACAACAACATCATGGCGTTTGCGCCGATCCTCGAAGTCCGCGCTCAAGCCTGGTCATCTGCTTCTAGGAATTCGTCGACCCCCGCTGTTTTGGATTATGTCAATGTCATTGGAACGTGGGCGAATCACTCTGTGCTGCTCGCCGATGGCGGGGTTTTTCAGACTGGCGTTGCAAAAACCAATCCGTGGTGGCGCTCGGAAGGAAGTTGGTTCAAGGATGATGCGAGCGAATGCGTAATTGGTGTGAACTTCGCGACAAGAAGCAGAATGAAGGTCGGCGACACCGTAAACTTTCGCGCATACGGCCGGAACGGGCCCGCTTGTAAGATAACGGGCGTTCTTTCGTCCGGAGGTCCCGAGGATGATGCGATTGTTGTCCCTCTTCAGGTCGCGCAGCAACTGGCGAACAAGCCAGGCCAGTACCGCAAGCTGTATATTTCGGTTCTGACCAAGCCTGAAGATGATTTCGCGCGGCGGGATCCGAAGACGATGAATCCGGATGAGTTGGAACGATGGTCGTGCTCACCGTACGTTTCTTCGATTGCCTATTCGATGAAGCAGGTTCTGCACGGTTCTGATGTGCGCGTGATTCGCCGCGTTGCGGATGGGGAAGGGAAAATACTTACGCGCGTCCGCACCCTGCTGTGGTTGGTTACGTTTGCCTCCCTGCTTGCCGCGGCGCTTGCGGTTGGCGCGTCTTCCGCCGCCTCGGTCATCGAGCGCCGCAGCGAAATTGGCTTGATGAAAGCGCTTGGCGCGGGTTCTGGCACCGTCGGCTGGTTACTCGCCGCAGAACAACTGCTTCTCGCGTTTGTCGGAGGCTCGATCGGATACGCGCTCGGGCTGCTGCTCGCGCGTTTCCTTGGGACGAAAATTTTCGGCGTACCGCCCGCGCCATCGCTGCTCGTACTCGGCGTAATTCTTGTGCTCGCAGCAGGCGTTACGTTGCTCGGCAGCGCGCTTCCGTTGCGCCGCGCGGCCAACTACGACCCGGCTCCCATCCTGCGAGGCGAATGATGGATACCCGCCGCTCCGTCAATCGCAGCATGTTCTGGCGCGTCATCCGCCGTTCGCTGTTTGCGAATCGCGGTCGCCTCATGGTGATTCTTCTCGCTCTGGGGGCCGGCTCCGCTGTCACCGCCGCGCTGCTAAATCTTCAGGTAGACGCGAAGCGCCGCCTCACCACGGAATTTCGCAGATTTGGCGCCAACATGATTATTGCGCCTCGCGAGCCTTCTTCGTCGGAGCCGGACTCCGGCTCCCTCTCCGTCGAGGCGGTCAGCAAAGTTGTTCACGATCTGGGAAATCGTTCGACTCTTGAAGCCCCATTTCTCTATTTTGTCGCGAATGTTGAACGGATCCGACCAATACAAGCCCCGGGACGCACTGCGGGATTTCCGGTCGTCGTTGCGGGCACGTACCTGGGCACCACGCTGCATTCTCTCGTTCCGGGCTGGGAGAGTATGCATG
>JBKOXA010000086.1:0-30939 GCA_046724685.1 Acidobacteriota bacterium | reverse complement strand
CGGCATACGCGATGGTGCGTTCGGTCTCGTGGGCTCGGAGATGTGTATAAGAGACAGGTCAAAAGTTTGCCGGCACACCAGGGTGCGGACGAAAGACGGCTGCGGAGGGTGATTCTCACGCTCCTAGCACGGAGGGCGCGCAAGCCCCGGCTGACCTTTGCCATATCCGTCATGCGGGAGCCCGGGGGTGGGGCAGGATTTCCGAGCGCAGGGAAGCAGCCGAGGGGGGATCTGTCGAATTTGAACTCCTGCCGGCAAAGCGCTAAGAAACTAGAGGCTTGCTTGGGACTCCCGACGGCAGAGCGGCGCTACGTCAGCCCGAGGAGCGACGCTCGACTTCTAGTGGATGGGAGGGTCCGTGACCACCGCAACGACTCCGATGAAGTACAAAAGCCCGCTGCACGAAATGACAGAGACAACTTCAACGTGCTTGTGGAATGATTCGGCCTCCATTCAAGAATTGTCTTATGCCCTGGAACATGGAGCAGTTGGAGGCACCTGCAATCCGGTTATCGTTTACGGAATTGTAAAAAAGGGGATCGCTGTTTGGAAAGACAGGATCCGCGACCTGGTCGATAAATCTTCGACCGCGACGGAAGACCAGATTGCGTGGCAGTTGGTACGTGAGATTTCGGCAGAGGGTGCTCGCCTTTTGATGCCGGCGTTTGAGAAGCATCGCGGCCGAAACGGCAGACTTTCCATTCAGACCGACCCGCGGCTTTATCGGAACGCCCAAGCCATACTGGACCAGGCCCTTGATTTCGATCAGCTTGCCCCCAACATGATCGTGAAAATACCCGCCACGACCGATGGAATTCCGGCGATGGAGCAGGCCACGTATCAGGGAGTCAGCATTAACGCAACGGTGTGCTTCACCTTGCCGCAGTGCGTCGCGGTTGCCGAAGCAATTGAACGTGGGCTAAAGCGCCGCGAACGCGAAGGAAAAGATATCGCGACCATGGGTCCAGTGTGCACGATCATGGTTGGCCGACTCGACGACTGGCTGAAGGTGGTCGCCGAGAGGCAGAACATCACCATCGATCCCGGATATCTTGAATGGGCAGGCGTAGCGGTCTTCAAGAAGACATACCAACTCTTCCGCGAGCGCGGTTATCGAGTCCGGCTTCTTTCTGCCGCTTTTCGCAACCACATGCATTGGAGTGAATTCATCGGGGGCGACGTGGTCATTTCTCCGCCACATGTTTGGCAGATCCGCTTCAATGCCAGCGATATTCAAGTTCGCTCGCGGATCGACGATCCGGTCGACCGCCAGATTGTTGATGGGTTGTCCAAAAACTTCGAGGACTTCCGTCGTGCGAGCTCGGAAAACGGTCTGTCACTTCAGGAATTCAATTTGTTCGGCGCTACCCGGCGAACGCTTCGCCAGTTCATCAAGGCTTGTTACGACCTCGACGCGCTTGTTCTCGATTCGCTTGTTCCAAACCCGGACGAAGACTGATGGGCTGCAAACTGCCCTGCCGTACCCAAGCTTGGCGTCACCGGAAGTCCTGGCGTCGCTAGCCGCAGGGGTATTACCGCGGCAGATAGCGGGTACTAAGCGAAAGAAAGCGGCGGTAGTGCCTATTTCCCGAGTGCAACGGTTCCATAGAGTGCCTTTAGCAAAACTATGGCTCCGCTGATGGCAATCGTCAGACTGAGAAGTGTCCCAATCAGAAAATACTCGGCGAAGCGGACTGACTTTAGTTCCGGATAGCGGGCAATCGATTTCGCCGCAAGAATGAAGCCGACGGTCGCGGGGGATTGTAGGAACAATGCCGTCAGTACGAGAAATCGTTCAAGCCATCCAATATACAGGCCGGCGTTAATCACTTCCTCGTGTTCCTTCGTCTTTTGACCGGGCTCTTCCCTCCAAAGGGGCCTGATAAGCTCGCGAATAAGATAGCCGCCGCCAAAGATAACCAGGATATAGACGACCAATACGACCAGAATTTTTTCCTGGAACGAGCGAATTCGAGCTACCCAGAGCACAAATGTTTGGAGCGATGGGTGAACGAGGAGAAAGACGGCGCCGAAGACAGTGAGGAGATGGATTATTTGATCGAGTACGAAGGCGAGGGCATGATCGGGCAGGAGATGGGCCCGGGTCAGGGAAACCTTGCCCCAGTCCACGAGTAGATGAACGATTGACAGGGAAACGGCGATCAACTGAAAGGATAAGGTCGGGAGTCGATGCGGATCTGCGATCGCAACGGTCGCGAGAATTGCAACGTAGTGCGTAACGCCATGAATGAGGTAACCGAGCCACTCGCCCCGGTGCTTTTTAGTGACGAGCCGAGTAGTCTGAAAAACGAAGTCGGTGAGGAGATGGGCCAAGTAGATTGCCAGAAAGAGGTTGTAGATCGGATGTATCATTTCGTGCAATAACCTTAAATTGTACGCAATCGTGCAATCATTGGAAAGAGCGCCGGATGACACTTTCCATCACCGACGCTGTCTGTTCAATCTGCCAGAAGTGACCTCGCTTGAGATTTCTTGAAGCGGTAGAAATATCAACGGATAGAGCCCGTGCAGTGTAGTCTACACGGTTCTTAATCAGATATATCGCAATCGTCTCCCACTGTTTCTCGGTAATTTGGCGCAGAAGCGTGTCATGAAGACCGTAAACCAGATTGGCGAGCTCGTCGAAATCGGAGTTGTGTGAACGAAAGGCAGTCAACGTTGGATATTTCCTTGTTTTCTTAATTGCGCTGATGGCCGCTCGCGCGTATTCGAAAGCTTGACCGGCGATGCGATTTACGGGAGGCCGTATGGGACCCTGGATCGCTCCGATTCCAATTCCGATCCGTATCCGAAGGGGCTGAAGGCGCCTCCTGAGGTCTAGGATCAACCTGGGAATAGAATCTACGCGAGCTGCTATGGTCTGAAATTCATCTCCAGCAGTGACCGCGTACGGCATTCGAATGAGTTTGTCGGCCGTTTGCGCAACGCTGGCAATCCGCAGTTTCTCATTGAGAGAAGATCGAAGATGGGAGTAAGAGCGAGATTCGACCACATCGGCAACGAGCACCCCGCGAATGGGATCCTTGGCTTGCATGTTTCTGTGCAATAATGAGCTATTGTATCAAAATATACAAGTCTTATTGTGGCTCAACAGGCAAGAATGCATGTTCTTCGCCTCTAACGCCACCGCAAGGTTCTGGCCCTTGGTATCATCAGTTAGACGGCAAAGCACTCTAGAGAGTGGATAGGTTCCTGCGACTGATCCTATCAGCGCGATTGGCAGCGAGTTTTTTCAACGAAAGGCCCATTGGGTCTCCTGCGAATCTCCAAGGCGCCTGTGTTCATGTTGTTGGCGTGTTTCGCGGGACTCCCGGAAAATTACGGGTTGCCGGCGGGACCAGTTCCTTGCTAGAGTGATAAGCATGTCGTCGAGCCTCAACCAGAAGAATGCTGTGCACACCTGTTGTTGTATGTGTTGCGCACAAGTGTCTTCTGGCGTCGGGAGGCTCATAATCTAGGAATCCAGCACTAGCCTAGGAGCAGTGAAGCCCACCGCCAGGAGAACTGGTTGGTGGGATTTTTGTTTTTTGGCGACAAATCTCGAGAGTAGCTGAAGGCGATCCATGATCGAGGCCATTTCCGAGCTGACAGAAAAACCGGCCGTGCGCGGGCGGATAGAGAGCACGGGACAACTCAATCACCTGCAAGCGTTGGAGGCGGAGAGCATCCACATCCTGCGAGAGGTGGTCGCGGAGTTTTCTGATCCAGTGATGCTGTATTCCATCGGCAAAGATTCATCGGCCATGCTGCGCCTCGCTCAGAAAGCCTTCTACCCAGGCAAGATTCCGTTTCCTTTGCTGCACATCGACACGAGCTATAAGTTCCCCGAAATGATTGAGTTTCGCGATTCGTACGTGAAAGAAGTGGGCGCTGAATTGATCGTGCACCAAAACCACGAAGCCCTGGAGCAGGGAGCGAACCCTTTCTCGCTCGGAACGCAAAAATGCTGCGGCCTGCTGAAGACCAAGGCCTTGCTGGATGCGCTCGCGGCCGGCGATTTTAACGCGGCGTTTGGCGGCGCTCGCCGTGACGAGGAGAAATCCCGCGCAAAGGAACGTATTTATTCCATTCGAGATTCGCATGGCCAGTGGGATCCGAAAAACCAGCGGCCCGAGTTGTGGAACATCCTCAATTCGCGAATCAGCAAGTCAGAGAGCATCCGCGTGTTTCCTCTGTCGAATTGGACGGAGCTCGACGTTTGGCTTTACATCCACGTGGAAAAAATTCCGATTGTGCCTCTGTACTACGCGCGGGAACGCGAAGTGGTCGAGAGGAACGGTTCCATCGTATTGATCTACTCGCAGGATCAGCTGCTTCCTGGCGAAAAGACGAAATTCGTGAGTTGCAGGATGAGGTCGCTGGGCTGTGTGCCATGCACGGGCGCGATCCGATCGGAGGCGGACACGGTTCCGAGGATTATTGAGGAGATGATTTCGTTTCGCCGCTCGGAGCGCGAAAACCGAGCGATCGATCACGACGAGGAAGGCTCCATGGAGATCAAGAAGCGGGAAGGCTACTTCTGATGCTGTCGGCGGCGGAATTCGAGCGGCGCGAGGACTTCGAGAGTTTTCTCGAGTGTGACCTGAAGAAGGATCTCCTGCGCTTTACGACCGCCGGAAGCGTGGACGACGGAAAATCCACGCTGATTGGAAGACTGCTGCACGACTCGAAGGCTGTCTATGAAGATCAGCTCGCCTCGGTGAAGAAGAGTCGAATCAACCGTTCGGGCAGGGCGATTGACTTTTCGTTGCTGACGGATGGCCTGCGCGCCGAGCGCGAACAGGGAATCACGATTGACGTTGCGTATCGCTATTTCAGCACGCCGCGCAGGAAGTTCATCATCGCGGATACTCCGGGCCATGAGCAGTACACACGCAACATGGCTACGGGGGCTTCCACGGCTGATCTTGCGGTGATTTTGGTGGACGCCACAAAAGGCTTGCTGGCGCAGACCCGGCGTCACGCGTACATCGCTGCGCTATTGGGGATTCCTAATGTCGTTGCCGCTATCAACAAAATGGATCTTGTGGACTATCGCCAAGACGCGTTCCTGAAGCTGGAAGCTGATTTTTCGGAGCTGGCGCGGTCTCTTGAAATCCCGTTCGTGAATTGCATACCGATCAGCGCGCTCGAAGGCGACAACGTGGTCGCGCGCAGCGAAAACATGCGGTGGTACTCCGGAGTGACGCTGATGGAGCACCTGGAGACGGTGGAAATCCGCCCGGCGCAGAAGTCCGACGACCTGCGTTTTCCGATTCAGTATGTGATCCGCCCCGATGCAAGTTTTCGGGGGCTGGCAGGGCGGGTTGCGAGCGGCGTCATCCGCCCTGGCGATGCAGTTCTGGCGCTTCCTTCGCGGCAGCACACGAAGGTGCAGTCGATCGTTAGTTACGGCGGCGGCCTCGAGGAGGCCATAACTTCGCAGTCCGTAGTGTTGAAGCTGGAGGATGAAATCGACCTCAGCCGGGGAGAAATGCTGGTTTCGCCAGGCGCCCTTCCTCATGTTTCGAGCCGCTTTGCGGCGATGGTCGTGTGGCTGCACGCGCAGCCGCTTCAGCTGAATCGTACCTATATCGTGAAGCACATGGGGCTTCAGGTCAGGGCCAAGGCCACGGGGATTCGTTTTCGAGTCAACATCAACGATTTCGCCCGTCATCGCGCGGACCAAGTTGAAGTAAACGAGATCGCATCCGTCGAATTCAAGACGAGCAGTCCATTGTTTTTTGACCTTTATGAACGCAATCGCATAACGGGCAGTTTCATCTTGATCGATCCTATCTCGAACGCCACAGTCGGTGCGGCGATGATTCGGGAAGAGCTGAATAATGACGAGGGACTGCATCCCCGGCAGCCTTTGGAAATTGCGGCGAAACGAACGGATCGCGTCACCAGGCAAGAACGACGAAAGCGCCGCGGGTATCGTGGGGCGATCTTTTCCGTCAACGGAAGTCCCACACGCGCAGAACTTTTGGAAAGAAATCTGTTCGAAAGAGGGTTCGAAACGCTTCTCGTTCACCAGAAGGACGCGCCTCTTTCCGCTCTTCCCGCTCTTCTCTCGGCGCTTTGGTCCGCCGGAATCGTGATTGTGTATGCGGGCGAGCGAATTTCTGAGCAAGAGCGAGCCACTCTCGAATCCACTGCGGGAAAATTGTTTTTCGATCTTTCCGCGACCACGTCATCAGCTACCGATCGCGAATTTTTGCGGCCAGCGCTCGCGTTCGCTGAGACGCTCCGTCTTGAAACTGATTTTTCCAGGAAACAAGGAGTGGTGGACTGAAAATGCCCGAACTAAGGGATCTAGGAGACATCGAGACGCGCAACGCAGAAGAGGTCCTGGATTTCGTTCTCAACGGACCGCAGCGGTCGCTCGCCTGTTTGACGTGCAGCTTTCAGGCTGAGGACATGATCGTCCTTCATTTGCTGCGCAAGCGCCTTCCCGAGATTCCCGTTCTGTTCCTTGACACCGGCTATCACTTCGCGGAGACGTATGAATTCCGGGACCAGATTGTGCGTGATTGGAATCTGAACCTTGTCAACGTCATGCCGAAGAAAACGGTGACGGAACAGGAGTCGGAGTTCGGCATTTTGTATCGCGAAGATCCGACCAAGTGCTGCCAGCTGCGAAAAGTCGAACCGCTGATGCAGGCGCTGGAGCCATTTGAAATTTGGTTCACGGGCTTGCGAAGAGAGCAATCTCCGACGCGCAAGAATTTAGGAAAGACCGAGCATCATCGCCTGCCTTCGGGGAAGTCAGTATTAAAGACCAGCCCGCTGGCCGACTGGACATGGGCGAAAGTGTGGGAATACACAGGGGCCAATCGCCTGAGTTATCTCCCGCAATACGATCTCGGCTACGCGAGCATCGGTTGCCAGCCCTGTACTGCGCTGCCCGACGATCCAAGCAATCCGCGTTCCGGAAGGTGGGGCGGCAAAAAGCTCGAGTGCGGAATCCACACTTTTTCGGAGCGGGCGCAATGATCCATCTTCTCCTGGGTTTTGCGATTGCGCTTGCGGTGGGGCTCACTGGAATCGGCGGTGGAAGCTTCACAGTGCCTGCACTTCTGCTGATCGTCGGCCTTCCGGCGGGCGAAGCAGTGGGCACGGCTTTTGTGTTTGCCGGAGTGCTGCGCCTGATCGCGGCGCCGTTTTATCTTGCAGGCCGCCACGTGCATTCGCGTTATTTTCGGCTGTTGCTTGCAGGCGCCGTACCGGGCCTCTTGCTGGGAATGATTGTGTTGCGTTCGCTCGCTAAAAGCGGCAACGGTCCGGTCGTGACCATCCTTCTCGGCGTGTTGCTTGCGGTTTCCTCATGCGTGACATTTGTTCCGCGCGTGCAAAATCGCCGCTTTGCGGTGAAGAACACACGATGGCTCCCGTGGCTTGCCTTTCCGATCGGCGTTGAATCGGGATTTTCTTCTGCGGGCGCGGGCGCTCTCGGGACCGTTCTCCTGTTGAATTATTCGGAGATGGCTCCGGCGCAAGTCGTTGGCACGGACATTCTGTTCGGGCTGGTACTGGCGATCATTGGAAGCGCCGTGCATTGGACTTTGGGTTCGATCAGCACCTCCATTCTTTTGCAACTTCTGGCCGGCGGCGTGCCGGGAGTCGTTGTCGGTTGTTTGCTGGCGCGGAGAGTTCCCGCACAAAAGCTCAAGGCGGTGATTGCCGCAATTGCGATTTGCGCCGGGCTGCAATTGGTGTGGTCCGGAACTCGCTCGCTTGTCGCGAAGCCGTCCGCTCATACAGCTCGAATTGCGACGGCAGGTCACGGAGCGTTGCGGCCATGATTTTGTCTCTCTTACGCAAACACGAAATTCTTTGGTTGGTGGCTCCAGGCGTGTGTTTTCGAGAGATCGCCCTGCCAGTTTTTCCCGCTTCTCACTTCTGTTGTTGTCGTTGATCCCTTCTGTTTCGTTTTCCGACGGCTGCTACCTACAACTCTAGTGCCCCCACAGGGGACACGAAGCACACACGAGATTCATGGAGGGTGAAATGGTTTCTTTTGATGGCGAAGCTTCAAAGCGGCGAATGGCTCTTCTGCTTTTGGTTTTAACAGCTGCGCTGTACGTTCTGATCTCGCCGATGGCGTGGGCACAGTCGGAGGCCTCCCTGTGGGGCTCGGTGAATGATTCGACAGGCGCGGCGATTCCCGGCGCCGCGGTGAGTATTAAGAACGCTGAAACTGGCGTGGAGCGGGTCGTTGTGACGGACGAAGAGGGAAGATTCAATGCGTCGTCACTGGCGGTCGGCAGGTACGAAGTCGTTGTGTCCAAAACGGGTTTCCGGGTCAATTCGAGAACCGGTGTGACTCTCGTTGTCGGGCAAAGGGAAGAAGTTTCCCTCACGCTTCAAGTAGGCGACGTCCATCAGACCATCGAAGTGCCGGCGAATGCGGGTGTTGTTGTGGTCTCGACGGAAGATATTTCTGGACTGGTCGGGGAACGGCAAATCAAGGATCTTCCGCTGAATGGCCGGAGCTACGACCAGTTGCTCACATTGAATCCAGGCGTCGTAAATTATACGTCGCAACGCGCTGGCGGCATCGGGACTTCGAACTCAGTTGTCGGAAACATGTTTGCGGCTTCCGGTCGTCGGCCGCAGGAAAATCTATTCCTTCTGAACGGCGTGGAATTTACGAGCGCCTCGGAAATCAACAACACACCTGGAGGCGCGAGTGGGCAGCTTTTGGGTGTAGACGCCGTGCGGGAATTTGCGGTGGTGAAGGACACCTACGGCGCCGGATACGGAAAACGTCCCGGCGCGCAGGTAAGCATCGTGACGGCTTCGGGCGGCAATCAGCTGCATGGAGCGGTTTACGAATTTTTGCGGAACAGCGCGTTGGATGCGCGAAACTTCTTCGATCATGGCGATATCCCGGACTTCCAGCGCAACGTGTTTGGCGCCTCGCTGGGCGGGCCGCTGCGCAAGGACAAGAGCTTTCTGTTTGGGAACTACGAGGGCTTTCGCCAGAATTTGGGGCTGAGCAATCTCTCGCTGGTACCGGATGACGCCTCACGGGCGAGTGCCGATCCGAGTGTTCAGCCGCTCTTGGCGCTGTGGCCCATAGCGAACGGGCGAGAATTGCTGACCTCCACCGGAGCCCCGAGTGGAATTGCCGAGGCGTTCACCAACCCTGTGCAAGGAATTCGCGAAGATTTTGGGACCGTGCGATTCGATCAGGTCTTTTCAGGCCATGATTCATTCGCTGGTGTTTACACGGCAGACGACAGCGAAGCGCATTCTCCGGCGAACAATCCCTTTACCATGGCTGATATTTTTCTGCGGGAACAAGTGGTGAGTCTGAGTGAAACTCACATTTTTTCTCCCAGCCTGCTCAATAAGGCGACGTTTGGTTTTTCGCGGGGAGCGTTCTATTTCAATACGGGGACCACCGTGGACTTGCCGGGCTGGATCCATGAAGGACAACCGGTTGGAGCGATCGTCGTGGGCGGCGGCACAACACTGAACGGCGCGTCGCAAATCACAAACGGCGGCACGAACGCCGGAAGCAACTTGCGCGCGGTCCGTAACCTTTTCACCATGAGCGATCAGGCTACGCTCACCCGTGGCATCCACCTTCTCAATTTCGGTGCGTGGTTTCAGCATCTCCAGTCCAACGACAGTTTGATACAAGACCAATACGGCCAGATTTCGTTCACGAGTTTGCAGACGTTTCTGCAGGGCAAGGTAAGTACCTACACGTATGCTCCGACTTACACGCCATTGTCGTGGCGCTCGCTGGAAGGGGCGTTGTACCTAGAAGATACGATTCGGCTGAAGCCTTCATTCGAATTGCGTGTCGGGTTTCGCGGCGAATTCACCAACGGTTGGAATGAGGCTCGCGGTCGCGCTTCGAATTACCGGTTTGATGCGAACGGCGTGATCCTCACCGAGCCCGTCGTTGGAGATTCCATACTCACTGAAAATCACGCGAAGTTCCTGCCGGCTCCGCGTGTCGGCTTTGCCTGGTCGCCTCTTAAGTCTAAGAAGACCGTACTTCGTGCAGGATTTGGCATGTATTACGCGCTGCTCGACAATTTGAGTTACCGTCTCGATCAAAACGGCCCGTTCAATTCTGTTTTTGCCGTAAAGAATCTTCCATTCTCAAGCATCGCGCCCGATGGAATCTATGCGGGAGCTAAGGTGATTCCGAGCGGCGTACAACCGGACTTGCGTACACCGACCGTGGAGTCCTGGTCGCTCAAAATCGAGCAGGAAATTTCTCCGAACACTTCCCTAAGCCTCGGCTACGTCGGTTCGCATGGGTATCACGGACTGCTGTCCACCGATAGAAATCTTCCGACTGCGACGGTTTGCCCTGCGTCTCCGTGTCCGACAGGCTATCCTGCCGGGACGCTCTATTATCCAGCGAACGCGCCGCTCCAAAACCCGGCTGTTTGGAACACGACACACTGGTTTTCGCAGGGCATCAGCTCATACCATGGCCTCGAAGTGGATGTAAGCCGCCGCATGAGCCGTGCATTGCAGTTTCGCGGAACCTATACTTTTTCGAAAGCGCTCGATGACGGCGACAACATGAACACCAGCGTGGCAACGAACTCTCCAGCATTCGTAGCGAACCCACTAAATCCCAAAGCGGACTATGGCCGCGCTTCGTTTGATGTCCGGCACGCGGCGGTGCTCAATGCGACCTATGACCTTCCGTTTGGGAAAGGCAAAACGCAGTGGTTGAATCGACTGATCGGCGGCTGGCAGGTCAGCGGGATACAAACGCTGCAATCGGGATTGCCGTTCACGCCGCAGTTGTCCTACAACCCGTCGAACGACGGCGACACGCGCAATCCGGTGCGGCCTTCGCTGAATCCCAATTTTAGTGGCCCGGTAGTTCTGGGCGGACCCAATCGATATTTCGATCCAAGCGCGTTCCTTCAGCCGCTCAACGGCACTTACGGCAACGCCGGCCGCAACATTCTGCGAGGGCCACGACTCTTTGAAACTGATCTAGCACTGGCAAAAAGCATTTCTCTTAGGGAACGCGTGACCGTGCAGTTCCGCACAGAGTTTTTCAACCTCCTGAATCACACAAACTTCAACACGCCGAATCCCGTGGTTTATGCAGCGGCGACCGGGGGACCGTCGCCCACGGCGGGCGTGATCACCTCAACCTCCACAACTTCGCGGCAAGTTCAGTTCGGACTGAAGCTGCTGTGGTGAGAGTTGCGGGTCGGGGCCAAGCAGTCCTGAGGTATGCTCTGAGGTCGCCGATCCGATCAGGGCGATTGCGGTTTGTGAACTAACGCCGGAGAGGAAGCATTCCTTCCCACTTGAGATTCGGGTTATACGTTGTTCGTTTCTGCCAGGGATCGCGCGCAACGCCGTTCAAAACCCATAACACCAAGCCGTTTCGGACGGTGAGCTCACAAGCCAGCTTGAGGTGACCATCGAGACGTCCTCCCAGGCTGTCCACAAAACCAAATTTTCCTTTTTCCACCCGCAAAACCGCAATGTCGGCCGGCGAGCCGACGGACAGATTTCCGAGGTCTTCGTGCCTGATTTCTCTTGCGGGCTGCCACGTTGATCGGAGAAGTACATCGGGCAGAGACATGCCCATGTTCAAGAATTTTGACATGACGTTGGTCATGTCTTTCATTCCAGCGTTCATGCTACCAACGTGAAGGTCCGTCGAAATGGAATTCGGAAGTAGGCCCTGGCGAACAGCGGGGATGGCCTGATTGAAAACAAACTGGCGCCTCCGTGCCCGACATGCGTCGCTGCCAGGCAGATCGAATGATTTTCATGACGTGAAGATCGCTTTGAAGTACCGGTTCTAGATTCAAAATGGCGGAACGGAAACTGATTTATCGGCCCGGCCTTTTCGCTTTGTGCTTGCCGCACAGATAGGGAACATGGCCGCGGATCCTGGTCCGCAACCTATAGATTGAGCGGGTGGCCGTGATGTAAAGGGTTTGGTAATCAGCGTCGCCCCAAGTAAGGTTGGCAGGCTGCTCGGGCATTTCGATCGTGCCGAGGTGACGGCCCTCGGGATCCCAGACCCAGATGCCTCTCGGCCCGGTGACATAGAGGTTGCCTGATTCATCGACGCGCATGCCGTCGGGAACACCACCGTGTTCTCCGCCAGACTCCGTGCCAAAGATGCGCCCATTGCCGAGCGATCCATCGGGATTCACATCGTAGACGCGTATATTGCGCTGCTGGGTGTCGTCCACGTAAAAATGTTTCCCATCGGGGGAAAAGGCGAGCCCGTTCGGCTGTGTCAGATCTTTGGTGAGAAGGCGCACTTCGCCCTTTTCGTCGAGGCGGTAGACGCCCTGGAAGGTAAGCTCCTGCTTTTCTCCTTTTACCAGGTCGAGAGTAGGGTCCGTAAAGTAGATCGCTCCATCTGGACCGATGGTGACGTCGTTGGGGCTGTTGAATTTCTTCCCCTCGAAGCGATCCGCGAGAACTGTGTACTTGCCGTCCGGAGTGATGGAGATGATTGCGCGGAGAACGCTAGCGCAGTCAATGAGCCGGCCCTGGCGGTCATAGGTGTTACCGTCGGGATCGCCGAGCGAAATGAACTCCTCTTTGCGGCCGTCCGTATACACCTTGAAAATCTTGTTTTGCTCTTCATCGCTGACGTACAAAAAGCCCCCTTCGTCCCAGACAGGCCCTTCCGTGAATCCAAATCCGGTCGCGACGCGATCAAGGTGAGCGTTGCGATCCAGTAGTTCCCAGAATCTGGGAGATTCGGCCCTCAGTGAAAATTGTTTCGGCGAAGTTTGGGCGTAGGCTCTCAAGGAAAAGGCCGCCGAGCAGAATAGGTATAGCAGACCTGCGATGAGAGAAAGACACGATCGAGTCATTCCGGATCTCCCCCGAGATGATGATGTACCGGCGTGTGTGATGCCATGCGCGCCTAACGGTCAGTCTGGTTCTTTCGGGCGTGGATTCTTCTTCGAGCCTTCTTTCGCGACTGAGAAAAGGTAGTTCACTAGATCTGTAACCTCGGTCGCCGAAAGGCGAGTCCCGTAATCACCCGGCATGGGTGATTCGTTGCGGCGGGTGAGGCTTGAAAGGGTTGACTTGGAAAGGAGATGGAGAGTGCCATCCTGCGTCAGCAATTGAATCGAAAAATTATCTTCGTTGCGCGCAATTCCTTCAAGAGTCTTGCCGCTCGAAAGAATTGCCACGACCGTCCTTCTAGCCGGATCCAGATCGCGATAAGGATTTACGATTGCATCTTGAATCTTGTCCGGCGAACGGCTGAGGGCGTACGAAGTAAGGTCAGAGCCAAAAAAGCCTCCCTCGCCGCGAACCATGTGACAACCTGAGCACCCGGCCTTCCCGAAAAAAAGTTCTTTTCCACGTTGCGCGTTTCCGCCCAGAGTCGCCGTCGTGCGGTCGCTCTGAAGCTTTCGCAGGTAGGTGACCAAAGAGCGAAGAGTTGGGTCACCGAGGTAGTTGAAAGAAGGCATGGAAGTTCCCTCGACGCCCCTTTGCAGGATGCGGAAGACCTTGGAATCCGGGAGTTGGCGGATTTCAAGGCGAGTCACAATGTCTGGGGCGCGTTCGCCACCTTTTCCATCCAGACCATGGCATCCTGCACAATTTGCCGCAAAGGCCTGATCAGCCGCTTCCGGACTTGTTTGGTTCGCTCCCCCCGGGAAATCGGACGGCTTCGTGCCTCGGCCCAGAGAAGCCATGGCGCAGACCACGAGGGGCAGGAACGAGAGGGCGACGGTTCTAACCGAGGTCTTCGAGTTCAGAATGGTACTCCGCGTTCGAACGAAGTCAGGATCCAAAACTTTCGTCTGGTGAAAGTAATCGGACGCGGGTTCCCCGGCAAGGGGTGGGCCGCGCCTCGTCTATACATCACTTGATAAGCTCGCGTGTCAATGAATTTCTTTGCCTCTTGAACGCGGAACGGAAGGGAATTTCATCCCGTCTGAAGCAGGCGGACCTTTCCCGCGCGAAAAGCGTCCCGTGCTCGAGAAAAAAACCTTGCCGGGATACAATATCCTCTTTCAATCGATTTAAGAATAGTGGTAGAGTGCGGCAGTCAATTCATCTCAATTCCAGTTTTGGGGGGATGGTATGAAACACCCTCGTCGCCTCGCGCGCTGCGTTCTCATCTGTGCGGGAATCTCGCTGCTGGTGGTGGCTGTAGGCTTGACCCTGCCGGGGACTGAGACCAGAGCTTCCGAACAGAATCCGTCCTCCACGCCTCCGACCTCCGGTCCAGATGCGTTGCTGGATGGTTTTCGCCATGTGGAAGTTGCGTCGCTGTCCGATGCGGCGGAACAGATCCTCGGAAGAAAGATCTACATGTCCCATCGCATGCAACCGATTTTTCCAGCGAAGTTCGCGGGGTACGCGGTGACCGTGCTGCTGAAGAAAGACGAAGGCAACAAGGACCCAAACGCGCTGGCGGGAATGATCGCGGCAATCGACGCCGGGGCGAAAGATTCGGTCTATGTCATGACCGTGGAGGATGGAGCGGACATCGCGGGAATGGGCGGGCTGATGGGTACGACGATGTACTCGCGCGGCTACGCGGGTGCGGTGATCGATGGCGGCGTGCGCGACGTTGCTCAACTCCGTCGCATCGGGTTTCCCGTATATGCACTGGGGCCAGTGCCATCCACGTCGGTCGGACACTATAAGTTCGGCGGATCAAACATTCCTTTGCTCTGCGACGGAGTGCAGGTTCAGCCTGGCGACATTGTTGCCGCGGATGCGGACGGCGTGGTCGTTGTGCCACGAGCGAGGGCCGAAGAGATCCTTGCGCTCGCAACCCAAATGGATTTCAAGGAGCATTCGATGTATCCCTTCATTGAAAAGTTTCGTTCGCTGCAGGAAGCGGTCCGTAAGTTCGGAAGGATTTGAGTGAAGGGAAAGAGGGCGCATCATGGGAGCTACGGCAAAACGCAACTACAACATCACCTCAGTTCAGCGCTGTTTGCGATTGCTTAGCTTGTTCGCCCGCACACCCGGCGGGCTGTCAGCAAGCGAGGTAGCCAAGCAATCCAGTTTGCCGGTCAGCACGGTGCATCGATTTCTTGCAAACCTGGAGAACGCAGGATTTCTGGATTGCAGCAATACCGGTAAGTATCACCTGGGTATTGCATGCTTTTCGATCGGACATGCAGCGCTCGCTCAACTCGATGTGCGTCGCCTGAGCTTCCCGTATTTGCAGGCGCTAAACCAAAAGACGAGGGAAACAGTTCATTTGACGGTGCGGCACGGGCTCTCTGCGGTTTACGTCGAAAAACTGGATTCGCCGGAGCAATTGCGAATTTTTTCCCGCATAGGATCGTCCGTGCCGCTTCATTGTACGGCGGTTGGCAAAGTCTTGCTTGCTTATCTGCCTGAGGACGAGCGTGGGAGAACCCTGGAGCAGATGGAGCTGCGCCGCTTGACGACAAATACCATCGGCAACCTGCAAGAGCTCGAACGTCATTTAGAGCGTGTCCGCAAGAATGGTTGCGCGTTCGATTTGGAAGAGCACGAACCGCACATTCGCTGCGTTGCCGCCCCCATCTGGGATCACAGTGGAGCAGTCAACGCGAGCCTGAGCTTAACTGCCCCGGTGGTGCGGATGGCCCTTCCCCGCTTGCGGCAGCTCGCTCCGTTGATTCAGGATGCGGGACTGCGAATTTCGCGAGAATTGGGTTATCAGGGCCCGGAACGCATGCAGAACAAGAATGATTCGGAGCGGACGGCGAACCTCGATTCGTCTTCGCCGGGACGTGCAGGCGTGGAAGCAAGTTTTCGTTAGGCGGTGATGAACGTGTTGGCTTCAGGTCCGTCCATTTCGCGTCGTGCCGCGCTTCCTGCGCTGGCGGTGCTCTGCGCGGCGCCCGCGAGCGGGCAAGTAGCTGAATGCAGTATTCCTCCGGCGAACTGCAAGGGATGGGGGGCCCGGCAACCTAAGAACGGATGGGGGACGCTTGCGTTTGGTCCGCAAGCCGGGGGGCGGTTGATTCCCGTCCGAGTTGCGCTTCGCCGGATCGATTCTCAAGGCCGAGAGCGGCGTTTTTGGCGGCCCTTTTGCGCCGGGAGCGAACCTTGAATAGGCGGCACATATTCTTTATGTGGGCATCCTCGCTCTTGGGTGGACTGCTCGCTTGTTCTGCCGGCGCCCAAGCAACGGTGGAGTCTCCCGTTTCTGCGGTCATCAACGTTTCCCATGCCGATCTGACCGTGGCTCCGCCTGCTGCGAATTGGCCTTCCTACAACGGAGACTATACGGGACGCCGATTTTCAGCCCTGGACCAGATCACGCCCTCTAACGTTAAGCAATTGCGCGCGCAATGGGTGTTCCATGCGCGAAATTCCGATTCGCTTGAAGTAACGCCTGTCGTAGTAAACGGTGTGATGTTTGTCACCGCCGCGAATCACACCTACGCACTCGATGCGCAAACCGGCCGGACGATTTGGCACTACGCTCGCCCGATCACGGAAGGATTGATTGACGACGCGTCGCGACACCTAAATCGCGGAGTCGGCGTGTGGGGTTCGCGCGTCTACGTGAACACCGATAACGCGCACTTGCTCTGTCTGGATGCGCGTTCAGGAAACCTGCTGTGGGACGTCGCTTACGCGGACTGGAACAAGAACTACGGCGCAACAAGCGCACCTCTGGTGATCAAAGGAAAAGTGATTGTTGGAACTTCGGGCGGCGACGACGGCGTCCGCGGCTTCGTTGCCGCCTATGATGCCATCACCGGCAGGCTCGAGTGGCGATTCTGGACCATTCCCGGTCCGGGGGAATTCGGCTCGGAAAGTTGGCCGGGCGACAGCTACTTGCACGGTGGGGGAACGGGCTGGATGCCGGGTACCTACGACCCGGAGCTCAACACTCTGTACTGGGGCACGAGCAATCCTTCACCCGATTTCTCCGGAGAAACGCGGCCCGGCGATGACTTGTATACGAGCAGCCTTGTCGCCCTGGACCCTGAGACGGGCAAGTTGAAGTGGCATTTCCAGTTCACGCCTCACGATCTATACGATTACGACGCGACAGAGACCGCCGTCCTTGTAGATGCTGAGTACAAAGGCAAGCCCAGGAAGCTTCTCTTGGAAGCCAATCGCAATGGCTTTGTTTATGTGCTGGATCGCGTCACAGGCGAATTCCTTTCCGCGACGCGGTTTGTGGAGAAGCTGAATTGGGCGAAGGGCATAGACGCGAAAGGCCGGCCCATACTTGACGAAGAAAGTGCTAAGCCAACCGCGAAAGGCTCGGTCGTGTGCCCGGGCTTTGCGGGGGCCACCAATTGGTTTTCGCCTTCTTACAATCCGGAGGCCCGTCTCTTCTATTTTCTGGCGCTTGAAGAATGTTCGATCTTCCTGTCTGGTCCGCAGAAATTCAAGGAAGGCGAGATGTACTACGCGACTGGAGTGCGGCGCCCACCAGGCGAACACGGCCAGAAAATACTGCTGGCTTACGACCTGGATGCGTCGGCATTTCGCTGGCGGTATCCGCAGGCTGGCGCGCGTGACTCCGGCGCGGGAACCATGACCACGGCCTCGGGCCTCGTGTTTTTTGGCGACAACACCGAATCTTTTGAGGCTGTTGATGCGAAGACTGGCCGGCCTTTGTGGCACTTCAACACCGGTCAGTCGCTGCACGCTTCGCCGATGAGCTATGCCGTGAACGGCAAACAGTATGTCGCCATTGCGGCTGGAAGTGACGTTTTTAGTTTTGCTTTGCCGTAGAAACAAAACTTGCTGACGCTATACGCGGAGGAGGAAAAATGTTGTCCACACTTACGACGCGGCGCCGTTTCGCTGGTTGGCTGGCTGCTCTCGTACCGGGCTTTGGCCTCCCGAAGATCGCCAACGCCTCGGTGGGTCCGGAACAAGGACAGGGTGGCGTCCAGAAGCTGGACGGCAATGGGAAGCCTTCCGACGGAAAGGGCTTCATCACGCCGCTGATTATCCACAACGGTCTCATCTATATTGCAGGACAAGGCGCGCACTCGCGCGGCGACAAATCCGATGAGGGCAAAACCCCAACCATTGAGATGCACACAAAAATGGTAATGGACGGCGTGAAGGCGGTTGTCGAAGCCGGTGGTGGAACGATGGACAGCATTCTCCAACTTACTGTCTATCTCGCCAAGCTTGACTACTACGACGGGATGAACTCCGTTTTTAAGACCTACTTCCCGAACGGGGGCCCTGCGCGCACCACCGTGGCTGTCGCCGGTTTGCCTGGCGAATCGCTCGTCGAAATCAACTGCATTGCCGCGGTCGTACGCGGCGCGAAAAAAGGAGCATGAACGATGCCGCACATTGACAAATCCAACCGAAGAACATTCCTCGGCACTTTGAGTGCGGTCCTTGCCGCGCTGGCTAGTCCGCGCAAGCTGTTTGCCGCGTCGACGGCAGCCACTCCGTTGCCCGGCAAGAAACTGACGGGCTTCGGCTCGACTGGAAATGTTTACGAAGAACTCGGCGTGACGACGGTCATCAACGGTCAAGGGACGATGACGGTGCTCGGAGGCTCATTGCCGCGGCCGGAAGTAGAAGAGGTCATGGCGCTTGGCGGAAAGCACTTTGTCAGCATCGCGGACCTGGAAGTCGCAGCCGGGAAGCGTATCTCGGAAATGTTGAAGCTGCCCCAGGACTATGGCGTGATCGTTACTTCTGGGGCCGCCGCAGCCATGCAGTCCGGACTCGCCGGAATTCTCACGGGTGACAATCCCAAGTTCATTGAGCAGATTCCGGACCTCACCGGCATGAAGAGCGAGGTCATCATTCAGAAGTCGCACCGCAATCCGTTCGACCACCAACTGAGGACAACTGGCGTGAAACTTGTTGTCGTTGAAACCCCCGACGACCTAAGAAATGCCATCAACCCGCAAACGGCCATGATGCATTTTTCGAATTTCGCAAACGATGAAGGCCAGATCAAGGTCGAGGAGTGGGTGAAGCTGGCGCATGAGCACAAGGTTCCCGCGTTTATTGATGCGGCAGCCGATACCCCACCGGTTTCCCGCCTTTGGGACTACGCCACCATGGGCTATGACCTGATTGCGTTCAGCGGAGGCAAGGCTATCCGTGGCCCGCAATGTGCCGGCCTGCTGATCGGCAAGAAGGAGCTGGTGGCCAACGCTCTCCTGAACAACAGCCCGCACGAAGACACGATTGGCCGCAGCCAGAAAGTGGGCAAGGAAGAGATCGTGGGCATGGTAAAAGCCATCGAGCTGTACCTGAAGGACGATCATGAAGCCCTGAATAGGGAATGGCAGCGCCGGCTGGAATACATTTCGTCGCAAATCACTAAAGTGCCCGGCGTGACCACCTCGTTTCCAACTCCCGGAATTGCAAATCATGTGCCGCACCTTGAGATCAAATGGGATACAAAACGCATCCCGCTGACACCGCGCGAAGTCAGCAAAACGCTCCGCGATGGCAAACCTTCGATCGTTCTCTCCACCCGAGAACGTGGCGAAGCTCTTTCCATGAACTCGTTCATGCTGCAGCCCGGAGAGGAAAAAATAATCGCGGCCGAGCTGGCCAAGCTGTTCAAGACGCATCTGGCCTGACTTCTGGCCGGAGACGGAAAGGTGACGCGAAAAGGAACGGCATTGGCTGAAACCAAGACAAGTCAAATTCGCTGGCTGCTCATCTTCTGGCTGTTTGTGCTCAGCGCAGTCGCGTATCTTGACCGCGTCAACATCTCCATCGCCGGAAGTCTGCTCGCGAGCGAATACCATCTTTCAAAAATTCAGCTCGGCTGGATTTTCAGCGCATTTCTCGCCGGGTATGCGCTTTTTCAGACCCCGGGGGGGTGGCTTGCCGACAAATTCGGTGCGCGTCGCGTTCTAGCGCTGGGTGTTGTGTGGTGGGGAATCTTCACGGCGCTGACAGCGGCCGTCCCCGCAAGACTCAGCTCGGCACTGGCCGCGTTCCTGGGTGTGCGCTTCGCGCTCGGCGCTGGAGAAGCCGTGATTTATCCCTCTTCTAACCAGTTTGTCTCCAGATGGATTCCCAGAACCGAACGCGGAATTGCGAACGGCTGGATTTTTTCCGGAGTCGGCGTCGGAGCAGGATTCACGCCGCCACTGATTACTTACATCATGCTGCGCCACGGATGGCGGTGGTCCTTTGTTGTCTGTGCAGTTTTGGGCTTATTCGCTGGCCTGGTGTGGTACCTGATTGCGCGCGATTCGCCTGAAAAGCATCCGCTTGTTTCTGCGAATGAGCTTGCGCGAATTCAGTCTGACCTTCCAGTGACTGCGGGGGGCGAAAAATCTGCGCTTGTTTCATGGAATCGCTTATTAGGGAGCAGGGAAGTGCTCGCCGCCACTTTGAGCTACTTTTCCTTCGGTTACGTTGCGTGGATTTTTTTCAGCTGGTTCTACATCTATCTGGCGGAAGTTCGCGGACTGAATTTGAAGGCGAGCGCTCTCTACTCCATGCTGCCATTTATCGCAATGGCAGTTTGTTCGCCGCTAGGCGGCGCCGTTAGCGATCGATTGACCAGGAGCAAAGGAGCCCGCGCGGGCCGCTCCGGCGTGGCTGTTTTTGCCATGATTCTTGCCGCGCTTTTTCTCGTTCTCGGTTCGAGCGCTGAAGACAGCCGTGTCGCCGTGGTCGTCCTTGCGGGGGGAGCGGGCGCACTTTACCTTTCGCAAAGTTCTTTCTGGTCAGTGACCGCGGACATCGGAGGCCGCTCTTCCGGGTCGGTTTCGGGCTTCATGAATATGGGAAACCAATTGGGCGGAATGACCACGGCTTCGCTGACCCCCTGGATTGCCTCGCGGCTTGGGTGGAAAGCTCCGTTCTTTGTGGCGGCCGCTTTGTGCCTGGGCGGTGCGGTGGCCTGGCTTTTTGTTGATCCAAGCAGAAGGTTGGATTCCGCCGAGTTAGCGTAAGGGTTCTTCGGAAAGTGAGCGCCGTGAAGATAAGAGCGAAAGAGGGATGCACTTGGGACGCGGTCAGCCTGGGCGAGGTGATGCTTCGTCTCGATCCCGGGGACGGACGCGTTTCGACGACTCGCCATTTCCGCGCGTGGGAGGGCGGCGGAGAATACAACGTAGCGCGCGGATTGCGGCGCTGCTTTGGTTTAACCACCGCCATCGTGACTTCCTTTGCCGACAATCCCATTGGAAGACTTGTGGAAGATTTCATCCTGCAAGGCGGCGTGAGCGCCAAACACATTCGCTGGGTGCCCTATGACGGCGTTGGCCGGACAGTCCGCAATGGACTGAATTTTACGGAACGCGGATTTGGTATACGCGCCGCTGTGGGATGCTCAGACCGTGGGCACACGGCTATTTCTCAGCTGCAGCCGGGCGATGTCGACTGGGAGCAGATTTTTGTCAAGGAAGGAGCGCGTTGGTTTCACACGGGCGGAATCTTCTGCGCTTTGTCGGCGACCACCCCGCTGGTTGCCAAGGAAGCCATGGAAGCCGCGCGTAGGGCCGGCGTCATGGTTTCCTATGATTTGAACTATCGAGCGTCGCTTTGGAATGCCATTGGCGGAAAGCCGCGCGCGCAGGAAATAAATCGCCAGTTGGCGTCGCTGGTGGACGTGATGATCGGCAATGAGGAGGATTTTACCGCCGCGCTGGGCTTCAGCGTCGGCGGCGTGGATGAAAATCTTTCCGAACTCGCGCCAGAGAATTTTCAGCGCACGATTTCGGCGGTCGTGCGTCAGTATCCGACGCTTCAGGTCGTCGCGACCACGCTCCGGAACGCGAAGACCGCCACCCGAAACGACTGGGGAGCCATCTGCTGGTGTGAAGGGAAGTTCTTCCACGCGCCGCTGCGGCAAGAACTGGAAATCTACGACCGTGTTGGTGGCGGCGATTCGTTCGCCTCTGGATTGATCTACGGCTTCTTGAGTGACAAGGATCCCCAATGGTCGGTCGACTGCGGAGCCGCCCATGGCGCGCTGGCGATGACCACTCCCGGCGACACCAGCATGGTGACATTTGCCGAAGTCCAACGAGCGATGAAAGGCCAGTCTGCACGCATCGCGCGGTAATGCTCGATTGTGCCCATCGCGGCCAAGGACGCATTGAGGAGAAGAAGGTGACCATCGAGGAAGTCGTTCGCAAAATTGGTGAGGTCGGTGTGGTTCCGGTGATTCGCGCAAAATCGCCGTCCACCGCCTGCCTTGCCGCAGAAGCGGTAAGTGCCGGCGGCATTCCGATCGTGGAAATCACCATGACCGTCCCGGATGCAATCGAAGTGATTCAGCGGGTCGTAAAGGAATTTGGCAAGGATGTCTTGACCGGCGCCGGCACAGTGATCACCGCGGACCAGGCTCGCGCCTGCCTCGACGCAGGCGCCCAGTTCCTGGTCAGCCCCGGTTTTTCCCCGGGCGTGTTAGAAGTGGCGGCTTCGCGCGAGGTGCTTGCAATTCCCGGCGTGCTCACGCCGACTGAGGTGATGCTGGCGCAGCAGGCAAATCCAGCCTTGCTGAAAGTCTTCCCGTGCGGAAATCTCGGCGGACCGCTCTACGTCAGGGCATTGAGAGGACCGTTTCCCAAGGCCCGGATGATTCCAACCGGCGGAATCACGCTTGCCAACGTCAAGGAATACATTTCTGCGGGCGCATTCGCCATCGGTGTTGGCTCGGAGCTGGTGAACGAAGCCGCATTGAAGCAAGGCAGGAGCCCCGCGGTGACCGAGTGTGCACGTCAGTTTTTAGAAGCAGTGCGTCAGGCCCGCGCAGATTGAAAAGTCGTTCCGAAAGTCTTGTCCTTCGAGTGGCACAGCGGTTCCAAATTGCACTCGACGCAATTTGGCTTTCGCGCGAAGCAAACCCTGCGTCCGTGCCATATTATTTGATGAGAAAACTGGATCCATTTGTCCTGCGGCAGAATCTTCATCAGATCTTGCTCGATTTTTTTCGGCTCCTGGTTTCTCGTCAGCTCCAGCCGGTTCGATAGCCGCACCACGTGAGTGTCCACAACCACGCCGCTCGGAATCCCGTATGCCGTGCCGAGCACCACGTTCGCGGTTTTGCGCGCTACGCCCGGAAGCGTGAGCATTTCTTCCATCGTTCGAGGCACTTCGCCGCCGAATTTCTCCACGATGGCTTTGCTGGTGCCGATCACTGACTTTGTTTTGTTGCGGAAAAATCCCGTCGGCCGAATTTCCTGCTCAAGTTCCGCAGGATTCGCGTACGCAAACGCTTTGGCATCGCGATACTTCTTGTACAGCGTTTCCGTCACCATGTTCACGCGGACGTCGGTGCATTGCGCCGAGAGAATTGTCGAAATCACCAGCTGAAACGGATTGCTGTGCTTCAGTTCGCATGTTGCCTGGGGGTACGCTTCGTCCAGCTTGGAAAGAATCGCCGCTACGCGCTTTGGATTCGTCGGGTCGGGCGTTCGGCGCCGATTGGCAGAAGCAATCCCGGGTTGAGGTTTCGGCTTGGACCTGGACTTCTTCTGACTCGGAGCGTTGCTTTTCTTCGCTTTGGCCATGTTTGCCAGACTACAGCATGGTCGGCAAAACCTCCAACAACCGCCGGAAGGCTTTTCCTCGATGGCTGTAAAGATTTTTTTCCGCGCCCGAAAGTTCCGCGAACGATTTTTCGAGCGGAGGGAAGTAGAAAACAGGATCGTAGCCAAAACCGTTCGCCCCGCGCGGCGCCGCGAGGATTAACCCGTCCACGCGGTTCGTGACCACGGCAAGGACATTTCCCTTACGAACCACGGCCAGCGCGCAAACAAAATGTGCCTCGCGCTCTTTGTTTTTGCCTTTCAGCGCGGCGAGAAGCTTTTCGATATTCTGCACGCCTGATGCGTTTGGTCCCGCGTATCGCGCCGAACGCACGCCCGGTGCACCATCGAGTGCCGGCACCACAAGTCCCGAATCATCCGCACACACTGCATCTCCGGTAATCCTTGCTGCATAGAGAGCTTTGCCAACCGCATTCTCTGCAAACGTAGGGTCGTCTTCGGGAGACGCAGCAAGTTCGGAGAATCCGGGCAACAGCGCCAGCTCAATCGCTGAATGAATTTCCTCGGCGACTGCAGAAAACTCTCTTAGCTTTCCGGAATTGGACGAAGCCAAGTACAGCTTTTTCGTTGTCTCCATCTTTGCCAGGAGAAATCGACCTACCTGCCACGCGCCAGAAACTTTGCAGGCAAAATGGTCCGCTGCGCTTCGGATACCCGGCGAATTCCCGCAGCGGCAAGCGCCAGCAAGTCCTGCATTTCGCTTCCGCTGAACGGCCGCCCTTCCGCTGTCGCCTGGATCTCCACGAAGTGCCCGCTTCCGGTCATCACAACATTCATGTCGACTTCAGCGCGGGAATCCTCTTCGTACATCAGGTCGAGAACCGCATGATCGTCCACGATTCCAACGCTCGTCGCGCCCACAGTATCAATCAACGGCGAGGTCTTCAGGATTCCCGCGGCCACCAGCCGCTCCATCGCCAGTGCCAGGGCGACGAACGCTCCGGTGATGGACGCGGTACGCGTTCCGCCATCCGCTTCGATCACATCGCAATCCAGCCACACCGTACGCTCCCCCAATGCTTCCTGGTCGGTAATCGCGCGCAGCGAGCGTCCGATTAGCCGTTGAATTTCCTGCGTTCGGCCCGATTGTTTTCCGCGGGCCGCCTCTCTCGCCGTACGTTCTTCCGTCGCACGCGGCAGCATTCCGTATTCCCCGGTGACCCATCCTTTGCCGGCGCCCTTCAAAAATCCGGGGACTCCATCATTCACCGTGGCCGTGCAGATCACACGAGTCTTGCCTAGCTCGATCAGGACGCTGCCTTCGGCAGTTGAAATAAAGTCCGGAGTAATTTTCAACGCCCGCATCTGATCCGCACCACGTCCGTCCGGTCTCACTCTCCCTCCTCGGGTCTCCACTTGTCATGGCGCGTCATGCGTTCATGTCTTTTTTCGCTACGCCTGCCGCTGACGCCCTGCTGGCAGGAGCGATTTCGCTGCGCCAGTGTGCCGGGCGGCGAAACGAGTGTCAACGCCCCGGTTGCTTTGCGAGACCGCCACCAGGTGGGGCGGTAGCCGGGGCACTGCTTGAGGGTGGTGCAACTTTCGCCGGGAGATCTAGAGAAATCGAGCCGCGCTGTGGTGCTTTGGTGTCCACGACGAAAATCTGCGTCAAATCGACGTGTCCGGCGAGCGTATCCAGCTCCTGTCCGTGGATCAATATCTTGAGACGCTTTACCCGCGGCACGTTGGCTTCAAGAGTTCTCGCAATCGAATCGACCGCCAATTGTTCGCTTTGAATGCCAGACGGCATCGAAGTCGCCAAAGCTTCCGAGAAATCGGCGACTGCGGTTCCATCAGGTAGCAGGTAGAAAGCCAGAAGCACCCCGTCCGCGGGAAGAGTTCGCAACTCCGAATCGACAGGTCCCGCCAGCAACGTGTTAAGCACCTGCTTCGCGCGCAGCACTGGGTCGCTCGACAGAGCGAGCTCGACGGTAAGCGGGGCCAGCGAGCTTTCGTCCTCGCTCGAAATCCAGAACATCCTGGCCTTGACCACCGGGTCCAAGGGATTCTGTGCAGCGGGCTGCGTCAGTTCGCGCCGCGCCTGCTCTTCAGATGGCTGCGCGATTTTGGCTGTGGTCTTCACGCGCCGCCGCAATACCGGAAGGTAGATGGCCGCGACGACCACCGCCGCGCCGAGACCGACGAGCACCCAAGTGCGCCACCTGCCATTCATGGGTCCGCTCATGGCTGCGAACCTGCTTCACCGGGCAGCACGTACGACGGCCGGAAGGATGCTACGCCCCGTGCGATTGCGTCGGCTACGCCAGGCATCATTCTGTCCAAATCGACGCGGTCCTGCACACTGACGCTGCAAATTTCGACGGCGATTGCCGGCGCGCCGGTCGTACGCAACTGGCGGATGACGGCGCTCTGCGCGTTGTTCGGCGAGCCCTTGAAGCGTTGCGCAAGCAGTCCCTGCACGGCATCTCCGAATTTCCGGCTTAACGCGACGTATGGCGCCTGCGCGCGGTCCCAGCTCAATACCCGGCCGGCTGGAACGCCGGCAGCGGAGTCCGGCATGGTGTAGACCCGCGCCGTGCCCGGCAATCCGGTCGAAGAAATATGCAGGGTTACAAACACGGCACCGCGCTGTGCGTTGGCCAGAGCCGAGCGGTCGTCAAAGGAAGGATTTTCGTTCCCGGTGCGCGTCTGGAGCACTTGATATCCCTGCGCCTCGAGGGCGCGGCGCACTTGAAAGGTCAGGTCCAGCACCAGATCGCTCTCGCGAATTCCTTGTGCACCACGCGCTCCCGGATCCGTTCCGCCGTGAGCGGGATCGAGCACAACAACATTCAAGCCGGTTCGCTGCGGTTGAGGCGGGGCAATCGTGGGATAGGGCGGAGTCGAAATTGGCTCGCCCGGCGATTGCGCGGCGGGTGGAGGTGGTTGCTGCGATTTCGCGCCAGAAGAAAAGGACCCCGCCCAAACGAGCAGTGCTATCGCCGTCGAAAGAGGGGTGACTCTAGAGAAGAAATGGCCGTCCGAGATCCGCACGATAGGCAGGATACCAAAACGCCTGCCAAGCGGCGCCCCCCCACACGGCCACTAGCTTCCTAAGAGGGACGGTCCCGTCCCTCTGCCATCATGATTCACTTCGCAGGAGGCTCGGAGTGCTGTGCATGGCGTTCCTTCATTTTTGCTTTAAGCTGCTCACGTTGTTCCGGAGTAAGCACTTCTTGCTTCTGCTTCTTCGCCTCTTGGCGAATTGTCCGCACCTTGGCCTTCTTGTCAGCCTCGGAAAGCGAAGAGTCCGCCTTCACCGCATCCGATTTCATCTTGGCGTCCTCGTGAATTTTCTTGATCTGCGCTCGCTGATCGTCGGTGAGGTTTAGTCCCGCAAACCAGTCCTTCCTATGTTCGTGCGCCGCTGGCGAGGGTTGCGAGGCTGCCGGAGGCGTGCTCTGGTCCTGCGTTCCGCCCTGCGCGAACGTTGTCGGCGCGAACGTGCCTGCAACGAGCAAGCCCGCGACCCCCAAAATAGAACTTACAAGTGTTTTCGATTTCATCGACCTTTCCTTATCTCCGTCGTCGTAAGACGACTGGCACCAATACACGTTAAACCCGCAGCGCCGGAGAAAGTCGCTTCATACAGAAAACGCCTGAGACCGACGTCTCAGGCGCGTGTTTCATGCGGCGATCAATAAAACGGGTTAGGTGGCCTCAATCGTAGCAGCGGGGGAAGGACGCGCCGTCACGCGAAGCCGGCTGGTTGCCCCATACACAGCAAACCCGGCCGCGATAATGATCGCGCCAAAAAGAAGCCCGTTCATCCCAAGAACAGTTTCCGAGCCGCTTTTGACAACAGCAACTATGAGCAAGGCGAGCGGAAACAGACCCGCGAGAATTGCTCCTGCCAGACCGCCCGGCACTCGGAACTCCCGCCTCAATTGCGGCTCACGTATCCGCAGTACGACCAGCGTGACGAATTCAAGCATCAGGCTGAACCCGTAGAGCATGATGTCCAGCGTGATCAGGCGCTGAAATCCGAGGCCGAGGCAGAGCGCCCAGCCGCCCGCGCAGACTAGAATCGCGACCCACGGAGCGTTCGTCCTCTCGCTGGTTTTGGCAAAAATCTTTGGCAGCATGCCTTCACGCGCCATAGCGAACGGAAGGCGCGAATAGCTCATCACCAGAGCGTTGAACATGCCGAAGGCGCTCATCATTCCTCCGAGCACAATCAGGAAGCGAAGCCATTCGACGCCAAGAATCTTCCCGCCAATCAGGCCGCCGATGGTAGCCCACGCGCCATCCTCGCCAAAGCTGGATGCCGGTGTTCCGGTGAAATACACCGCGACGAAGGGGAGAACGTAGGTGAGGGAAACCAGAATCACCGCCGCGATCATCGCCTTGGGGTAAGTTCGCTGTGGGCGCTCTACTTCTTGCGCGATGGTGGATGCGTTGTCCCAGCCCATGTAATTCCACATGGCGACGAGAACGCCGCCAAGCAGACCGAGGCTCGTACCTGCCGCCGCGGTGTGCGGTTCCGTGAACGTTCCCAGCCTGAACGGCGTCATGGCGACGACCAGAGCAAACGGCAGCGACAGAAGAAAGAAGAGCCAAAGCGATGTGATCCCCACTACGCGAATGCCGGCGAGATTCAATACGGTGCAGACCGCCACGACGAAAAGTCCGGCCCACACGCCGCGATTGCCCTCGCCAAACCACGGCGCCATCTGCTTCAGGTAAAAAACAAAGAGCGTCGGATAGATGGCCATGTCAAAGATGCTTGCGGCGAGTGAAATCCAGGCTTCCTGGAAGCCCCAGAAATTTCCGAGTCCGCGTCGGACCCACGCGTAGTAGCCACCTTCCTGCGGCAACGCGCTTGAAAGCTCACCGATCATGAATGCCGTCGGCAGGCTCCAGAAGATCGGCAGAAACAGCAAAATCAGAATCCCGTGGCCGTATCCGGCACCGTGAATGATTTCTTCCGTCCCGTATGTTCCGCCCGACACCATGAAGAAAGTGGCGGCAACCAGCGGCCACAGCGTGAGCTTCGCCGATTTCTTTTTAGCTGTGGAGATGACCCGGGAAGGAAAATTGGCGGGAACCGATATGCTGCTCAATTTGTACCGTCGTCCTCCTAAGCGAATCTCATGGCCGGCGTTGCGGGAGTTTTTACGAGTTCGCTTTTGAAGAATACAGGGTCTGCACCTGCAAGCAACAACAAAATGCAGGTCTCTCAATATTTTTCTCGGGAGGTCCAGGTGTCTCGTCGCTGGCAAAAGCGCGGCCTTCCGTCGTCTTCGATCGGCGGAAAGAGTTGTCAGCTGTGCTAAACTTCGCCAGTTTGTTGCGAGCACTTCTTCGCATCCGGAGACCTCTCTCATGAATTTGTTCCGCTGGTTGGTGGTGCCCGCCTTCCTCGCTCTCACTTTTTCCAGTTCGCGATTGCACGGGCAGCAGGCATCTGCCCCCCCGCGGCCCGTAAACATTAGGGACCTGTTTGCCTTCCGCGACCTGCACGATCCGCAAATCAGCCCGGACGGTGAGTGGGTGGCTTACACCGTGGGCCTGGCCGATCGCGATGAAGACAAGAATGAGGAACGCATCTGGATGGTTCCGGCTGCCGGTGGCGAAGCCATCGCCCTCACAGCCGAAGACGTTTCCTCTTCGCACCCTCAATGGAGCCCCGACGGCAAGTTCTTGGCTTTCCTCTCAGCTCGAAACGAGGGCAAAACGCAGGTTTGGCTGTTGAACCGCCAGGGCGGAGAAGCGCAAAAGATTACGGACACGCCGCAAGACGTAGAGGATTTCGAGTGGTCGCCGGACAGCAAGCGGCTGGTCGTCGTGCTCCGTGATCCAAAACCGGAAGAGTTGGAAGAGGCTAAAGCCAAGGACAAAGACAAGGATAAGGATGCATCCGACAAGCCGAAAAAGCCCAAGACCCCGAAGCCCTGGGTTGTGGACCGGCTGCAGTTCAAGCGTGATACGGTCGGATATCTCGACCGTCGGCGCACTCACCTTTATGTCTTCGACGTAGCAGCGAAGTCACTGACGCAGATCACCTCGGGCGATTTTGACGATGACGAGCCAACCTGGTCGCCCGACGGGACCCGGATCGCCTTCACCAGTAATCGTTCGCAGCCGGATCCGGACCGTAGCTACAACTCAGATATTTGGATCGTTGCCGCAGATAACAAGGACAAAGGCGCACATCCGACGCAAGTGACGGCGAATCCGGGTGAAGACCACGACGCCGCGTGGTCGCCGGACGGAAAGTGGATTGCCTATTCAAGCCAGCTCGACGCAAAACTCTTCCAGTATGCGACAAAGCACATCGCTGTAGTCGCCGTTCCAGGATTGGGCGGAACGCCGGCCGAAGCAAAGGTGCTGACCCTCGCGCTCGACCGGATGGCGACTCAGCCGACCTTCTCTCCGGACGGCAAGGCTGTCTACTTCATTGCGGACGACGACGGCACGCAAAATCTTTGTCTGGTTGATATTGCAACGCAAAAAGTCACGCGCCCGATTGGCGGCCGGCTCAAGCTGTACGACTATTCGCTCTCAAAATCCGGCGAAATAGCGGCTCAAATCACGACGCCGGATAGTCCCAACGAAATCTACACGGTCCGCAGCGGCAGGCTCACGCGCATTACCCATGCTAACGATGGGATGCTGGCGCAGTTGAAGCTCGTGCATCCGGAATATGTCAAATTCAAAAGCCAGGACGGAACGACGGTTTCCGGATACATGTACAAGCCGCTCGACTACACTCCTGGGAAAAAATACCCGGCAATTCTGCGGCCGCATGGCGGTCCTGTGTGGGCGTACTACGCGGAGTTCGAGTACCTTGCGCAACTTCTCGCGGCGAATGGTTACGCCGTGCTGCTGCCGAATCCGCGCGGCTCCACCGGCTACGGACAGGATTACTGCAAAGCGATCTGGGCGGATTGGGGCAACAAGGACTATCAGGATGACATGGCCATGGTGGATTACGCCATCGCGCAGGGAATTGCCGATCCCGACAAGCTTGGCGTCGGCGGCTGGTCCTATGGCGGAATTTCGACGGACTTTATCATTGGACAAACGAGGCGCTTCAAAGCCGCGATTTCCGGCGCGGGCGCTGCGGAATTTACGAGTCTCTACGGGCACGACCAATATCAAAAAGACTACTTTACGGAGCTCGGATACCCCTGGGAACACCAGGCCGAGTGGAGCAAAGTCGCGCCGTTCTATCGTGTGAAGGACATCACCACGCCGACGCTGTTCATGGGCGGCAATATTGACTGGAACGTGCCGATTCTGGGTGGAGAACAGATGTACCAGGCGCTTAAGGCGCTCGGACGCGACACGCAACTCGTCGTTTATCCCGGCGAGTATCACGAATTCACCGTACCTTCGCATATGGAAGACCGCTTGAAGAGATACCTGGCGTGGTACGGCCACTATGTGAAGGGCGCCGCCGCGCCCGCCGCCCTTCCGCAGGACGTCAGCGAATCCGCGCCGAAAGCGGGAGACAAATAACATT
>JBKOXA010000081.1:0-44351 GCA_046724685.1 Acidobacteriota bacterium | reverse complement strand
GAGCGATCCTGCTGGTCCAGCAAGATCAAGTCTCCCTCAGGAGAGCTTCGGGCGGCGCGGCGCGACTCCTGCAGCAACATGAGCCCTATGAGGCCCATCACTTCGGGCTCTGGAAGCAAGCCGACGAGCAGCCTGCCCAGGCGGATCGCCTCGCGGCTCAGTTCGGCTCCTGTTGTCCCCGCTGAATAGCCCTCGTTGAAGACCAGATACACGACCTGAAGTACGGCTCCCAACCTTGCCGGTAATTCTTGCGATACGGGCACCTGGTAAGGAATAGCCTTATCGCGGATGACGGCCTTCGCGCGCACGATGCGCTGCGCGAGCGTCGCCGGCGTAACGAGAAATGCCCGGGCAATCTCCTCTGTTGTCAGGCCGCAAACTTCACGCAGCGTGAGCGCTACCTGTCCTTCCGGCGGCAAAGCGGGATGGCAGCAGGTAAAGATGAGACGGAGGCGGTCGTCCTCGATTTCCTCATCCTCGTGAGGCGCCTCGTTGATGCGCGCCTCGAGGCAGAGCGCGAGGTCTTTCTGTGCGTTGTCGAAGCGCGCCCGCCGGCGCATTCCGTTTATAGCTTTGAAGCGCGCGGTTGAAATGAGCCAGGGGCGCGGTTTATCCGGTACGCCGGCCTGAGGCCACGTGTCCAAAGCAGCGGCAAATGCCTCGTGCATGGCCTCTTCGGCGACATCAAGATCTCCGAGCAAGCGGATCAGAGTTGCCAGGATTCGTCCCGAATCCACGCGATAAAGGGAGTCGAGCAATTCGCGTATCTGCTCGGTGGAACGCTCGGACACGACCACGACCTTAGCAAACCGGCTACCCCGAATCAATTTGGCAAACGGCGGATCGATGCAAAGTGCCCAGGTCGTGAATCTGAAATCTGGACCACAGAACGCTTCCTCGGTTGACTCAAAATCGCCGATGCACTCATTTGAGCTTGCTACAAGCTCAACACTACGGCGTTGCTCTCGCGTCACGAGCAATCCGGAAGTTGAACCACAAAAGTGAGACGGTCAGAATCAGGCTTCGGGGACTTGAGGCATTTATGAGATGGGTTATAGTCAACGACACGAAAGGGCTCGGCGGCGCAGCGCAACGAAAAAGCAGGGCCAACTTGACGTCGGCCCTGCTTGAACCGAGTGCAAGGACAGGCGAAATGGAATTGCGACTTGGCAGTTCCTTCCCGCTACTTCGGTGGGGCAACGTGGAAGATCAGCGAACGGCCAATCTCCGAGCGCGTGGCATCCGCATCCTGGAGGCTCACGAACAGGTGCGTCAAGGAGTCTTGTTCTTCCTGAGAACGGCGGTCGCGGTCGGCGATGAACGCTGCGCGCACCTTATCGAGCGACGCTAGGTCCTTCACGTCGTACCAGACAAAGTGCGTGAACTCGCCCTCCGTGCGCACTTCTTCCACGGCGAGGCCGTAGGCGAGAACGACGCCGTCGGCAAGCAGCTTGTCAAAGATGGGCTTGTTGTATTTCTCCCAGGCCTTGCGAAAATCGCTGCCTTTGCCGGGCTTCACCTTGAAGAAATTATATCTCGAGTAGGGCAGCACTCCAGCAGGCGCTGAAGGAGACAGGCCGATGACCAAATCGCGGGTGAGAAAGTCATGAACTTTGTTCAAGTCAGCAATTTCGGCGAGGCGAGCCATAGGTGAAGCCGCGGCCTTTTGGCCTTTCTTGGCAGCACCGGACTTGCCCGCTTCTTCGGTGAGCTTGGCGATCTGGGCGTGCATCGCCGACTCAACCTTCTCCACACCCGCGTAGTCCGCGACGGCGTACCAGATCCAATGCGTTGGATTGCCGGGAACGCGGAGCAAGGAACCCTGGACGCCCCAGGCCAAAACAACACCATCGGCCATCAGTTTGTCGCGAACCGGCTGGCCAACGGTCTTGACCAGATCCAGAAACTCATCTTCTTTGCCGGGATTGATGGTGTAACCGTGCCAGAAAGTGAGCGGCTGCATGGGGGGTTGCGCTTGCTGTGCGACGACAGAAATGCAAGACAGCAGCATTGCAAAAAGGCACAAAAATAGGCGCTTCTTCATTGTTTAAGCTCTCCGTGAAAGTTTTTTTGCCTGCACCCGGGCAAATACGCAAATGCTCTCTTGGGAAAGCTCAGACACTGCGAGCAGGCGCTCAGTGTCCTTGCTGGGAGGGGGCCGACCTGAAAGAAACGCGTAGGTTTTATCATCAGGATGGAGCGCGGTCAAGGAAATCGCGCTGCGAGGCAGGGCTTGCCGGACGATCAGAGCCAGCGGAAGTCAAGGCATGCGGGAGAACAGAATGGGCGCTAAGGCCGGATACTCGACACCGATCTTGCACGTAAAGAAATTAGAAGGTCGAAGCGATTCTACGAACTGTTGGGATTCACAACAAATGGATGCAGACCGCTGCGAACCGCTAGGACGGGACGGACGCACTGCGCGGGAGGAGCGCTGATGTTTCTGCGGGCCGAGGAGCCTTTTGATGCCTCTGCGCAAGCGATAGCTGTACATGTACACGCCTGACCTAATGGGCGAGCAGCTCTCGCGGGATGGCGTGCCCTTTCCTGAGATGGTTTACCCGGGAATCCATGCCGAGTGGCGAGGTCAAACTGGCGGACCCCGATGGCTACACCGTCCTGGTCGTTCATCGGGGACGAACCGAGCAGCAAGCGTGGGAGAAACGCATCGGGCCAAGAGCGTAGCCGGCGATCCTATCGATAGGCCGCCACGGCAGAAGTTTGCTGCGCCAGATGCGATGCCCGGCTAGGCGGCGCCAGCCGGATCGAGGCGGACCTTAGCGTTGCCCTCTCGAGGGAAGGCACGCGACTTGATCGCCTCCACCACGCGTTCCGCATCTCGCCCCACGCCCGCGAGGGTCGCCGAGCTCATCGAGTAAAGAAAGTGCAGTCCTACAAAGTAAAAGCCTGGAGCTCGAGTGACGATGCCGCGTTCATGCATCGGCTGACCGACCTCATCGAAAATTGGCAGGTCGATCCAGGAAAAGCCAGACGTATACCCCGTGCACCAAATGACATTTTTTATCTCGAGGGAGCAGCCGTCGGCCAGCAGGGGCTGGCCATTGCTAACGCCGACGACTCTCGGAACCCGTTTCACGCCGGCCGCAGTCAGATCCTTGGGCTTGACCCGTATGAGCGGCGTCGTTCGGCTAAGCAGCGCGGGCCTTTTTCTTCTTCCGATCGGCGTGCTTAACGTAAGAATATGATGGCCGATGAATCGAATCACACGCGACATGAAATAGCGACCAAGAATACCGTCGATGGGAAAGGGAAGATGCCCGGATTCCTTTCCCGACATCCAGGTTGGATGAGTTCGCGCCACGTCCATAGCGATATCCGCGCCGGAATTTCCGGCTCCGACGATCAGAACGCCACCCTCTTCTAGCTGCGAAACATTTCGATAGGTGTGGGCATGCAGCTGGACGATGCCCGGATCGAGGTCCTTTGCAAAATCCGGCAGCCGAGGAACCTGGAAATTGGCCATCGCCACAACTACATTTTCCGATTCGAATTGTTGATTCCCGGTGTTGACCACGAACCTGTTTCCGCGCTTTGAAAGCAGGTTCACCCTGGCGCTTGTTTCGACCGGTAATTCGAATCGTCTTGCGTACAGTTCAAGATAGTCCGCAACGTCCTGCTTGGTTGGGAACCCATCGCCGCGGCCAGGGAATGGCAACCCGGGAAGCCCTGCGTAACGTGCGGGGGTGAACAAGCGAAGGGAATCCCAGCGATTCCGCCAGGCGTCGCCGACGCGTTCATTGGCATCGAGAATGAGAAAGGGAATGCCGTGCCTTTTTAAGTGATAGCCGACGGCGAGCCCGGCCTGGCCGCCGCCAACTACGATGGTGTGAATGTGACTGAAGTAGTTCTGCCTGTTCATCTCTTCCTCGTCGACGGTTCTATGGAACTTAGATTTCGTACTGGAGAATAAGGTGAGCAGGCAACGGCCGCATCGGGCGAAGTACCCATTTTGTATACGCAGCGGAATGGGTAATTTTGTGTAGCAGAAGTTTAGACCAGGCCGTTTTGGAACGCGTATGCCGTGGCTGCTGTCCTGGAAGAGAGGTCCAGCTTGTTGAAAATATTGCTGAGATGGCGGGCAACCGTCTTCTCGCTAATATTCAGCTTCTCGGCAATCCGCCGATTGGTCTGGCCCGCGGCGACGAGTTTTAGCACTTGCAACTCGCGCACGCTCAGTGGAGCTGCAGGGCCGGACACTTTCCTTCGACAGAGCGAATCTACAATAGCGAGGTCTGCCGCAGCTCCCAATTTCTGAAAAGCTTCGCGCGACCGAGCGAGCTCCAAACGGGCGGTGTCGTCATCGCCCAACGCCTTGCAAGCACGGGCAATGAGGACCCCACCGCACGCGGTCTCATAAGGCGCTTCCAGTTCACGCCAGGTGTTCCGGGATTTTCGGAGAGCAGCGAGTGCAGCCCTGGCATCACCGTCAGCGAGAAACAGCGCACCGGTGGCGCGCTCCGCCATGGCCGTGAGATACGGCGCCCCATGCTGTGCCGAAATTTCCCCGAGTTCCTTCGCAGCGCCTCGAGCAACGCGCAGATCTTTGCACGCAAGAGCAATCATGACGTAGGCGTCGAGAGCCACTGCACGCTCGCTACGTTCGTGTACTTCGTCGATGACATTGCGGATGGCCGCATTCGCCGCTTCCCTTTTTCCTTGCGCCAGGCGAAGGAGCGCGACGCCAGGGCCCGTTCTTCGCTCCCACTGGGCGGCTCGCAGGTAGGCTCTTTCGGCTTCAGCAAACTCGCCCCTCAGCCGGTGAATTTCAGCCACCCGGTAGAAGGCGGCGCCCGCAGCAGCTCGCGGGGTGGGCTGCAAAAATCGTTCACAGGCTTGCTGTGCTTGATCGAGAGCGTCGGGCCAGGAGCCGCGCAGTTGCAGGATTTCCGCGCGATGCAACAGACAAGCTCCGCGAAAAGGGACGAGGTCTGGTTGAGAGACGCACCAGGAGTCCAATGCCGCAGTCCACTCCTGTGCCCGGCGCGTATCAAACGTTTCTCGGCACGACTCGAGCAGGCTGCAATACACTCCGCCGGCAACAACCGGGGAGGCTTCGCCCGTACTCACGGCGATCATCGCTTCATCGAGCAAAGCGACTCCGCGTGCAATTTCTCCCTGACGGATCAGTGCGCGGCCTTGGCCGTTGAGTGCGAGAGTGGTAAGGTCTTTGTCGCCGAAGCGTCCGCCAATCACAGCTGCTTGGATAAACGCCTCCTGCGCGATCCCTGCGTCGCCCTCGCGGACCGCTTGGATGGCCGGCGGCAAAAGCAAGTAGCCGTGTTCGACGCACTCTTCCTGGCCATCGAGCAAACGCCGGCAGCGAGCGAGCCATCCACTCGATTGGGCCATCTCGCCATTGAACATAGCGATGTAAGCCAACCAAAACGCGCATCGCGCAGCGCGCAACGGATTGCCCTCGACGAGAAAGCCCTGGTGAGCACGAGACAAGATTTCGATGCTTTCGCCGTCCCTGCCGGTGAGGTGGGAGGCAATCGAGAGCCCGAGAAGGTCTTCCGCCGCCAGAGGCGCTTCGCGATCTGCGGCCGATAGAACTGAGTACGCGGCGGCCCAAGCTTGTGTGCGCAGGGCTTCCCGGCCTTTGGCGAGGTTTCGCACTGGCGTTCGAGAGGTACTGGTGGCCGCGGAGGTCTTCATAAGGTAGATCCGTCGTCGTGAAAACAGTTTAGCATTGGCGGTGCGGGATAGATCTTGGCCTTGGACGAAGGTCCGGGAATTCGCGCCATTAGACGGAAGCTGCCAACCGCGGCATGGTGAGACGGATCCAGGCTTCTGCCGCGATGAGATGCAAGACAAAGCCAATCCAGAAGGCGGTACCGAAAAACTCAAAGGGTGTCAGTCCAGACAGACGGCTTGTGGCGAAGAATATGCCGACGAGTGGACGGATCGTGGCCACCGCGAGCCCGATCGAGAACGCGCGGATCATCCACTGTCGGTGGAGAGCAATCTCGCGGCGGCGAATATGCCAAAACGCCTTGCCCAGCGAGAACAAGAAGAACAAACCAAAGAGAATGGTCGCTGCGGCTTGATTGATTCCGCCGATTGACCGCATCGTGAAGCTCATGACCTCAGCCGAAACGCCGATGATCACGCCGCAAACGACGAAAATGCGGCCGCTTGAACGGTGCCAACGGAGGTGACCGGCCCGGATGCTCGAACTGAACTGCAATGGACCTAGAATCATGAAAAGCAAGCCGGGAATGATATGGATAAGAGTCAGAACGGGATGGCGGGCAAAGATGTCATCCAGTGCGTAAAATTGCGTCCCCGCAGAGTTCGCTGGCGGCGGATGATAACCGGTGATCAATACGTGCTCGAGGTGCACCGTTCGGCGCACTGCCACCGCAACGCCGATCACGGAGAGGAAAATGACAGCGGTCCAAAGCGTGCGCCGAAGAGGGGAGCCAGGCTCCATAAAAACTACTACGCGGAAGTTATTGAATCTCTTTCACTGCGGGGGCTTAGGCCATCACGAGGAGCAGTTACGCAAGTGGGCTGGATCGGCGAAGGCAGCGGGTGTAACCGCTCGAAATTCAAGCGGGTAATTGCCGAAGGAGACCCCACGGTTCCGAGCTGCGATCAGAAGCGCGCGGATAGCGCTGGCTTGGGTTGGCATCGGTGTCTTCCGCTTGATTGGCAACGGCAAGATTTTCGAACACCGGGTGCGCCTGAGACAATTCCCAAAGAGTTAGCTGACAACAATTCGCTGTTCTGGGCCCATAGCACCGCTTTACACATGAAAGAATCCTGTGTTAGTCTGGATAGGTCGAAGAGAAGAGGAACATTCAGGGGACGACGGAGAGGGCACTTGAGCGCACCGAAAGCAGCGTTGATCGAGCAATTCCGTTCTCATGTCAAGGATACGGGCTCGCCGGAAGTGCAGATTGCACTATTGAGCGAGAGGATCAACTATCTGACGACGCACCTCAAGAGCCACGTCAAGGACCACGCATCGCGGCGGGGGCTGATCATGATGGTCAACAAGCGCCGGCGACTACTGGACTATCTGAACCGCCGGGACCCGGATCGGTATCGCGAGATTGTGGAACGCCTCAGTCTGCGCAAGTAGCGGTTTGCAGGGCAAAGGACCGCACGCTTCGCGTGAAGTGACAAATTCCAAGCGAAAAATGTCTGGTATGGGGCATTCGGCTGGGAAGCAGGCGAATTGTCTCGTAGTGTGATTCGATCCGGCCGTCATCAAAGAAATCCTACCCTCAGCTCAACGACAGAGCGACTCACTAGAATGCAGTAAAAAAAGATAGGGCAGACGGATCTGCCAAGGTGCCGCCAGAGGCGGGGCCAAAGGAATGAAACATGTCAGAAAACAATCACATCCCGGCTCCTTACCAGGTAACGGTAGAGGTAGGCGGAAGAGCGCTGATTCTTGAGACAGGAAAAATTGCAAAGCAAGCGAACGGCGCGATTGTGGCTCGTTATGGCGACACGGTGATCCTGAACACGGCGTGCATGGCGACCAAGCCAAACGACAAGGACTTTTTGCCATTGACGGTGGACTACCGCGAGTACACGTATTCGGCCGGAAAAATTCCCGGAGGATTCTTCAAGAGGGAAGGGCGGCCGACCGAAAAGGAAATCCTGGTTTCACGGTTGATTGACCGGCCGATGCGCCCGCTGTTCCCGGAATCATGGCGGAACGAGACCCAGGTGAACGCGATGGTGCTGTCTGCGGACAGCGAGAACGATCCCGACGTGATCGCGGTGACGGGGGCTGCGGCCGCCGCGTATTGCAGCGATCTGCCCTTTCAAACACCGATCGCGGCGGTTCGTGTGGGTCTCCTGAATGGCCAGCTGGTGGCAAATCCTACGGTGGCGGAGCAGAAAGCCAGCCTGCTGAACATCGTAATTGCCGGCAGTGAAGACGCCATCGTGATGGTGGAGTCCGGCGCGCTGGAAGTTTCCGAAGATACGGTTGTCGAGGCGCTCGAATTTGGCCACGCCCAGATCAGGAAGATTGTTGCCGCGGTCAGAGAGCTGCACGGACAACTCCATCCCAAGAAAGTGGAAGTGGAGCCGCTGCCCTTTGACCAGGGCATCTACGATTCTCTCAAGAAGACCATCGGCGCGGAATTGAAGGATGCGCTGAACACCGAAAAGCATCCGAAGAAGGAAAGCTACCGTCTAGTCGATGAATTGAAAGCGAAGGTCACAGAAGCGATTCCGGAAGAGGAAGAAGAGAGGCTGAAGCTGACGAAGCGTGCCTTCGACCGGCTGAAAGAAGACATTTTCCGGGATGAGATTTTGAATGCGCGGCGCCGCCCTGATGGACGCGCATTCGATCAGATCCGCAAAATCACATGCGAAGTCGGATTGTTGCCTCGTGTGCATGGCTCCGCGCTGTTCACTCGCGGCGAAACGCAAGCGTTGGCCACCCTGACCCTCGGCACGAAGGAAGACCAGCAACGTCTGGACTTGCTGTTTGAGCAAGACCAGCACAAGCGCTTCATGCTGCACTACAACTTTCCGCCATTCAGCGTTGGCGAAGTGAAGCCGGTACGAGGGCCGGGCCGCCGCGAGATTGGTCACGGAGCACTGGCGGAGCGCGCGCTGCAAAGCCTGTTGCCGCCCGAAACGGAGTTTCCCTACGCGATGCGCTTGGTCAGCGACATTCTCGAGTCGAACGGGTCATCGTCGATGGCGACGGTGTGCGGCGGGTCGCTCGCGATGATGGATGCGGGCGTGCCCCTGAAAGCTCCCTGTGCGGGTATCGCGATGGGACTCGTCGTCGGTGACAACGGCAAGTACGCGGTCATGACGGACATTGCGGGCGCGGAAGATCACTACGGCGACATGGACTTTAAGGTTGCCGGAACGCGCGCCGGAATCACTGCTCTACAGATGGACATCAAAGTCGGTGGCATCAGTATCCCGATGATGCGCGAGGCGCTGGCGCAAGCGAAAAAAGCCCGCCTGGAGATTCTGGACACGATGGACGCAACGCTCAGCACTGCGCGCACGGCGATTTCCGCTTATGCGCCGCGCTTGTTCAAGTTGTCGATTCCCACGGACAAGATTCGCGACCTGATCGGCCCGGGCGGAAAGAAAATCCGGTCCATCATCGAAGCGACCGGAGTAAAAATCGATGTTCACGAGGACGGCACCGTGCACATATTCTCGACCAGCGGCGCCGGTGGCGACGCAGCTTTGCAGATGGTCCGCGAAGTCACCGCAAGCGCGGAAATCGGCAAGACGTACCTCGGCAAAGTCGTACGCCTGGCGGAATTCGGCGCGTTCGTCGAATTGTTCCCCGGCACAGACGGGTTGCTTCACATCAGCGAAATTTCCGAACAGCGAATTCGCGACGTGCGCGACGAACTCAAACTGGGCGACCAGGTGCTGGTCAAGGTCCTCTCGATCGAAGGCAATAAGATCCGCCTGTCGCGCAAGGCCCTCATTAAGGAAGCTCGTGAAAAAGCACAGAAGAAAGAGGCGGCTACCGGCGGCGGAGCAGCAGCCGAGTAGCGCAAGACACCTTCACTAAAAGGCTAGGAAAGGCTCCCGTGCACTTTGGGAGCCTTTTCCTTTTGCCGGTGTGTTTGCATACAAAATATCCGCTGCAAAGCAAGGGGGTAAAGAATGGCGCGGGACGGGTTCATCGAGGTGGAGCACGCGGTCCGCCTGTATTTTCGGGAGATCGGAGAAGGCCACGCCGTCGTCATTCCACTGGTAGATTGGACCGAAGAATTCGATGCCGTGGCCAACGGCCGGCGAATCATTTTTTACGATCCGCGAGGCCGCGGAAAATCCAGTGCAATCGGGCTCGAATGGATTTCCTTTGAGAATGATGTTCGAGATCTCGAAGATTTACGTAAGCAACTGGAGCTGGAATCATTTTCGCTGATCGGGTGGTCGCATTACGGCGGGGTCGTTGCGCGGTATGCGATGGAGTTCCCCGAGCACGTGCGCCGCTTGGTGATTGTTTGCGGACCGCCTATCCGGCGCTCTCCGCACGCGGATACGATGAATGGCGTCATGATGGAGCGCATCAATGCGGTTGCTCCAGGATTCCTTCAGGAATTGCAGGGAAGCGAGTCTTCCGAGTCGGAGAAGCTGCGCAAGCTGTGGGAATTGGTAAAGCGGACGCGAGCGGGGCGGCCACTGAGGCAAATGAGGGGCGATCCTTCGGCCTCGGCCAACGAGAGTCCTGAGAAAGTGGCAGCCATGATTCGCAGACTGGCGCAGACACAGGGCGACTGGGACTGGCGCGAAGACGCAAAGCGCGTGACCTGCCCGGCCCTGGTCGTGGCTGGAACCGCCGATTACCTTCCGTTGGACGCAGCGCAGGAGTGGGTCGAAGCGCTGCCCGATGCGTACCTGTTAAAGATGGAAGGCGTCGGGCATTTCCCTTCGTTGGAGAGCCCCGAAGAATTTTTCGATGCACTCGAGAATTTTCTCAGGGGCCACTAAGCGTCGCGTTTTGTTTCATGCCATCTAAATGGCTGCTTGCGCCTAACCTGAGCTTGAACGCGGCCGGAGCCGTCGGCAAGCCGCCTGACCGAATGGGGGAACTTACGCCGCCCGCTCCACGTATAGCTCCATGACTGGTGCGTCGCGAAGTTCAGCCCCAGGCTCAAAGTCGAAATCGCGTGCGGATGGAGATGGGTGTGAAGAGAGCTGCGCTGTGGCTGATTGCACTTAGCGTTGGGCTTGCTGTTGCCGCGTGTAATCGGCCGAATTTGAGGGTTGTCGATGATGGGATTGTGATCGAGGACGTGACCCTGATCTCGCCCGAACGGCCGGGTCCTCTGGCACATGCTGCGGTGGTTATTCAAGGTGGTCGGATCGCGGAGGTCGGGACGGGTTTTGTCGCCGGACCGCATGCCAAACGAATTGACGGGCGCGGGCGCTTCCTGATCCCGGGTCTGATTGATTCGCATGTGCATGCCGCCAACATGGGACCTCTCGATGACGATGCGATCAGGGCTCATCCAGAACTGCAGGAAGCGTACCGCGCGCAGCTCCCGCGATCTTATCTGGCATTTGGATTTACGACGCTTGTGGATGTCGATCTGAGAGAAGGGACGCTGGCCTGGTTCAATGCAGCACCTGTTCATCCGAATTTCTACCATTGTGGACGAGCAGTGCACATTGCCGGCGGCTACGGAGCGGTGCGAATTCCAAAAGATGCCGCGGGCGCGAAGAGCGCCAACCTTGTCTATGAAGCCGCGCAAGCGAAAGACTGGCCGGCAACTCTGGATCCGCGCGACTACACGTCCGCGCGCGCGGTGGATCGCGTTGTAGAGGCCGGCGGGGTCTGCCTGAAGACGTTTGTGGAGCCCGGCTTTGGCGGCGCGGCGCACTGGCCGGTGCCGCGTCCCGAGACGTTGGAGGCGCTTCGGGCGGAGACCTTGCGGCGGGGATTAGTCTTCGTGGTACATGCCAATAGCGTCCAGAGCTGGCGCGCCGCGTTAGAGGCGCATGCCGACGTCATCGCTCACGGTTTGTGGCACTGGCCGGGCGATCGCCTCGGCATAACACCTCCGGGCGAAGTGCGCGAGGCGATCCAGGCAGCGGTGCGCGCCGGGGCGGGCGTTCAGCCAACGCTTCAGGCGGTATATGGCGACGAAACGATTTTCGACAGGTCCGTGCTGGACGATCCACGCTTTCCGGAGTCGTTGCCTCGGATGGTGGTGGCGTATCTGAAAAGCGACGCGGGGCAGGCCGCACACCAGGCTCTCGCTGACGAGTACCGGCAGGCAATTGAGGGCCAGTTCGGCGCGGGGGCGGACCCTAGAAAGGTGATGGCGACAGCGCCGGCGCGCGCGACCATCTCGCTTCGAATGATGGAAGCGGAGAAAGTAAGACTTTTGCTCGGCAGCGACACGCCATCAAATGAAGGAATCGGAAATCCGCCGGGATTAAATGGGCGGCTAGAAATGACACGGTGGTCCGAGGCGGGCGTGCCGCTTTCAAGTATTTTGCGTGCTGCGACGCTCGAGAACGCCGCGGCTTTTGGACTTGCAAAAGATGTCGGCACGATTGAAGCGGGAAAGCGGGCGGATCTGCTGCTAATACGCGGCGACCCGCTCAGATCGATCGCCGCTTACGACTCGATCGAGACAGTCATTCTCAATGGCAATCCTATTCAGCGCGGAACGCTGCTCCCCACGAACTGAGACTCGCTCCCGGGCCTTCAAAGAAGAGCCCGAAGCACAATCATTTTGCGGACTGGCTAGTCCTAACGCCAGAGCACGAATGTACGGCATCCAATGCACCCCAAAGAGCGCGGAGGGCGTCGTTGGCGGCAGCGAGGATCTGGTCTTCACGGGCGTCGCCCGCTGAGGCCTTTTCGGCAAGCCAGTTGCGCCAGGCCTCACGGTGGGCTTTGTCCGCCTCTTCGTGGACGGCGAAGTATGCCGTGCCTTTGGCATCGTTGATGCCGTAGAAGCGATTCAGTCCATCGATTTTGCTGGTGGCGATTTCCGGCACCTGGGCCTCGTAGGCGTACAGAGCGGCGACGGCTTCGGCGACAGAGCGGTTGGCACAGATGTCGCGGAAAGTGTGGACAACATGCTGCGTGCCGGGCAGGGAAGGCGAAGAAGTGATGTCGTCCTCGCTGACGCCGAGGGCCGCGGCAAAATCGCGCCAAAGTTGTGGATGTGGACGGACAGGATTTTCTTCTTCGGCGAGATTTTCGAGGACGACCGGTTTGAGCGACTCATCTGCACGGTTGGCGAGGACGCGCAGGTGCTTGGGGAAGGCCTCGACGTGGCGGTAATACTGCACCGCGTATAGCTGCATCGATTCACGAGACAGTTTGCCGGCTTGCCAGTCCCGATAAAAGGGATGCTTGAGGAGATTCCTTTCGGCGATCGCGGCGTCGATTTGTTCAAGAAGCTGTGTGTTGGGCATGCTAGCGTTCCCCCAGAGTGCGATGAATAGCGGCGCGAGTGATTTTCGGAGCCGTACAGAGATTGAAAAAGTGTAGCAGAGGTTCGGCGAGACGCCAAAAAGAGAAGCCTGGCGGTCCTAGGTTCCGGCGGAATGGATGCGGGAGATGTCCGCGCCGAGGGAGCTGAGCTTTTCGACGATGCGTTCGTAACCGCGGTCGATGTGATAGACGCGTTGTATGGCGGTTTGGCCTGAGGCGACGAGCGCGGCGAGGACAAGGCCGGCGCTGGCGCGCAGGTCAGACGCCTGCACGGTGGTTCCGGAAAGCTGCGATGGGCCGCGAACAACGGCGTGGTGGCCTTCGATGGTGATGTTAGCGCCCATGCGCTTCATTTCGAGAGCGTGGAGGAAGCGGTTTTCGAAGATCGTTTCGGCGATGGTGCAAACGCCTTCGGCTTGCGTAGCCAGCGCCATGTATTGCGCCTGCATGTCGGTAGCGAAGCCGGGGTATTCCTCCGTGGCGAGATTTGCGGCGACAAGCTTTCGGACCCCGCGAACGCGCAGGCAGTGAGAGCCGACTTCCTCGATCTGAACTCCAGTTTCGCGCAATTTGGAGATGATGGCGCCGAGGTGCCGAGGCTCGCAGTCGGTGATCGTGACGTCTCCATTTGTGATTGCGCCCGCGACGAGAAAAGTTCCGGCTTCGATGCGGTCAGGAATGACCGTGTGCTCCGCGCCGTGAAGCGAAGGGACGCCCTGGATGCGGAGAGTGGCGGTGTCGTCGCCTTCAATCTGCGCACCCATTTTGCGAAGGAGCACAATCAAATCAGTGACTTCGGGCTCGCGTGCGGAATTTTCGAGGACGCTTTCGCCATCAGCGAGCGCTGCAGCCATGAGGATATTTTCCGTGCCCGTGACGGTGATTTTCTCAAACCTAATCCGAGCGCCTTTCAGCCGACCGCCCTCTCGAGCGCGGGCTTCGATATAGCCATGCGCGGTGTGGATTTCAGCGCCCATTTTTTCCAGCGCCGACAGGTGCAAGTCCACTGGACGCGCCCCGATGGCGCAGCCGCCAGGAAGGGACACGCGCGCGATGCCGGTACGCGCGAGCGTAGGACCCAGTGTGAGAATGGATGCGCGCATGGTCTTGACAAGTTCATACGGCGCTACCGCGTCGCTGATCGTATGCGCCTGAAATACGTAGTCAGCAGCGGGAAATTCGTTGGTGGCGACGCTGACTCCCATGTATGCGAGCAGCTTGCCCATGGTGATGATGTCGCGCACCTTGGCGACGCTGTGAAGGGCCAGGCGGTCGGCGGTCAACAGGGAAGCGGCCATGGCGGGCAGCGCGGAGTTTTTTGCGCCGCTGATGGCCACGGTGCCGCGGAGTGGCTTGCCGCCGTTAATGAGGAATTTGTCCATCGGCGATTATGTTTCTCCAAGGGCGCGCCGCAGGTTGCCGGCAGAAGCTTTCAACATTTGTCGGGCGGACGGCGCGTCGACATGTTTTTTCAACATTACGAGCGCGACGCGCAAGTTGTGTCCGGATTTCCGCAAAGCGTGTTTGGCCGCGGACATATCTTTCCCGCTAGCCTCCGCGAGAATGCGAAAGGAACGGTCCGAAAGCTTTTCGTTTGTATTCAGAAGATCAATCATCAAGTTTTCATACGTGTGCCCCAACCTCACCATCGAGGCAGTTGAGAGCATGTTGAGAACCATTTTCTGCGCAGTCCCGGCTTTCAAGCGCGTGGAGCCCGTCAAGACTTCCGGCCCGACTACCGGCCCGATCAAAATCTGCGCAAGACGCGCGACCGGCATATTGCGATTGGCAGTCACCGCGACCGTGGTAGCTCCGCGTTTGCGCGCGAATTCCAAGGCGCCTAGCACGTAGGGAGTCGTGCCGCTTGCCGCGATCCCCACGACCACGTCGTTCGGCGACAGCTTTTTCGCGCGCAAATCCGATTCGCCGTTTCGAATCGAGTCTTCTGCGCCTTCCACGGCATTCGTCACGGCCCGCCTGCCCCCTGCAATCAAGGCCTGAACCATTTTTCGTGAAGTGCCGAACGTCGGCGCGCATTCGGCAGCATCGAGAACGCCCAGGCGGCCGCTCGAGCCTGCTCCGACGTAGAAAAGGCGGCCGCCATTCTGGATGCCACGTACAATGGCGTCCACGGCGCGCGCGATGGATGGGATTTCTCGCGCCACCGCCGCCGCGATCTTGTCGTCCTCGTCATTCATCAATCGCACGATTTCTTGCGCGGAAAGCTTGTCCAGGTTCGTTGAAGCGGGATTGCGGCGTTCGGTCAGGCGCTGGTCCGAGCGCATAGATTTAGCGTGTCGAGATGGCACCTCAGCATTATATAGGCGAGTGTAAAGAGTCAGCCAAGCGCCTAGCGAGAGAACGCAGAGGGTTGCAGCAAGATCGTCACTACGAGAGTTTCAGCGAAAGCCGATAGCCTCCGATCGACCGGCAAAATGGCCACATTCTGATGGTCGGATGCGACCCGGTGCGGACCTCACGGCACTAATTCGATGGACAACACCGCGGTTGTTACACCGTTGTTCCGCACGGGATCGGCTATTCTAGAAAGAACCGCACGCAATCATTCGTCTGTGCGCAGTAGACAGGACCGCACTCCATGGATTTATTGAAAAGGCTTTTCGAGGAGCATTTCCACTCGCCGGCTGAACGGGCTGAGCCGCTACAGGGAGAACTGGGCGGTTCCGGGCGAAAAATTATCCGGCTTTCGAACGACAGTGCCAGCGCGATCGGAATCTTGTACGGAGTACGCGAGGAAAACACAGCTTTTCTTTCTTTTGCGCGGCACTTTCGCAAACACGGCCTGCCCGTTCCGGAAATTTACGGCGAAGACTTGAACCATGGTACGTACCTTGAACAAGATCTCGGCGACACGACGCTTTTTGAATTTCTTTCGAAGAATCGCAAGAACGAGGCCATTTCGCCACAAGTCGTCGAAGCGTACCGCAAAGTAGTGGGTCTGCTGCCGCGCTTTCAGGTCGAGGCCGGCCGGGATCTAGACTACAGCGTGTGCTATCCGTGCCCGAGCTTTGACCGGCAGTCGATTACATGGGATCTGAACTATTTCAAATACTATTTTTTGCGGCTCGCGGGAATCCCGTTCAACGAATCGGCTTTAGAAAGCGATTTCGTGCGGCTGGCGGATTTTCTGCTCACCGCCGATTGCAATTATTTTCTGTACCGCGACTTTCAGTCGCGCAACGTGATGTTATGCGATGGCCAACCGCATTTCCTGGACTTCCAGGGCGGAAGAAAAGGCGCGCTGCAATACGACATCGCGTCGCTGCTCTACGACGCCAAGGCCGACTTGCCTCCCGAATTGCGCCAGCACTTGCTCGATCACTATCTTGAAGCGCTTCGCGGCTACGTCAAGACCTCACAAGAAACATTTCTGCGGCACTACTATGCATATGTCTACGTGCGCATCATGCAGGCGCTCGGCGCATACGGCTTTCGCGGATTCTACGAACGCCGTGCGCATTTTCTGCAGAGCGTGCCGTACGCGTTGAAGAATCTTCGCTGGCTTCTCCATCACGCGGAATTGCCGATTGAACTGCCGACGTTGATGGGGGCGTTCCAGAGCATGTTGGCTTCGGAGAAATTGCAAAGCCTGGCCTCCGAAGTCGACGATCTGACGGTTCGCATCTTCAGTTTTTCATTTCACAAGGGAATGCCGAAGGACGAAACGGGAAATGGCGGTGGATTCGTGTTCGATGGCCGCAGCCTCCCAAATCCTGGCAGGGAAGAACGATTCAAGACATTAACGGGCAGGGATCAGCCGGTGATTGACTACCTCAATCAACAGGAAAGCGTGCACCAGTTTCTTGCGAGCGTGTTCACTCTAGCCGACGCCAGCGTGAATAACTACCAGGAGCGCAGCTTCAAGAACTTGATGGTGTCCTTTGGATGCACGGGCGGACAGCATCGCTCAGTGTATCTGGCCGAGCAGTTGGCGAAACGCTTGCGCGCGCGGAAGGGCGTGCAAGTAGTGGTACGGCACCTGGGTCTGGAGGCGCTCGACATCGAAGGAGCCGCTGCGAAGGCCCATCGATGAAAGCGATGGTCCTGGCGGCGGGCCTCGGAACGCGCCTGCGGCCGCTTACGAACGATCGCCCAAAAGCGTTGGTTGAAATTGCAGGCCGCTCATTGCTCGAGATAACTCTTGCACGCTTGAGGTCGTTCGGTGTGAGTGAGGTGATCGTCAACGTCCACCATTTCGCGGACATGGTGGTTGAGTATCTGAAAGCGAAAAACAATTTCGGAATGCGTGTTGAAATCTCCCGTGAAGAAGTGTTGCTGGATACCGGCGGCGGTGTAAAGAAAGCTGCCTGGTTTTTTACTGAAGCTTCGCTGAGCAAAGACGAGCCGTTTCTCCTGCACAATGTGGACGTACTCAGCACGATTGATTTTGGCCTTATGGTTCAAGCACACAAGCAGAGTCAATCGCTTGCGACGCTCGCAGTTCAACGACGCGAGAGTTCCCGACAGTTGCTTTTCGATGGTCACGGCCAGCTTTGCGGACGCCGTGCCGGGGTTGATCGTCAGCCCGAGATCGTCCGCGATGCGATGCCCGTCGAGCCCCTGGCTTTCTCCGGCATCCACATCATTTCACCAGCTTTCCTGCAAAACATGCTGGAGGAAGGAACCTTCTCCATTGTCGATACGTACTTGCGTCTGGCTCGGCAGGGAGCGAAGATCTCCGCATTCCGCGCCGAGAAATACTACTGGCGCGATCTCGGCAAGCCGGAAAATATCCGGCAAGCTTCTCTCGATTCGGCAGAAAGAAATCTTTTCTAGACTACTTTGCCGGCGTCGCCGCTGTTGCGAACCCTAGCGATTGCATGACGGCATCATGAAGCGCTGGCCGCACCTTGATGTGTTTCTGATTCTCGCGCGTTGGATAAACGCGGTTGGTCAAAAGCACAACGAAAAGCTGACGGTCAGGATCGATCCAGATGGAAGTCCCGGTGAACCCCGTATGGCCGAATGAGTGAGGACTGAAAAAGTGCCCACTAGAACCACCTTCGGTCGGCACAGCCCAGCCGAGCGCGCGCGAACCGCCGGAAAGTTGCTGCGGGGAGGTGAATTCGTTTATGGCCGCACGGCGCAGAATGCGCTGATGGGCGTAGACGCCTCCGTTCAACAGCATCTGGCAGAACGAAGCGAGGTCGGACGCGGTGCTGAAGACTCCGGCGTGGCCCGAGACACCGCCAATTGCAGCCGCGTTTTCATCGTGGACTTCGCCCTGAATCAAGTGATGGCGGTATTGGTTGTCGATTTCCGTCGGGGCAATCGTTGGCCAAATCTTTTTCGCCGGTGTGTACATGGTGTTCGACATGGCGAGCGGCGCAAAAATATTCTCGCGCGCAAGCCTATCGAGAGGCTTGCCCGTCAAGCGCTCGATGATTTCCGCCATGAGAATAATACCCAGGTCCGAATACACTTCCCTTGTTCCGGGTTCGTAATCGAGTGGCTCGGCGAAAATCTTGTCCAGGGTGTCTTGCTTCGTTTTCGACGTGCGCCAATACTCCTTGAAAGGCGGTAAGCCCGAGGTGTGCGTAAGCAGATGACGCACGGTGACGCGATGGCGCCAATCCGGCTGCGGACCACCAGCCCATTCGGGAAGATAGCGCTCGATTCTTGCATCGAGGTCCAAGCGCACCGGGAAGTCGCCCTCGGCGAGTTTCGCGACTAACGTCGTGGTGACAACGACTTTTGTAAGGGACGCGATATCATACATCGTGTGGACGGCGACTTCAGGAGACTTGGAGTCATAGGTAAATGTTCCGAACGAATGCAAGGAAACTTTTCCGCGATATCCTACCGCCAGCGTGGCGCCGGGAAACGCTTGGTCCTTGACGGCGGCTTTCACGGCGTCGAACGCCGGCTGCAGTTGTGCTTCTTCGCGCACATCCATAGGTTCGAGCTTCATCGGGTGGGCAGCTGCTTCGATACCATAGCCGGCCTTCAAATCCACTCCAGGAATCGTGACAGGCAGGTGCCCGCGCACGGGAATTTCGCCGAAAAGCGCGCGCGCCATGGAAATTTGCGCGACGTCGCTGATGCCAAACGCGCTGATCCACGTTTCGGCTTGCGGAAACCGCTCAATTAAATAGGGACTGCCAAACGCCAGAGTTACGACCGGCTTCCCGGATTTGTAAAGCTGCTCGGCAAGCTCAGCTTGCTCGGCCGGAACATCTACGTTGCCTTTGCGGTCGCTCACGCGCACAAACAGCGCCAGGATTGCAACGTCATACGAATCAGGAGAAGGAAGCTTCAGGTTGGAAGCATCGCGAAAACGAGTGTCGGCGCGTAGCGTTGTGACGGAGTCGAATCGGCGGCGAAGTTCTCCCTCCAGGTCTTCACCAGGAACGGGCTCCGGGTCCGCGTAGAAGGCGAGCAGTAGCGCACGCGAGGGTTTTGTGCCGTCCAACGGAAGGCGATGCGGAGTGTCGCGCAGCAGGGTGATGCCGCGGTCTGAAATCTCTTGCGCTTGCTTCTTCCAGGCCGCCTCCGCGAAGTGCTCGTTGATTCTGTTGACATCCACAAAACGATTTTTGTTCAGGCCAAGACGCGCCTTGGCCTCGAGAATCCGGCGAACCGAAGCATCGAGCCGATCGCGTGAAATGCGCCCGGATTTCACCGCGTGCTGTAGCGCTTCGAAAGCCGCGTCGGGAACTGGCGGCATCAGCAGACAGTCCGCTCCCGCGAGGACGGCGCGCACTGCAGCTTCCCCCGGAGCGAAACGAACCGTGATACCGCCCATATCCATCGCGTCGGTGACCACAAGTCCCTGGAAGCCGAGGTCCTTTCGCAGGACCTCGGTCAGAATGTGCGAAGAAAGTGTCGCGGGCGTGTTCGGGTCCGGCTCAAGTGCAGGAACGTTCAGATGGCCCGTCATGATGCTGCCCGCTCCCGCGGCAATCGCAGCGCGGAAAGGTAGGAACTCTAGCGATTCCAGCCGCAGCCGGTCGGCATGGATCACAGGCAGGTCAATGTGGGAATCTGCCGCCGTGTCACCGTGTCCCGGAAAGTGTTTTGCAGTGGCGAGTCCGCTGTTTTCTTCGACGCCTCGCACGTACTCCGACACAAACTCCGAGACTCGCGCCGGGTCTTCACCGAACGACCTCGTGTTGATGATGGGATTTGCCGGATTATTGTTTACGTCCGCCACCGGTGCGTAAATCCAGTGCACTCCCGCCTGACGAGCCTCGAGCGCCGTTATTTTTCCCATCGTAAACGCGTCTCGAGGATCGCCTCCCGCAGCGATTGCCATCTGCGTCGGAAAGGACGTCCCTTCATCCAGTCGCATCGCCGAGCCACGCTCGAAGTCCGCGCCGATCAGCAGCGGCAATTTTGATTTCGCTTGCAACTGGTTGTTCAGAACGGCGGTGGGATACGTCTGGCTCTTTTCAATGCCCAGGGGCGTTATCTTGGTGACCAAAATGAATCCGCCCGCGTGCAGATCACCTACATCATGGAGCATCTGCTGGTAGGCAGGCGAGTCCGCGGAAGTGAAAGTCCCGTGATAAGTCGTAAAAAGCAGTTGACCGATTTTCTCGTCCGCGGTCATGCGTCGAAGGGTCGTGTCGACCCATCTCTGCGCCGCGGGTGTGAGCGGGCGCAAGCCGGTCAGAAGCCTCGCCTTCGGTGCAGGTTTCGATTTTTTAGCCGCTGTGGCGCGGCCCTGACTGTGCGATTTGGTGGCCATAAGGAGCGCAAATGGAAGCAGAAGCAGGCAAAACGCGGCGCAGCGTTTCATCGGTTCGAAATCTCCAGGAGACGCCCTGCTTCTTCTCTGTTGATAACACACGCAACTCAGTGCCACAACGCGATTCGCCGCAGGGCGTTCCAGAATATCATTGCAATCTACACTCGCGCGGAGGAAATCTTGCGGAAGAAAATCGCTCCAGCAACCCATCGTATTTTTTTTCGGCTCCTCTGTTTGATCCTCTGCCTTGCGCTCCAAAGCTCGCTGGCCGAGGCCAAGTCCCCCGCGCAGCGGCGGTCCGCAAGAAACTCCAGGCTGCGGGCCGGACGCGTGCAAACGGGACTCGATGTCCTGGAAGCGCAGAAGTTTGCGCCGTTACGGGGCAAGCGCGTTGGAATCATCACCAATCACACTGGATTAAGTTCAGAAGGCAAGTCCACGATCGATTTGCTGACTCATGCTTCCGGCGTGCAGGTCGTTGCGCTGTTTAGCCCCGAGCACGGACTGTCGGGACGCGTTGACGACAAAGTGTCGTCAAGCAAGGAACCCTCGACAGGACTTCCTGTATTCAGCTTGTACGGCGAGACACAGCGGCCTACGGACGAGATGCTTCGGGGAATCGATGCCCTTGTCTTCGACATTCAGGACGCCGGCGTACGTTTTTATACCTATACCGTGACGATGGCCTACTGCATGGAGGAGGCGGCCAAGCGTAGCATCGCGTTCTATGTTTTGGACCGGCCGAATCCCATCGGCGGAGAAATTGTCGAAGGGCCGGTTCTCGATCCAGAGAAGACGAGCTTTGTCGCATACTTTCCTACGCCGGTGCGTTATGGCCTGACGATCGGCGAACTCGCGCAGTTTTTTAACATGGAAAATCACATCAACGCAGATTTGCACGTCATTGCCATGAAAAACTGGCATCGCAATTATTTTTTTGAAAGCACAGGAGTCCGCTGGATTCCGCCATCACCGAATTTGCGAACGATGAAAGGCGCGATTGTGTATCCCGGACTTGAGTTCTTGCAGAACGCTGGCGTGTCAGTGGGCCGCGGAACCGAGACGCCGTTCGAACAATTTGGGGCTCCGTGGATGGATGGGGAGAAAGTGGCCGCCGCTTTGAACGCTGCCCGACTGCCTGGCCTGCAATTCGCTGCGCGGCCGTTTATTCCCGTGAGTGGCTTGTATGCCGGCAGTCGATGCAGCGGAGTCGCAATTCGCATCGTCGACCGGGCCGCGGTTCGCGCGATGAGGATGGGCCTCGAGATCGCAGTTTTGCTCGGAAAATTGTATCCGCACGATTTCGATGCTTCAAAAACAATCGCCCTTCTAGGAAACGCAGAAACCGTGCAAAAACTGAAAGACGGCAACTCTGCAGGGGAAATCGAAGGATCCTGGCAGTTAGCGCTCTCCGCCTACGACAAAACCCGGCGTAAATATTTTCTATACAAATAGCGGGCTGCAAAGCGTTGTGCTAAAGTCCGCCGATGCCTCCGATGCGCATCGTGTCCTTGCTTCCGTCAGCCACCGAAATTCTTTTCGCTCTGGGGCTTGATGAGCAAATCGTGGGCGTAAGCCACGAATGCGATTTTCCCATCGGAGCTCGTTCGAAAAAAGTCGTCATCCACTCGCGCATTCCAGAGAATGTGTCGCCGGTTGAGATTGATCGTCTCGTGCGAGAATTCAGCGCGCGCGGCGAGAGCGTCTACTCCGTTGACGGGGAAACACTGCGCGGCCTCTCGCCCGACCTCATCGTTACTCAGGAGCTGTGCCATGTTTGCGCCGCTTCGCCCGAAGATCTGTCCGCCATTCTTGCGAGTTTCGAAAAGCGACCTGAAGTGCTGTCGTTGAATCCGCTGGATCTTGGCGACGTATGGCGCGACATTCTTTGGGTGGGCGAAGCAACGCTCCGCCCCCATGTGGCGGAAAAGCTCCTCGAAAGGATCGGCGAACGACTCGGCACCATGGATCAGCAGGTCCAGCGTACGGCTGACTGTCCGAGCGCCGCCTTTCTCGAATGGCTCCAGCCAGTCTACGTTGGTGGCCACTGGGTTCCGGAAATGATCGAACGCGCCGGAGGGCGGGATGTTTTCGGAAAGCCGCGCACCCCGTCGTTTCGAGTCAGTCTCCAAGATATCATCGCCGCCCGGCCTGAAATTCTGATCGTCGCACCCTGCGGCTATTCGGCTGAACAGGCCCGCCAGGAATACCGCGGGATGAGCTTTCCTCCAGAATGGCAGGACCTGCCCGCCGTCCGCACTGGCCGCGTCTATTTTCTAGACGCCAACAGCTATTTCTCCCGCCCCGGACCCCGCCTCGTGACCGGCCTTGAAATTCTCGCGAAAACTTTCCACCCGTCAGTTGAAGTGGGCGACGAAGCCGAATCTGCCATCGCGCCGCTTTTCGAGCCGGCGCGCTCCGCGAGCGCCTAACTCAATTTAAGCTCATCGCGCGCCTTCAACTGTGCGGCCCAACGTTTGTAAAACGGCAGTCCAGCGAGGATCAGCAGCAGACCGACGGAAGACCGGCCAGGGCGCTCGAGCCACAGGCTGACGGTAAGCGCCAGCGCACCCGCGACGAAAATGCCCGGTACCCACGGATAGCCCCGGCAGCGATATGGCCGCGGCATCTCCGGTTCCGTTTTTCGCAGGCGAAACAACGCCACGACCGCCAGCCCATAGAAAATCCATCCCGCAAAGATAAAAAGATTCGTCAGCTCCTCAAACGTTCCAGTCAGCGCCATCAGGCTGGCGAGAATGCCTTGAAAAATCAGAGCGCGCGCGGGAGTCAGAAACTTGGGATGGATGCCGTCCGCAATCTTGAAGAAAATGCCGTCGCGGGCCATCGCATAGGGAACTCTCGCGCCGCTTAACACCGATGAATTCAGCGAACCAATCGCGGAGATCACCATCGCCAGTGTCACCCAATAGGCGGCACCGCGGCCGGCCACATGTTCCACCACGTCGGAAGCAATGTGCGACGAACTCGCGACCGCGTCAAACGGCAATACCCGCAAGCAGGCGGCGCTGAAAAGCAGGTAGATGACAGCCACAAGAGAAACACCGCCGACCAGCGCTAGAGGAAAATTTCTCTCGGGATTCTTCACTTCGGACCCGACAAGGTTCAGGTCTTCCCAGCCGTCATAAGCCCAAAGCGCAGCTGCTAGCGCGGCAAAGAACGCCCCAACGATTCCACCCCCTAGCGCGGAAGGCCAAATCGGGTCAGCGGGATGCGCCGAAGTTCCCGAAAGAAAAAATGCGACGCCGATCACCAGCAGCACGGAACCGATTTTGATGAACGTGAGAACGACTTGGACGGCGCCACCAAGCCTCACACCGAGGTAATTCACAACCGTCATGACCACCAGCCACAGCACCGCGACAGGCTGCGCCCACGTAAAAACAAAATCGTACGGGTCCAGCCATCCGCCAAGTCCGGGGAAGTGCACCGTGAACAGCGGAGCGCCCACTGCGGGAATCAAGAAACTCAAAAAGCGCGCGATGCCTGCCGCAATCGAAGCCATCGAGGAAGGCCGTCCCACGATCGAATGCATCCATCCGAAAATAAACCCCCAGGCCGCGCCAAATCCCCGCCGGAGATAGGCATATTCGCCGCCAGCCTCGGGAATTGCCGCACCCAACTCCGCGAAGGAGAGCGCCCCGAAAATCGAGAGAATGGCTCCAACAATCCACGCAGCGAAAACAATCGAAACGCTCTTTCCATCGCGCGCCATCTCCGCGGGCTTCAGAAAAATTCCCGTGCCAATCATCGTGCCGACGACAATCGCCGCGGATGCCCATGGGCCAAGTCCGCGCACAAGTTCCAGTCGTTTGCCGCCGTGCGCTCCGCTCATCCGTTCTCCTGCCCGGCTTTTGATTGGATTGACTCGTTTCGGCCAGCGAGGCGGCTGACGCAAGCCCCCGCCACAAAAGTCACGCAAGCCCCCACCAGAACGTACCAAGTGTAGGCGACGCTTGAGAATTTCCACACAGCAACGATGGCGGCGAGTCCGCAAAACATTCCGGTAAGCGCGCCGAAAGTGTTTGCGCGCCGATCCAGCGTCCCTAACAGGAACAGCCCGAGAAGACTGCCCAGCGGAAACGACGCGATGGTCAGACCGGTTTCAAGCAACGATCCCCAGGGCACAAATCCAAATGCCATCAGCACCGCGCCCCAGACCAGGGTCATCCGCCGCGAAAGCGCAAGAAATTTCTGTGGATCTTGCCGGTGGCCTGCAGCTGAAGAAAAATCCAGGATGCTGGACGCGGCCAACGAATTCAGCGACCCGCTCGCATTCGACATCGCCACCGCAATGATCGATGCAAGCATCAAACCCGCGAGGCCCACAGGCATCTCGCGAACCAGAAACAACGGCAAGATTCGGTCAGCTCGTTCGCCTGCTGCGAGTAACGGCGCATGTTGGGAAAAAACATAGAGCAATACGCCGACCAATAAGAACAGCGCGAACTGCACCAGGACTATGCCTCCGCTGGCCAGCAGCGCCTTGCGGCTGTCACCTTCATTCCGTGCGGCCAGTAACCGCTGCACAATGGTTTGGTCCGTTCCGTGACTTGCCATGGTGAGAAACGAGCCGCCGATGACGCCCGACCAGAACGTGTATTTCGTCGCCAGGTGAAACGAAAAATCCAGAAATTGCAGCTTGTGGCCCCCACCAGCCGCTACTTGGGTGACTTCGTTCCAACCACCTGGAATCGAGTGCAACAAATATCCGAACGTCACGGCGCTGCCCGTCAGGTACAGCAATAACTGAGCGACATCGGTCCAGATCACCGCCTTCATGCCGCCTTCAAACGTGTAAAGAATCGTCAGCGCGATCACGATGACCACGGCGAGTTGCTCCGATGTTCCCAAGACCACGCTTACCACCAATGCAATCGCCGAGACTCGCACGCCCTCCGCCACCGCGCGCGTCACCAAGAATGTGGAAGCCGCTACTGCGCGCATCCGGGTCCCAAACCGTTTTTCAATCAACGCGTACGCGGTAAAGAATTCACCGCGAAAATATCCCGGCAAGAACAGCAGCACGATCAAAAGCCTGCCAACCAGATACCCGAAAACCAACTGAATAAACGCGAGGTTTCCCAGATACGAAATCGCCGGGGTTCCGATAATGGTGAGCGTGGAAGTCTCTGTGGCAACAATGGAAAATGCCAGGGCCCACCACGGCGCGCTCCGGCCTCCCAGAAAATAGTCCCGCACATCGTGCTGCCCCCGCCGGAACCACAAGCCCAGCGCGGTGATCCCGAGCAAATAGGCAATCACAATAAGAAGATCAACAGGGTGTATTCGCATTACGCTCGTGAGCGTTCAATCTTGTTCGGTCAACCGGAGAAGGTTGAGGATAGAAGCCCCGCCACCTTGCGTCAAGAAGTTAGCGCTCAATTCTTCTGGAGACGGCCAGGCAGAATTTTCGACACCAGTCCGACGCGCGCTGTCTCGGCATACAAATTCTCGCGTATTCTGGTCGTATGAAATGCGTCCTGGGAATAGACGGCGGCGGCACGAAGACCGAATGTGTCCTCTTGAACGAAGCAGGCGCCGTTCTTGCGCGCGGCAGAGGAGCTGCTTCGAACCCGACTCGGATCGGTTTCCCCGCGGCACTCGCCGCTCTACAAGAAACGATCGATTCAACCGTCAAGTCCATTTGCATGTCATTGGAAGTGGCAGCGGTGTGCGCGGGACTGGCGGGCACTGGTCGCCCGGAAAACCACGACCAGATGCAGCGATTCTTGCAAGAACAATTTCCGAATGGCTTGGTGGACGTTCGAACCGACCTCGAATTAGTCCTTTCCGCGATGCCGCAAGGCCCGGCCATCGTTTTGGTCGCTGGAACGGGCTCCGCAGCGATCGGCAGAGACGCCTCCGGCCTGGTTAAACGCCAAGGCGGTTTCGGCCCTGCGAGCAGCGACGAAGGGAGCGCGTTTGATATCGGCCGAAACGCCATTGCCGCATCTCGCGGTGAAGATTCCGCGGCGGCAAGCGAACTCTCTCGACAAATTTTGCGTCATCTCGGCTGCTCGAATTGGGCGGATGTCGATCTGAAGTCCGCCGCTGCTCCCGACACCGTCTACCCGCGGGTATTCCCGGTCGTGGCCGCTGCCGCAGACAGCGGTAACTCGCTTGCTCAGTCGCTTCTGCAGGCAGCCGCCGAAACATTAGGGGCCCTGTCGTATTCTCTTGCCGAGTCCCTCAGCATCTCCCAACAGGAGTTCCCCCTCGGAAAAACCGGAGGCACCGTCGTGCGTTCGCGCTTCTTCGACCAAGCCATTGACCAGGCTTTGCTTCGCCGCCTTCCCAACGCCATCGTCAACCTCCTCTCGGTCGAACCAGCGGAAGTCGCCGCCTGGATCGCCCTGCAGCTCTACAAGAGCAGGGCAGGACGGACGCCGTGACTTCGGAGGCCTTTCCGGCTTTGCGCACGGCGACTGGCGAAGCGCTGGTGCGCCTTATTCATGAAGTTCCTTCCAGCGCCCTGTTGCCGGTTCTGGAGAATCCGGCATTCGACGAAACATCGCTTTCCTTGCTCCTGCAACGCAGGGACCTCGAGGCAGAATTTCTCGCAGAAGTCCTACAACGCCGCCAGTTTCTGAAGAATTATCTCATTAAGAAGCTTCTGGCTTTTCATCCGCACACGCCGCGCACCGAGGGGCTGCGCCTTCTCCGCGACCTCTACCTGATGGACTTGGTGCAGTTCGCCATTTCGCCCGGGGCGCTCCCAGATCTAAAGCACAAGGCCGAAGAACAGGTGATTGCCAAGCTGCCGCAAATTCCACTCGGTCAAAAAATTTCCCTGGCCCGCCGATCGCCCGCGCGTATCGCCGGTGCTCTCCTCGCAGAGGGTCAGCCTGCCATTGTTAGAGCAGCGCTGGCCAATCCCAATTTGACTGAAGCGCAAGTGTTGCGCGTCCTCGCACGAGAGAAGTTGCCCCCAACCGTTCCGCAGTCCATCGCCCAGGATCTCAAATGGAGTCACGTTTACAACGTCCGTCTCGCCCTCATTCGACAGCCTTCCGTCACCCTCGCCACGGTCCTGGCATTCCTGCCGGAGCTTACCGTTGTGGATTTGCGGGAACTGGCAGCGCCGGGCATCCTTCCAGAAAATCTTCGCAAGTACTTGCAGAGGGAAATTCAGCAACGTTTGGAGAGACCCGTGCCGAAAGCGGAGGAGCCACCCGAAGACCCCGACGAAGGCAATCTCGAGTAGTACTTGGCCGTGGCGTTTCAAGCAATGCAGGGAAACATCCAGCGCCGGCGTCGTATTCACGTGCTCGCGAAAAGTGTATTCTTACACCGTAAGAGTGGCGCCAAAGCCCGTGCGCCGCGGCTAGGGAACCCAGGCAGGGGGCTTCACCAGCTTCATGGGCATCGCAGATCCATCTTCTCGCCGACTCGAACGCCGGTGGGCGCCGCGTTACGACTTCCGCGCCAGCCTCGACATCGAATGGGGCTCGGCAGTCCTAAGGGCCAGCACCCGCGACGTCAGCTCCAACGGAATGTTCATCGAGTCCGTCGACCCGCTTTGGGTTGGCGCGGGATTTACCGCCAGTCTCCAGTTGGATCCCCCCGTCAAACTCAGCTGCTTTGTGAAGCGAGTCGAACCCGGACGCGGGATGGGCGTTTCCATCTCCTTTTCCGACGAGCAACGGAGAACGTACCAGCAGCTCATCTCCAGGCTCTCGCAGACGCGGCCTTGAGCCTGACGGTATACTCAAGCGCATGACCCGCTGCCTCGACTGTGGCTCTGCGCGCATCGTAGACCAATGTCCCTCCTGCGGGCTTACGTCGGCCGCCGCGGAACTCCTGTTCCGCAAGCGGCTCATCAAGCAGACCATTTTTTTTCTGGCCGGCTCTTTGCTCTTTCCTTACGTCACGCCGATTTACCCGCCGCTCGATCTTGACCTCATGCTGGTTTTTTTCGGCGTCCTATTTTTTGTTGCGTTGGCAATAGCCGCAGTACTTGACCGCCGCGCTCGTAAGCATCAGGAAATTGAGATCCTTAAGAGAATCTACGCCGGGTTTATCCCGCTGCCGTGGATTCTGGCGGCGGCCATCTTTCTAAATGGCAAACTCGATTCAACCACCAAGTTGGTCTATGTTCCCGAGCGCGTCGAAGGGAAGTTCCTGATGAAGGGACTTGTCCGCGGCACACGCCGCCTGGTTGTGCAATCATGGCGTCCGGGTCAAAAAGTGGAACGACTCGCTGTGGATCCTGACGACTTCGAACGCTTCCGCGTAGGCGATCAGATTGAAGTGGCCGTCCAGCCGGGCGTGCTGGGAATTCCCTGGATTTATGGAGTCTACCGCCAGGGAAGGCCGGTTCAGTAGGCAGGTTTGCCGTTCGGAAGCACCGGGATCTGAAGCTCCATGAAATTTCCCGTCTGCCCGAATCGAAACTTGTGCCTCAAAACGGGTCCCGCGTTCCTCGTCTTCCACTCGGCTGTTTCGATAGGTACTTCGGGGATGTCCGCCGGCGCCAGCTGTGCATTTTCCCCTTCGACTTTCACTTTCGCGGGATCAATCTCAAACGCATTCTGCGAATCGGTGTCGATCAGCAAGTATCGCTTCCACAGACGCACCAGATAGATCCCTTTGCGGTCGCTGCGGTAGACGTTCCATGATTTTGGCGCGTCGTCGTTGTATCGCACAATCGCAAACGGCAACGGCTTCCATTGCTGCTTGCTCGATTGCTGTCCGCGCAGGCCGCCGGCCATCGATAGAGACAACCCGAAAACAAGAATCAACGGCCAGCGCCACGACCGCAAGCTCAGCCTTTGCGGCAACGTCGCCCGCGCTTCGCCAGTCGAACGTCTCGATCTCAGAAACTTCCCCATAAACATCATTCTAACTCGAGTTCACCTTGCATGCCTCGACCCGGGCAACGCCCAACCCATGCGCCTCCCGGCAAGCGGCAATGTTTGTTTATACTACTGACCCATGCTTTCGCCCGCGGTCCTTTCTAAACGAAGCCTCCGCGTGTTCGTGCGGGTATTTCCGCGCTGCGCCATGATCTCGCAGGCCATCGCTTTCAACCTTTTCCTGGCCTTTTTCCCGACACTGCTGTTTGCAGTCGGCATCGCCACCAGCCGCTGGGGCAGCCACACCAGCTTGCTCGACCTCATCACCAATTTCACCAAATACCTGCCGCCCGGCAGCCGCCAAATCGTCTCCGAATTCCTGGTCAAGCGTGGCCCGCAAGCCTGGAAATGGGCGCTAATCGGCTGGGCCGGTACCCTCATCGCTGGCTCGCAAGTCATGAAACTCATCATGGAAGGCATTCACATCATCTACGGAGATGCCGAAAAGCCCGGTTTTCTGCATCGTCAGCTGCGCGGGCTGCTTCTGCTCCTTGCTACCATCGCGCCGCTCCTGGTCGCGGCCATACTCGGCGTCTTTGGCCGGCCCTTGCGTCGATGGATTGCGGCCGAGCTTGGCGAAGCGAACCCGTTTCACGGGCTTTGGCCTTTGTTTTTTCCGTTAGCCGCATTCACTCTCTCGCTTGCAGCGCTGACCATGATCTACCGTGCTGCGCGTCCCCAGGAAACCAGCGTGCGCAATGTCCTACCAGGCGCTGTGGTGGCCACCCTTCTTTGGTGGCTTGTGGATGTCCTATTCGGCGTTTACGTGCGCCGAATGCCTTACAGCGTCGTCTACGGCGGCCTAGCCGCGGTCATCGGATTGCTCATCTGGATGCAGCTTTCGGCCGTTATTATCTTTCTCGGAGCTGCTTGGAACGCCGAAGCCGAATCCAGCCGTAACCCACCCCGTCCCGATTGACACCCATCTTCGCCGCGGCGTAGAGTTGCTCTATCGTAACTACGCCAAGAAATCCTTGGCGAGCTGAGCTGAACCGCGTCGAGGCCGCTCGGTCGGTGCGATTGAGAAGGGAACATGCGCCAGCAGCCTCGTTCTTGCCTCAGGATTTTTGACCAGCGTTGCCTGGCCTTGGCACTCCTTCTATTCTCTTTGTCTTCCTTCTTTTGCCCGCTTTCCGCGCAAACGCCCGCTGGCCAGGACAATCCCGGTCGTCCAGCCACGAAGGGTCCTGACAATGCGGCCGCGCCTCCGGCGACGGCTGAAGTGGTCACCCGCGATTCCGCCACGACCTTCAAAGTTCGCGTGAACATGGTTTTGGTGCGAGTTGTCGTCCGCGACGAAAGCGGCAAGGTCGTTGAGAACTTGAAGAAAGAAGATTTTCTGCTCTTCGACAACCGCAAGCCGCAGACCATTTCCAGCTTCAGTGTGGAAACGCCGGCATCCCGCATGGTCCCGGTGGTCACCGTTTCGGATCATCTTGAATCCGAGTCGACGGGTGCACCCCCGCCGGCTACTGCCGCGGCACCTCAGCGTTTTGTTACTTTGCTTTTCGATGATCTCCACCTTTCCATGGAGGATGCCGTCACGGTTCGTGCCGCCGCGGTGAAAATCTTTGACGCGCTTGCCGCATCAGACCGCGTGGCCCTTGCCACAACTTCCGGCCAGGTTTCTCAGGAGTTCACCTCCGACCAAGATCTTCTGCGAAAATCACTGACCGCAATTATTCCCCGGCCTCTAATGGGCACCACGGTTCACGAGTGTCCGGACGTTTCTTACTATCAGGCCGATCAGATCGTAAACATGCATGATGAGCAAGCTCTCGCCGTCGCCGCGGAAGATGCCGTTCAGTGTGCCTTCGAGGGCGACGAATCGAAGTTGGTCGCGGCGCGAAGCCTTGCACTTTCAGTTGCAACCCGTGCAGCGAGCAACGGCGACGTTGCCTCGGAATTCGCCTATCGGCACATTGAAGATACCTTGCGCCGGCTGTCGGGGATGCCGGGCGAGCGAAAGCTTGTGCTGATCTCTCCGGGCTTCATTCTTTCGACACTGGTGTCGGAAAGGTCCGAGATCATTGACCGTTCCAACCGCGCCGGCGTCGTCATCGATACCTTGGACGCTCGCGGGCTCTATACGCCGGACCTCGCAGGTGACCTTGCCAGTCCCGCCGTGGACTCCTACCGGACGCAAGGTTTCAAGACGAGCTACCGCGTTGCCGCGCAGTCCGCACAAAGCCAGATTTTGGAAGATTTTGCCTATGGCACTGGCGGCACCTATCTGCACAATCGTAATGACCTAGACGTCGCTCTCCGCCAGGCCGTCGCCGCTCCACCTACGTCCTATCTATTAGGCTTCTCTCCGCAAAACCTGAAACTCAACGGCAGTTTTCATAGTCTCAAAGTGAATCTTGCGGGCAAGCAGAAATACAGCATTCAGGCCCGTCGCGGCTATTACGCACCTCGCACCCTAAGAACTCCCGAAGAAACTGCGAAGTTGGAAATTCAGGAGGCCGTTTTTTCCCAGGACGAGATCCGCGATCTTCCCGTGGATATGCAAACGCAGTTTCTCCGCAAAGATCCAATGCAGGCCAGGCTTTCTGTCCTTGCCCGTTTGGATTTGAAATCCGTTAAGTTTCGCAGAGTCGATGGCCGCAACCACGACGATGTCACGTTGGCGACGGTCATTTTTGATCAAAATGGCAATTTCGTCACCGGCGGCGAAAAAATCGTAGAGATGAAACTGCTCGACTCGACCCTCGCGCGCCTCGGCCAGTCCGGTATCACAGTGAAATCGAGCTTCGATGTAAAACCAGGTACTTATCTCGTGCGACTCGTGGTGCGCGATAAGGAAGGGGAATTGATGGCAGCCCGCAATGGGGCTGTTGTCATTCCCTATTGATGAACCCGAATTAGATAGCTGAAAGTCGGCGGAGAAACACCATGAAAACGACTCTTCGTGATTTTTCAAACTCGCGATTCGCTGTGGCGTTATTCTTCTCGTTCGCGTTGCTCGCCGCACCTTGTTCCGCGCAGGATTCCAGCTCAGTTCCGCCTGCACCTTCCGACCAGCCTCAGGCGGCCCAACCGCCCCTGCTCATCGGCCAAACCATAAAAAAAGAGTCGCGCCTCGTTCTGGTGGACACGGTTGTCACCGATAAAAAGGGGAACTACATTCACGACCTTTCGCAGGCTGATTTTCGCGTTTACGAGGACAACAAGGAACAGCCTATAACCAGCTTCTCCACGGGCGCGAATTCCTCCGGACCACAGAACCCACAAAAACACTATCTCGTTCTGTTTTTTGACACTTCCTCGATGGCCCTGCCCGACCAAATCACTGCGCGCGCAGCTGCCTCGAAATTCATCGAATCGAACGCCGCACCCGACCACCTGATGGCCATCGCCGAATTTAACGGCAGCCTCCGCGTCGTTCAGACCTTCACCACCAATGCTGACGTTCTTCAGGCCGCCGCGAAAGGCGTGAAGTCCGCCTATGTCGCATCCAACTCGGACGCGGGTGGTCCCGGCGCTTCAACAATCAACATTCCCGGACTCTCCGGCGTTTCCAGAGCCGAGGTTGACTACGGCGCGCGCTCCATGCTGCTTTCCGTCCGCACTCTGGCCAAAAATCTTCGCTCGGTTCCAGGCCGCAAGATGCTGGTTCTGTTCTCTTCGGGGTTTCCGCTGACAGCGGAACGCGAGTCCGAGCTCACGGCCACGATCGACGCTTGCAACAAATCTAACGTCGCCGTCTACACGCTTGACTCGCGCGGCCTGCAAGCGCCAGGTCCCAAAGGCGGGTCCGCATCGAATGGACCCTTCAAAACGAATTCCGCGCGGTCGATCGTAGCGCGCTATCCTGAATTCAACGGTGCTCGCCTGGTTCTCGCAGCCTATCCCGAACCGCAGCGTCCCGGCGGCGGCGGCTCGGGCGGCACTGGAGGAGGAGCGGGCGGCGGCGGTGGACGCGGCGGAACCGGAGGTACCGGCGGAACCGGAGGCACCGGGGGAAGCGGCGGCACAGGCGGGACAGGAGGCACCGGCGGTGGACGTGGCGGCACGGGCGGCACGGGTGGAACAGGCGGGACAGGTGGAACCGCAGGCCGCGGAGGCACCGGCGGTGGCACTGCCGGCCGCGGGGGAACTGGCGGCGTTAATCGCGGCGGCTATCCTGCAAGCTTTTACAACAATCCCATGAACCGTCCGCGCACGATTGTTCCGCAATTCCCGGAATCGAGCTCTACCAATCAGCAAATTCTTGCCGCACTCGCGGAAGGCACGGGCGGCTTCACCATCTTCAATACCAACGATCTTTTCGCCGGGCTCCAGCGCATCGCCCGAGAACAGAATGAATTCTATCTTCTCGGTTACACTCCTCCGGAATCGACTGAAGGCAGTTGCCACACCCTAAAAGTGAAGATGAATCGCGGCGGCATGAACGTCCGCGCACGCAGCGGCTACTGCAACGCGCGTACACCGAACATTCTGGACGGAACTCCCGTTGAAAAGCAGCTCGAAATGCGCGCCCAGCAAACGCAGGGCGGAGGAATCCAGCCATCCTTCCAGTCGCCATATTTCTACACCGGCCCCAACGTTGCCCGCGTGAATCTTGCCATGGACATTCCCCAGGACATGTTCAAGTTCGACAAGGACAAAGGAAAGTATCATTCCAGCCTGAACGTGCTGGGGATCGCCTATCGCGACGACGGCTCCGTCGGTGCGAGATTCAGCGATCAGGTCAAACTTGATCTCGAAAAAGACGAATGGAAAGACTTCTCAAAAACCCCGTACCGTTATCAGAACCAGTTTGACGCCGCACCCGGTCAGTACAAAATGACCGTCGTTCTGAGTGCGGGTGCCGACAGCTACGGCAAATCGAGCTGGCCACTGACCATTGATCCTTACGATGGCAGGCAGTTCGCCCTCGGCGGAATCGCCATGACCAACGACGCCCAGCGCCTCGAGGAAATGGCCAGCAGCGCCGATCTGGATTCCGTTCTGCTCGAAGATCGAACCCCGCTTGTCGTCAAAGGCCTGCAAATCGTTCCCCTTGCCGTAAATCGCTTCAAGAAGAGCGACAAAGTCGTCTTGTATTCCGAGATTTACGATTCGTTGTTGACGGATGAAAAGCCGCCGCGCGTCCTTCTCGGCTACAAGATTCAGGAGCGCACCACGAACAAGGAAGTATTCTTCACGGGAACCATGGCGGCCGACGACTTTCTCCAAAAAGGAAGCCCGGTCGTTCCCATCGGAATGCTGGTGATGGTGAAGGATCTGAAACCCGGCAGCTACCGCCTGGTACTGATGGCCGCGGATAGCGCCAACCGCCAGGCACCTTCGCGGTCCGCCGATTTCGACGTCACCGAGTAACCCAATCGAAATCGCCACGCCCCATTGAATCGAATCGTCGACCTGCTCGAGGTTCTGCGGTCAGGGAGACGCGCGCTTCTCCTTTTCGACAATTTCCAACATGGCCTGCAACTTCTTGCCCCAGCAAGGGTTATTCTGAACGGAACGGCGTAGTGGCGACGACGTGTGGCCCCCGGAAAACTCGATGGGATCTTTTCGCGACTCTCGATCAACGTTTTGCAGTTCGCTCCTTCGCTCACAGCTCGCTTTGCTTTTGGCCGCAACCGTTTTGCTTTCGCACTGCGTCGAGCCGGCTGCGGCCCTCGCGGTTCCGCCCGGAAAAGAAAAGAAGCCGAAACTCGACCCCGTCCTGAAGGGGCTGCCGATTGCCGAACTCAGCGTCGATGAAGCCATCCTCCACACGCTGAACCGGCTCACCTACGGTCCCCGTCCTGGTCAAATCGAGCGGATCAAAAAAACCGGCTTGTCCAAATGGATCGATCAGCAATTGAATCCAAATTCCATCGACGACAAAGCCGTTGAGGCTCGCCTGGAAAATCTTCCGACCCTTCGAATGAATACCACCGAGCTCATTGCGAACTATCCGCAACCGAAGCAAGCCGCAAAACAAGCCGGCGCGAATGGAGAACAATTCAAGCAGCAATCCAAGCTAGGCCCCGCGGATTCGGTTCCTGCGCAAGATTCATTACCGAACTCCGAAACGACGACTGCATTTTCAAGCCGACCTGCGACTACCGATGCTCCTTCGCCCATGAAACAAATGCCGACGAACGTCGCCACTCCCGGCGCCGGCCTGCGCGGCGCTCTTACGGTTGATCCCAACGCCGTGCCGCGCGCGATCGCGGACGACAGCAAACGGCCGCAACGTGTCGTGGAAGAGCTGGGAATGGCGAAAATGACCCGCGCCATCTACAGCGAGCGCCAGCTTCAGCAGGTCATGGACGATTTCTGGTTCAACCATTTCAACGTCTTCGCTGGCAAAGGAGAGGACCGCTACTACCTGACGTCGTATGAGCGTGATGTCATCCAACCGCACGCACTCGGCAAGTTCAAGGACCTGGTCACCGGCATCGCGAAGAGTCCTGCGATGCTGTTCTATCTCGATAATTTTGTCAGCGCCGATCCCCTCGCGGCACAACGTCTGGCGCAGCAGCGCGCCCTGCGTCGGCCAAGGCGCGGTGGTTGGAACCGCGTTGCCCGGCCCATGCCCTCGCAAAATGCTCAAACGGCGAACCAGAAGAAACAGGTACGGGGGCTCAACGAAAATTATGGCCGGGAACTGATGGAGCTGCACACGCTGGGCGTGGACGGCGGCTACACCCAAAAGGACGTCACCGAAGTCGCGCGCTGCTTCACCGGCTGGACGATCGAAAAGCCGCGCGAAAATCCGCAATTCAAGTTTGAGGGGCGCATTCACGATCCCGATCCCAAAATCGTGCTCGGCAAAAAGCTCAACGCCGGCGGAATGAAGGATGGCGAGCAAGTGATCGAACTCTTGGTGCGGCATTCCAGCACCGCGAAGTTCATCTCCACCAAACTCGCCCGCAGATTCGTCGCCGACAATCCTCCGCCTGCATTGGTTGCGCGTATGGCGGAAACCTTCAAGTCTACGGATGGCGATATTCGCGCCGTCATGCATACCATGATCTATTCGCCGGAATTCTGGACGCGCGACGCGTACCGCGCCAAGATCAAAACGCCGCTTGAGTTTGTCGCCTCGACGGTTCGTGCACTCGGCGCCGACGTCGACACGGCCATGCCGCTGGTTCAATGGGTCGGAAGAATCGGAGAGCCCCTTTACCAATGTCAGCCTCCCACCGGGTATTCCGACCGAGCCGAAACCTGGGTTAACACCGGAGCACTGCTGAACCGGCTGAATTTTTCCCTCGCGCTTACGGGAAACAAGGTTCGCGGAGCGCGAAGCGACGTTCCTGCGTTGCTTGGGACGGATTCGGCAGCGGATTCAAAACAAATTTTGGATCGCGCGCTGCAAGTGTTCCTCGGCGGCCAGGCTGCTCCAACCACAGTCGCGACGCTGCGAGAACAATTGGAGGATCCCCAAGTGAGGCAGGCCAGGCTGGACGATCCGGTCAAACAAGTGGACATGGCGATAGTGGCGGGTTTGGTGTTGGGTGCGCCGGAGTTTCAGAGAAGGTGAAACAGGCAGGGGATTCGCCACAAAATCGGAAGGACGGTTTCTGTTTTCATGTAAGCGCTTTGGTTCACTGAGGGAAAAATGAGCCACGACTGTTGCGAAGGCAAAAGGCCAGTGACACTCTCTCGCAGATACTTCCTGAAGCAGGGCGGCATCGCCATGGTCGGCTTGAGCACGATGCCCACGTTTCTCCTGCGCGCCGTCGCGGCGACGCCAGCATCGGGGAAAAAGCAACTTGTTGTGCTGTTTCAGCGGGGCGCCGCCGACGGCCTCAACATCGTGGTGCCGTTCGGCGAGCAGAATTATTACCGGATGCGCCCCACCATCGCCATTCCGGAGCCAAGACGCGGCGGGACGGACTGTGCGGTGGATCTCGACGGTTTTTTCGGACTCCATCCAAGTCTCGCTCCGCTGGAGTCCCTCTTTCGCAAGAATGAACTTGCGATTGTTCACGCCGCGGGATCGCCCGATCCGACGCGCTCTCACTTCGACGCACAGGATTTCATGGAATCCGGCACGCCGGGCGTCAAATCCACTGACGACGGATGGCTCAATCGCGCGCTTGAAACTGTTCCCAAAGAGAACGCTTCGCCTTTTCGCGCTGTAGCCATGGGGCCAAATCTTCCGCGCATGCTGCGCGGAACCGCGCCCGCCATCGCTTTGTCCGATGTCAGGCAATTCAGGGTGATGGCTCAAAACTCCAGCGCGCAGCAGGTGGCCGCGGGCGGGTTTGAGGCGATGTACGCCCAAACCGTGGATCACGCGTTGCACGGCGCTGGGGCAGAAACGTTTGAAGCCATCGACATGCTGCGCAAAGCCGATCCGGGGAAGTACAAGCCGGAAAATGGCGCCGACTATGGCAAAAGCCGGCTCGGCCAAAGCCTGCAGCAAATTGGCCAGCTCCTGAAAGCCGACATCGGTGCCGAAGTACTGTTTGTCGATTGCGGCGGCTGGGATAATCATGTGAACGAGGGCGGCGCGCAGGGCCAGCTCTCCAATTTGTTGAAAGACTTAGGCCAGGGAATGGCCGCGTTCCGTCGGGACATGGGCGACCGCATGGAGAACATGGTCTTCGTGACCATGAGCGAATTTGGCCGCACCGCAAAAGAGAACGGCAACCGGGGCACCGACCACGGTCACGCCAACTGCATGTTCGTGATGGGCGGCGACGTCAAAGGCGGCCGCGTTTATGGGCGGTGGCCTGGGCTAGATGAGGGGCAGCTCAACGACGGACGTGATCTTAGGTTGACTACGGATTTTCGGTCGGTGCTGGGAGAAATTTTGCAAAAGCTTCATGGCGTAAAGGATCTTGCGCCGGTCTTTCCTGGTTTTGACAATGATCCGCTGAAATTCAAGAGCCTCATGCGCTCTTAGAATTTTGGTTTACCTTGCTTCTCCAATACTTCGGGCGCCAGGCGGCCGCAGGGCAGCGGCCCAACGCCGCTGCTACAGATTGCGGATCCAGATATTGCGGTAACGGACCGGATGATTGTGGTCTTGCAGAGCCAAAGGCAGCTTTTCAGGAGTTTGCGTGTATGGCGGCCGCGCGTGATGAGCGGTAGGTCCTGTCAGCTCGACGTTGTCCTGCACCAGCACGCCATTGTGCAGCACGGTAACTCGCGCCGGCCGCGTCAATTTTCCGGCGGCGTCAAAACGGGGGCCATGGAAAATGATTTCGTAGGTCTGCCACTGTCCTGGCGGGCGCGAAGCGTTTACGAGCGGTGGATACTGGCCGTAGACCGCAGCGGCTTGGCCGTCTGCGTAAGTCTTGTTCTGGTAGGAATCGAGGACCTGGATTTCGTACAGCCCCATCAGGAACACGCCGCTGTTGCCGCGGTCCTGGCCTTCGCCTTTCGCAGGCGACGGCTCTGCAAACTCGACATGGAGCTGGCAGTCGCCGAATGCTTCCTTGCTGTGGAGCTCGCCGGTCTTGGGGACGACTTCGAAATAGCCGTTCTCCACCTTCCATTTCGGCGCACTTCCATCCTTTTGCGTCCATTGCGATAGATCTTTTCCATCAAACAGCGCCACGGCGTCCGAAGGCGCTTTGCCGGCACTCTCCTGCGTGCCCGCCGATCCCGGCGACACCGCCATCGGCGCCGGCCGATCCATATCGTGAATCTTCCACTTGGGATCCACCTGCGCGCTGCAGGTGCCCGCAGCAGCTAAGATGGACCACGCAATTAGAGAAAGCGGGAATTTTTTCATGTTGACCTCGAAGAACGGACGATGGATTTTACATCGCCGCCAGCATGGAAGAAAAACAAAAACGATTACCGCCGAGCAAGAGAAGAGGGGTCGCGGGGCTTACGGAGAAGCTGGCGCAAAGGAGGGGCTCGCTGCGGGAGCGCAACCAGAACAGCAAGGTACGGCCAGAAAAAGGGGCGCGAAGCAATTCGTGCCTCGCGCCCCCTTTCTCGAGTTTCAATCCCTCAGTGCGCCGCGTCGGAACGAATGCGCATTCCGTAGAACGAGCGGTACACGAACAGGAATGAGACGACAAAGAACACGGCGGAAAGAATGTGTGTCAAGTTGCCGCCGGTTTCAGATGTCAGTTTCACCGCCAGTTCGACGGCAAGCAAGCCAAAAAGAGTGGTGAACTTGATGACCGGGTTGAGGGCGACCGAAGACGTATCTTTGAACGGATCGCCGACTGTGTCACCGATGACGGTCGCGTCGTGAAGCGGCGTGCCTTTCTGCTTGAGCTCGACTTCCACGATTTTCTTGGCGTTGTCCCATGCGCCGCCGGCGTTGGCCATGAAAATGGCCTGGTACAAGCCGAAGATGGCGATGGAGATCAAGTAGCCAATGAAGAAGAAAGGTTCGAGGAAGGCAAAAGCCAGCGTCGCGAAAAAGACCGCGATGAAGATATTGATCATGCCTTTCTGCGCGTACTTAGTGCAGATCTCGACAACTTTCTTGCTGTCGGCGACCGAGGCCTTTTCAACGCCTTCGAGCTTGATGTTGGCCTTGATGAATTCGACGGCGCGGTATGCGCCGGTGGTCACGGCTTGTGTCGATGCGCCCGTAAACCAGTAGATCATGGCGCCACCGGTGATCAGGCCGAGCATGAAGGGGGCATGCAAAAGTGAAAGATTGGCGACATTTGCGGTGAGGCCGTTCGTGAGAGCCATAATGATGGAGAAAGTCATCGTGGTGGCACCGACTACAGCAGTTCCGATCAGCACGGGCTTGGCTGTCGCTTTGAACGTATTACCGGCGCCATCGTTGGCTTCGAGCATTTCCTTGGCTTTCTCAAAATTCACCTCGATGTTGAAGTCTTTTTTCAGCTCGGCCTTGATGTTTGGGATCTGCTCGATCAAGGAGAGTTCGTAGACCGACTGCGCGTTGTCGGTCACCGGGCCGTAGGAGTCCACAGCGATCGTGACGGGGCCCATGCCGAGGAAGCCGAAGGCTACCAAGCCAAACGCAAAGACTGGCGCGGCGATCATCAGGTTGCCGAGCCCGTATCCCGAGATGAGATAGCCGGCCGACATCAAGGCCACCATGGCCAAGCCCAGGTAGTAGCAGGAAAAATTGCCGGCGACGAAGCCCGACAAGATTCCGAGGGACGCGCCGCCTTCCTGGGCCGAGGTGACCACTTCCCGGGTGTGGCGCGATTCCGTTGAGGTGAAGACTTTGACGAGCTCCGGAATAATCGCGCCGGCTAGTGTTCCACAGGAAATAATCGTCGCAAGTTTCCACCATTGCGTTGTGTCGCCGCCAATCGAGGGAATAATCATCGAGGAGATCAGATAGGTCAGGGCAATCGAGACCGCGGAAGTGATCCAGACCAGGGAAGTGAGCGGAGCTTCGTAGTTCATCTTATCGGCGTTGCCGTATTTGGCTTTGGCGATGATGCCGTTAAGGAAGTAAGCGGCGGCGCTGGCGATGAGCATCACGATGCGCATGACGAAGATCCAGACGAGAAGCTGAACTTGAACCGTGGGTTCCCTTACAGCGAGAAGAATGAAGGTGATGAGCGCAACGCCGGTGACGCCGTAAGTTTCAAAGCCATCGGCGCTTGGGCCGACAGAGTCGCCGGCATTGTCACCAGTGCAGTCTGCGATGACGCCGGGATTGCGCGCGTCGTCTTCCTTGATCTTGAAGACGATCTTCATCAGGTCGGAACCGATATCGGCTATTTTGGTGAAGATGCCGCCTGCGATGCGCAGTGCCGCCGCACCCAGCGATTCACCAATGGCGAATCCGATGAAGCATGGACCGGCATAGTCGCCCGGTATGAAAAGCAGGATAAACAGCATCATCAGCAATTCCACACTGATGAGCATCATCCCAATGCTCATGCCTGCTTCGAGCGGCGTGTGATAGATCGGGTAGGGTTTGCCTCGGAGACCGGCAAATGCGGTGCGCGAATTCGCGAAGGTGTTCACGCGAATGCCGAACCATGCGACGCCGTAGCTGCCCGCAATTCCGACCAAGCTGAACAAAAGAATAATCGCCACGCGAAGTGCTTCAAACTTGAGGAGCACGCCGAAGTAGAGAACGATGACCACAGCGATGAAGATCTCGAGGATGAGAAGAAATTTGCCCTGCGTGATCAGATAGGTTTTGCAGGTTTCGTAGATAAGCTCGGAAATTTCGCGCATCGAGTGATGTACGGGCAAATTTTTCAAGCGCGTGTAAATCGTCAAGCCAAAGAGCAGACCGAAAATGCAGATTAGGATTCCCCAAAGCAGAAGCTTGTGGCCGTCAAGTCCTCCCAGAAACCGCACGGAGGAAAGATCGGGCAATTTCAAGCTGGCTTCGCCGCCGGCTTCGTGCTCGGCCTGGGCAAAGGAGACCCCTGCCGTGAGCAAAAGGCCGATTCCGGCCGCACCAAATTTTACAAATCGATTCAAAATCTCAGAACTGCAGTGGGACCAGGCGTTTTGTAGCCAGGTTCGCATGAAATCTTCCTCCAAAGTCGTTGATGAACTGCCCGCAGGCCTGGAAAACCTGCGTTTCTGCACACCTATCACGAGCGAACTTCTGCCGGCGTTCGCTTTGCTTGCGGGCGCACATCCTCCGCGCGGCGGAAAAGTTCACAAAACGGCGGCCAAGGCATTCTCCATGCCCCTGCCAAACGCGCTAAAGGATGGCTCTTTGTCCTGAACGGAACAAAAACCCAGTGCCACCTGCCGGGAACCCCTTCCCGGCAAACCCGCAGATTGCCAGATATGAGCAAAATTCAGGGCGTGGCGAAGGTCTGATTTATAGCACTCCAGCGGCGGATTTTCAAATGAGTACGAGACCTTGGAAAGGCCAATGGAACGATGATGCGAAGAAATCGCATCGTCAGCTGAGTGCGAACCTCTGGTAACATGCGAAGGGTTGGCGTAACGGAGAATTCTACGAAATGACGACGAGTCCGGGAGCCGCGGTTGAAGCCGCGAAGGCAGAGCCGCGGCATGATTGGCAACGCGGCGAAGTGGAATCCATCTATCGCACGCCGTTGCCTTCTCTGGTGTTTCGGGCGCAGACGGTGCACCGGCAATTTCACCCGGAAGACCGCGTGCAAACTTGCCAGCTGCTTTCAATCAAGACCGGAGGATGTCCCGAAGACTGTGGATATTGTCCGCAGAGTGCTCACTACGACGCGGGCGTGGGGCGAGAAGGATTGCTCGATCCAGAACAGGTAATCAACGTGGCGCGCGAGGCGGCAGGACGGGGCGTCACGCGATTTTGTATGGGGGCGGCGTGGAGGCAAGCGCCGGAGGGCAGGGAATTCCAGAAAGTCTTGCAAATGGTGAGAGGAGTTTCCGCGCTGGGGCTAGAAGTTTGCTGCACGCTGGGCATGCTCACGGACTGGCAAGCGCAACAATTGAAGGAAGCGGGTCTTTCCGCATACAACCACAATCTGGATACTTCGCCGGAGTTTTACGGCTCGATAATCACGACCCGGGTTTATGATGACCGGCTCAAAACGCTGGCTGCGGTACGCAAAGCCGGCATCACAGTCTGCTGCGGCGGAATCCTTGGAATGGGCGAGAGAGAAGACGACCGCGTAGGGCTGCTGCAACAACTGGCGACGTTAAATCCCCATCCAGAAAGCGTGCCCATCAACATGCTCGTACGGGTAGAGGGTACACCGCTGGCGAAACTGCCCCCTCTCGATCCACTGGAGATGGTGCGAGCCATCGCGACCGCCCGGATCCTGATGCCGGCGTCGCGAGTGAGGCTGGCTGCGGGCCGCAAGCAGCTCTCCCAGGAAGCGGTCACGCTATGCTTTTTGGCCGGAGCGAACTCTATTTTTGTCGGCGAAAAGTTGTTGACCACTCCAAATCCTGGACGCGACGAAGACCAAACACTGCTCGAAACATTGGGCATGAAGCCGTTGGAACCGCATGCCGTCTGAACACCACGAACGGATCTTGCAAGAAATGCACTCTGCCCTCGCCGGACTACGGGAACGCAGCCAGCTTCGCGGCTTTGCGACGCTGGCGGGCGTCAACTTTTGCTCGAATGATTATCTGGGCCTAGCCGAAGATCCTCGATTGAAAGAAGCGGTGTTGGAGTCGGTCGAGGATGCCGCACGCGTGGGTAGCACGGGTTCGCGGCTGCTTTCGGGGCATGATCCTGTGTGGAACGAGTTGGAGGAAGAGTTCGCGTCATTTTCGGGGACGGAAGCGGCACTTTATTTTGCCAACGGGTATGCGGCGAATCTGGGACTGCTGAGTTCGCTGATTGGCAGGCGCGATCTGGTTTTCTCCGATGAGCTGAACCATGCCAGTTTGATTGACGGCATCCGGCTCTCAGGCGCGCGGAAAGTGATTTATCCGCATCTGGATCTGAATGCTCTGGAGCTGGCGCTGCGCGCAAATGAAACGGAGTCGTGCCGGAAGCTCATCGTGACTGAGTCTGTGTTCAGCATGGACGGCGATGTTGCTGACGTGAAAGCGATCGAGGAATTGGCGGAGCGCTTTGGCGCGTCGCTGATCGTGGACGAAGCGCATGCCACCGCAGTTCACGGGCCGGGCGGAGCGGGAATCGTTGCGGAGGCCGGGCTGACGCGCGAAGTGCTTGCGACGGTGCACACGTGCGGGAAAGCGCTGGCGAGCGCCGGGGCGTTTGTGTGCGGAGCTCGAGTGTTGCGGGAATTCTTGATCAACCATGCGCGGACGCTGATTTTCAGCACGGCGATGCCGGCGCATTTTGCCGGGCAGCTTCGCGCGGCGCTGAATCTGGCGAAGGAGATGAATCGCGAGCGTGAATCGCTGCTGGGAAACTCCCGCGCATTGGCGGAATCGATGCGGACTGACGGCTGGGATTTATCCGCAACGGCATCGCAAATTATCCCAGTGATTGTGGGCTCGAACGACGATGCCTTGGCCGCCGCACAGTTCCTGCGGGAGC
>JBKOXA010000003.1:0-24490 GCA_046724685.1 Acidobacteriota bacterium | reverse complement strand
TCGAAAGCGGATGGCCCGCGCTTGATGAACTGCAAGTCGTTGAGAATGTCGCGACGCAAAGCCCCGCGGTGCGGATCGCTTCCGCGAGCGGCGAGCGTGCCGAAGCCGCACTTGCTCGGGCAAAGCGGGAAAGAATTCCGGACATTACCGCTCGGGTCGGGCTTGAATACAATCACGAGCTGCTGAACGGGATCCCGCTATCCACCGGTTGGCAGGGCAACGCGCAATTGGGCGTGGAACTTCCGATCTTCAACCGCAACCAAGGCAACATCGCTGCCGCGCGAGAGGACATCGCCCGGGCCGGAGCAGAAAAACAGCGGGTCACGCTGACCTTGCGTGAGCGGGCCGCAGCGATGGCGGAACAATACGCCAACGCGCGTTTGATGGCCCAGCAATACCGGGATGGAATTCTGCCTCTAGCCAAGAAATCCTACGCTCTGATGTCGGATCGCTATGGAGAGATGCAGGCAGCCTATCCGCGCGTCCTCGAATCGAAGCAAAAACTGTTCGAATTGCAAACCGAATATATCGGCGCTCTGGAAGGCGTCTGGACGACGGGCCTGGCGCTAGAGGGATATCTGCTCACTGATGGCCTGGAAGCGCCGACGCTCCCCGGTGAGATGGACCGGACGATTCGCGAAACAAACGTGCCGATGCCGGAACGCTTGCGCTTCCCCAGCGAGTAGCCGGGCTTGGCGAGTCCGATACAGTAGTACTGCGGTCGGATTGACCCACCGAAAAACTGCCCGGTAGGTTTAGGAAGGTGCAGGGGTGTCGGCGGCCAATGCCGATTGGCTCGCCAGCACCATTCTTCGGCCCCTTCGGGTAATGGCTTGCGAGCGCGGAATCCTCTCTTTCCGCTCGAATTTGAGATGCCGACACTAACCAAAGCGGGGCGTTACGAGATTTCCGGCGAACTTGGCCGCGGCGCCATGGGTGTGGTGTATCACGCCACCGACCCGGTCATCGGACGGGCCGTGGCGGTGAAGACGCTTCAGTTGTCCGAAGAAGGCACCGGCTTGACGCGCGCCGAGCTGCTCGCCCGGTTTCAGACCGAAGCCCGAGCTGCGGGGCATCTGACTCATCCGAACATCGTCGTAGTGTTTGACGCAGGCGAAGAAGAAGGCTTGTTCTTCATTACCATGGAACTGGTCGAAGGCAAGAGTCTGCAGAGTTTGCTGGATTCAGGGCAGATGTTCCCTATTCCTCGCGTGCTTCGCATCATGGAGCAGGTCTCTAGCGCCCTTCAATTTGCGCACGACCGGAACATCGTGCACAGAGACATCAAGCCCGCCAATCTGATGTTGACGCCGGATGACACGGTGAAAATCACCGATTTTGGCACGGCAAAAATTCTGCAGTTCGGTACGGTACAGCAGACGGCGCACGTTGTTGGCACCCCCAGCTATATGTCCCCGGAACAGATCAAAGGGAAGGTCGTGGACGGCCGCAGCGACATCTTCTCGCTGGGCGTGGTGCTCTATGAAATGGTCACGGGCGAAAAACCCTTTCCTGGACAGAATATTACGACGGTCATCTACAAGATTGTGAACGAAGAACCGACTTCGCCGCGCGATATCGATTCGTCGATTCATCCTGGACTGAATGCGATCATCATGAAGTCGCTCGCCAAGGAGCCCGCAGCACGCTACCAAAGCTGCCGTGAGCTGTTCGAGGATCTGCGCAACTATCGTTCGCTGCCACAAGATCCGGGCGCCACGGTGCCGCTCAGCGGATCCCCTAGCAGTGCACAGTTCGCCGAAGTGTCGCGGAGTCTCTCGTCCCGTGCCGCTCACCCATCCCAGACTCCCATCGTCCGACGCACCGGCGCAATCTCGCCTGCGCCGGAGACAAAACGAACCAGCACGCTTGTGACGGTGTTGGCTGCGATTTTCCTCCTGGCGGTGATCGCCTTCGGCGCGCAGAAAATCCGTCCGGTCTTTCAAGCCGCAAGAGAGCAAAATCGCGAAAGTGATTCGGTCGCAGGGAATCAACAAACGCTGGCGTCCGTGCCTGTCGCAAAGGACGAACCAACTGATGCATCATTGCCTGTTGGTGGGACAGTCGAGGCGACAACCGCCTCGAATCCAGCACCTTCTCCGGCCGACCACGATACGCTGACAGCGCCGAGTCAAACGCTTGTGTCGGCCAACACACTTTCACGTACCGCTGCCGAATATAAAGGACGAATCGAGCGGGCCGCAGCTGAAAGCAATCTAGGAAATCGTTTGTCAATTAAGGGATCTGGAAAGACTTTGATCCTGTCCGGCAAACTGCGTTCGGCCGAGCATAGCGATTTGCTTAAATTTCTGCGCAACGCTCCAGGCGGAATTCAAGTCGTCGACGAAATCCAGTACGACGACGCAAGCGAAGCGGGTTCGTCAGGCGACGCTTCGTCGAGACATTCCGCGGCAGTACCAGGCCATGCCGAAATTCACATCATCACCAATGTCATCGGTGCGACAGCCTACCTCGAAGCGGGAGATAATGCCGCGGCAAGACAATGCGAGACGCCGTGCGCGTTTTCCGGATTGCCACCTGGCGACTACAGCTTGCAAGTGCTCAAGTCCGGATTTCAACCGATGCGAACGGTGCTGCAACTGGAAGCAGGCAAATCCGTGGATCAGGGAATCCAGCTGGAACCTCTTACTCAAGGCCTTTTAGTGACTTCAGAACCTGCCGGAGCAGACGTATTTATCAACGGCGATAAGCAGTCCGGCCAAACTCCCGTGGTGTTGCCGCTGGCGCCCGGCAAGTACAATTTGGTGCTGCGGCTTCCTGGCTACGACGCGTATTCGGGCACAGTTCAGATTCGCGACGATGGACAATCAAAGGTCGAGGCCGCGCTCCGCCCAAAAAACGGCTTAGTCGCCTGGGCCCAGGTGGACTCGAATCCTCGAGGAGCGGAGATCTGGGTCGATGGCATCCAAACAGGACGGCGGACGCCATCGCGTGTAGAGATTTCCTCCGGTATCCATAGCATAACGCTAAAGTTAGATGGTTACGGAGGGACGCGGAACACCATCCAAGTCAGCAGCGGCGGAACCGTCTTTATCGCGCCAAATCTGCTGAAAAGCAGGTAGACTCAGATGCATTGTGTTACCTTTCGTTCCACAATTTGGCTACAGGTTTTAGTACTACAAGCCTAAGCACCCTATTTTCCGTAGTTTACGACTCCACCGCCTCGGCAGCCAGCGTGCCGCTTCAATCTAGAGGTACGGGTCTGCAGTAGGGCGCGACAAGCCCTTGCAGGCGGCCGAATGAGATCTCGATGAGCCTTTTTCGAAACCGCAAACCAATTGAAGACAAACTAGAGGTTAGGCGGCCCACGACGACCAAGCAGTCTCAAAACGCCGCGTCACCCTCCCAACTGCCGGCGCCTCTCTTGCGGACACCCGGCGGGGGCGGAATCGGAATTATCGAGGTCCATCGGGCGTTGCGCGAGTTGCAAGTCCTTCTGCACACCCGTCGCTTGTACCACCATTCCCATCCAAAAAACATCGAGGCGCTTGAAAGCACATTCAGCTCCCTGTTAAGACTGGCGCAGGCAACCAATGGATTTGAGATCCGCGTGGACCGCGAGGGTCTGGTAGTGCCCAAGCTAAGCGAAGCCCAGATTCCGGACCTTAAAGGCGAGCTCAAGCATCTCGCTGCCGATTTTCAACTGGCTGGCATCCAAACGCTCGTAGTGCTTCGTCAGTTTCATGTAGGCGAACTCGACACGCTAACGCAACTGATTCGCGCGGCATTGCTAAAATCGGATTTGCCCGCAAACAAACGCAGTTCCTGGTGGACCGCGAAGCTCTTGGAATATGGTGTGGAAGGCATTCAGGTGAACACCCAAACGGATCGCAAAGTGGACACGGTGCTGTCGAGCCTGATTGCCGCGCTGGTTGCCTTCGGGGGAAATTCTGCAAATGAGGAGATGGATGCTCCCATTGCCTCGCCGACCGCCGAAAGCCTTTCCGAAGTCTTGTGCTTAATCGCCAGGCTCACTCCGCCGCTGGAAAGCGCCAGAGGACTTTCGCCGGAAGACGCGGCACGAGCCATCCACGGCGCCCTTCAGAACGCAAAGCGGGAAACAGTTCATCTGCTTCTTAACACAATTTCCCAGCACAGTCCGCGCGAAGCAGAAGCACCGCAACCTTACCTGCTCAGACTTTCGGAACGCCTGATTCTGGAAGCCCTGAGCGCAGAATTGTCCTGCGGCACGCTCGCTCCGCAAGATTTTTCAAAAAATCTCCGCTCGCTTGGCAAGGTCATCGTTTCCGCCGGAGGTTACTCAGGCCCGCACTCCTCGCAGCACCTATCTTCCCTTGCGTCGGTCTGGGCGGACGACGCGCACCATGAGAAATTGACGGAAAAGTTCTGGAACGAGCTACCGCCTCGCGAAAAATCGGCCGTGCTGCGTGGACCCGATATTTGGTGCATTCCTGTTTCGGCAATCCGGTTGGCCCTGGTGCAACTTGCGGATGCGGGCGCGGATGCTTCTCGCCGCGAGGCGCGCAATATTTTGTTGAACTACTCCCGCCGCCTGGAACTGGCGGACTCTCCTGCGCGGCGCGCTGTGGCTGCCGGGTTGAAGGAACTTTCCTCTGTAATTGAGTCGCTTTGGCCAAATCAGCTTCCGGAAGAGCTCAACCGCTGCGCGTTGAAGTCACTCGAGCAGGAAACTGTGCCTGAAACCGCAGCTCTCCTTTCGGCCTTCCTCGAATTGCTTGGGCGCATCGCGGTGACGCGCGGCGACTATGCGGGGTTGGAAGGAATTCTTAACGGACTCGAAAGGCCGCCTCGCGAAGCTCAGTTTGAGCATATGCATGCGCTTGCCAACAGGCTGATTGCACAGGATCGCTGGTTGCTTCTGGTGGATGCGGCGCTTGCAAACCGAGCTCTCGATCCGGCACTCCCGCGGCTGCTGGTCCGAGACCCCGAAAGGCTGCTAGATCGCCTTACCCTCTTGCTCGTCGATTCTCAGGGAACGGAATTTCTGCCGCCGATGGCACGTTTGCTGCGCACGATCGGCGTGCCGGTCCTGAATCTTCTCGAATCGCGTTTGTATGAGGCGCGGCGGCAGCGAGTCAGCGCCGCAATCAAGTTACTTGCAACGGCCGACCCGGAACGCCTTCTGCGCGCGCTACCTCGGGCGCTGGCAAGCTGGGAATGGAATTTGCAGGACCTCGCCGTGAGTGAACTCTCCCGGCCCGCGAATGCAACGTCGGCGCGCTCGGCATCCTTCATCTTTTCCAGTCTTCTGAGTGACGCGCATGCACTCGTCGTGCCGATGATGATCGATCATATCGGCCTCGCTCAGGACGCTACAGCCGTTCCTCAGCTTATGGACATCGCCGCGGGCGGCCATGAAGTGCTTCGCGACCAGTATGTCCGCATCAAGGCTATCGAGGCGCTGGCTCGCATGCGCGCCACCGAGGCCGCCGGACTGCTTCGCGAAATCTGCGAGAAGCGCGACGGATTGGCTTACGCCGAGCCAGCGGGACTACGAGCTGTGGCAGCGGACGCGCTGGGACTTCTCGAAGATCGCCCTGCGGCCGGGCAAATGCGATCGGCCTACGAGCACGTGTCCCAGGCAGGCGGATCGTTCGTTGTGCCCAGGCGTTATGCCAGAGTTCCCCTTGAATCGCCGCTGCGCGCCCAGATCGAAGGCAGCCAAATAGGCATGGCTCGAGTTAGAACCATCAGCCTCGGAGGAGCCTATCTCGAATCGCCAAAGAAGCTCAGCGTCGGCGACACCATTCAGCTGGAAGTCCGTTCCGGCCTTCGAAAGATCCACTTCACAGCGGTCGTGCGCAACGCCGGCCCTGATGGCAATGGCGTCGAATTTGTCCACATGAAGAGCGACGACCGCGACAAACTGCGGAAACTCGTGCAGAAGCACCTGTAGTTGTGACGTAGCCGCAAAACCGTAGACCAAAACGCCGGCCATCCCCTGACCGCAGACGACAGCGGCTATTTCTCCTTTGAGGACCGGCCCGGGAAATTGTTCTACATCCGTGTGTCGTCGCCCGGCATCCATCCATTCCAGCTTAGAGTCCGTATCGAGAAGCAAGCGGCGCGCGATCTGAGCCTACATCTCCAACGTCGCCGCCCAAGGGAGCATCGTTCCGTGACTCGCACGACTCCGTCTGTTAGCGAGCACACTCAACGCTCCTTAACCGTGCCTCACAAGATTCATCTGCGGTGAATATTTGAGTTTGCAGTTGCATTGTTTGTAGGCATACAGTAAAAGCCGAATAGCCAATTCTTGGCATTTATTGGGCGGGGGCCACCCTCGCCGCCGCTAGGGGTAGCGGAGCTTCAGAAGTCTACAATTTAGCCCGGAGGCAGCATGAAACGGAGCCAGCTTGTGTTCGCGTTCGTAATCCTGCTTGCGCTGATTCTTGGCAACGCTGTGCCATCCCTCGCGCAGGTGAACACCGCCACGTTATCCGGCGTCGTTACCGATCCGCAGGGCCTGGGGGTTCGTTCCGCAAAAGTGACCGTAGAGAATAATGCTACCGGAGCGGAGCGCTCGATTGTTGCGGACGAGAGCGGCCATTTCACGTTCGTGAGTCTGCCGCCCGGATCCTACAAAATGACGGTCGACGGCGGCACGGGCTTCAATCTCCTGACCGTCGAATCCCTTGCGGTGACCGTTGGCGAACAAGCTACCTACAATCCGAAACTTGGCCTTCGCAGCATAGAGCAGACGGTGACGGTGACATCAGAAACGGCCACGGTCGAAACGACAAAGTCTGAAATCTCGCAGACCGTCGGGCAGAACCGGATCAACAATCTCCCCATCAACGGCCGCAATTACATCAATTTCACGCTGACCAACTCGCAGACGACCCGTGATGTCTCTCCGACGATTGGCCCCGCTCCCAACAGCGGCCTGAGTATCAGCGGTGCGCGTGCTCGTTCGAACATGGTCAGCGTGGACGGAGCCGACGCCGTGGATAACTCCGTCAACGGCATCCGCTCAACCGTTTCTCAGGAAGCGGTGCAGGAATTCCAGATGATCCTCAGCAATTACAACGCGGAATACGGCCGCGCCACGGGCGGGGTGATCAACATCGTCACCAAAAACGGCGGCAACGAATTTCACGGAGACGCGTTCGGCTATTTTCGCAACAAATCGTTTCAGGCGCGTAACGCATTTTCCGGACAAGTTGATCCGGACACGGGCGTCCTCGAACCCGTGAAGCAAGCGTACACGCGCGTGCAGACCGGTCTCACGATCGGCGGCCCCATCAAGAAGGACAAGACGTTTCTCTTCGGCTCCTATGAATACACGCAGCGCGAAGAGACAGGCTTTTCCAGCATTGGCATCGATAACTTCGGACTTTCGCCCTTCAATTGCGGCGGGTGCGGGTTGGATGGCCTGTTGCTGACTTCCGATCAATCAGCGGCGGTGCTTCAGCTTTTGGGAGCGGGGCAAATCTCGGTCGCGTCGCAGTATGCGGCGCTCATGGGTTCGGCGTCGAGCGTAGCGGTAGCCAAAGTGGATCCTGGGCTGATTTGCGGAAATGCCGGACTGTGCGCCGGACCCGCGGCGCGCTTCCCGATTCCTGTGGAGTGTCCGCCGGATGCCACGGTGGGCACAGTAACGTGCACATCGTTCGGCGTAGGCATGGCGACGTTGCCGGCGTCTTACGTCGGCCTCGCCTCGATTCGCGGCAACTATCCGATCATTGAGAAGACCAGCCTGTGGTCCCTTCGCCTCGACCAGAACTGGAACAGCAACAACCATTCTTTTCTCCGCGCGGGCGTGTCGCCCTCGTTGGTTACGGGACTGCCTTCTACTTCGCAAAACCAAGTGTTCGGACAGAACTCCGGTTCGCGCGCGGGCTATAACCAGTCCCGCGACTTGAATTTCACCTTTCAACAGGACACCGTGACCAGCGACTCGGCCGTGAATCAGTTCCGCTTCCAATTCGCGCGCCGGGGTTTGCACTTCGGCTTTTCGCAGCTTCCCGGCGGAGACCAGATCGGCGTCAATATTCCCGGTGTTGCCTATTTCGGCCGCGAGCCCTACTCAACTGTGGACCGCATTGAACGCCGCTATGAGTTCACCGACAGCATCGCAAAAACATTTGGCCGCCACACCTTCAAGTTCGGCGCCGACGTCAATATCATTCAACTGCGTTCTGCTAAGGAGCAGATCTTCGAACTTGATTTCGGCGGTGTTGCGAACTTTGGCGGACTTTCTGCATCGACATTCGGATTTCCGGATACACTTCCGGGCGCGACCGGATTGCAGGCCTACGGACTTGGGATTCCTCAGACTTACATTCAGGGAATTGGCAACTCGAATCAGCCTTTCGACAACCTTCCGTTCGGCTTTTTTGCGCAGGATTCCTGGCGCGTTAACCGCAAGCTGACGCTCAATTTTGGGGTTCGCTATGATGTGGAAATTTCGCCGCTCTTTGCTCCAGCCACTGCGGTAAACGCCGCTGCAGAAAAAGCACTTGGCGTTATCGAGGGCATACCGCGGGACTACAACAATTTCGCGCCGCGTTTCGGCCTTGCGTGGGATCCAACTGGAAGCGGAAAAACGGTGATTCGCGCGGGCTACGGTTTGTTCTATGACCATCCGCTTTTGGCGGTGGCCTTCAACTCCGTGACCGCTGACGGCGGCCGCTCCGTCCAGCTACTTTCCGCAGGAGGAAGGCCATCCGCTTGTGGAATCCTTCCTTCGCCGGCTCCGGCGGTTTGCGGAAACGGTCTGGATTCTCCAGCCAATCTCAATGGCTCTTCGATCTTCCAGGGCGCGCTCAATGCGGATTCGATCTATCCCGCATTCCCGACATCGCTGACGCTCGGGTATGAACCAGCTGAGCAGAGGTTTGATCCTTTCGCGGCTGGTTCGCTCTTCGCAAATCAAAACTATTTGGACGTGGGCTTTCCGTTGCCGATTCTGCCCTTCACGCTTCCTGTTGCGGCGAACTTCAAATATGGTTACGCGCAACAGGCGAATCTGACCATCGAGCGCGAACTCGCCGGATCATGGAAATTGAGCGTCGGCTATCAATACGCCCGCGGCATCCATTTGAACCGGCCAGTGGACGTGAACTCGACCGATCCGGTGCTTCTGTCCAACAACTTGCTGAACGCCAACGCCGCGGGTCTGGGTTTCACAAGTCCCTTAACGGTGGTCGCGCCGTCGCAAAGCTTCGGTCCAACTGCGAGTACTTGCGGGGTCAGCGTCGTCGCTCCTCAGGCCCTCGGCGTGCTTTTCGGATGTCCCATTGCGTCGCTGGACGGGAAGTTCGTTGGCACACCGGCGTTTTTCAATTTCTTCCGGCCTTCCGGCCCGAATCCTTCTTTTGCAGCGGCCGCAGGAGGTTACGGGAATCAGGTCGGTCTTGCGCAATTTGCCGGGTATCCCGCGGGCTTCGGCGTTCCCGTTCCTTTCAACAGCGTGGACGCGCAGCTCTCCGACGCGAGCTCCTGGTATCACGCTCTTACCCTCAACCTCCAGAAACGCTTCTCGAAGGGGTTTGAACTGCTGTCGAGTTATACCTGGTCGCATTCGATTGATGACGGAACCGACCTGCAGTCCACGCTCGAACCGCAGGACAGCCGCTTCCCATTTCTCGAGCGCGCAAACTCCGTCAATGACCAACGGCACCGCTGGGTGACAAGCGCTGTGTTCCAGACGAGCGCTGCCGGAAAAGGTGACGGAACGTGGAAGCACTTCATCGGCGGATTCACGCTGGCGCCCATCATCGACGTCTCCTCCGGGCGGCCTTTCAACGTGATCACCGGCGTAGATACACGATTGGATCTCGGGGCTTCGGAATCGCGCCCGTCCATCGTATCCGGCGGCGGCACTACTTCTCCTTACATTTCCGGAGTCGAGTTCGGAGCAGCCGATGTTTGCCTTGCCAATGACGGCTCAACATTTTCGGTGCCGGGCGTGTCGCCGCCCGCAGGATGCATCGGAAGTCTGGGCCGCAATCGCTTCGTCGGTCCCGGATTTTTCCAATTCGATCTGCGCATTGGAAAGCAAATTCCGTTTGGCGAGCGGCTGAGGCTTGACTTGATTGTCGACGGCTTCAACCTCTTCAACCGCACGAACGTCGCAGCGGTCAACCAGCTTTGCGACCCGACGGCGGGCGCGTCATGCCCGGCGGGGCAGCCGACAGCGGCCTATGACGCACGCCAATTCCAATTCGCTCTCAAGCTGAACTGGTAGCAGTACAAAGAAGCTTTTTGCGGCCCTCTCGTTTTCGCGCGAGAGGGCCTTTTCTTTTTGCGGAACTTGCTGAAATCATCCATCCGGGTAAAGTAGAGGTACCGTTTCCCGTCAACACGGGGAGAACACATGTCAGGAATTCTCATTACAGGTCTGCTCCTTGTCGCGGTGCTGGTTGTCTGGATCGCGATACAGAGCCTGAGTACGCAGAAGAAGAGCGAAGCCATCGAATCGCAGATGACCGAGTTGCGACACGACCTGCAGACCGTTGCGAACGCGCAAGCGCAAGCCGCCGGGCAAATTTCCACGCTGGCCAGCACCGTCACCCAGCGTCTCGATTCTGTCGCCAAATCCCTCACCGAGGGCGTCGTGCAATCGGCCGACATTTCGGCGAAGGGCCAGTCCGCCATGCGCGAGGAGCTGAAAAGCACTCAAGGCATGATGGAGCGCATCTACAAACAACTGGGAGAATTTCAAGAAGTCAGCCGCGGCCTGAGCAACGCGCAGCAATCTCTCGAATCGGTCCTGGGAGGAGCGAAGACGCGCGGAATTCTTGGCGAGGTTACGCTCGAACGCCTGCTGGAAGATTCTCTGCCGCCTTCGCAGTACTCGACGCAATATCGCTTCTCGAGCGGCGAAGCAGTGGACGCCGTTATTCTCCTTCGCGATAAGAAACTGCTTGCCGTGGATTCAAAGTTTCCGCTCGATGCGTTTCGCAGGATTCAAACGGATGGCGATGAGGCTCGCCGCGCATTTGTGACGGCCGTGAAGGGCCACGCAGATTCCATCTCCAGGAAATACATCCTCCCCGAGGAGAATACTCTCGATCTCGCCTTGATGTTTGTTCCTTCAGAAAGCGTGTATTACGAATTGCTGCAGAGCGCTGACAGCAAAGGCCAGCCTCTCGACGCCTACTGCCGCGAAAAGCGCATTGTCGCGGTTTCACCCAACACGCTGTACGCCCATCTGTGCGTTATTGCTATGGGACTTCGGGGAATGCAGATCGAAGAAAATGCCCGCCGAATTGCAAATGGTCTCGCCGGCCTTCAAAAGCAGCTCGGGAATTTCTCTGAAACCTTCGACAAGATCGGCACTCACCTCAAGAACGCGCAGCAAAGCTATCAGGAAGCCGACAAGCGTTTTGACAAGGCTGAACTGGCCTTGGAAGGAATGGTCGCGAGCGGCGACGCTTCCGCCGGCGAGCAAGCGGAACTCCCGCTCTCCTCGGTTTCCTCCGCGCGGTCCGAAGGCTGACACCGCGATTACTGCTTGGTTCGAACGGCTCCGGGCATGAGTTTAATCGACACTAGAATATTGCCCCGCTGCTTTCCAGTCAGAGGGAACGCGGCAATATTTTCTGGGCCGCCGCTCGAAGTCGCTCGCGCAGGATTTCCTCCGGCGAGTTCTGCGATGTCCGGAGCCAGATTGCGCGCCTCCAGCATTACTTTTTCCTGGCTGCCGCCGATCCGAACCGATAGCGTTCGCTTCTGACCCGGCTGCAGGGGTGAATTGTCGGCTTCCAACGCGAGTGAAAGGAAAACAACGCGGGCCCAGCTTGCAGCCCCTCTGTTGCAACTCGCGCTGATTTCCGCGGGTCCCGCTTCCAACTCTTCCGGCGGCAGAACAGTCATGGATTCTGAAGAAGAGGCAAGCACCAATGCGGCGCGTCCATTGACCTGCACCACATTCTTGTCAGCATCTCCGCAGAATCCGCTGCCTTGCAGCTCAAAGCGGTCACTGAGCGAAGCAAAATGCGGCCCCAGCATCGTTTGCGACGGATGGTGGTTCGCTTGTGGAGGAATTACAACGGTTTGCACGCGGCCCGGCCTTCCCTGAATCGTGGCGTAAAGCACTCCGGGTGTCAGCGGGGCAACGAATAGCCCGCGCCCCGTAGAATCCGTGGTGACATGATCGCCGTTTGAAAATGCGATGGTCACTCCCGGCGTCAGCCGGCCATTCACGTCCAGCACCGCCAACGTCGTGCGGTCGCCTGAAACCATTTTTCGGGGCACCAGCAGAATGCGCGCATTCTTCGCCGACGGCAATTGTTGCCCCGCTGCAGTCGCCGACAGCGAAAGCAACAGCAAAAGCGGAGCAAGACGGGCGATGCGGGGATTCATGACTGGCATTGTAGGAGAGAAGCCACCGCGAGGGAAGCTAACGCGCGTGTGCGTCGACACTCAGCTCATGCCAAGCAGGTGGCGCGTCATAAACAATAATCATTCGTCCTGGAACTCCCGCCGCTAATCTCAGGAGGACAAAGACAAAGGGTCGAGGAGGTTTGCCCGGTTCAATTCGCTCGAGCCGGAAATAATCGTCTGCAATTCGCACCACCTTTCTGGGGACCCATTCTCTCTTGGGGCGCGAAGAATGAATCTTGAGGCACCGTTCGCCATCCTGGGTGAGCTCCTCGAGCTGATCCTCCGCGGGCAATCGTCCGACGACCACTTTTTCTCTAACGGTCGCAAAGAAGGATCGAAGTTGTTCGCGGATGCCTGGGCTGAAGGTGCCGTCGACTTCAGGCGGGCGACCGGTCGCGTTGCCGTACGACCATTCGATCCAGCGCCAGCGGAAGGGTTCCAAAAATCCGCTCGGTAGCCACAGCGGCCAACAAGCGCACCACGCCCCCAATGTCGAATTACCCCAACAACCAGGTCAGCGGATGTAAAAGCCACAGAGCCAATCCGGCCAGGCCGATCAGCGGTCCGGGAACCGCGGCAGCCGGCGGTCCGTTTTGTAGCGCAGAGTCAAGCGCATTGGCGGCACAGCTCGTTACCGAATGCGAATACCAACACCGCCAGCTTTGCGGCGAAAAGGACAGGATCACTCCTAAAACGAATCTCCACATAGAGTTACGACGGTTCCCCTTGGGCTCACTTCGATGCTCTTGTCTGTGGGCATTCAACTGTCTCGCCAGTCTCTCTCCCGGAGACGATTGTCGCCAGGCGTGTTCCCAACTAGTGAGTAATCAGTAGGCCTCAACGCCTTTCGCCCCCAAGTCCCCTCTGATAGCTTGAAACTAGAGATCCCGTTAGGGTGCGCGCGGAACTGTCTACGCACGCCTCCCGGGGGAGTGTCCTTGCAAATCTTGAGCGGCAGCGCCACGCACGTGGGCATGGTGCGCACCAATAACGAAGACTCATACCGCATAGTGCCGGCGCTAAACCTTTTTGTGCTCGCCGACGGTATGGGAGGCGAAGCCCATGGCGAGGTGGCCAGTTCGCTCGCCGTTGAAACAGTCGTGAAGCAGTGCCTCGAAGCCGAGGAGAATGCCCAAGCCCAAGCCTCCGGCGAAGCCAAGCCAAGCTTGACTCCCAAGAGCCAACGGATGCTCCGTGCGATTTACCTGGCCAATCAAAAAGTTTTTCAGTCTGCGGAAAAGCATCGGGAACAACACGGCATGGGCGCAACACTGACCGCCGCATGGATTGACGACGAGCAACTCAGCGTTGGCCATGTCGGCGACAGCCGCCTGTATCTGCTTCGCACCGGCCAGCTGCAGCAGCTTACCAGCGATCATTCGCTGGTTGCCGAACAGGTTCGCCGCGGAATTCTGACGGCAACCGAAGCCGAACAAAGCAATCTGCAAAGCGTGCTGCTGCGTGCGCTGGGCACTCAGCCCGAAGTCGAAGTGGACATGGAACAAGTCGCTCTATTCCCCGGCGACATCTTGCTGCTCTGCTCAGATGGGCTCACACGCATGGTTACCGAACCCGAAATCGCCGGAACTCTTCAGGCGGAGCCGGACCCCCAGCGCGCCGCCGATAAGCTCGTCGAACTCGCCAACGAGAGCGGCGGAGTCGACAATATTACAGTGATCGTCGTATCGCTAAGGCCCGAACCAAAAGGCTGGTTTTCATGGCTGCGCCGCGGGGCGCCTAAATCTGCAGGCGGAAATGGTTCCGCCGGAGGTCACTAACATGGCCAAGCTGTCGCTGATGTTCGAGGAAAGACTGGTCAAGGAAGTTCCCGTTGGCGGGCGGCCGGTGCGCATCGGGCGTTCACCGGACAACGACCTTGTTGTGGACAATCTCGCTGTTTCAAACGACCACGCGCGTGTCTTTTTCGAAGCAGGTCGGCTGGTTGTTGAGGATCGCGGCAGCCTCAATGGCACGTTCGTGAACGACCTTCGCATCGAACGCGCCACACTTCACGACGGCGATTCCATCTGGATCGGAAAGCACCACATTAAGGTAGATGCCACCGGCGACGCGGCGATTCCCTATGAATCCGGACGCAAGACGACCGCTCCATCCATCAACGAAACGATGGTACTCGACACAAAAGTGCGCCGCGACATGCTCCAGCAAGCCGCAGCCATGGGCGAGCGCACTCAATTCGCCGCCGCACGCATCAAGGTGCCAACGATCGTCGTGCTCTCTGGCCGGACCGACGCCAAGGAATACGTTCTCACCAACAAGCTCACCACTATCGGTAAATCGGCTATGGCCACCATCAAGCTTCGCGGCTGGTTTAAACCGCAGATGGCTGCTCAGATTAACCAGCGTGACGACGGCTACTACATCGGCTCCGGATCAAAGATACCTGCGGTGAATGGTGTGGCCATTCTCGGGCCAACTCGCCTGAGCGATGGCGACTTGATTGAAATCGCCGGCGTTCGCCTGAACTTCATCGTGCGGGAGTAGGATGCGTCAGGCAGCTCTAGCCTGCGCCGTTTCTCCGGGCGTCGGCCGCTCGAACGACTTCGCGTAACACTCCATGCCCAATACCTCGCCGAAATGGTCCCGCGGTCTGAAAGGATCCGGCGTCTACGAGCTTCTGCTCTCCTGGTGGCAGCATCGCGTCTCGTTTTTGATCAGTCTGGGCATCACGATTGCGGCGCTCGCGCTGTACTATTTCACCTTCTTCGGCGAGAGCCCGACTCCCCTTTTCAATTTTCTACAGCGATTCGAATATTCTTCGCTGGACACCCGCTTTCGCTATCGTCCGTCAAGCGCGACGCCGATCGATCCTCGCATCGTTATCGTGGATATTGACCAGCGTTCCCAGGAGGTCCTCGGCAAATGGCCTTTTTCGCGAGTGCACTTCGCGCGGCTGCTTGATGCGCTGCATGAAGGGAAGGCCCGGGTCGCGGCGTTCGATGTTACTTTCAGTAAGCCTGACCAATCGAACGTGCCGATCCAAGCGCTTTGGGCCAATCTCGATGCCCGCAGAAAACATGGTGAAGTCATCGATTCTCGCTTGATGGCCGAGCTTGAAAAGGCGGTCGCAGCGTATGACGCCGACAGGCAATTCGCAAAATCCATCCAGGACTTTGGCAGCGTGGTCCTCGGAAATTTCTTTCTTCATACCGAAGCGGACCTCCGCGGCCTGGATTCAAAGACCCTCGATGACTACGCAAATGAAATTGCGTTCTATTCTTTCCCCAGCGTTCGACCGCTGAACCCAGGAACCGGCAAACAGGATCGTTTGGCCCTAATTCAGAAATTCAGTCCCGATCGTCTTTTGCCTCAAGGGACCGAAGCAAACCTCTCCATCCTGACCAGCGCTCTGAGCGAGGAGACTTCATCCACAGGGTTTTTCAATGTCTACCCCGACGTCGATGGAGTTGTACGCCGCTGCAATCTGATCATTCCATATGGACGGTCGAAAGACCTCGCCGACTGGGACATCTATGCGTCTCTCGACGTACAGACGGTTCGTTCATTCCTCAGCCTTCCGAACGATCAAGTCGTCCTGGAGTTCGGCCCGGTGGGCGCTTATCGGGTGGTCTTTGGCGACAAGACTCAGGTTCGCACGGATGATTTGGGCCGCGTGTATATCAACTACCATGGCCCTAGCTATACCTACCCGCACTACTCCATGGCGGATGTCGTCGAACACAAACTCCCAGCAGGTACGTTTACCGGAAAAATCGTTTTGGTCGGTGCAACGGCCACCGGCATCGGAGATCTCCGCACGACTCCCTTCGGGGGTCTGGACTATCCTGGAGTGGAAATCCACGCGAACGTCATTGACAACATTCTTCATCAGAATTTCTTGCGACGCGGCGCGAAGGAGTCTGTGTGGGACCTGCTTCTCATTCTCTTCTTCGGCATTCCGCTCGGAATCTGGATGGCGCTCGTCTCTCCACGCTGGATGGGATTCGGCATCGTGATGCTCTTAGCCTTGGCTGCCGTTGATTATCTCGCGTTCCGCAAAGGTTCATGGTTAAACTTCACGATTCCGGCGCTCACGCTGACGGCCAACGTAATTCTCGTGTCGCTCTATCGGGCACTAATTGAAGAGAAGGAAAAGCGTCGTGTCCGCGCTGCCTTTGGCCAGTACCTCAGTCCTGAAGTTGTTCGCCGCTTGCTTCTGAATCCCGAGCTCGTTGAACCACGCAAGACTGAAGTCACGGTAATGTTTAGCGACATCCGCGGGTTCACCACTATTTCCGAAAAACTGGATGCGCAGGAACTCGCAGTCTTCCTCAATCAGTATCTTTCCGACATGACGCAAATCGTCTTCGAACGCCGGGGCACGCTTGACAAGTACATCGGTGATGCCGTGATGGCCTTCTGGGGCGCTCCGTTCGAAGAGGAAAAACACGCGGTACTGGCATGCCAGACCGGGCTGGATATGATGACCAGAATCCATCAGATGCAGAAGAAGTGGGAATCGGAAGGCAAGCCCAGCCTGGACATCGGTATCGGCCTCAACACCGGCGTCGCCAGCGTCGGAAACATGGGTTCGGCGCTACGCTACGGATACACCGCCCTGGGCGATTCGGTGAACTTGTCCTCACGGCTTGAAGGCCTCAACAAAGATTACGGCACCCACATTCTCGTCAACGAGACCACTTATCTCGCCGCAAAAGACTCCGGATTCGTCTTCCGTGAGCTCGATCTCATTCGTGTGAAGGGCAAGGTCCAGCCGGTCGTCATCTTTGAACTGGTATGCGCCGCCACAAGCCTGTCTCCCGACGCGCAGGCTCGGCTGGATCGATTTCGCGACGCCCGCGCCCTCTACCGGCAACGCCGCTGGTCCGAAGCGCAAGTGGCCTTTCAATCGATTCTTGACCAATGGCCCGATGACGGTCCGTCCCGCACCTATTGGAAACGCTGCCAGGAATACCTGTTCGACGAACCACCCAGCAATTGGGATGGCGTTTTCACAATGACCCACAAGTAGTTTCGGCCGCAATCGCGCCCATCCACAGTTATCGTTAAGGTTCCGAAGCCGCCAGTCCAATTTGGCACGCGACATTTTCTCGTGACCGCCCTGCTTCCTCCTGCATCGATATATGTGAAATCTCGGTCCCAACGATGTATCGTACGTAGTCAAAGGCAACCTGCGGCCGCTCGTAACCAGAAGTAGGGCTGTCACAGTCTAATACATAGAAGTTTTGTCCGCGCCGCTACCGGCCGAGTCTGGGACACCGCGCTTTTTCCCGACTGAAGGAATTCGAATACCAGTATGTGGATTGTTCGCTTAGCGCTGCAACGGCCCTATACGTTTATCGTGATGGCCCTGGTCATTATTCTTCTTACGCCGGTCGTCTTGTTGCGCACTCCAACCGACATCTTTCCCGAAATTAACATCCCGGTGATTAGCCTCGTCTGGACTTTCACCGGCCTCGAGCCCCAGGAGATGGAGCAGCGTATTACCGGCAACGTCGAACGCGGCATCGCCACGCTGGTTAACGACGTAGAACACACTGAATCACAGTCGCTGAACGGCGTAGCCGTCATTAAAATCTACTTCCAGCCGAACGCCAACATCCAAACCGCGCTCGCGCAAACTGCCGCCATCTCGCAGACTTTTTTGCGGTTCCTGCCCCCGGGGACCACTCCGCCCCTGGTCATTATTTATTCCGCTTCCACGGTTCCGGTAATTCAGCTGGGCTTAACCAGCGACACCCTCAGCGAGCAGCAATTGTTTGACTTTGGCAATAACTTTATCCGAACGCAGCTCGCCACCATCCAGGGCGCGGCCACTCCCTTCCCCTATGGCGGGAAGCAGCGCCTCATCTCCGTGGATACCGACCCGGTTGCCTTGCAGTCCAAAGGTCTGTCGGCAGTGGATATCGTCAATGCGGTTAACGCGCAAAATCTGATTCTTCCCACGGGCACCGCGAAACTCGGCTCTCTCGAATACACCGTCGAGATGAACGGCAGCCCGCGCACCGTCAATGAATTGAATGACCTTCCCGTCAAGACCGTGAACGGCGCCACCATTTACATGAAGGACGTGGCTCACATTCGCGACGGCTTCTCTCCGCAGACCAACGCCGTCCTCGCCAACGGCCAGCGCGGCGTTCTCATGAGCATTTACAAGACCGGCAATGCCTCGACGTTGGATATCGTCGACCGCGTGAAGGCAATGCTTGTCTACAACGCCGGTTCTTATCCCGAAGGCCTCAAGGTTTCCCAGTTCTTCGATCAATCCCTTTTCGTTCGCGCCTCCATCGAAGGCGTGCTCCGCGAAGCATTGATCGCTGCCATCCTTACGGCCTTCATGATTCTCCTCTTCCTCGGCAACTGGAAGAGCACGGTAATCATCGCCGTTTCGATTCCCCTCTCGATCCTGGTAAGCATCCTGCTTCTCAGCGCGCTCGGCGAGACCATTAATATTATGACCTTAGGCGGCCTCGCACTTGCCGTCGGCATTCTCGTCGACGACGCCACGGTCGAAATCGAGAACATCAACCGCAACCTGGCCATGGGCAAGGAAACTGTCCAGGCCATCCTTGACGGCGCCCAGCAGATCGCCGTCCCTGCTTTCGTCTCCACTCTTTGTATCTGCATCGTGTTCATCCCGATGTTTTTCCTCTCCGGCGTAGCCAAGTATCTCTTCGTACCGCTCGCCGAAGCCGTTATCTTCGCCATGCTCGCGTCCTATATGTGGTCGCGGACCATCGTTCCCACCCTTGCAATGTATTTGCTCAGCGCGGACGACGAGTATCACGCCGAGGATCATGTCGGCGAACGGCAAGGGTTGTTCCGCCGTTACCAGCAAAAGTTCGAACGGGCGTTCGAAAGATTCCGCGAAGGCTATCGCGTCGCTTTGGAATCGGCTCTCTCGTCGGCGAAGTTGTTTGTCGCCGTGTTTCTTGGATTCTGCCTGCTCTCCACGATCCTGGTCTTCGTTCTCGGGCGCGACTTCTTTCCAAAAGTAGACGCCGGCCAGATCCGTCTGCACATGCGCGCTCGCACCGGCCTCCGCATCGAAGAAACCGCGCGACTCGCGGATCAGGTGAACCAGACCGTCCGCCAGGTAATCCCTCAGGATGAACTCGTCACCATTCTCGACAACATCGGCCTTCCCTACAGCGGCATCAATCTAAGCTACAGCAACGCCGGGACGATCGGCTCCTCCGACGCCGAAATCCTCGTCCAACTCAAGAGCGATCGCGGCAAAGGCACCGCCGAATACATTAACCAGCTTCGCGGTGTTCTCGCACAAAGGTTTCCGGGAGTGCAGTTTTTCTTTCAACCGGCCGATATCGTCACTCAAATTCTGAACTTCGGTACTCCCGCGCCGATCGACGTCGCCATCACTGGCGCGAACCAGCAAGGCAATTACGCCGTCGCCCAAAAGCTCGCTTCACAGATGCGCCATATTCCTGGCGCCGTGGATGTCCACGTTCAACAGGCTTTCGACGGTCCCGCACTCTTTATGAATATCGACCGCACCCGCGTGCAGTCCGTCGGCATGCAGGCCCGCGACGTTGCGCAGAACGTGCTCGTCTCTCTCAGCTCTAGTTTCCAGACCGCCCCGACGTTCTGGCTGGACCCGAAGAATGGCATCAACTACAACGTGGCCGTCCAAACGCCGCAATACCGCGTCGACACCTACCAGGCGCTGCAGAACACGCCGGTAAGAGGCAGCATCCCTGGAGCTGAACCCCAGATTCTCGGGAATCTCGTCACCACCAGCGCCACTGCGCGTCCCGCGTCCATCTCCCACTTCAACGCGCAGCCGATGATCAACGTCTATGCATCCGTCGACGGCCGCGACTTGGGCGCGGTTTCCGATGAAGTCTTCAAGGAAGTCACGGCCATCGAGAAGGATTTGCCCCGCGGGAGCCACATCGTCGTTCGTGGCCAGGTTCAGACCATGCGCAATTCTTTCATCGGGCTCGGTATTGGACTCGTTGGCGCTATTCTCCTTGCCTATCTGCTCATCGTTGTAAATTTTCAGTCCTGGCTGGACCCGTTCATCATCATCACAGCTCTGCCGGGCGCGCTCGCCGGGATCTGCTGGATCCTGCTAATTACCCACACGACCCTTAACGTGCCGTCGCTCACCGGCGCTATCATGTGTATGGGCGTCGCCACCGCGAACAGCATCCTCATGGTCTCCTTCGCGCGCGAACAGCTGGCAGAAGGGAAGAACGCGTTCGACGCGGCGCTCGAAGCAGGATTCGTGCGTATTCGCCCGGTGCTCATGACCGCTCTCGCCATGATTATCGGCATGGTGCCCATGGCCCTCGGTCTCGGAGAAGGAGGCGAGCAGAACGCTCCTCTCGGCCGCGCCGTGATCGGCGGTCTGATTTTCGCAACCTTCGCAACACTGTTTTTTGTGCCGTGCGTCTTCTCGATCATTCACACGCGGCTCGAGCACCGCAAGCGGCGCTCGCTGGTCTCCGCTTGACGTTTATTTTGGGGGCAAGATTCATGAGCAGGGAAAGGTACAGTTTCTATGGAAACGGAAATCGATAGTCGGCCTCGGCCTCGGAAAAGCAAGGTCTTTGGAGTCCTCTTTTTCGCGGTGCTTGTGCTCGTCGCCCTCGGCGCGTTCACGCTGATACAGCGTCGTTCGCAATACCAAGCACTTGCAAAAGAGACCGAAACTCTCGCCATACCAACGGTCGCCGTCATCCATCCGACTACCGAGACTTCCGAAGAAGGCCTGGTACTTCCCGGCTCCATGCAGGCCTACGTTGAATCGCCGATCTACGCCCGCACCAACGGCTACTTAAAGAAATGGTACCGCGACATCGGTTCTCGGGTCCGTCGCGGCGAGCTGCTCGCGGATATCGACACGCCCGAAGTCGATCAACAGCTCATTCAAGCCCGAGCGGATCTGGAAACCGCCAAAGCCAACGCAAATCTTTCGCGCATAACGGCAACTCGCTATGAAGAACTCATCAAGACCGACGGCGTTTCCAAACAGGAAGTGGACAACGCTGCCGGCGACTACGCAGCAAAGCAGGCCACGGTTGCCTCAGCGCAGGCCAATGTCCGCCGCCTTGAGGAACTCGAATCCTTCAAGCACATTTACGCTCCCTTCAGTGGCGTCATCACCCGCCGCAACGTCGACATCGGCACGCTGGTCAACGCAGGCAACGGCGGAGCCACGCAGCAACTGTTTTTCCTCGCGCAAACCGATCCCATTCGCGTTTATCTAAGCGTTCCCGAAAGTGCCGCCCCCGCGATCCACTCGGGCATGTCCGCGCACCTTGAACTCAGTCAATTCCCGGGCCGTAAGTTCGAAGGCAAAGTCGTTCGCACTGCCGAAGCCATCGATCCGGCGTCGCGAACGCTGCTAACCGAAGTCGACGTTCCCAATAAAGCGGGTGAGCTGCTTCCCGGCGGCTATGCGCAGGTTCATCTCGGAGCCCGGATCTCCGGCGAACGTCTCCAGGTGCCCGTCAACGCTTTGCTTTTCCGCTCGGAGGGGCTCCGAGCTGTGGTAGTGGATTCCGATCATCACATTCACCTGCAGCCGCTCACCATCGGCCGTGACTACGGCGTTGCTCTTGAAGTGCTGCAGGGCCTCCATGCGTCGGATTGGATTGTCCTCAATCCGGCCGATTCTCTCGACGACGGTCAGAAAGTCAACGTGAAGGAGGCTGCCACGAAGCCCCCAGCTCCCGCACCCGGCGGCAGCTCACCAGCAAGTCCAGCCAAACCCGCCTCGGGAACCGGTAAGTGACGGTCCAGCGCATATTTTCGATTGCCGCGCTTTCCGCGGTTCTCTCCTCGGGCGGTTGCACCGTCGGTCCGAAATACCAGCGAGCCACTGCTCCCGCCGCGGCCCAATGGGATGTCCAGGAGCCGTGGCGCGAAAGTGCGCCCAAGGACGCACTCGGCAAGGGCGATTGGTGGTTGGTTTTTCACGACGACGATTTGACGGCGCTCGAAAAGGAAACTCTGCAATCCAACCAGACCATAAAAATCTCGGCAGCTCGACTCGAACAGGCTCGGGCTCTCGCTGCGATTCAGGTTTCCACGCAATTCCCGCAGCTCGCCACAGCGCCTGCCATCGAGCGTCAGCGCATCTCCGGCAATCGTCCGCCGAACAGCAACATCACTCCGTCCGGCCCGGTAACTCAAAACATCTACACCTTGCCGTTTACCGTCAGCTATGAAGTCGATCTCTTCGGCCGGCGCCGCCGCAGCATCGAAGCTGCGCAGGCTAGCTATCAGTCCAGCGCCGCTGATCTTGAGAATGTTCGTCTCATCATCACCTCGGAAGTCGCTGGCGATTATTTTTCCTTGCGGCAGCTCGATACGCAGATCAGCTTGCTCTCGCGCACTGTCGAGTCGATCCGCAAGGGCCTCGATCTGGTGAATTCCCGCTACAAGGGAGGCGTGGCCTCGGGCCTCGACGTTGCTCAGGAAGAGACTCTGCTCAATACCGCGCGTACCCAGCTCACTTTGCTGCAACAGCAGCGCAAACAATTTGAAGACGCCATCGCTGTCCTGGTCGGCAAAGCTGCGCCTGATTTTCACATGGCTTCTCGCGACCTCAACGCCGAACCGCCGCCGCTCAATGCCGGTCTGCCCTCTGATCTTCTCGAGCGTCGTCCCGACATCGCTGAAGCCGAGCGCCAAATGGCGATCGCCAATGCGCAAATCGGTATCGCGAAAGCCGCTTATTATCCTTCGTTGAATCTTTTCGGCGCCGGCGGCTGGCAGGCTTCCGACATCGCAAAACTCGCGAATGTCGAAAGCGCTTTCTGGGCAATCGGCGCGAATGTCGCGGAAAGTATCTTCACGGGCGGAGCACGCCGAGCTCAGGTTCAATTCGCGCAAGCAAATTACGACGCCACCGTCGCCGGCTATCGCGGCACCGTTCTTGAAGCCTTCCGCGAAGTCCAGGACTCGCTCACCGGCCTCACCATCCTCGATCAGGCATTTCAGTCGCAACAGCTGGCCGTAAACGCATCGCGCCGCACTCTCGACATCGCCACCAGCCGCTATACCGGCGGACTCGTTAGCTACCTCGACGTCGTCAGCGCCCAGCAGAATCTCCTCAGTAACGAACAGCAACTCGCCGTTCTCCAGGGGCAGAAACTCGTCACCAGCGTTCTGCTCGTCAAAGCCCTCGGCGGCGGTTGGGATGCCTCGAGCCTAGCTGCGATTCAGGTCAAGCCCTCTCGCAAAGACATTATTGCCCCTTAGGACAGTTCCCTTTTTCCCATCTCGCAGCAAAGCCCGCCAGGCATCGGTCAGGCTTTTCCTTCAAACTAGATGGTGAGCGACGTCACTTCGGCCGGGACGCCGCCCGAAAACGCAACCGGCATCCAGGTCGATCGCCGGACGGAGACAATGGATCATGCGTAAGACTTTTGTTGCTGCTGCAATTCTCTTTGCCTTGGCTCTTTTGACCTTCCGGGCTAGCTCCGCGCTTGCCGCTCCCGACGATCATGGGAAACACAAGGGCGGTCAGAAGCACGACCGCGACAATGACGATCGCCACGACAACGGAAAACACAAGGGTTGGGACCGTCCAAGCAACCCTCACTATTCCAACTGGGACTACGACCATGACCGCATCAAACCCGGCCGCCGTTATCCTCATGGCCGCTACGGGCACGTGAAGCAGCACTACATTGTCCGCACTTTCGACGTTCGCACCCGCAACATCGTTCTCTACGACCGTTCCAACTGGGTCGTCGCTACCTACGATGTACCTCATTGCCGCGATTGGAATTGGGACCGCGATGACGTCTACGTTTATGACGACGATCACCACGCCGGCTGGTACCTGCTGTTTAACGCGCGTCTCGGCCGCTCCGTCCACGTCGAATTTTCCGGCATCCGCTAATCGATTTTCGCAATAGATCCTGAGACCCGCGGCACAGGCATTCCAGCCTGTGCTTGAGCTCTTGTGTTTCTATTGCACGACGTTGATCGGTCCAACATTAAGCTGTTTCAATCCCGGCTCGATCTTCGCCTTGTCACCCACGCCGACCACAACCGTCGCCTCGGGATGCAGATACTGCTTCGCGACACGCAAAGCTTCGGCTCCCGTCACTTTGTCAATCTGCGCCGGCAGGTCGCGGTAGTATTCCGCCGGCAATCCAAACACAAACTGCTGCCCGATGGTCGATGCCGTTTG
>JBKOXA010000068.1:0-11768 GCA_046724685.1 Acidobacteriota bacterium | reverse complement strand
TCATCGCGATGGACGTGCAGATGCCGGAATTGGATGGGCTTGACGCAACAGCCGCCATCCGCGCCTGGGAGAAGTCGGCAGGCACACACATCCCGATTATGGCCATGACCGCACATGCCATGAAGGGAGATCGCGAGCGTTGTCTGGCCGCCGGCATGGATGGCTATACCTCCAAGCCGATCCGGATCAGAGAACTTGAGCAGGCGATCGCTCAACTGGTCAGCCCGTCGAAGCCGGCAGAGGGACCTTTGCCGGAAGAGACTCGAGAAGACGGCGTCATCGATGGTGCGGCACTGCTGGCGGGCGTCGACGGAAATCGCTCCTTGCTTCGCGAAATCGTCCGCCTTTTTCTCGCCGATTGTCCTCGGCGCCTGGCAGGAATAAAGGAGGCGGTCCGCCGTGGCGATGCTGAAGCACTGCGGATAGAGGCGCATACGCTGAAGGGTTCCGTTGGTAACTTCGCAGCGAAGCAGGCGTTCGCTGCTGCCCAGCGGCTGGAGATCATGGGCAGAGACGGAGACCTCAGTAAAGCTGGCGAGGCACGCATGGCGCTCGAATCGGAGCTGGCGCGTCTCACCGAAGGGCTCACAAAATTGACCAGGCACCCTTCGATGCGAAAAACAAAAACGAGCAAGGCTCGGAGACAAAAGGGCGGAAATACTTGAGAGCGATCTGTTTACGTTCGGAAGGGCGTCTTTTTCTGCAACCTGAAATATCAGATTTCTCGATTCCTCTGTTCACACGACACGCAGCATCCGCCTCAGCAGCCGCTCACTTATTCGCTTGACGTGACTCTCTGGTCCAAGCGCTTCTAAGCCGGTACCCGCTACTGCAGCCGCTACAGTGTGCCGAGTGACGGGCAAGTCCGGGCGCCGTTAGAAGGCAACTAGGGGCGTGACCTTGGTAAAGTAGGCGCAGAGGTTACAGTCATGGGAGGTTTACAGTCATCACGAAGGACCCAAAGGTGAATTGCCCCAAGAAGTTCTGGCCGTCCTGCGAATTCTCGCCCAACCTTGAGCTTTGCCCGAAATTCGCAGAGCCAAACATCTACCAGTTCGCCGACCACATAAACGAGGGGAAAACAGTGGCTCTTTCCAGGCAGTCGGACCAGGAACTGGGCATGATGAAATCCTTGCGAAGGAACAGGCCAGAGCGCTCAATTGAACGATGAAAGAACTGCGCTTGCGAGTTTGCCCGCGGTCGAGGTGATTCGAAGATGACAAGAGACGGCGACGGAATTAACGCTTTGCGCGGGAATGGAGTTGGGATCGGAAAGTCCTGGGTAATGCTCTTTCTAGCCAGCTTCTTGGCTCTCTACTTTGAACTCGTCACCATCCGGTATCTATCCTCAGAAATTCGCGTCTTCGCCTATCTCAAGAACCTCGCGCTGATAGCTAGTTTCTTCGGAATCGGCATTGGGATGATTCCGGGAAGGACGAACGCCGCCCTGAAGCGTTATTTCCCTTTCATCGCGGCGGCCATCTTTCTCATCATAGCCTTTGCATCGCCACTTAAATTGACGCATGTGGCGTTTCCAATAAGCGATTACATCACCCCGGGAGAAATGCCGAATCTACATAATGACCAGTGGGTTGGCGTTCGCGTATTTCTGACGATAGTGGAGTTTCTGATCCTCATTCCCGGGATGATGTACCTGATTGTGGCTTTTTTCGAGGTACTGGGCGGCATCGTGGGTGAGTACCTGAAACAGAATAAGCCGCTGCGAGGCTACGGAATCAATCTGGCAGGAAGCTTGGCAGGTATCCTAGCCTTTACTCTCTTGTCTTTCTTGCGTCTCCCTCCGGCTGTCTGGGTTCTCGTGGCGCTTCTCGCCGGCCTTCCCTTCTTTATTCGTATTCGCCAGGCCGTTTTAGTGTTCATCTTGATTGTGGTTGCCCTTACATTCGCTCATCCGCGCACCTACTGGTCTCCATACTACCGAATTGACGTACAAGAATTGCCCCGCCCTGAAGGATGGCAACGCCCATCTGCGATTGTCGTTACAGTGAATCACGACTATCACCAAGCAATGGTCGATCTCTCCAGGGAATTTACGAGTCGTTTTCCCAGTGAAGAACTAGATCGGACGGTCTTAAATTATGACCTGCCCTACAAATTAGCATCGCATTCGGAGCGTGTGCTGGTTGTCGGAGCGGGGACTGGCAACGATGTGGCTGCTGCGCTCCGGCACGGAGCCTCGCACGTCGATGCCGTAGAAATTGATCCGGTGATTCTGGAACTCGGCCGAAAATTTCACCCAGAGCGTCCCTACGACTCGGCACGAGTCACGCAGTACGTCGACGACGCACGAGCTTTTTTTAGGAAGTCGAACGGAAAGTACGACCTGATTGTGTTCGGCTATCTTGACTCGCATACCCTGCTGACAAGCATGTCTTCGGTGCGGCTGGACAACTATGTCTACACTCTGGAGAGTTTTCGTGCCGCCCGGCAACTTCTTGAAAAGAATGGCACGTTAGTGGTGGCATTCAGTAGCGGTAAATCGTTCCTTGGCGATCGCATGTTCGCCACTCTGTCGGAAGCATTCGGATCGCCGCCACGCGCTTACTTTACGGGTGCGGGAGAGACAGGCGTCGTTTACGTCGAAGGTGCAAACCCTCAAGCCGAGGCGATTACCGATTTTCAGGACATCAGCGCTGAGTTTCAATCCCGCAGAAGCGCCACTTTACTTGCCACGGATACTTGGCCGTTTCTATATTTGAAAACGAGAACGATTCCTCTTTCTATACTCACTGTTTTGGTGCTCTTCCTTTATATCGCCGTTGGCACCGTAAGGCGAAAGATTTCCCTTAGCCTGCAGGGAGGTCCCAAAGACCTACATCTTTTTTTCCTAGGGGCAGGTTTCATGCTGTTGGAAACAAAGGGGGTCACTGAGCTCTCTTTGCTATTTGGTTCGACCTGGGTAGTAAATGCTGTGGTGATCGCTGCGTTTCTATTCATGGGCCTACTGGCAAATGGGTTGGTTGCTCTTCAGCCTATATCGCGGCCACTGGCCTATGGCGGACTGTTCGTATTCTTGATCGCTGGCATGGTCATACCGTACTCCGTACTTGGAGCACTTCCCACCCTCGAGAAGATCGTTGCGGCGGGGACCCTTGTGGGTATTCCCGTATTTTTCTCGGGGCTGGTGTTCTCGGCCAGCTTTCGGGATTACGGGCAGCCAGCCCGCGGCCTTGGGATTAATCTTCTCGGCGCAGTCGTCGGCGGCGTACTGGAGAACCTCGTCATGGTCGGTGGCACGCCGATCTTGGGCGTGCTCGCGATCGCCTTATACGGAGCATCGGCCGTCGCCATTGGAATTCCTTCTCTTGTACCAAGACGGGGCCTCGCCGAAGATTCTGTCGACACAGAGTGAAAACAGCTAGGCCATTCTTACCGCCATCCTCTTAGGAGCCCGTGGTGAAATTCACGACGGACGGCGTTCGTTTGCAAGTTAGTTTCGGAGAAGAGACGGCCCGGATTTTACGTTTTTCAGGTTTTTGAGAAGCTGCAATAAAATTCTTGGATGAAATCATCTGCGCGCTGGGTACTGTTCGAGTACAAAAGACGGGCCGATGTGCTGCAATTCAGCGAACCACTCAGCCGCGGGTGGGGACGGCTCGTTGGATCGCCACTTAAGGCTGCATCAAAAAAAGCTTGCCACGCCTGGGGTGCACCAGCAACGTGGGCAGTAACTGGGGCAAAGTCTCCCGCAAGAATCGCTGAGAGGAAAGTTGAGAATTTCTTCTCTTTAATCGGATGGACTCCAGTTAACAATTCGTAGGCAATGATCGAAAGTGCCCAGATGTCCCACGCCGGCTGAACTGGGGCACCCTGAAGCTGTTCAGAGATCACGCGGAAACAAAACGAAGGTACAGCCCTCGCCCGTCGTAGTGCTGACTCATCGCTCTCGAAAGCGCCGGGCACGAAAAACTGAGCCGCGGTCACTCCTCCACCGTCGTGTTTTTCGATGAAGAGTTCTGAGACGAAGCTGGGGTTGTCCCGCGGTCAAAAGAAATCGCTTCAATCACGGTTGAGAGGGCTTCTTGCCGGCGTCTTCTTTGGCCCACTGTTGCTTCTTCTCTTCGATGTCCTTTGGAGACGGCGGAAAACGTTTGAAGGCGTTTTTGATGTTGCTGTCAGCAGTCTTCCAAATCTTGTCGGAGTCCGTATGATAAATCTTCACATTTGCCAACATGCGCCAGGCAAGATCGCGCGAGTGGGGATCGATAAGGTCAATGCCGAGCGTGCCCATGTGCGTCGTGGAGGTTTCCATAGAGGCGTAGATGAAACCCCAGTGGTATCCGTAGTATGGGCCGTAGACGCCCCAGTTGGTATTGGTGCCAACAGCGACGCTTTTCTGGCTTTCCACGAAGTAGCGAACCACCAGGTCCGGATCTTGCTCGGGCGTCACCTCTTGCAATCCCTTGGATGTCAGTTCACGTGTGACGGCCCGATGGATCTGGTTGTTGAGTTGGTCGGGGTTCAGTTGCATCCTGACGAGTTGCTCGAAGCCGCCAATAAATGCAAAGGTTTTGAACCTCGAAAAATCAAGATTGGGATCGAAATCGGTAGCGAGTTTGGCTGGCGCCGGAGACGCCAGCAGCAGCGACAGCATCCCCGATAATAGGAGCAGGGCCTTACGGCCGTGATTCTCAGACACAGCAGTGATCCAATCCATCAAAGCTCCTGCAACCATGGACGTGAAAGCAGCCAGTGGCATTCGCCCTAAGAAGTCACTGATGGCCGGATTCTCCGATCAATGGGTCAGTTGCGTTCGATTCGCGCAATTTATGGGAGTCGTAGGTGCATTCCCACTGTCAGAAATGGCAGTTCTAGACGGGGGGAACATCAGTCTACGATCTTTTGCAGTTTTTCGAGTCAAAAAGGAAATTCCGGTAGAAATCGAATCCGAGTTGAGGGGGAACTATGAAGTCAATCCGAATCACAATCATCGCGGGTTTGGCAGCAGTATGTCTACTCACACTGTCACTACCGGTTGGAGCAAGCGGTGACGAAGTCGAGGGAATGATCATGTCCCGCGGGGGAGACGCGCTGATGGTCAGCGGTTCAAGCGGGAGAACGACGGTTCTCCTGAGCGCCAACACGAGAGTTAAGGACGACAAGGGTCTGTTTGGCCTGGACAAGCAGGAAATGGCCGACACGATCCTGATCCCGGGGCTTAAGATTCGAGTGGAGGGATCGCCGGATAGCCTGGGTCAGTTCCGAGCGCAGACGATCACCGTGGACGGGGATGACCTGGAAGCATCCCAAATGATCGAGGCTGGCTTGCATCCCACCGCCGAGCAGGTCGCTACTAATGTTGTGGCCATCGAAAACAACAAAAAAGGTATCGCGACCAATCAGCAGAATATCGCAACGAATGAGCAGAACATCGGGGCTAATAAGCAGGCGATCGCTGCCCATTCTCAGAAGATTGAAAAGAACATAAAAGACATCCAGGAGAATACGGATCGCTTCAACCGGCTGGACGATTATGGTGTGAAGGGCGAAGCAACCGTCAAATTCAAAGTGGCCAGTTCTACCCTCTCGAAAGAAGATAAAGAGCAACTGAAAAAACTGGCAGAAACAGCCACCGGCCTGAACGGATACATCGTCGAGGTGAAGGGTTTCGCAGATTCGACCGGAAGGGCGGCCATGAATGAAAAACTGAGCGAAGATCGTGCCAAAGCAGTAGTTGGGTACTTGATGAGAGAGTGCAACGTACCGGTTTGGCGCATCGTGGCACCGGGCGCGATGGGCGAATTCCAGCCGGCGGCGTCCAACGAGAGCGCTTCTGGAAGGGAAGAGAATCGTCGCGTCGAGGTGAAGATCTTGGTGAACAAGGGCGTCGCGGGCTAGACTGGGCTGCTCGTGAGGGTCGAGGAAGGAGACGGGCAGTTAATGTTTCTCTTCGGCACAGCCTTTCGCGCTTGAAGACTTAGGTTGCGAGGTTCTTCAGTCGTACAAGCGGCCACGTCGGTCGCACCAAATCCTGCGTAGAGGCACTCCGCGATTTGTGTCGGTCGGACATGGCAGTGATCGTGCATGTGCTACTCGGGGGCGAGTAAGGGCAGCCGAATCAACGTGAATTTTGTGGATGTCTGAAGCGGGCGATGGGAAGCGAATTGTATTCCCAAATTCGAAGTCTCAATAATGCAGAGCGTTACCACCGCTCCAAAAGTCAATTGGTTCCAACTGGTGCCAAGTCAGCTTTTCGGCCCGAATCCGGGTAACGTCAAAGCCGTCTTCGATGCAAGCCTTCCATGTGCCGCTCGACCGTGGCACACCACTTTGGTATCACGCGCTGTGAGTGACCTTTCAAGAGCCGCGCCCTTTTTTCAAAACCCTAGCCTAACGGGGATAAGGCTATGCCATACATAGGTGGCGAAACTCCTGCGGTGGGCGATTATGTCAAAAACGAATGGGAACAACCGGGCACTGTTACCAGAGTTCACGAATCAAAAGAGCAACACGAACGAATCAACGTCAGGTGGGATGACGGAGGGGCTGAGCTTGTCTTCGCTCTTGCTCAGGAATTTACGCTTCTGTCCCGGAAACCGACGTAGCATCTCTCACAAACAGGCCATAGTCGCGAACGCCTTTCGGCACTGAAGCTCGACCCTTCGCGCTGTGAATCCAGCACGGCGCCAGCTCAGGCCGTCACGAATCAACCTCGCACGTTGCATTCGGCGGTCGTCGATTTTCCCTCCGCGATATTTCCTGGGCACGGTGCCATTCCCCTTGCTAAGTGTCGCCCCAAATGTGACAAGAGATCGCAACTTGTAGACGCTCCCACGTCCAAGGTGCGCCGGGATGTAGTTACAATTCGCGACTGTGTTGGGCCGGATGCCGGACGGCGATCATTCTAGGGATTAAGCTCTTTCGCCACAGATCCAGTCATAAGTCGGCACAGGCACCGGTCCGTCGCGCTTGCAAGCGGACCGGTGCTAGCGGAACTGCTGGCAAGTGTCTTATGCCGATGCTCCCGCAGCGCGTTCGCCCACCTTCGTCTCGACCAACTCTCTGAGGAAGCGTTGCGTCCGTTCCACAAAAGTCAGTCTGTCCGCAAGACAGGTTTCCAATAGCAGGCTGACCCCATGATGCCCGACCGTCTCGGCTGCGGCGATTAAGGCGCGGTACTCGCTGATCCGAAACTGTGCAACGTGATTCAGTTTCACCAACGCGAAAATGCGTCTGGCGACAGGCCCCTGAATCTCCGCCAACTCCCTGCGGAAGTCCTCAGTCAACGTTTCCTGTAGCCGCCCGCTGAGTTTTGCGGGTTGCTCGCCCAGAAGTTTGAAGCACTCGTCGAGTGTGGCAAGGACTTTGCCTGAGACGAACGCTCGCGCCTGCAACGCTTCTTTGATCTGGGGATCTTGAACCAGCTGCCCGATCTCATCATAGATGGTCTCGGCTTTTTCGGCACCCTGTCGTACATCGGTAAGGAGCATCACAAAAAGTTCTTTAGGGGTTTTTATTGGCATAGTTTTCCTCAGTGTGCAAAAGGTTTTGCACTTCATGTGATTGAACTCTGGAAGCAATCCGATTCGCAAGTGGCAGAAGTGACAGAGTCCGAGCTTCTTGCCTGATTCAACGTCCGATTATTCGCAAAACCGGCAACTAGGGTACTTTTTCGCCGTTCACCAGGCGTGTGGCCCCTAACAACGGCTCATTCTCGCGGGGATACTGGTCATTGGCTAGCTCTTTTAACGCAATTTCAATAATTGCCTTGGCGCAAAACCCCTGTCCCTGAGAGCGAATTGGGGGCGTCCGGTGAATAAGGGCAGCCAAATCAACGTGAATTTTGCGGTTTTCTGGAGCGGGCGATGGGAATCGAATTGCATCCCAAATTTCTAAGCCTCTCCGAAACAAGGTGTTACCAGCCGCTCGGTGAGTCAATTGTTGCCAAATGTTGCCAAGAGATGGTTCGGAACTTGATTACCGGTAATGCGACTTACCACCCAGGTCAGGCGATGACCCGTTGGGCACGAGTACGATCTTACCGATCACGCCTCCGCTTCCCAGTAATTCGTGTGCGTGCCGCGCTTGGCAGAGAGGCAAACGTTGTGCGATCAGCGGCTTGATCTTCTTCCGCAGCAGAAGGTCGAACAGTGTGAGCAGGTCGCGGAGGAACCACGCGGGTTTCAGCCGCATCAGCCACTGGATACTGTAAGGCACCATGCTCTTGCCGCCCGGCAGAAACCAGTTCCGGAGGATGTACCACCCCAAGTTCGCGGATTCGCGAATCGGGTGCCGCCCGCTGGCCGCGCCCGAAGCCATCCTACCTCCGTGCAGCTTGGCCTGGAATCCGTAAACCACCACGCGGCCGCCTTCGCGGAGCGCTTCGCGCGAGCGCCATAGATGGTCCCCACCGATGCCGTCGAAAACAGCATCCACACCGTCACCGGTGAGGCGACGGATTTCCTGGACGAAATCAGAATTGCGGTAGTCGATGGGGGTGGCGCCAAGCTCTTTAACTACCTCCGCCGCCTGCGCCGAACACGTTCCGTACATTTCCACGCCGGCGAGCCGCCCCAGTTGCAAGAACGCAGTGCCGACGCCGCCTGAGGCGCCGTGAACCAGCACGCGCTGCCCTGGCTTTACCTTCGCCGAACGATAAAGCATCTGGCATGCCGTGATGTAATTCAAAACGACCGCGACGGCTTCTGCAGGGTCCACACCTGCGGGCACTGGAATGAACTTGCGTTGCGGCAAGCTGACATATTGTGCGTAACAGCCGCTGATAGGCATAGCCGCAACCGTCTGGCCCAGTTCGAAACCCGAGACGCCTTTGCCGATCTGATCCACAATGCCAACCAGGTCCCAACCGGGCGTATAGGGCACCCGCGGTGTTTCCGGATGGACGCCCTCGCGCGCCAGTACGTCAGGCAAGCTCACGCCCGCGGCCAGCACCTTCACCCGGACCTCGCCAGGCATTGGCGCAGGGCATTCTTGTTCGGCGACCGTGATCACCTCCGGTCCGCCGTGGCGCGTGACGATGATTCGCGTGTGTCTCACGAACCTCTTGCTCCTTTTAGAAGCACACTCTTCTGTGCGCTCGAATCGAGCTTGTCGCGTAGAGTGGGCGCATTGTCAGTGACATCGGACACGCGTCTTAGTGAGCGCGAGCACACAGAAATGGGCCGCGCCGAATCTGAGGGCCACAAGCTTTGAGAAACGGGGAATCTCTAACGACGCCGGCCGTGTCAAAACCACTGCATCGATCCCGTGGCTTCGATGCCCACACGCACCGGGCGTGGAAGCGAGGAATAAAACTCCCGCACGTTGTTGCCTTCCTGCTTCAGAGTCATGCTCACTACTTCCCCCGTTTCGGTGTCCAGCATTGCCACTGCTTGCTGGCGAGCGTGCAAATCACATCCTATAATTCTCATCTCGGCCTCCTTCGGTCCGAGCACTGTTAGGGCGAACACCGAACAGTTTACTCGGGCCGTTGCGAGGCCGGCGTCGTTATGGCATCAATCGGTTTCCCCGTTTAGCAGGAGTTGAGCGTAAGCACATTTCTTTCCAAGCACAATGAGTTCGTGGAGCGTATGTCCGATGACGCTGATCGCACCTCGAAAACCCAATCTCTGCAGGTGTTGGGCTGTGGATAAGTTTTTGTCGCCGAGGACGCAGACCGTGGTAGGCTTCCGGGCCAGGAAAATCGCGGAGGAGGAAGATTCGCGTGGCCACCATTACCCCTCCCGCCCCCGGGGAAAAAGCTGGTCAGTATACAGGCTTAGAATTGCGCCGCAGCAAGCGGATCCATCGAGCGGTTCGCCTCATGATTCTCGGCCGAGACAGTGAGGAGCAGCCGTACCGCGAAACAATGTCCACCGTGAGCTTGAGTCTCCATGGATGCTGTTATCAGTCGTGGCACAACTCACAGATTGGCGCAAAGGTCGACTTGCGATTGACGGAAGGACTTATGGAAAGGTCGCCGTTGGTGCGTGCGAGAGTACGCTACGTGCGGCCGCCGATGAACCATAGCGAGTTATTTCAGATCGGCGTGGAGTTCGACACTCCACCTCGAGAATGGCTCTGTTTGCAGGCGGAAACTACTTGGGGACTTGCACCCCACGTAGGACTGGCACTGAAACAGGAAAGGACTCCCTCTGTGCCGGAGACGAAACCACCCACTGCTCAGCATGTAGCGGTCGCACAGCAGGAACTCGCAGTAGCCGAGCGGTTGACCACGATAGATCAGCTTATAGCCGCGCTGCAAGGGCCGCTGCAACGCGCGGCCGAGAATGCGGTGGAAGCCGGACGTGCCCAGCTTGAGGAAACCGTAAAACGCAGCGTGCAGCTTGATGTTGCGACGCAGTTGGACGAAGCGGTTCGCAAGTTGCTGTCCATGATTAATGAAATCAGCAGGGCAAACGCACGGCAAGCGGAATCGTTGTTGCTGCAGAGGGTCGAACAGATGATGCGCTCGTCAAAAGAAGAAATCTCTCGACAGGTGGACGCTCGCCTTCAGGAGTTGTTTGGCCACTGGGAAGATCAGCAAGAGTAGCAGCGCTTGCTCGACAATAAGTCCTGGCAAGTCCTTGCCGGGTTTATGCAAAACAATTTGTTCCTGCCTGGCCCACGTAAGAAGCAACAATCCAGCGACACCGGAGCCTGCAGCAACAACACTCATGACCAGTCGGAGCTGTTTTCCGAGGTCAACTTTCGAGACTAGCAGCAAGAGCAAAATCGCAAAACCGAGCAGCGAAAAAGCGAGCCTGTATCGCTTTCGATTGTCTCGTACGAGGTCGGCGTCAGCACCTTGAGCAAGCTCATCCTGCCTGTGGCTCCACCGCTCGAACCAACCCACGGTCAAGCCTCCGCCGCCGATTATATCCCTAGCTCCCGATCAGCCCGACTCGGCTTACAGCTCGCGCCAGCCTATCCATGATGAAGAAGTTTCTGGAGAGTCGGAGTGCAATAGCGCCAATCCGGCACCCAAAAGATACAAAACCGAGCGCGGCTCAGATCGGAACGCCGCCTCTCCTCTCAATCTGCTGCTGTACCTGATTGCGAAACTCCAGCGGCTTCGCCATCAAATGAAACGGCTCGGACGTTCCCCCGGTGCCGATCAGCGTGATCGACCCATAGCCTAGCACCCTTCCCATGCCGCTTTCGTTCACTTCAATGCTCTCGACTTTGTTCAGCAGCATTTCGATGGTTTTGCGCGCAGCCAGGCCGGTCTTCACCACTACCCGCCGGTTGGTCACCGCCATCTCGGTGGCATTGCGCCGGATCGCGCCCACCGCAATCACGATTCCGCTGATTAGCAACAGCGCGATTCCGCCTCCCTGCATCAACTGCAGCGTCCGTGGCTCCATGTCCTGATGCGTGAAGGCATAGAACAGAAGCGCCAACGCAGGAAGTTCCAGGAGCAAAACTGAGAGCACGATGTGCCACAGCATCACCACCCAGTGCAGCCGTGTCTGATAGACCACCATCTCGCCCGGCACCAGCGTCTTCTCAATGTAGCTCACGCTGTTTCCACCCTCCGTCGTTGCATCGTTCCCCCCGCATGCTCAACGAGTCTGAGCCTATCACAAGGGCGGTGCTGGATAAGTGCGGTGGCCAAACGGGGCTTTGCACTGTCACGTTTCATTTGAACGTGGTGCCCCGCGAAGGTCAGGACTTGGAGGCGAGAGCGTTCAGGCGAACCTTCGCAGAACGAGCAGTTTCGCGCAAGAGCGGATCGGGATGCGCCAGGCACTCTTTTAATTCCACTTCCAAGGATTTGATTCCAAGAGTTCCGATTGCATAAGCTC
>JBKOXA010000028.1:0-47664 GCA_046724685.1 Acidobacteriota bacterium | reverse complement strand
GGCCCAAGACGCCATCACGCTCGACCCCAAGCGCCCAGCTTCTTACGTGAACCTTGCCCTTCTGCAACAGAAGTGGGCCCTCTACAACGAAGCCGAAGCTAATTTTCAGAAGGCTCAGTCACTTGACCCGGTCTCCATCGCACCCAAGATGTACCTGGGCGGCTTGTATCAGAGCCAAAAGCGATTTGAAGACGCCCGCAAGCAATTCGAATCGGCCATTCAGGCCGAGCCCAAGAATCCCGCGCCACGCACGGTTCTCGCTGCGCTCTACTTTGTGCAAGGTCAGATCGATCAAGCGGAAAAGGTTCTGGCAGATGCCAAAGCTCAAATGCCAGACGTCCCTGCTGGCTACCGGATGCTCGGCGACTTCTATATTGCGCGCAACGAGTCGGCGAAAGCCCTTGCGGAGTTCTCGTCCCTGGTGGCAAGCCATCCCAAGGATATTGCTGTAAAGAAAACATACGTTCAGCTTCTGGTGTTGGCGAACAAGCTGGATGAAGCGGCTCCGCTAAACGATTCGATTCTCAAGACTGCGCCCCGTGATGTCGATGCTCTCATTCTTCGCGGTGAGATACAGATCAAGCAGAAAAAGGCCGACGAAGCTATCGTCACCCTGCAGGAAGCCTTGAAGTATTCTCCGGACAACGCCACTGGCCACAGTCAGCTTGGCTTCGCTTATCAGTTGAAGGGCAACACGAGTCAGGCTGAAACGGAGTGGCGCAAAGCCGTTCAGCTTCAACCCAGGACTTTCGAGGCCTGGCGCGCATTGGCATCGCTAGTCGGACAGCGACACGACTGGAATGAACTAGAATCCATCGCTACGCAACTCATGAAGCTAGCTCCGAGTGCGCCTGAAGGATATATTTCTCATGCGACCGCGCGCTTGAACCAGAAAGACCCTGCGGGTGCCGAGGCCGATCTGAATCGTTTGATTTCGTCAGCCCCGCAAAGTCCCGTCGGGTACATCCAGCTCGGGCTCCTGCGCACACAACAAAAGCGCTTGGCCGAAGCGGACTCGCTGTTCCGTCAAGCTCTCGCTCACGATCCCGGATCGCTTCAGGCTCTGGAGGCTCTGGCGAATTTAGACTTCCAGCGCGGCCAGCCCGCTGCGGCCGTCAAGCGTCTCGAGGAGCAACTCCAGAAGTTTCCAGACAACGCAGCATTCTTATTCCTGCTCGGCCAGGCGCAACTGCGCAATTCACAGCAAGGTGATGCCGAACAATCCTTCGCCAAGGCAGCCGAGCTTGCTCCCTCCAACGCGGCTCCGGTGATCGCTCTCGCTGATCTGCAGTCCAAGCGCGGAGATACGGACGCCGCCATCGCGAGTTACAAGCGCGCCATCCCGCTCGCACCGACCAACGCTCAACTCGTCGTGTCCCTTGGCACTTTGTATGAAGCAAAAGGCGATTGGCAGCAGGCTCAAACCGCCTACCAGCAAGCCCTGTCCATCCAAGGGGACAACCCTTACGCCGCCAATAACCTTGCTTATCTCTTGCTTGAACATGGCGGCGACGTAAACGTCGCATTGAGCATGGCCCAAATCGCTCGCCGTGGGCTCGGCAATTCTCCGAACTCTGCCGATACGCTTGCCTGGGCCTACTTCCACACTGGCGCCTACTCGGTAGCCGCGCCGCTCCTTGAAGAAGCTGTCAAGAAAGTTCCGACGAACCCCACCTATCGCTATCACCTCGGAATGGTCTATCGGAAACTGAACGATCCGGTGCGTGCGCGCGCGGCCTTTGAAGGGGCTATCAAGGCCAAACCGGACAGTGCCTCCGCTCAGGCTGCGCGAAAAGCGCTCAGTGAACTCGCCGGCACCTAGGCCCTGTTCGGCTCTTTACACTTGCACTCATTCGGCTTTCAATAAGTAATAGCGAGGCAATCCGATGGCGCCGGACGTGACCGCAGCACCTCCAACCCAAACAGAAATCGTTCCTCTGGGTGCTCCCAATGGCATTGAGATGGCCATCGCCCGGCGCACCGTCAAAACTCTCGGCAAGATCATCGCTAAACCCAATTCTGCAGACCTGATCGACGGGGTTCAGATCGAGCCTCTTCAGGTTTATCCCGACGATCGCGGTTTTTTTACTGAGCTTGCCAGGCTTGGTAAAGGTCTAGCGGCAAAGATGGTTCCCGACGACGTCCGCCGGATTCAAGTATCACTGACTCTCACCTATCCGGGCACGATCAAGGCGATTCACTACCATTCCGAACAAACCGATCTCTGGGCTCCGGTTTCCGGAATGGTTCAGATTTTTCTTTATGATCTTCGCCGTCGCTCCTCTACGTTCGGAGCCATCAATACGATTTTCGCTGGCCGATTCCAGCCTTGGGAAGTCCTTATCCCTCCCGGCGTCGCCCACGGTTACAAAGCCCTCGGCGTCGAACCGATCCAGCTCGTTTATTTTACGGACCGGCACTACAATCCCGCCGACGAGCTGCGCCTGCCCTACAACCATCCGGATATCGCCTACGACTGGGAGATCCAGCACAAATAAGCTATGCGAGTCCTCGTCCTTGGTGCCACTGGAATGCTCGGCACCGACCTGCTCAAGGAATGGCTATCCGACGAACTGATTCCCGCAGGCTCCGCCGAGGCCGACCTTCGCGATTTCGCTCAACTGGAGCGCCTCGTTCGAAATGTGCGCCCCGATTGGATCGTCCTCTCCGCGGCGTACACCGACGTCGACGGATGCGAACGCAATCCCGAACTAGCTTTCGCCGTCAACGCCGCCGGAGTTGAAAATGTTGCCCGCGCCGCTCGGTCCTGCGGCGCTCGTGTCTTTTTGGTGAGCACCGACTACGTTTTTGACGGACGGGGCCATCGGCCCTACGAAGTCGAGGAACCAGTCGCCCCTTTGAATGTGTACGGAGCTTCCAAGGCGGCCGGTGAGGCGGCTCTGCGCAGCGGCCATTCGGCTTGGTGCATTGGCCGCACTTCATGGCTCTTCGGTGTTCACGGCCCGTCATTCCCAGACAAGATTCTCCGCGCGGCTGAGACTCGCCCTGAGCTTTCCGTGGTCAACGATCAGATCGGGTCGCCTACTTACACTCGCGATCTTGCCCGTGCCATTCGTGACTTAGTGTTGAAAGATGCGCGTGGAATCGTGCACATCACTAACGAAGGTATTTGCTCTTGGTTTGACTTTGCCTGCGAGATTCTTGTTCAATCAGGCCGGAATTCGGTCCCGATTCTTCCTATTTCGACCGATCAATCCGCGCGCCCCGCCCGTCGTCCAAACTATTCCGCGCTCTCTCCCTCGAGCCTTCATGCCTACGGCATGCGGCTGCGCCCCTGGCAGGATGCCTTGAAAGCCTTCCTAGAGGAGCGCAGCCGCGCCGTCAACCCTTAAGGAACGATCACGCTCACTTCGTTCGAATAGATGCTTTCGTTTCCGCTTGCGTCCACAGCGGTCGCCACATAGTAGTAGGTCTGTCCGCTTTGCACGCTGGAGTCGGCGTAGCTGACTCCACCAACCAACGAACCGTTCAGTTTGGCGTAAGAACCTCCGCTCGCTGCGCTGCGGTACACGTTGTACCCGGCTACCGATGAAGCGCTCGCTCCCCAGTTCAGGTCCACCGCATGAGACACGGACGGCGCAACGCCGGTCCCGCTCAGAGACACGCTCGACGCCGAACTGGTCGCGTTGCTCAGGATGTTTACGCTGCCGCTCGCTGCACCAGCCGCTGTCGGCGCAAACTGCACACCCACTGTGGAGCTCTGACTAGGAGCAAGGGTCACTGCGCCTCCTCCGCTCACAATCGAATAGCCCGTACCACTCACGGCCATTCCGGAAATCGCAACATTCGAATTGCCAGTGTTAGCAACCGTGAAAGACTGTGAAGCGGTGTTGCCGTTTGTGACGCTGCCAAAGCTCAGACTGCCTGGGTTCACGCTGATGGTGTAGGTCGCCGCAACTCCCGTGCCGCTCAGCGACACTGTTGCAGGAGAATTCGGAGCGTTGCTCGCGATTGACACCGAACCGCTTACCGCGCCTGCCGCTTGCGGCGCATACTGCACGTTAAAACTTCCGCTCTGTCCGGGAGCCAGCGTCTGCGGGAGCGCCAGGCCGCCAAGGCTGAACCCCGTGCCGGTGATGGTCGCCTGCGAGAGGGTCAGGCTCGCCGTTCCGTTGTTCTTGATTTGGATCGTCTGCGAGTTGGTGTTTCCCGTGACCACTGAGCCAAAGCTCGCGGTCGAAGGCGTCAGGCTGATTCCGGCTTGCGCTCCCGTCCCGGTTACTGCCGCAACCGTGCTCACTCCCTGATTGTTCGTAACCGTGACGCTGCCGGTGGTCGTGCCGCTCGCGGTCGGAGAATACTTCACCGTAAGGGCCACACTCTGCGACGGGGCGATGGTCACTGGTGTTGCAATTCCGCTCACCGAAATCCCTGAACCCGTGGCCGCCACCTGCGTCAGGGTCACGCTGGAGTTTCCGGTGTTGGAAACCTGCACATTCTGCGTCGCGCTGCTCCCGAGGTTCACGCTGCCAAAGTTCACGCCCGCCGGGGAAAGTGACATCGTATACGACGCTGCAACGGCGGTTCCGCTCAACGCCACGGTCGCGATAGAACTCAGCGCATTGCTCGTTACGGTGATGGCTCCCGTCGAACTACCCGGAGCTGTCGGCGCAAATGTCGCTTGCAGGGCCATCGACTGTCCGGCCGGCAGCGTCACCGGTACGGCCACCCCGCTCACGCTATATCCTCCGCCAGTAACTCCAAGCTGCAGGATCTGAATGTCGCTCGCTCCCGCATTGTTCAGCGTGACCGCTTGGGTACTGTTTCCATTCACGAGTATGTTTCCGAAGTTCAGAGCGGTTGTGCTCAGCGTAATCTTCGATGCCGCCTTGGCGCCTAATCCCCTCAGTTTGACCTTGGTCGAAGATCCGCCGCGGGATGTCATCGCGCTCAATGTCCCGGACGAGCTTTCCGTTGTCGTGCCGGTGTAGGTAACTTGGAATTTCGCGGACTGACGAGGTCCGATCGTCAGCGGCGTCTTGATTCCAGAGGTCGCGAATTGTGTGGATGACGAAGCTAGCTGAGTAATGGTTACCGAGTCTTCGCTCGTATTCGTCAGCATCGCCGTCTGGGTTGCCTTGTGGCCTGCCGCCACGTTCGAAAACGTAATATCGGACGGACTAATCTGGATTGTTTCCTGCGGCGTCGAACTCGCGTTCGAGGGTGTCGCCAATCCTGCGCAGCCACTAATCACCGTCGCGCTCGATGTCACTATCGCGAACAGTGCTGCAACAGCCCAGCCTCCTCGTGTGCTCGCACGGTGTTCCTTCTCGGTGCCCTTCATCCCCGCATTCGTGCTTGCCATGTCCGCCCCCTCCGGCCCTTCGTTCCGTGAGGCAGACTACGGCCTAAGCTCGTGTCAAAAATACTGGTTAGACGTTCAATTAAGGGACAGGAGTTCTCCTGTACCGCGGAACATCCCGCTCACCCGTACCTTTTTCATATGCGATTTACCCAATAAAATTGCGGGTTTTTGCGACCTGCGCGGCCTGGCCGCTCGAACAGGTGGCTGGACGAACGAACAGTTGCTTACTGTCTGACTATATTACGCAGAATGTACCTGCCAGGATTTTCTAGGCTGCGCTTGGCGCGCCGGCACTTCGCGACTGTGCGCCCGGACGCTTCACAATCAGTCCGGCATCGCGAATCTTGTAGATCAAGGCGCGGTAACTGATTTTTAGCTCCTGCGCCGCTTTTCGGCGGTTCCAATGGTTGGCTCGCAGCGCTTCGATAATGGCGTTTCTCTCCATCTCGCGTATTGCTTCCTTGGCGACCTTCTTTAGCGGCACGGCGCCCTGCGAGCTATTTCGCGCGCAGTTTATACTGGTCCGCACGCGCGCGGGCTCCCGCTGCATGAGCCCTTCCGGCCCTACAACGATGTATCTCGCGATGCAGTTCGAGAGTTCTCTTAAATTTCCCGGCCATGCCAGATTCTGGAGGTAGCCGAGCATCTCCGGTCCGAACGGCTCGCATTCCTTTTCGAATTCTTGAGAATGCTGCCGACGAAAGTATTCCGCAAGTAGCGGAATGTCGCCGCGTCGTTCAGAGAGCTTCGGCATGACTATCTTTAACACATTGATACGGTAGAAGAGGTCCGCTCGAAACCTTCCCGCGATAATCTCTTCCTCGAGCTGTCGGCTGGTCGCGCAGATCACTCGAGTTTCCACCGTCCGCTCGGCTTGATCTCCTAACCTTGAAAAAAATCCGTCCTGCAGAAAATGCAGCAGCTTGCTCTGCAAAGCCCCGTCGAGGTCTCCAATTTCATCGAGGAAAAGTGTCCCAAGGTGCGCCCTTTCCACTCGTCCAGGCTTGGCCGCACTGGCCCCCGTAAAGGCCCCCTTTTCATGGCCGAACAATTCGCTTTCCAGCAGACTCCCCGGAATGGCTGCGCAGTTCACTTTTACGAACTCGCCGTTCGAGTAAGGTGAGTTTGCGTGTAACCAGCGGGCCAGAACCTCCTTTCCCGTTCCTCCCTCTCCGAGGAGCAGGACCGCAACGTTCGTCCGGCAGATCTTGAGCGCTTTTTGCCGCACTTCTTCCATGGCTGGCGAGTGCCCAAATAGCACATCGTCCGGCGGCAATAGGCCGACGATTTCATTCCTTGTCAGTTTCGTTGCGGCCCGCGTTGACATTTGGCGCCTTCGTTCCCTTCGCCCGTGGTTGCATTCATCGAGCCACGTGGCGCGAGACGGCGCCTGTCCCGCCGATAGACCGGATGCTTGATAACTCTAATTTTTTGTGTTAGTTACAGAAAACCCAGAAAGGTGGTTATAGTACCTATGGATGCTCACTTTGGGACATTCGTTTCTTGCAAGTGAAAGAATCTGCCGCGGGGGAGAATTCCTGTTCCTGTGATGTCGATCGGTGGTTCGTGCCAGGATTCCCCCAAACTCAAGATCCCGGACCCGAGCCTTTCCTGGGGGCCTGACGAAGCAGGCCCCTAGGCGATCGCAGTTCCGCGCATAATGTCGTAACGCTCGATAATCGCCGCCACTCCCTGGCGCTCATTTCCGTCTTCCATGCGCGACTCGACTCGAACGATCTTGCCCGATGCCTTGACCAGGACTTCGTCTCCGTTGGTCATTTCCCTCGGCAGTGTCAGCATGATATCCAGGTGTGATCCGGCATGTACATCCTGATCGATCACGAAATACAGGCCCCTTGTGGAGATGTCCCGGGTCCGGCCGTTCCGCGTGTCCGCCGAACCTTGCGCCGGAATGCGGATCATCACCGGCAGCGATAGATCGTAGCGCCGGGCACAACGACGCTCAGACATTAAGCCCATTCCCCACCTAAGTTCGCGGACGAGGCGCCCGATTCCGCGACCCTTTCGCACTTGAGTTTGCCAGTGAAACGCCCAGATTGCTATTTCTGAGTCTACTCTGATCCGAGCGCCGTGCTTTGAATATCAATAGCCATGCCTCTCGGGCGTTGATCAGCACCGTTTCGTCCTATCGCGCTCACGGCGCCTGCAGTCATTTCGGACTGCTTCCGGATTATAGACTCGGCGTATCCCGCGCCGGGAAAATCTTGTGCGCCGTTTTGGGCTCAATTGGGATTACTCGGTCCCTGCTGGTACCGGCACGTTTTCCTTCGCTGCCCCCGCGGTCGTTGACCGGCGGCTCCGCGGCGTATCCAGATTGAATTGCCGCATTTTGTACAGCAATGCCTTGTAGCTGATTCCGAGCATCTTGGCTGCGTCTTTGCGGCACCAACGCGTCTTTTCCAATGCGTCGGCAATAGCTTCCATCTCCGCCTCGTCTTTTAACCCACGGACCAGCGCCTTGAGCCCCTGCTCCTTGGGCGCCACCACCTCCTGCCGGGGCGAGGTTCTCTGCCGCGTCGCGGACATTTCCACGAGCTCGCGCAAACTCCCTTCATCGTCTTCCAGGATCACGTAGCGCTTCACGAAGTTTTCCAGCTCGCGGAGGTTCCCCGGCCACGGATAGTTCAACGCCGCATCCAGTAAGTGTTTGGATGGCTGCATCGCCTCTTTTCCGAACTTCTCGCTGTACTTGTCCAGAAAATGCCGGAATAGCAGCGGGATTTCTGCGGTTCGTTCACGCAGAGGAGGCACGAGAATCGACAACACGTTCAAGCGGTAATAAAGGTCCTCACGAAACCTTCCAGTCTTCATGGCGTCATGCACGTCTACGTTGGTGGCCGCAAGCACCCGAACATCCGTGTCAATCATGTGCCTTCCGCCCAACCGTGAATATTGATGATCCTGCAGCACGTGCAACAACTTCGCCTGCAGGTGCGTGCTCATCTCGGCGATCTCGTCCAGAAATATCGTTCCTTTATTAGCCAATTCAAACTTTCCGGGCTTCGAACGCACTGCGCCCGTAAACGCCCCCTGCTCAAAGCCAAAAAGCTCCGATTCCAGCAACTCCCCGGGCAGCGCGGCGCAGTTCACCTTCACGAACGGCTGGTTCCTCCGCTTCGAACGCAGGTGAATCATGCGCGCTACCACTTCCTTGCCGACACCGCTCTCCCCACACACGAACACCGGCACATCCACCGGCGCAATCTGCAGAATTTGTTGACGGATTCGCACCATCTGCGGGCTGGCCGCAAGAAAGCTCAAGTCCTCCGTGACCTGGTCGCAAAAATCGCGCAGCGCCTGGTTTTCCGTCGCCAGTTCCTTCTTTTGTCGCGACTTCAGCATCGCCGCGTCCAGCTCGGTTTTCTCAAAGGGCTTCGTAAGGTAATCGTGCGCCCCGATTCGAATGGCTTCCACCACCGTGCCGACTTCGTTCGAGCAGGACAGCATGATCACGTTCAGCGTGCGATCCAGTTGCATCAGCTCCTTCAGAGTGTCAATCCCATTCATTTCCGGCATCAGCACGTCCAGAATGATCAGATCCGGGCGCCGGCCTTCGCTGATTTGTTTGATCGCTTCCTTTCCGCTGCCCAGCGTTTCCACATCGAAGCCGTCTACCTCCAGCAGCGTCTGCAAATACTTTCGAATGCTCGGTTCATCATCTACCACTAGGACTTTCTCTTTGACAGCCATCGAACGAGTCCTTTCCACGATGCCCAAAAGTCGCGACAATTCTAATTCTGCTCAATCGGCAGCAAAAACCGGAACGTGCTTCCCTTCTTCGCTTCGCTCTCCACCCAGATTTTCCCGCGATGCGCCTGCACCAGTCGTTTGGCTATCGCCAGTCCGAGGCCCATGCCGGACGTATTCCGGTCCACTCGCACAAAGTCTTCAAAAATCTCCTGATGATGCTCGGGAGGTATTCCAGCTCCGGAATCCGTCACGCTCACTTCCACGCTGTTCGGCCGCGGCAAACGGAACCTCCGCCGCTCCTGGCTCGGCGCCGCGTCGGCCACCCGCCGCTCCCAAAAGTGAGGCTTCGCAACCAGCGTCACCGTCCCCCCCGGCGGCGTATGCTTCAATGAATTGTCCAGGAGGTTCGCCGCTGCCTGCTGCACCTTTTGATAGTCGAATCGAAAGGTAGGGATGGACGGATCCAGCTGCACTTCCAACTTCACGCCCTTTCTCTGAAAAGCCTCGGCCCAGCGTTTCGCCATCTCATCCATGCAGTCTCGCAGGTCGTTCTCGCGCAGCTGCAGCACCAGTTTCCCGCTTTCGAGTGCCGAATAATTCAGGAACATCGAAACCAGCCGCACCAGACGTTCGCAACTCTCTTTAGACTCCTCCAGAATATCTTTCTGCTTTTCCGTCAAGCGGCCCAAGGAGCCCGCCAGCAGCAAATCGTAGTATCCCTTGATCACCGCAAGGGGCGTTTTCAGCTCGTGCGCTGCGGACGCCAGGAACACGGTTTTTTGCCGGTTCACTTCCTGCAATTTCAAATACGCCGCCAGCAGGTTCCGGTAGGTGATCTCTCTTTCCTGCAACAACTCTTGCACGGTTAACTGTGTTGTGTCGTTTGTGGACGCTTCTTCTTGTTTTTCTTTGATCTGCAGGATCAGCCACTCTGATTCGGGCGCTAACCTCAGCCGCGCTAGCTTGTGGCTGCCATCCCTCACAATTTCGCGCTCCGCCCAGGCCCGCCCCGTCGCCAGTTCGCTCAAAATGTCCTGTCCGTCGGTTTGAAATAAACTCTGAAATATATTTAGGGGTTGGTCATTCAAATTCTCATGAAGGCCGAGCGCCATCTTTGCAGCGCCATTCACGGCGAGCACGCGTCCGCGCCGGTCAGCGACCAATACTGGCGTTTCAATTCCTTCAATGATTCCACGAAAGGTATCGACCGCGAGCACTGTAGGAAACAGGCTGTCTGCAGTCGCCGAGGCTACCACCCGACTACTCATCCTCTGTGTCACCCTGCTCCTGCCGAGTGGCAAAAATTTTCCCGTTTCGTTTGTCATCCTCCCACCCGGGACTAGGACTGTCAATGGTAAATACGTTCCATTTGCACAATTCAGGAAACTCCATAGACATTTGCGAATTTCCATTCAACATCGCCATCTTTTTCGTCTCGCTCCAAATCCCCTAAGTCATGTATTTTCAGCCCCTACGGACAACCCTGCCGACCTCCACTGTGGCATTTCGTATGCTCGCACCGTACTAGTTCAACGGTACCAAAGAGAGCCAAGTGCCTGGGCAAATTCTCAAGACCCAAAACTCAGTGTCTTCTTCGCACCAGCGGCAGCATCCCCGCATTCGCATCCAAATCCCCGTCTTTCTGCGGGGTACTGACGCATTGGGCGTGGAATTCATTGAGCTCACCAAGACCCTTAACATCAGTTCTACCGGCGCTTGCATCGCCTCGTCACATCTTCTTCAAACCGAACAGCTTATCCAGTTAACAATTCCCACGCCGTCTCCGTCGACCGCCGGCCTTGTTCCCCACGAGACGCCGCCCATTTCTGCCCGCGTGCTTCGCCAGGAGTCGGCAGGGGACCTTCGCTTGTTCGGCCTTGAGTTTCTTCATCCCCTGTCCTAATCGTCCAAATCTAGTACTAGAACATCTCTCGGTTTTCCAATCTGCTTGCAATCCAATCTCTCGCTGTTTTGCTCCTCGACTAGCGCCTTCCTTGTGTTATTGTTACCGGCACTTGCAGTCGCAAAGGAGTGTGTCTTCTAGCGGGCGCCACGTTTTCGCGCTTGGCATCCCGTTTGCTCCACTCCTCTTGCACTCTAGGTCGTATCGCCCCATTCCCCGCGGGGACAAGTGAGGCAAGGTCCACACCGGTGATACCCAGCTCCGGCGTTCCGGTATCCGCGCGCATGGGTCCGAACGACGCCTATTTTGAACTCATCGCAGACACGCTCGACGGTCTTGAGTCGAGTGCACGCGCACAATTTCTTCAGCGTTTCTTTCTGACCCTCGCGCACGTTGAAATTCCTGAGAATCGAGCTCTGTCTCTCTGGGATGAGGTTCTCGCGCGCAAGGCTCATCTTTCCGAACGTGCGGAGTCGCCCGTTTCGCTTCAAACTGCCCTCGTTGATGTGCTCACCGCTGCCGGGTTGTTTCGTGTGCCGGTCGTACTTGAATACGACGAGCTTAAAACCATTCATCGCAGCGCAATCACCGATCCGCTCACTGGCCTTTATAACCGCCGACTCTTCAATGAAACCTTCGACAAGGAACTTAACCGTGCTCGCCGCTACTCTCATCCTTTGAGCCTGGTTACTCTCGATCTTCATCGCTTCAAGGAAGTCAACGACAAGCACGGCCATCCGCGCGGCGATGAGGTTTTGCGCGCTACGGCTGCAACCCTTAAGAAAGCTCTCCGCACCTCGGATTCCGCCTTCAGGATTGGGGGCGACGAATTCGCATTGCTTCTTCCCCAGACTGATTCCGCACAAGCCTCCGCGCTCAGCCGTCGTATCGGGATGGTCTTCGCCGATTTCCTTCGTCCTCTCGAACTCACGATCTCTGTAAGCATGGACCACGGCGTTTCCACTTACCCCCAGGACGCCGAACAGCGTGATCAGCTGATTCGCATCGCTGACGAACGGCTTTACGAGTCCAAACAGGCCGATCGTCGGAAAGCGGAGACGACCGGTATGCCTGAAGCCGCTGCTACCGCAGCTCCATCGGCTTCGGCTCCATCCGCTGCTGAGCCTACCTCACCAGCAGCCGCGCACCCATCACCTGAACGCGTCGTCGCCGAGCCTCCTCCGCCGCCACCGATCACCGTGGAAACAACGGCGCCGCCGCATGCCCCTTCGCCCTTACAGACTTCACAGCCGTCCTTTCCAGTCGTCATCGACGAACCCCGCGTCTACTCCGTGCCTCGCAAAGCGGAGCGTGTTTCCATGGCGGGAACCAATGCCTACGCCGTCCTGGGCGACCAACCCGCTCACCGTGCACGCGTTGTGGACCTGGGCTTTGGCGGTGTTGCCCTCGATTTCCCGAGCGCGGAGGGCATACCCGATACGCTCCTGGCCGTCCTCCACGTGCCCATTCTTCCACCGGTCCGCGTAAATCTAAAGCGCGTCTGGATCAAGCAACTCAGCGAAGACACCATCCGCGTCGGATGCTGTTTCATTTCTTAAGTTGTTTTGGGTTCCGGAATCGACATTTCCCTGATGGCCCCATCGCGAGGACAGGTGGACGACCTGACCTAAAGCTGTCCTCTGACCAAGTTGCCAGGCCCGCGCGCTGTTCTCTACTTTATTCCCCATGCATGAAACGCCTCCGCCGCGATTTCGTATCTTCGCGACCAGAAGCTGTGTTCCTTTGCACCTCGCTGGTCTTGCATATGTTCTCGTTTTTTCCGGCCTGCTCTCCGGCTGCGCCTCGGTTTCCGCCTCAAAGTCTTCCCCCGAGTCCGCTGCCGGAAAAATCTCCGTAGTTCCATCGGTCGTCAACTTCAACTCCGTCGTCGTGGGGCAGAAGAATTCTCAATCTGTCAAAATCAGCAATCTTTCTGAACAATCCGTGGATCTCCGCCGCTTGCACGTTTCAGGAAGCGGATTCACTCTTTCGAGCGCAAAGGCTCCGCTCACCTTGGCTCCCGGAAAGCACATCAACGTCAGCATTGTTTTTGCGCCGTCCGGCGCTTCCGCGGTCACCGGCTCGCTCATCGTCGCCAGCCCCGACTTGAGATCGCCGGTCAGCGTCCCGCTCTCCGGCTCCGGAGAGAAACCCGTTCCTGCGCTTCAGGCTGCACCGGCGTCGATTGACTTCGGCAGTCGCTCCGTCAATTCCTCCGCGTTTAAATCCGTAGCGCTCACAAACACCGGCAACATCCCACTGAAAATCAGCTCCGTGACCCATGGCAATTCGGCGTTTTCGGTTATCGCCCTGTCCGCTGGCGTTTCCCTATCCCCGGGTCAAAAACTCGATTTCCAGGTCTGGTTTCGCCCCACGGCAGCCGGCAAAGCGTCCTCCACGATCGCCATCGAATCTGCTTCGCTGAGTGCTCCGGTGAGACTCGCCGTGTCGGGTTCAGGCACCAAGTCCGTCACCTCGCCCGTCACGAACTCGGCACATTCCGTAACCCTGAGCTGGGATGCGAGTTCGAGCGCCGTCGCCGGCTATCACATCTATCGCGGCGGCTCTTCAGGCGGGCCGTACAGCCGCATTAGCGACTCGCTGGTCGCCTCCCTCGATTACCAAGACATCGACGTTCATTCCGGTAGCCACTATTGCTACGTTGTGACCGCAGTCAGGGCCGACGGCTCGGAAAGCTCGTACTCGAACGAAGTTGCCGTCGATGTTCCCACTACCTGATCTTTTTTGCGGAAAAAGGCAGTGAGCTGTCCGTCGAGGCGTGCTGGTCTAGTTCGCGGAATCGAAGCATAGTCAGGAACGAGCAAACCTTCGAGTTGCACTCCCTTTGGGCGCTCGCACGAGGAGGGGGCGCGTCGCTCAACCTAGGGAGTTGCTCGGTCCCTCGGTTAGCGAATCTGAATCGCACTGACTTTCGGCAAGTCGGCGGATCCAAGTGTGAAGACTATGTTGATCTGGTTGTTCGTCACCGCAACCGGAAACGTTTTGTCGATCGCTTTCAGCGCTCCACCAGCCGCCGCGACAATGTCGAAATTCGTCAGCACTTGGGTACCGTTGATGGACACATTGAAGGTACGCTGTCCCGCAGCGGTCCAGTAGATCTCCGCAAATTTCAGCACAACATTGTAGTTTCCATTGGGTACGTTAAACCGATAATTGAAACTTCCGTACCGTTCTGACTGATAGAGGGCCGGATCTGTTGTGTTGGTGATGGTCTTGGTCGTGTTGGCGACATTGCCCCCCGTGAATCCGGTGTCGGCGCTCCAGAGCTGACCGAGGGTGTCCGTGTAGGCCGGCCCTCCAGCGTGCACAAGAATCTGGCTGAAAGGCGCAACCAGCGAAATCAGGGCGGTAGACGATTGACTCGGATCAGCCTGACTCGTGGCGGTTACGCCCACGGTCTGATTGCTCGCGATGGTTGAAGGTGCTGTGTACAGGCCGGCGTTCGCGCCGGAGGTGACCAAAGTCCCGACCTGCGGCGAATAAGTCCAAGTCACTCCAAGGTTGGTAGTCCCCGGAACTGCCGCTGAGAATTGCCGTTTAGGACCTCACGGAGATCCTTAGTTTGTGTTAACACCCTTTCTGCGGTCTGTTCGCACACACTAGGACACGCGCTTGAGTGATAAATGCATTCCGAGAACCTAGGCCAAGTCCTTTGTTTCCATTACGCCGTTGAGAATTTGGGTAAAAAATATAGAAAAGAAGAGAACTTGGCTATCCCCTTTGCCGGTAATTCCTTTCTTACCCGCCTTCTTTTCGGGCACTTTCCGTGTCGTCGACCCTGCAACCAAGCAATGCCTACATCGCCATCGGGTGCGCCCCCAGCAGGTCCCAAACTCGCCAGAATTCCCTCATCTCCGCAGGTTTCCCGAACGAAACTCGGACGTGATTCGGCATTGATGGAATCTCAGGGCCCAGTCGGACTTGGTGTTTGCGATAGTGCTCTAGTACTTCCGGCGACGGACGCATCACATTCAGACACGCAAAATTGGCGTGCGGATCGAGCACGCGAAGCATCCGGGCATTCGCTTGGTTCACAAATTCCTGCCGGTCATCGCGATTGCGTCGCACGCAGTCGGCAATATGTTCGCGGTCCCTGATCGCGGCCATCCCAGCCGCCAGCGCCAGGCGGTTGACAGCAAAAAGGGGCCGTATCGAGGCCAAGCGCCACGCCGTTTCCACATCCGAAATCGCGTATCCCAGCCGCAAACCGGCCAGCCCGTAGGCCTTGGAAAATGTACGCAGCACGATTACGCCCTGCCGGGGCTTCGGAGGCCTGTCGATCAGGGAAACGTACGCCTCCGAACCTCCCGCGTACTCGTGATAGGCTTCATCAATGATGACCGGCACGGACTCTGGCAGTTTCTCTAGGAACCTATCGATTTCGCTTCGTTCCGTCAGCGTAGCGGTCGGATTGTTCGGGTTGCAGATATAAACCAACCCAGTCGAAGAGTCTGACTTCGCGAGCATGGCCTCGAGATCATGCGAATGATCTTTGCGCAGCGGCACGGCCTCGACCGCCGCGCCTCGTGCGCGGGCGTAACGCTCGAGCGCTCCGTAACCTGGCGTACCGAGAACTACCCTTCTTTCCGGAGCCAAATAGACGGCGGCAGCCATCTGCAGGATGGCATTCGAACCGGCTCCGACCAGGATCTGCTCGGGTCGCTTGTGATGGAACTCCGCCAGCCCCCGGCTCAGAATGTTCTCTGACTCGCTGGGAAATCGGTTGATTTCAAGAAGCTCCGCTCGAACAGCCGCGTGTACTCTGCGGCTGTGGCCGTAAGCATTTTCGTTGCGATCCAGGAAAAGGGGGTGTTCTCCTGGGCCGCTGCGCTCGCCCTGCGATCCGCCCGGGCTTAGGCTAAGGCGAGGGCTGACAAGGACCGCGCTAGCGGCGACTCCGCCCGTAAGTTGCCTCAGGAAATTTCGTCGCTTGATGGCCATTCAGGATTGGCACGCATCGAAAACTCTGTGTCGCCTGCGTCGCACGCCCGCAAAGTACCTGGGACACTCCGAGCGGGCACTTTGCCGGGCAAATCATACGATAACCTCCTTGGCGAAGCCAACCTGTTTCCCGCTTGTCTCGGCGCAAAATGAGAGTTTTTGAATGAACAAGTCTCAGGGGGAGCGCTTGGTCTACAAAACTTACTCTGGCCACCGAGCACTTGGCCAAGGATGGATTGGTGAGCCGCGAAACGCCACGGAAGTGATTGGCCAAGGCTCGCAGCGGGTGAAAACCGTTCGTTGGGGAGCTGGTGAAGAGCAAGCTCGCTCACCGTTCGAGCGAGCGCTCGGCGAACTAGGAGTCGAATGGATCGCGCCGCACCGTAAAGCTCACTTCCCTGCTCATGGCCTGCCTGATAACGTTGCAGCTAGGAAGTACAGCACACCTTTTCGTAAGCACCGCCAGATCCAAAGTAAGACGCTACCAAGCCTTTCCCGCGGATTTGGCGGATTCCGACAGCCACGTTATAATTAGAGCTTGCTTCGCGACCTAGCGACGCCACGGTAGTCTCTGCTCTCGCAGGGCCTGGCGCAGACCGGACGCGACACACTGGAGATGCAATGAAACCCGGTATTCACCCCGACTATCACGCCGTCACTGTCCACTGCGCTTGCGGGAACACGTTTCCGACCCGCTCCACCATCAAGGGCGATATGCTTCGCGTTGAGATTTGCTCCAACTGCCACCCGTTCTTCACCGGCAAACAAAAGCTCGTGGACACTGCGGGGCGCGTCGAGCGCTTCACCAAGAAATACGCCGACGCAGCTGCCAAGACCTCAGCTGCCAAGAAGTAAAGCGGTTCAACAAGCACTCGCCGTCTTCTAAAACCGAGGTTCCGAACAGCCCTGGCTCGGTCAGAGGCTTTTCCTTTTTCTCGGTGCGCTCTGTGCCAAAAAAACCCGCCCTATCCCTCTCACGTCTCATGAGCGAAGCCCTCGACGCTGTCGCGGTCGGATTTCGCTTGTCCATTTTCTTTTTTCCCGCTGCCCCGGCGTGTAAACTATCCTCCCAACGTGGCCACTCAATCGCGCTTGTTTCAATCCGGAGATCCTGGCGAACTCGTTGAGTCCGCCGCACCGCGCGTCACTCTCCGCAACGCTTTCGCTCATCCTTTCGATTCCGCTATCGCCGCCGCACGCACCTGTTACTCTTCCCGCCTTATTGCCCCCGAAGAGGTCAACGACAAGCAGCGCCTCAACATCGGCGCTGCCACCTTCTTCAGCGGCCACCACACTGTCTACCAACATGCGCATTTCGAATTTGGCCTAGAAAACGTCAGCCGCCAGTTTGTCTGGTCTTTCCTCCACGCGCATCCCTTTTACAACTCCGAGCAGCAAAGCCAGCGCTACGTCCGCATGGACCGCACGCAGGCCTACGTTCCTCCCGCCTCTCTGTTTTTTGACGCCGAGTCGCGCGCAATCTACGAACGCGCGATCGCTCGTGCCTGGGCCTACTATCGCGAACTCTCTTCGCTCCTTCTATCTGACGCCCGGGAAATTCTCGAAGACATTTGGCACGTCGGCCCGATGTCTCATCCAAAGCGCATCCAGAAAATCGAACGTTCCGCCGAGAAGCGCGCAATCGAAGTCGCCCGTTACGTTCTGCCGGTCGCCGCGTTCACCACAATGGTCCACACCGTCTCCGGAATCGTCCTCCATCGCCTCTGGCGCATGTGCGCTGCCTCCGACACGCCCAGTGAAGCCCGCACGGTCATCGGCGAGATGGTCGCCCACGTAAGAAACATCGACCCGCAATTCTTCGATCGCTTCGGAACCGAGCCGCTCGATGAACTGCCTGAATGGAAAATACCGGTGACAGGCGCATCAGAGGGAGATTCGTTCGCAAAAGAATTCGACGCGCAACTTGACGGCCGCACCGCCAAACTCCTCGACTATTCGCCCAGCGCTCCCGCCACCATCGCTTCTGCCTATCGCGCCGTTCTCGGTCTCTCCGCAGTCGATTGCTCCGACGCCGAAGCCCTTGACCGTCTTCTCAATCCCGCCCGCAATCTCTATCGCCTCGAAACTCTCAACGTTGGCGTCCACGCGCCGATGATGCGCGCGCTACAACACGCCAACTATACCTTCGCAAAAAAGATCAGCCACACCGCCGACAGCCAGGACCAGCGCCATCGCATGATCCCAGGCTCGCGCCCGATTCTGACTCTCGCTGACACGCGTGAACTTGACTACATCACCCCCGCTCTCGTCGCCGGCAATCCGCGCGCCCGCGAAGTCTACCAGCGCGCCATGCAGGACGCCTGGCAGGCCAAAAACCAACTCCTCGATCGCGGCGTCCCTCCTGAAATCGCTCTCTACCTTCTCCCTAACGCCAAAGCCATCCGCCTCGTCGAATCCGGCTCGCTCCTCCATCTCCTCCACAAATGGACCATGCGCACCTGCTTCAACGCGCAGGAAGAAATCTACCAATCCTCGCTCGACGAAGTCGCCCAGCTTCGCGAAGTCCACCCCCAGCTCACAAAATTCATCGGACCGCCGTGCCATCTTCGCGCCGGTGTCACCACTCCCATCTGCACCGAAGGTTCCCATTTCTGCGGCGTCAAAGTCTGGCTCGACTTCCCGAACGTCACCCGCCGCATCTGACCGTAGCGGCATGGCTTTTCAGGCTGTGGTCTTCGCCTGTGCACTCTCTAGCGGTCGTAGCGTCGTCTGCCTGCCGCAAGCTTTGCGTTCAGACTCGTTTCTTTCGGCCGTACTCGCTGCTTGCTTGTCTACTCCCGCAACCATGACCCGAGCAGTCACGTCTTTCCTGATACCGGAGACCCATCCCATGAAAATCGTTTCGATGTTTCTTGCTGCCTCGATTCTCGCGGCAGTCGCTACACTCGCCTTCGCCCAGACTTCCCCTTCCACGCAGGCGGTTGCTCCTGGTTGTGGCGACAAGAAAATAAAGTGGGACGTCAGAACCGATCGCTCCAAACACCCGATCGCCAAACCCGAATCCGGAAAGGCACTGGTGTACTTTTTGCAGGACGACGCTAATTTCCAAAGCAAGCCCGCACCCACAACCCGTTTTGGCCTGAATGGCGCCTGGGTGGGGGCCACACAATCCAACGCCTATTTCTACGTTGCGATTGACCCCGGTGAACAGCACCTCTGCGCCGGCTGGCAATCGTGGGTCAGTTTGGCGACAGGGCACACATCCGCCGCCGACCATTTCACCGCTGAGGCTGGCAAATCGTACTTCTTTATCGCTCGCGATTATTACGTTAATAATGAGCACGGGCCCGCCAGCATGAAGTTGGAACCGATCAATGGCGACGAAGCCGAGCTGCTCATGACCAAGTTCGGTTTCAGCACTTCTCAAGCGAGAAAATGAATCATTCGCGAATCCGTGGTCGTTCGGTTTTCTTCGAGCCTGTGCGCTCGTCTCAAGCCATCTGCATCGTTCCACTTCTGCCTCCAGGCAGGCATCCTTCGGAGGTCAGACAAATTGCACCAGATTCCTCCGGCAAGGATTCTCTCTATAGGTCATCGAATTCCGCGTTAGACTCAATCCGGTTGCGGATTTACTCCATGCCACTCATCGCACGCCACATTCTCGCAATCGTGACTGCGATCCTTTCGCTCCCGCCCTCAACGCCGGCGTTCGAAATGCCTCTCACCGACAAAGCCGTTCGCGAAGCCTACTTCCTCGGCCAGCGCAATGACCAGAAAACTGCCGAGTTTTTGTACCTGTACGCGCGCCTTCTTCCTCTTCCAGACAAGGGACCCTACATTTCCGAAATTCATCTGCTCACGCCCTGCGCTCAGGTCGTCAGCGTCTCGAGCCGGCGCTCCACCGGCTACAGCGCTCAGCAAGCCGCCGCCGACTATCACGGCCGCGGCGACACCTTACTCTTGCAGGTCCGGATCGAATTCACCGCGACTTACACTTATGATGACGCGGTTCGTACCGCAAGCGACGCCGCCGGTGAATTCAACCGCCACCTTGATCCGGAAGATTTCTGGCGCGCCTTCACTTTCACACTGTCGCAACCAGAGCCCCACGCAGATCAGGGCTCTGCCACCCGCGTCCTTGAACCGCGTGACGGCCACGCTGAGCCCATCTACGGATCTGCCTCTCGCGGTGACACCACATCCACCCTCCGCGGCGCCATTGTCTTCCTTGAATACGATGCCTCCCAATTCGAATCCCTCCCAACCCGCGTTGAAGTCAGGCCGCCGACCACAGCGCCCGTCGCCGCCCAATTCGACCTCGCAAAGCTCCGCTAAAGCCTCGGTTCTCCACCTGTGTCCCTAAGTCCTTTGCAATCTGCACTTACAGAATCGCTGCTCGAACCGTTTAGATTGCTGCTTATAGGAAATGGGGGGGCTGTGAAGTCATAAGTCACGATCTCCAACGCAGCGTCACCGGTCGGTCCATCGGGTGCACCATCTCGGTGCCCGTACGCCGCGACTCCAGCAAATTTGCTTTCAAGGCGAAATACCACTTCGCTGGGCGGTCTGCATCGTCAATCAGCATCAGCCGCGGGTTATGCTTCAGCCCCTCCGCTTGCTGGATCATCGTCTCCTGATCCTGCCGTAAAAACGTCTTGGCGAATATCCGGAAGATGGTCACTGGCAGCGGCACATTCCAGGCCGCTACAAAATCGATCCGGCTCAAGTCCCGCCGAACGGGCGTCACCGTCGTCAAGCTGGAGAACCACAGCTTCCCGCTGCGAATCTCCTCCGTCCGCATGTTCGGTAGCACGAAATCGATCGTCGTCGCCACCGGCGCCCCCGTCATTTTTTTCAACATCTGGTACGGCGCGCTATTCGTGCTCGGCGAGTGCGTGCTCATCCGGAATCCATTTGGAATCGGCTCAAACTGTTTGGCCTTTTCGTGGATGCTCTTCTGGCTCCGCCAGAACCATGATTGGTGCACAAACGGCCCGTGCGCCGGATCCATCAGCCCGATAATTCCGTGATCGACGTGCGATGGCAAATCGCATCCGAGATGCGTGCTCTTGTAGCGTTCACCAAAGGTCACAAGCGTCGGGGCCGCAGGCACGGTCTCTGGCAGCCGCGACGACGGCGAATTCATGAACACCCAAACGTATCCGTCGTGCTCTTCACAAGGATAATGCCCCGCGAAAATTCGCTGCACCTTCAGTTTGTCCTGGCTGGTCAGCGAAGGAATTTCCACGCACTGCCCGCTGCACCCGGCAAACTTCCAGCCATGGTAACTACATTCGACATTCGTGCCGTCAAACCGTCCATACGAAAGCGGGATACCCCGATGCGGGCAAGAATCTCGCATTGCGAACGCTCTTCCTTCATCCGTCCGCCCGAGGACCAGCGGCACCTCCAGCAGTACGGCAGTCGCGAGCTTGCGCCCACGAATAGCGGAGCTGCGCGCGGCGGGATACCAGAAATCCCACAAGAATCCCGCGTCGGCGCCGCGCTCCTGCCTCTGCGTGAATTCACTCGCCTCGTCTGCCTGCATTTGCGTCCGTGCTGCTTCACTCATTTTTGCCGAATCTGCTCCGTGAGTCTTGCCCGCGGGTTCCGCCGCCGCACCGATAGCCGCATGGTAGTATACGGTTTCTTCGCGCAGCAACCCGTCCCAATCCCGTTTGCGCGCCGGCACCGCCAAGGGCTATTCTATAGAGAAGTCGCCATGACCTTCACCGCCTTCTATTAGCTGCGGCGCATTCTCTTCCCTGGCGGGGAGAGCTCCTATTTTTACGCTCGAAACAAAATCTATAGTCCCGATGCCTTTCTAACGGAAAACTGACAACTCGAAATCTTAGAGGTCGCAAATGGCTGTGCTTACGTTAACGGAAAAGTTGGATCAGCTGGACTCGCGCTACGAAGAAATGACGCAGCAACTTTCTTCTGCCGAAGTTGTCTCGGACTCGTCGCGGTTCCAGAAGCTCGCCAAGCAGCACTCCGAGCTCGCAGAAATCGTCAATAAGCATCGCGAGTTCAAGCAGATCGAAAAAGATCTCGCCGGCGCCCACCAGATGGTTCTCGAGGCCGAAGACGCGGAAATGAAGCAGATGGCGCACGACGAAGAAAAGCACCTCACCGAGCGCAGGGAAACTGTCGAACGCGAACTGAAGCTTCTCCTTCTTCCGAAAGATCCAAACGACGACAAAAACGTCATCGTGGAAATTCGCGCAGGCACCGGCGGCGACGAAGCCGCTCTTTTCGCCGCTGAACTGTTTCGCATGTACTCGCGCTACGCGGAAACTCAGAACTGGAAGGTTGAAGTCCTGGAAAGTTCGCCGTCTTCTTTAGGCGGCCTGAAGGAAATCGTTGTGTCGATTGCGGGCAACAAGGTGTATTCCAAGCTGAAATACGAAAGCGGAGTCCACCGTGTGCAGCGCGTTCCGGCAACCGAAACGCAGGGGCGCATTCATACTTCTGCAGCGACCGTCGCGGTTCTTCCCGAGGCCGACGATATCGACATCAAAATTGAAGCCAAAGATCTCCGTATCGATACGTTCTGCTCTTCCGGGCCCGGCGGCCAGTCCGTCAACACTACCTACTCCGCGGTGCGCATCACCCACATTCCGAGCGGCCTCGTCGTCTCCCAGCAGGACGAAAAGTCTCAGATCAAGAATCGCGCCAAGGCCATGCGCGTTCTCCGCTCGCGTCTCTACGAAATGGAACTAGAAAAGCAACAAGCGGCCCTCGGCGCCGAGCGCCGCGGTCAGATCAAGACCGGCGACCGATCGGAAAAAATTCGCACCTATAATTTCCCGCAAAATCGCGTAACCGATCACCGCATCGGCCTGACCCTTCACCAGCTCACCGACGTCATGGAAGGCAAACTCGCTGCCCTCGTCGACGGCCTCTCTGGCCACTACGAAGCCGAACGTCTGAAGCAAGAACTCGCCGAAGCTTGATGGACGTCCGCACCGCTCTCAAACTCGGCATCGCGCAACTACGCGCCGCAAATGTGCCGTCGGATACCCTGGCAGCGGAACTCTTACTGCTCCACGCCACCGGTCGTACGCGTACTTCGCTCTATTCGCGCCCCGAAGCCGAGCTCACAGAATCCGAATTGCAAAACTATTTCGCACTGATCGAGCGTCGCGTGGAAGGCGTTCCCACGCAGCACCTCACCGGCAAACAGGAATTCTGGGGTCTCGAATTTCAGGTCACACCCGACGTCCTGATTCCACGCCCGGAAACCGAGCATGTGATCGAAGTCGCGCTTGACCGCCTCGCGCTGCGCCATCTGCGCTCCAAGCACTCGCAAAACATGTCCGGCGACGGACTGGTGATCGCCGATATCGGGACTGGCTCCGGGTGTATCGCCATTGCCCTGGCGAAAGAACTTGCCGCCGCCGAGATCTACGCGCTCGACATTTCTCCCGCCGCCCTCGCCCTGGCGCAACGTAACGCCGCGCGCCTTGGCTTCGCCAACCGCATCACCTTTCTTGAATCCAATTGGCTCGACAACCTCTCGGCTGTGGGGGCACAGCAGTCCGTGCCCTTGCTTGACAATCGCCCATCCGCCGAGTCCGGTAGCCTACGTGCCGCTGATCGCAGTTCCCTAGCCTTCGACCTCATCGTCAGCAATCCTCCTTACGTCGCGCGGCGCGAAGCCTCGACTCTTGCACGCGAAGTTCGCGAACACGAACCGGCGATTGCCCTCTTCGGCGGAGAAGAAGGTTACGAACTCTATGCCGACCTCATCGCGCAATCCGCGACGCATCTGAAGCCCGGCGGCATCCTGGTCCTCGAGCTCGGGCACGATTCCCTCCACGCCGTCCAACCTCTTCTCGATTCCTCCAGCTGGATCAACGTCGTCGTCAGCAACGATCTTGCCGGTATTCCCCGCGTCATTTCCACAGAACGCAAGAGCGAATCATGACCGAATACAATCGCAACAACCCAGGTATCCCAAAAAAGCGGGCGACCAAGCAGGACGGATCGGAATTCCGTTGGCGCGAACGACAAAGACGGGCTTCTTCGGAGAACGGCTTTCGTCGAGGGTGCCCTATTTTCACCGAGATCATTGGCTCGAGCCGGATATCTCAAACCGCGGACCGAACGTAATGACTGACTTTCGCCTATTGTTCGATACAAGCGCTAGGCGTAGGCTGTTGCCATGCCGGAGCTGGCGCGATTTCGAGCGAAGCGCGATGCCGCGGCCGTTTCTACGCCGCCCGAAACGACGATTCTCCATGTAGATATGGACGCGTTTTTCGTTTCCGTGGAGTTGCTGGAAAGGCCGGAGCTGCGCGGCAAACCCGTTGTGGTAGGAGGAAGGCCGGACCAGCGCGGCGTCGTTTCCGCTGCGAGTTACGAAGCGCGAAAATATGGAATTCAATCGGCGATGCCGCTGCGCACGGCGGGGAAGCTTTGCCCTCACGCGATTTTTCTCGACGGGCACCACGCGAAGTACGGAGAGTGGAGCGACCGCGTAGCGACCATTCTTGCGAACTTCTCTCCGGTTGTCGAAATGGTTTCGATTGACGAGGCGTATCTCGATCTCGCGGGAACCGAGCGCCTTCACGGTCCACCGTTCGCCGCCGCGGACAAGCTTCTTCGCGCTATCACACAATCCACAGGACTTCCCTGCTCTGCGGGGCTCGCCTCTACCCGGCTGGTTGCAAAAGTTGCGAGCGACCAGGCGAAACCGCGCGGGCTGCTCTGGGTGGCGCACGGGCAGGAAGCGAGATTTCTTTCACCGTTGCCGGTGCGAAAAATTCCTGGAATCGGCGGAGTGACGGAACGCGCGCTACGAGCGCTCGGAATTGAATACGTTCATCAGCTCGCGGATTCATCGCAGGAGAAATTGGAAACGATTTTTGGCCAGTGGGGCACGGCGCTGTACCGCAAGGCACGCGGCGGAGACTCCTACGAATTCGTACTCGACGCGGAACCGAAATCGATTTCGCACAATCACACCTTCGGCGAAGACCTCACCGACGTTGTCGTTCTCGAATCGATGCTGAGTCACCTTTCGCAAAAATCCTGCAAGCGGCTCCGCGAAGCCGGGCTTTCTGCGCGGACACTTACCCTCACCATTCGATACGCGGGCTTCGATACATATACGCGCTCAAAAACACTCGGCGAGCCGATACAGTTTGATTCGGACGCGTTCGCCATTTTCCTGTCGCTGTTTCGTGAACATCGCGACACGCGCCGCAAAGTACGCTTGCTCGGCGTGGCGCTGAGCAGCTTCACGCACGGAAATGGGCAACTCGATCTTCTCGATGCGCAGCGCCGCGCGAAGCTCGACAGACTGACGCGCGCGGCGGATTCTCTGCGCGACCGCTTCGGGTTCGACAAGATTCAGTTTGGCGGTTCGCTGCGCACGGAGACCTCGAAGCCTCGCGAAGAAGGGAAAAATGACTCTCCTAGGGACACCCCGACGGACGAACAGCGTTCCTCATTTTCGCGATTCCATTCGGAATGACGATTTTCGATTCGCGGCCGGCGCGGCCCGACGGGGCTGAACTGACCGAAGAACTCTCTCCTGCTCTATACTCGTTCCATGTCTACCGCTGCTCCTCCCCCCACAAGTCCGAACAATCCCGGCCGCAGTCCTGGCGGCGGTATGTGGGATCGCATCAGCGAAGGCCGTGAATGGGACGACCTGCTGGCGCAATTCACCGCAGACGCCCGCGCCAGCTACGGCTTCTACGGAAAAGATGTCGATTGGATCGAGATCAACAAGCTGCCGCGCTGGCGGCGTCCATTGCATATCGCAAAAGGGTTTTTCTGGGCTCTGCTGATGAAATTGAGCGCGGCACGGCGCATGATCCTTTTCATCGCGCTTTCCCTGCTGGTCATTTCCGGCATCAACTTTTCCTTCGATTTGAAATTCGACATCGTCGCGGCGCTCTTATTCTTGTTGCTGCTTTCGCTGGAGCTCGCAGACAAGGTGACGATGAAGCGGGACCTGGAAATCGCCCGGGAAATCCAGAGTTGGTTGGTTCCGTCGAAGCCGCCGGCCGTGGCGGGAGCCAACATCGCTTTCCATACGCGGCCGCAGAATTCCGTCGCGGGAGATTATTACGACGCGTTTTACCCCCTAAACAACGCTGCCGAGGGCGGAAAGCTGTTCCTGGTGATCGCCGATGTGGCCGGCAAGAGTGTTCCGGCGGCGCTGTTGATGGCGACGTTCCAGGCGAGCCTGCGCACAATTGTGCAGGAAGGTGCGCCGCTAGACGAACTGGTGATCCGGCTGAACCGCTACGCTTGTGCGCACAGCCTGGATGGGCTGCGCTTCACGACCGCCGTGATGGCCGAATACGATCCTGCGGCACGTCGTCTCGTTTATGTGAACGCGGGACACAACGCTCCGGTAATCCGGCGACGCGATGCCGGCCTGGATTCCGGGATCGAGCGACTCGAATCGAACGGCATGCCACTGGGAATCTCTCCAGACGCAATTTATGAAACCGGGTCCGTGGAATTGACGCCTCAGGACGCGTTGATTTTCTTCACAGACGGCGTGGTCGAAGCGTTCAACGACAAAGGTGAAGAGTTCAGCGACGCGCGATGGGTCGCGACGATTCGCAACTTGCCGGATTGGGACGCTCAGCGGTCATTGCAGTTCTTGATGCAGCGCGTAGACGATTTCGTCGGCACAACACGGCAATCGGACGATATTACCTGCCTGGTCTTACGTTGCGAATAGGGCGCTGCGAATAGGCTAGAAACATGTCAGCATGAAGAACGGCGCCGCGAAACCCGGAGGCGCATAATCTTTCTGATGAAGCCGAGAGAGCTGGCCAATTCCATCTGCGACACGCTCCGGGCAGCCGGGTTTCAGGCCTTTCTGGTAGGCGGTTGTGTGCGCGATATTGTCCTAGGCCGCGAGGCAGCCGACTACGACGTCGCAACCGACGCTACTCCTGATGAGGTTTTGCAGATTTTTCCGAACGGTGTGTCGGTCGGCGCGCAGTTTGGAGTGATTTTCGTTCCATTCGACGGCGGGAAGGTCGAGATTGCCACGTTCCGTTCCGATGTGGGTTATACGGACGGGCGTCATCCGGATCAGGTAGTTTATACAGGCTCGCCCGAGGAGGACGTGCAGCGGCGCGATTTCACGATCAACGGGCTGGTGATGCGGCATGACACCGGTGAAGTACTGGATTTTGTTGATGGACAGGCAGACTTGCGAAAAGGAATCATTCGCGCGATCGGCCATCCGAACCGGCGTTTTCGAGAAGACAAATTACGGATGCTGCGCGCAGTCCGCTTCGCGGCCCGGTTCGAATATCAGATCGAGCCTGACACCTTTCAGGCGATTTCGAACCGCGCACGGGAAATCCGCCAAGTCTCGGGGGAGCGAGTCCGCGAGGAGCTGACAAAGCTGCTGACCGAAGGGGCCGCCAGAAAGGGCTTTGAGCTGCTGGACTCGACCGGGCTGTTGCCCGAACTGCTGCCCGAGATCGCCGCAATGAAGGGAGTGGAGCAGCCGCCGCAATACCATCCCGAAGGAGATGTGTGGATTCACACCTTGCTAATGCTCGAAGGGCTGCCTCCGGAGACGCCACTGACTTTGGCGTGGGGCGTGCTGCTGCACGATATAGGCAAGCCCTCGACGTTCCGGTCCGCCGCAGAAACTGGCGACAGAATTCGATTCGACGGGCATGTTGACGTTGGAGTGGCGATCGGCAGGGAAATCTTGGGCCGGTTACGGTTTTCCAATGACCATTCAGAGCAAATCCTTTCGCTTGTGGGACATCACATGAAGTTCAAGGATGTGCGGAGTATGCGAACCGCGACGCTCAAACGGTTCGTGCGGCTGCCCGGATTTGACGAGCATCTGGAGCTTCACCGGCTGGATTGCCTTGCCAGCCACCGGAACCTGGAGGCGTACGACTTCGTTAAGAATTTCCTGAGCACCACTCCGCCGGAGTTGGTCCGACCCGCCAAGCTAGTGACCGGAGAGGACGTGCTCGGGCTGGGTTATGCGGCAGGACCGATCGTTGGAAGGATTCTGGCGCTTGTAGAGGATGCTCAGCTCGATGGAGAACTTTCGTCAAAGAAAGAAGCCATACGGCTCATTCGGCGAACATTTCCGCAGAAAAGGACGGAGTTCCCTAGGGCCAGGAAGGTGCGCAAACCATATAAGTAACAAAATAATGACTTTATATACGCTCTTAAGCAAAACGATCACTGTCTGCATAATTTAGCTAGATACGCTAAGATTTTATGCTTTTGTGTATCGTATCCGCGGTACCCTTTTTCAGGTTGCAGCATCTAACGTTTTTACAGGCGGCTTTTAGAATGTGGTGCCGCCTCGGAACTGAGGAACCGAATGGCTGATAAAATTGCGATCCCCAATCAGTTGCCGATACTGCCGGTTCGGGACACTGTGCTGTTCCCCGGAGCGGTGCTCCCGTTGACGGTCGGCCGCGAGAGTTCACTGGCACTGATTAATTCCTTGCAGGGCGAAGAAAAGGTTCTGGGCGTGGTCGCCCAACACGACCCTCGCGTCGAAGACCCCGCTGCGGCGGACCTGCACAAGGTCGGCACGCTGGCCAAGGTGCACAAAACCGTCAAAATGCCGAACGGAAACGTAGTGATCTTCCTCGAAGGTCTGCAACGCTTCCAGATTCTCGACCTGCTGGGCTTGAAACCGTTCTTGCAGGCGCAGGTCGAGCCGATGCCGGATATTTTCGGCGAACAGGACAGCGAACTGGAAGCGCTGCACCGCAACGCTCAGGATTTGTTCCGTGATGTTGTCGGCCATTCGCCGCAGCTGTCGGATGACCTGCAACAGGTCGCTGCAAATATCGACGACGCCGGGCGGCTTGCCGATTTTATTGCCGGCACTCTCCCTTCGCTTTCTACACTGGTGCGCCAGGAATTGCTGGAAACCGCGAGCGTGCGGAAGCGTCTCGAATCGCTGATCCGCGAACTTTCCAAGGAACTTGAGGTGCTGGAGCTCCGGTCCAAGATTCATGAGCAAGTTCAGGAGCAGGTGAGCCAGAACCAGCGGGAGTATTTGTTGCGCGAGCAGATGAAGGCGATTCAGAAAGAACTTGGCGAGCACGATGATAGCCAGGCGGAAATCGACGAGCTCCGGAAAAAGGTCGAAGAAGCCGGCATGACGGCGGAAGCGAAGAAAGAGTGCGACCGCGAACTGAAACGCTTGGCAAAAATGACGCCAGCTTCGGCGGAGTACATGGTTTCGCGGACGTACCTTGAATGGATGACGTCGTTGCCGTGGGCGAAGTCGACCGGCACGCAAGCGGAAGAAATCGACATCAAGAAAGCGCACGATATCCTCAACGAGGATCACTACGACCTGGAAAAAGTGAAAGAGCGCATCCTGGATTACCTGGCAGTGAAAAAACTGCAGCCGGGGATGAAGGGGCCGATTCTCTGCTTCGTCGGGCCTCCAGGCGTGGGCAAGACTTCGCTTGGAAAATCGATCGCGCGAGCCATGGGCCGCAAATTCGTCCGCATCTCGCTTGGCGGCATGCACGACGAAGCGGAAATCCGCGGGCATCGCCGCACCTACATCGGCGCGTTGCCCGGACAAATCATTCAGGGGCTGAAGCGCGCGGAGTCCAACGACCCCGTTTGCATGCTGGACGAAGTCGACAAACTTGGCCGTGATTTCCGCGGCGATCCTTCGGCTGCGCTGATGGAAGTGCTCGATCCGGAACAGAACGCGACGTTCCGCGATCATTATCTGGACGTGCCGTTCGACTTGTCGAAGGTGATTTTTATCGCCACGGCAAACTGGATGGATCCTATTCCGGAGCCGCTCCGTGACCGCATGGAGATTATCGAGCTACCCGGCTACACCGGCGAAGAGAAAATTCATATTGCCAACAAATACCTGATTCCAAAGCAAGCCGCGGAACATGGCATAAAACTTGGAGAACAGATCGAGTTCGCCGAGGAAGGCTTGCAGGAAATCATCCACAGCTTCACGCGGGAAGCGGGCGTGCGCAACCTGGAACGCGAGATCGGAACGATCACTCGCAAGCAGGCGCGGCGCATTGCGGAAGGCAAAACGGAGAAGATGGTCGTAACACCTGAAGTCGTGCGGGAATTCCTGGGCGTGCCCAAATTCCGCACGGAAAAGGAAATCGACGAACGCGTGAAGCAACCTGGCGTTGCGGTCGGACTTGTGTGGACGCCGGTGGGCGGAGACATCGTGTTCATCGAAGCAAGCAGGATGCGCGGCGGGAAGCAGTTCACGACGACCGGTCATCTGGGCGAAGTGATGCAGGAGTCCATGACGGCGGCGCTGACCTGGGTCCGTTCCAATGGCGAGAAGTACGGAATCGATCCGGACTTCTTCCGCAAACAGGACATTCATATTCACGTGCCCTCGGGCGCGGTTCCGAAGGACGGTCCGTCGGCTGGCGCGGCAATGGTCACGTCGCTTGTGAGCTTGCTGAGTGGAAGGCCGATTCGCAATCGTCTGGCGATGACCGGCGAAATGACGCTCTCTGGAGTGGTGCTGCCGGTGGGCGGCATCAAGGAAAAAGTGCTCGGCGCAAAGCGCGCGGGCGTAAAGGAAGTTCTCCTTCCCGCAGACAACGAACCGAACGCTAAGGCGGATTTGCCGCCCGAGTTGCTCGGGGACCTGAAGATCACTTATGTCCATACCCTGGATGAGGTGCTCGAGAACGCGCTCGAAAAGGAGCCGATCGCGCCACCGGTGGTTCCCACAGCGGGCTCCAAGCCGAAGTCAGCCGGCGCGGATTCGCCGCGAGCCGTCCACTAAAGCCACCGTAGTGGAAGCAAGATACAGAGAAAAGCGAGGCACGAAATGCAAGCGTGCCTCGCTTTTGTTTTTTTCATGCTTCTACTTCTCCGGTGCCGTCGAGTTCTTACCTCGGAGTCGCGTAAGCCGTGGCCGCAACGACATTGAATCCATCGACGAGCAGCACAGGCTGCGCGCTGCCAAGATCGGACTTGCGGACGCGTACCGTCAGTTCACATTTTTCTCCGGGCGGCAACGAAATGTAGTTGTCGCTCCAGTAGACCGGCAGAATCTCGGATTGTTCCTGGCCCTTCACCAGGCGGAGCCGCGTCAAAAATGCGACCCCCTTGCCGGTGTTTTCAAGCGCGACGTCGAAGGCAGCCTCATGCCCGGTTCCCGCGGTGCCATGCAGCACGGCCTTGACCGAGGCCTTCGGTAGATCCTGCAGTGAAGAAAAGTCCGCAAAGCTGGTCTGCGGCGTGTAATACCACTCCGTTTTCGCAAAGTCCAATTCGTCAGGCTGGGTGGAAAGCCAATAAAAATTGCGGCTCAGCGGTTCGCCGCCAGCGGAGAAAAGCTGCAGTTTCAAAAAATAGGCCACAGAAATATCGCCCGGCTCCGGAACAGCTATGGATCTCGCCACACCATCGGCGGCCACATTCACAACAGCCTCACGGGAGAATTTCTCGGCACCGGCGGTGTTGTAAAGTTTTGCGACAATCTTCAAGCCGTTCTGTGATTTTTGCGTGCCGTTCACGACGGCGACAGAGCGGTCGTCGTAGGAAAATTGCACGTGGATCGGCTCAAGCGCGATCTTGGAGCCAAAGTAACCGCCTGCTGGGCGCAATTCGTAGCTGTAAAGATGCCAGATGAGGCTGGGCCAAGCATTGTTCAGCATCCACTGAATCACGCCAGTGGATCTGTATTTGTTGCGACCGTATGCTTCAAACATCGCTCGCTGGCCTTCGTACGCCATGGCCTGGGATTTCCAAGCATAGTCGGCCGCGTTTTTTGCGCTTCCGTAGCGCATTTCAAGCGCATGGGTGAACAGATCAATTGTCTTGAACTGTCCTCCCCCGGCATGAAAATCCCAAAAATCGCCCGCCGGCCAGAGCTGGTCGCTGGGAATAAAGGTTTTCAGCTCCTCGAGAGGCGGAACGGCCGGACCGGGGCTGGTCTCGGTGTTGAACCCGTAGGCTCCGCCGGCCTTCGTATCGAGCAGCCAATAGCTGGGAGGCACATAATCGTAGGGCCCGCTCATTTTCACACCGGAGTCGCCCGTGACTTCGGCCTTTTTCGCAGTGGCGGATGAAACGACCGGTTTGGGCCAGCGGGCGTCCTTTTCGATGTCGAGATACGCCTGTTCGCGATCGGCGGGCGGGGGATTGTCGCTGCCGTTCAGCCATACGAGAAGGCTTGGATGTTGCCGAAGCCGGAGCAATTGATCGCGCAGCGAACTGACCGACACTCGTTTGTTTTCATCATTCCATTTGCCCCATTTTTCCCAGGCATCGCAGCAGCACCAGCCGGCCATCAGGAGAATGCCTTCGCGGTCAGCGCGCTCCAGAAAGGATTCATCCTCGAGCTTTCCTTCCAGGCGAATCGAGTTCAGACCCATTTCCTTTACGTAGCGAAATTCCGCTTCGCGCCGCGATTCGTCCACTCGGAGCATCATGTCCGGCGCCCAGCCTCCGCCGCGAACCAGAACTGGTTTGCCATTCACTTTGAATAGGAGATAGCCGTCGGATGTCATTTCGGAATCTGTTTGGACGATCCCGAAAGAAATGGATTGGCTGTCGGAAACCGTTTTTTGCGCCGTGACAAATTCGAGGGTCAACTTGTGCAGGAACGGATCGCCCATCTGATAGGGCCACCAGAGTTTTGGCCGAAGAAGGTTTAGCGAGGGAATGGCAGTGGGGGAAAAGGTGATTTCCTTTGACTCGTTTGCGCTGAGTTCCACCTCCTGCGCAAGATCTATGTTGAGCCCGCCTCCCTCGATCTTTCCGCGAAGAGTTCCCTTCACCGGTTCGGCTGTGGCATTTGATGCGAGTGCTCGGACGGTGAGATGAGCAAGTTCGGCTTTCGGCAAATCGAGTTTCGTTTCTACGAACGGATGTCGAAGCGCTACGGGCCCGCTAGTGGAGAGCACGACCTCCTGCCACAAGCCCATGTTCTTGTCGGGTGGCGTGGGGTTCCAATCGACCCAGGTAATTCCGAGCTCTCCGGCTTTTGGAGCTGAAACGGAAACAGCAACGGCGTTCCGTCCGCCGGGGTGTACGTACCCCGTCACGTTGAACTCGTAGCGGCGGAAAGCTCCCACGGCTTCATCGGATCCCACTACTTTCTGGCCGTTGATCCAGATTTCCGCGCGGTAGTTGATACCGCGGAATTGCATCCAGATCTGTTTGCCCTTGTCGGCGGCCGGGACGTCAAATTCCTTGCGATACCACCAGGGCACCGCGTACGGGCTGTTCGGCGGTATTTCTTCGTTGGCGAACTGGCCGCCGATCCGATATTCGACGCCCGGGAAATTGCGGAGGTTCATTCCGAAGTAGGGATCCTTGTAAACGCCGTTTTCGACAAGGACGGCAAAAACAGTTTTTGGCGCAGACGTTCGGTACCAGCGGTCGGTCGAAAAGCCGGGTTCAGAAATCTTGTCCGCGCTTGCGGCTACTTCTGCGGAGCTCTGCACCTTCCAGCCCTCACCAAGGATGGTTTGCGCACCAAGCGGTGCGGCAAGTACGCAGGCAGCCGCGATGAGCAAGGTCATGGTTTTCCCGAGCCGCGGTTTTGCTTCGGCACAAGCAAAGCGCAAGGACTGTTGCAAGCAGTCAATCATAGCTGATACCTCAGCATTAAATCGTTTCAATACACTACAGCCGGACGGCTGCCGGCAGTAGTGTAGTGTGGCACGACCCGAGAGGCAAGGCGGCAAGAAGAAAACGCTCCCCGGAAAATCCGGAGAGCGTCGGAAAAAACTGCCGCCTGTGAAAAAACGGCTGAGCTATTTGCCGGGTTTGACGAAGGCATTCGAAGCGTGAGAAAACTCAACCTCTGGAAGCTCCGTTTTGAGCTGGATGCGAGTGAATTTCCCTTTGGTCCCTCCGTCTCCCGCAAACGTCAGTAAATACTGATGGTTGAGGTGCGTTTGAAGTTCGTCGAGATACGGCTTGAACGAGACCGGAGCGCTCGTTCCGAGATAGTAGGTCTCTCCGCCGGTTTCGTCGGTCATCTTATTTAGATTGTTTTGCCCGAGATTGGCCAGGGCGAACGAGCGGCTGCGGTGGCCCGCTCCGGGTGAGTAGATGCTCCAAACATTCACGTTGCCGCGCTGCGCGTTGGAAATCACGGTGTCCACGTCCGGATAGAAGGGTCCCCAGCTCCCGCGGAAGTAATCAATGCCAGAGGAAATGAGCAACAGCGAACGGCGGCTCCCGGTGTCCGGCCAGCGCTTCAGCCAATCGAGCACGGCAAGATAGGGACTGGAGCCGGCGCCAAATTGCCCGCGGGGAATCCGCAAGGCCTTGGCAGCCAACGCATGGTCAGTCGTAAAGTCTTGCGCGATCATTGCCGTGGAATTGGAGGCATACGCAACCGCAATGGCGGTGTTTGGTCCCTGGGCCATGATGAATGCCTTCAAGTCGTTCCACTGGCTGGCGGCGCTGGCGTCGAGCCCGTCATCGATCAGTATGGCTAAACCTAAAGCATCTCCCTTTTCCCACTTCGCGACTTGCTTTCGTTCCTTGTTGACCGTGAGCTGCACGTCGTCTGTTGAAACGGGTGGCGGACTGCCGTCTTTCTTCGCAATGGCGGTAACGGTAATGGTAGCTTTACCGGCGGCGGCCGGCGTCTTTGCGAACAACGAGGCGGAGCAGGCAAGCGCCACAAGCCCGGCCAGCAATGCGGGTGTACGAGTCCTAGCGTTCATGTTCTTTCTCTCCCTTTCTCTGGTGCTTTATGGTTAGATGCGGCGCTGGCTTTCCGCGTAGCGTTATAGCATGTGCGGACTTCCAATCGCCATCAGCGCTCCGCTGCCTGCTCAGGGACGAAATAGAGATGGAAAAGAGATGAAATCCCGGCTGGAGGCTCTGGCCTCAGCGAAAAACGCTCAATTTGATCTGTGCGTAATAGGCGGCGGGGCAACCGGCGCGGGATGTGCCCTGGACGCGCAGCTGCGCGGGTTGCGTACGCTGTTGTTGGATGCCGGAGACTTCGCTTCAGCGGCCTCGAGTGCCTCGACGAAGCTGGTGCACGGCGGCGTGCGCTACCTCGAACAGGCGATCAGAAGCCTTAATCTTGAAGAGTATCGAATGGTAAAGGCCGCCCTGCGCGAGCGGCTGTACATGCTGACGAACGCGCCGCACCTGGCGCATCCAGCACATTTTCTGGTTCCGGTGTATTCCTGGACGCGGGCCTTTTACTATCTTGCGGGCATGAAGATGTACGACGCAGTGGCCGGCAAGAATAACCTCTTTCCGAGCAGCTTCTTGTCCCGTGAAGAAACGCTACGTCGCATGCCGGGACTAAAGGCGAAGGGGCTGCGCGGAGCCGTCAGCTATTCGGACGGGCAATTCGACGATGCACGTTACGATATGGCGCTCGTCGAAACATTCAATGAAGTTGGGGGAACGGCACTGAACTATGCGCGGGTCACAGGCTTTGCTCGCGGAGAGAATGGAAAGCTTGCGGCCGCAACGGTGCGCGATGAGATTTCCGGTGAAGAATTCTCAGCAGCGGCAAGAATATTTGTGAATGCCACCGGCACAGGAGCCGACAAGGTGCGCGCGCTCGCGAACCGAATGCTGGACGTGAGGATGCATCCCAGCAAGGGAGTGCACTTGCTGTTTTCGATGGAAACTTTTCCCGGCGAGGACGCTCTGCTGGTGCCGCAAACGGAAGACGCACGGGTAATCTTCGCGGTTCCCTGGCAGGATCGATTGCTGGTTGGCACGACCGACAACGAGGTCACACCCGCGACAAGGATGGTCGTAGAGAAGGATGAGGCGGACTATTTGTTGCGGCAACTGAATCCGTACCTAGAAACTCCCTTGCGGCGCGAACAAACGGTGAGTGGAATGGCGGGACTGCGGCCGCTGGTGGCGGCGCCAGGCCAAACAAATACCAGCAAGCTAATCAGAGACCACGAAGTGGAACTTGACAGCGTAAGCGGCCTAATCAGTATTCTGGGCGGCAAGTGGACAACTCACCGATTGATGGCCGAGGACACGGTCGACGCCGTAGAACGGGAGCTGGGCGGCCCCGTGAGCCAATGCAGGACAAAACAATATCCGTTGGCGGGCGCTGCGGGCTACGACCCGAATTTTTCAAAGCGCCTCGAGGAGGAGTACTCTCTTCCCGCCGATGTTGCGCGGCATCTCGCGCAAAAGTTCGGGACTCGGGCGTCGACCATTGTGGAACTGCTGAAGGAAAATCCATCCTGGAGGGAACGGATCGCGCCGGGATTGTCTGCAATTCTGGCGGAGATTGTTTTCTCTATCCGATCCGAAATGGCTGAAACGCTTGAGGATTTGCTGGCGCGCCGTACAGGGGCGCAGATGCACGGGTGGAAACAGGCGCTGGATGCGGCGCCAGTCGTGGCTGCACTGCTTGGCAGCGAAAAAGGCTGGAGTTCGGAACGCACCGCCACGGCTTTGTCCGAATATACTTCGAAAATTCGCGGATTCCTGAAAGAGCTCGGTCTCGGCGAGGGCTAAACACGTGAAGCGATACATCGGAGCGATTGATCAAGGCACGACGAGCACGCGTTTCATGGTGTTTGACGCTGACACCCGTATCATCAGCGTCGCGCAGAAAGAGCACCAGCAGATTTATCCAAAGCCGGGCTGGGTGGAGCACGATCCCTCGGAAATCATTGCCAGAACCTCGCAGGTCGCGGAAGAAGCTTTGACGGCGGCCGGAATTTCGGCTGCCGAACTCGCCGCTGTGGGGATCACAAATCAGCGGGAGACCACCGTTATTTGGGAGAAGAAAACGGGGAAAGCGATAGCCAACGCGATTGTCTGGCAGGACATGCGAGTTGCGGACGAGGTTTCCCGCTACGCAGAGGACGGCGGCCAAGACCGCTTTCGCGAGGCCACGGGACTTCCGCTGAGCACCTACTTCAGCAGTCTGAAGGCGCGATGGTTGCTGGAAAATGTCGCGGGCGCACGGCAGAAGGCGGCTTCGGGAGAACTGCTCCTGGGAACCATCGATGCATTTCTCGTCTGGCACCTCACGGGCGGCCGAAACGGCGGTATCCATATCACCGATGTTACGAACGCCAGCCGCACGCAGCTCCTGAATCTCAAAACCCTGCAGTGGGACCCTGCTTTGCTTACGGCGTTTCAAATCCCCGAAGCTATGCTCCCGGCGGTCAAGTCGAGCAGCGAAATCTACGGTGAAACCGCTATTTCAGCCCTAAAAGGTGTTCCGATCGCGGGAATTCTGGGCGACCAGCAGGCCGCGCTGGTGGGACAAACTTGTTTCCAGCCGGGAGAAGTCAAAAACACGTATGGCACCGGCTGTTTTCTGCTGATGAACACCGGCGAACGCATCGTACCTTCGGCTTGCGGCCTGTTGACCACCGTGGCGTACAGACTCGGCACGGTGCCGGCGCATTATGCGCTGGAAGGAAGCGTGGCGATCAGCGGAGCGCTGGTTCAATGGCTGCGGGACAACCTCGGCTTGATCCAGAGAAGCCCCGATGTCGAAACTCTCGCGCGCACCGTGGAGGACAACGGCGACGTCTATTTCGTTCCGGCGTTCAGCGGGTTGTACGCGCCGTACTGGAAGGATTCGGCCCGCGGGGTCATTGCAGGTTTGACGCGCTACGCGAACAAGGGCCACATCGCGAGGGCCGCCCTGGAAGCAACAGCTTACCAAACGCGTGACGTCGTCGAAGCGATGGAAAAGGACGCACAGATCAATTTGAAGGGCCTTCGAGTCGATGGCGGAATGGTTGGCAATGAATTGCTGATGCAGTTCCAGGCGGATATCTTGGATCGCGAGGTCGTGCGTCCCGTGGTCGAAGAGACAACCGCGTTGGGAGCCGCATACGCAGCCGGGCTGGCGGTGGGATTCTATTCCGGCGTGGATGACTTGCGCTCAAAGTGGAAATCCGACCGCGTGTGGAAACCAAACATGGGGCAAGGCATTAGAGATCGCTTCTACCGCGGATGGAAAAAAGCTGTGACGCGATCGTTTGGTTGGACGCAGGACTGAACGGGAGAACCGAATGCACTCAGCCTGGTTGGGAGAATTTCTTGGCACGATGATTCTGATTCTGCTCGGCGACGGCGTCGTCGCGGGCGTGCTGTTGGGAAAGGCGAAGTCGCAGGGCGCTGGGTGGATGGTGATCACCGCGGGCTGGGCGTTTGCGGTGATGGCTGGCGTCTTCACTTCGATCGCTTGTGGCAGCGCGGATGCGCATCTGAATCCCGCGGTGACGCTCGGAATGGCAGTGCGCGGCGGCAGTTTTCAAAACGTTCTGCCGTACGCCGCCGCGCAGGTACTTGGGGCGATGGCTGGCGCGACGCTCGTGTGGCTGCACTATCTGCCGCACTGGCGGGTAACCGCGGATGCCGATGCCAAGCTCAGTTGCTTCTGCACGGGGCCCGCAATTCGCAGCGTCCTCGCGAATTTGCTGAGCGAAATCATCGCGACGTTTGTGCTGGTATTCGTTGCCGGCGCGATCTTTTCCAAAGCCATCGCGGTAGGGGGCCCGGCTGCCGGGCTGGGACCCTACGTTGTGGGCTGTCTGGTGTGGGGCATCGGGCTTTCCCTGGGAGGAACAACCGGGTATGCGATCAACCCGGCTCGTGATTTTGGGCCGCGATTGACGCATGCGATTTTGCCGATTGCGGGCAAAGGCGGCTCGGACTGGGGCTACGCGCCCATCCCAATCATCGGCCCTCTCGCCGGCGGCGTTCTTGCGGGGCTTGCGCTGCGGACTCTGGGAATCTAGGGGCGGCGAAACCTTCCATGGGCGTCCTGCGCGCATTGCTTTTGGCGGCCTCGCAAAATCGCTGGTTGAGAGAGCGGGCAAGTCATTACACGTTTGTAAAGCGAAGCGTGGCCCGGTTCATGCCCGGTGAAACTGTGGAAGAAGCCATTGCGGCGGCGCGCGAACTAGAAACAAAAGAGATCGGCACGGTCCTGACTCACCTGGGCGAGAACGTCTCCGATGCGCGCGAGGCGGAGAAGGTGGTCACGCACTATTTCGAAGTGTTGGAAAAACTTCGCGCGGAACGCCTGGAGACTGAAATTTCCGTGAAGCTCACGCAATTGGGACTCGACCTTTCTGAGGGCCTGTGCGAGCAGAATCTGCGCCGTCTGTTTGCTGCAGAGGACAAGAGAAAGACCCTCTGGATTGACATGGAAGCGAGCAAGTATGTGGAGGCAACGCTCAAAATCTATCGAAGCGTTCTGGCGGAATACCCGAACGCCGGGATCTGCCTGCAGGCCTATCTGCACAGAACTGCGTCCGATGTCGAGTCGTTGCTTTCGCGGAAGGCATCCATTCGTTTGGTGAAAGGCGCTTACGCGGAGCCGCCGGAGATCGCGATTCGCAGGAAGGATGCCATTGACGCAAACTATCTGTCGCTGGCGCAGGATCTGCTTCGGGTGCAGGCAGCGGGAGACCTGCGACGTGCCGCTTTCGCTACGCACGACACCAGGCTGATCCGCCATATCACGGATTTCGCGGCGGCGAACGGAATCTCCAGGATCGAAGTTGAAGTGCAAATGCTGTACGGAATTCAGAGAGCCGAACAGGAACGCCTGGCGAAAGGCGGGTGGCGTTCCGGCGTGCTGATTGCCTACGGGGATTTCTGGTATCCGTGGTTTGTGCGAAGGCTCGCCGAGCGCCCGGCGAACCTGTGGTTATTGCTGCGAAATTTGACGAGCTAACCCGGAAGGCGAAACGTGCGCCCTCGCGGCAACTTACCCGCCCAGAACAAGGATTGCGCAAAAAAAATATAAGACCACTAACGAATCGAGGTTATCTCCAGCACGTCGCCAACCTGCGTGCCGGTCCGATAAATCGTGTGCGGCGGCAATTCGAGCACGCTTGTCGCCCTTAGGGAAACTTTGGAGATGCGGAACGGGCGAAAATGTTCTTCCACGTGCACAACCCTTTTTTCTCGATTGAGAAAAACGAGGTCGATGGGAAAAAGCATGCCGATCGAGTGCACGCCCCGGGAAGGGATGATCCAGAGTCCGCGGCCGAGCTTCGCCCAGCGCCTGGTTTTTCCCAGCAGGCCGATAAGGCGGCGGAGGTAGTTGTCTGCAACCGCCGCCTCAGTGGCTACGAAGGTTTCCCGGGTCTTGTTGTACACGTACACGTATCTGCTGTAATTCCCGTTACTGCCCGCCATTTTGTCTCCGTTACAACCGCCGGCTCCACGCCAGCAGGACCTGCAATTCCACCCTGATTTAGTCGATTGACTGACGTTTACGGCGCCAAATAATGATTCCGAGGACGACGAGGGCAAGAACTCCCGCGACGACTCGAATTAGCGTTGTGCTGTCCATGTTTTGCTCCTTTTCACGGATTGCCGGCCACTCATCGTGCAAGCGCCCGGGAAACCAAACTCACTTGAGGAAGCCCAGCTGGCGAATCAGCGTGATTACCGCCGGCCCAAGAATGACCACCATGAGCGCCGGGAATATGAAAAACACCAGCGGTGGAACCATTTTGACGCTCGTTTTGGCGCTCATTTCCTCCGCCCGCTGGCGGCGCTTGATGCGCATGTCGTCGGAATACACACGCAACGATTGGGCGATGCTGGTGCCGAAGCGTTCGGTCTGAATCAGCATGGCCACGAGCGCCTTGATGTCATCCAGACCGGTGCGACGCCCCAGTTCACGGAGAGCCTCGATACGCGTTTTCCCGACCCGCATTTCCAGGTTCACGAACTGGAGCTCCTCGCTGAGCTCCGCGTGCGAGATCTTCATGTCCTGCGAGACTTTCATAAGCGCTTGATCCAGGCCGAGCCCTGCTTCGACGCAAATGACCAGCAGGTCCAGAGCATCGGGCAGTCCCTTACGAAGCCGGCGCTGCCGCGAACCGACCCGCCAGGACAACCACATGTCGGGAAGCAGATACCCCAAACCCAGCGCAACGACGGGTATGAAAAAGACGTTGACGCGGTAGAGGCCGGTCAAATAAACACCGGCCAGCGCACCGATCGGAAAGAGCAGTTTCACGCCACGAATCGCGAGCAAGGCCTCTGAGCTCCGGTAACCCGCGCGAATCATCATTAGTTGGGTACGAGTCGCTTTGTCGGTGCTCGGCGCCGGCAGCATCTTTCCAACGTTCGCCAACGTGTCGCGAACCCGCTCTTTCTGCCGGTTGGCGAAGTTGAGTTCTTCCGGCGCAGGCGCAGCGAGTCCCGCCAATCGGGACAACCGACTGGCGACGCCCATTCCCGCCGGAGAGAAGGCATAGACCAGCGCAACCACGATGCCCGCAGTGGCAAGAAAGGTAAGAATTGTAATTGTCCAAATCACGTGCCGCCTCTACCTTTCTCTCTAAACTTCGAAGTGAATAATCTTCCACAGGATCGCCGAACCGATAACCTGCAGCAGCGCCGCCATCCCCAGGACCCAGGGTCCCCAGGGATCGGTAAAAAGAACGCCTACATAATGGGGGTTCAAGATACCGAGCAAAAATATCATGGCGATCGGAAGCGCGATCAGAATGCCGGCGGTCAAGCGGCCTTGTGCCGTGCGCACGCGAACTTCCCGGTAGATGCGAAAACGGTCGCGAATGACCCGGGCCAGGCCGTCAAGAATTTCGGCCAGGTTTCCGCCCGTCTCTTTCTGAATCAGCAGCGCAGTCACAAAAAAACGCACGTCAATGATGGGCACGCGCTCGGTCAGATTGAGAAGAGCGTCTCGAAGAGGAAGCCCGAAATTCTGCTCCTCAAATGCCGTGCGAAATTCGCCCGCAAGCGGTTCGGGGCATTCCTTCGAAATCATTTCCAGGCCGGTGGTGAAAGCGTGTCCGGCGCGAACGGCGCGGCCGAGCAGATCGAGCGCCTCAGGAAAATGCTCCTCGAATTTACGGAGTCTGCGGCTGCGCATGAAGGCAACGTAGGCCATCGGCATCACGGCAGCTGCGATTCCGACCGGCAGCGCCAAATAAAAGTGCAGAAAAAAATAACTGGCGATGAGGTAGGCGACCAAGCCCGCCACCCCACTGACAAGCAACAGCTTGGCCGGTTTGATGGTTAACCCCGACTGCATCAGAAAATCCTGCAGCTTCGTAGCCCAGGACCATCTCATCATCAGCTGGTGCATCCACGGCACGTTGCTCAACATTTCGTCCCGGACAAGCTTCAGGCCGACGCCAACGTCGCCGCGGCGTTCGGCCTTGTGAACGGCGCTCATACGCTTGCGGACTTGTTCCTGGGTGCCCTCGGCGCTTGCGAAAATCCAGATACCAAGGAAAACCACGACAACCACGAGGAACGTCAGGATGGCGATCAGTGCTCCCATTACAGTGCTCCTCAACGCACCGGCGCAGTTTCAAACATGTTGGTCGAAAAATGGATGCCCGAGACCAGGAGCCGTTCGGCAAATTTGGGCCGGACACCGGTCGGAAGAAAATCCCCCAGGACTTCGCCGTTTTCTCGAATACCGCGCTTGCGGAAAACAAAGATGTCCTGCATGGTGACCACACTGCCTTCCATGCCTGTAATTTCGGCGACGCTGATGACTTTGCGTGTGCCGTCGCTGTGGCGGCTCACCTGGACGACCACGTCAATGGCCGAAGCAATCTGGCGCCGGATGGCACTTTCCGGAATGTTCAGGTTGGCCATAGCCACCATCGTCTCAAGGCGGCCCAACGCATCCCGAGGAGTGTTCGCGTGAATCGTGGTAAGCGAACCGTCGTGGCCGGTGTTCATGGCCTGCAGCATGTCCAGCGCTTCTTCTCCGCGGACCTCACCGACGATGATGCGGTCGGGACGCATGCGCAGAGAGTTGATCACCAATTGACGCTGAGCTACCTGCCCTTTGCCCTCAATGTTGGGAGGCCGCGTTTCGAGCCGCACCACGTGCTCCTGGTTGAGTTGCAATTCAGCGGCGTCTTCGATCGTGACGATGCGTTCTTTGTTTGAAATGTGAGAAGACAATACGTTCAGGAAAGTCGTCTTGCCGGCGCCGGTACCACCCGAGATCAGGATATTGAGACGCGCCTTAACGCAGCCGCGCAGCAGTTCGAGCATCGGCAGGGTCAGGGACCGGTTGGTGATAAGATCGTCGGCGGTCAGCCGTTCGCGTCCGAACCGGCGAATCGAAAGACAAGGGCCATCCACCGAAAGCGGAGGAATGATGGCATTGACGCGCGAGCCGTCCGCCAAGCGAGCGTCCACCATCGGCGATGACTCGTCAATGCGGCGGCCAATCGCCGACACGATCCGGTCGATGATTCCCATCAAATGGACGTCATCACGAAACTGCACGTTGGTCTGTTCCAGCAAGCCTTTACGCTCGACGTAAACCCGCTTATAGGTATTGACCAAAATATCGGAAACGGTTGGATCGGCCAGAAGCGGCTCCAGCGGACCCAACCCGAATACCTCGTCCAGCACCTCTTGGACGAGGCGTTCGCGCTCTTGCAGGTTCATGGGAGCGGATTCGCCATGAACAATTCCTTCGAGAATCAGGCTGACCTCACGCCGTACTTCTTCGCGATTCACATCGGTAAGCTTGTCGAGATTCAGTTTCTGAATCAGCTTTCTGTGGATAGCGGCTTTGACGGAGCCGTAGTCTGTGCGCGTTGTGGGTGTGACAATCGGCGACATTCCTACCTCATTTCTTTGTCGGGAACGAGAACAAGCTGGACAACGGACTCTTCTTCTCATCCACCGAAGTGTCAATTCCGACCAGTTGGCCCGCAATCTGCCGGTAGCGATTGCTCAAAGTGTTGTTGTGATTCTCCATTAAGGGAGTCCCGAGGTTCACGGACTGGCTCGCTTTGCGAAAATCATTCGGAAGGCTCGCGAAGATCGGACGGTTGATGTCCTTCTGGATGCTCTTCAGGACCTCGTCGTCTCCCTTATGCCAGCGATTAATGAGGATGCGAGCGCGGTCTTGCGGAATGCCGAACCCTTTGAGCGCCAGCAGTCGGCGTTCGAGCGTCCACAGTGATGGAACGTTGGCCTCCGCAACAATGAGGACCATCCGGGCGGTCCGAAGGATCGCTCCCCATTCCGAAGAGAACTGGGAGCCCATATCGAGCAACACGATATCGAACGAATTCTGCGCAACGTTTGCGACTCGATCGAGCAGGTTGACGTCGATCGATTGCCATTCTTCCGGTTGTGTTGTGCCGCCCAGCACTTCCAGCTTGGTCTTATGCTTCGTAAGCAGTCCGGCCAGAAAATGACTGTCCAGCCGATCCAGGCCTTCGACGGCGTCGCGAATACCGAATTTTGGATGAAGGTCCAGGAGCAAATGGACATTCCCAAGAGGGCGAGCAAAATCGAGAAGGACGGTACGCTTGCGGGCAAAGGTCGTCAGCTGCACTCCGAGATTTACAGCGACGGTCGTCGTGCCGACACCGCCCTTTGCACCCATCACGACGATCAGCTTGTCCTGCGACGGGAAATCCTTGGTATGCAGATCTTCCCGCACCCGAAGCAGCAGATCTCTTAGAGAATCGGTTTGCACCGGCTTCCCGAGAAAATCCTGAACGCCCGCCCGCATGGCTTCGAGCAGCAAGCTCGGCTGCGGAGGGACCGCCGCCGAACAGGCAATCAGCTTCAAGCCCGGTTTTATGCGGCGAAGCTGATGAGCGAATGCAAAAAAGGGATCGGGATCGCGCGCCAAATCCAGGAACACCACGTCCGGCATCTGGTCGGCTGATTCCGGCAAGCGATCGGCCGGAACCACCCACTGCAGCACCGACGTAACCAGACCCGTTTGCTCAAGGCCGGCAAGCAATTGCGCCGAACTGGTCAGGTCGCTACTGGCGATGGCTGCAGTCAACATGAGACGAAGGGCCCACCTTCTCTTTCGTTGTAGATATCACTAACACCAGCAACTTTCAATTCGCTCCCGCTCACTTGGACCCAGGCGCCGGCGTTTGGGCCGGAGCAATCTGATCTAGAAAGGGCTGGGGAAAATTCGGTCCATGCGGCACCTGATCCGGATTCAACGGCCGCACGATGTGCGGCGTTACGATGACCAGCAGTTCATTCTTGCTCTTATTGAAAGACTTGCTGTGAAAAAGTTTCCCGAGTATTGGAATGTCTCCGATGCCGGGGATCTTGGACATCAGCTCCGTGACGCGGTTGTCCACCAGACCGGCGATCGCAAACGTCTGGCCGTCGGCCAGGGTCATCTCCGATTCCACGCGGCGTGTCGAGAGGGCGGGCAGGACGAAACCGTTGAGTGTTACGGAATTGGAAAAATCCAGCGTGCTGACTTCGGGCTTTACCTTTAGGTGAATCATGCCGTCGGCTGCAAGAATCGGAGTGAACGCGAGCCGGATTCCGAATTCCTTAAATTGGATTGTAACTGCGTTTCCGGCCCCGCCGGTACCCGAACTTTGAATGGTGGGGTAAGGAAACTCGCCGCCCGCCAGGAAGTTGGCTTCCTTGCCGGACTCGGTCATCAAGTTCGGCTCGGCAAGAACCTGGAATAGATTCTTCGATTGCAAGGCCTGGATCACCACGCCGAAATGGATGTTGGGGTTAAAAAGAAAAATATTCAGGGCGTTGGCGATGGTTTGTTGTACCTGAAATTGCTCGGATGGGTTCCCTTGTGGCCCGCGAACCGGGAAGGTGTCGGAAAGATTCCAACTGCTGCTTCCACCAAACTGTTGCGTTGTGATGGAACCAATGGTCTTGCCCAGCCCGGTCGAGAGAAAGTTGAATCCAAGCTGCGTTAGCGCGGTACGGTCAACCTCGGCAAAACGCACCTGAAGCAGAATTTCACCGGTCAGCGGGGGTGGAACTTCCATCATGCTCGTCACTTTTGGAGCCGCGCCTTTTACGACTTCCAAGATCTTGTCGGCAACCGCGGAAGAGGAGATTTTGCCGGTAAGGATGACGACGTCCTTCGAGGTATCGATGTGCACGTTTTCTGAGGGGAACACTTCGTGGATCTTCTGGCTCAGGCCAAGAACGTCGATGTCCACCGAAACTTCAAAGGCCTGGCTCTGATCGGTTTCGTCCCACAGAAGAAGCGAAACGCCGCCCGGCTTTTTGCCGTTTACCAGCACTTGCGTTGGGCTAACCACAATCGCTTCGGCAATCTCTGGGTCGGCCAGAGAAACGCGCTTGATGCGTGCAGGCGATGTGATCACCAAAGAACGTCCGACGAGCAGGTGCAGCGATTGCGGCTCCGAGGAATCCTGGCCCTGACCGGCCGGAACTTGAGTCGCGGCCGTTTGCGCCGGCGCGGGTTGCGGCGGATTGGCCTGCGAGGAATCCTGGGCCATCGCCACCGACCCTCCGCAGCACACTAATCCGAGAAAAATCGTACGGGACAAACGGAGCATTTTCTTCATTTGGAGTTGTCCTGACATGGTTTCCTCTTAGTGATCCTTGGCATTCGGAAACGATTTGTTCTCGCGCTTGTTTCCGGTGATGACTTCAATGACGTAGGGAGGAGGCGGCGCCGGCGGAGTCACAGACCTTCTCGGACCTACTGAAGGCTTGACGCTCAGTTTTACGCCAGTGGGTGTGAAAAGCTCGGCCTGCTGGATGGTGGGTGGCTCGTTTTTCTTGGTGTCGATGGTATTGCGCAGCGCCAACTGGATCTTGCCGTCGGTCGATGCCATCGTGAGTTTGGTTGCCTCGTCCGGAGTTACGAGCAAAGTGATCACCGCCACGGTTTGCGGCTTCCCTTCGCGATCTTGTTCGACCTTCTGTCCGGCAGCCAGCACGCGAATATTTTCCAGAATCGTGCGGGTCACATCTCCCTGGGCGCTTTCCTTGCCGATCACTCTGCCGGTCACCAGCACATCCACCATGGTGCCTGGAGTAACGAATCCCGCGACGCCAACGACCTCATTTACCGCGACCGAGACTCCTCGCAACCCTTCCGGGATCGTCGCGCTCAATCCTGCTCCCGACTCCTTCGGAGCCAATTTTCCTTCCAGCACGGGCTCATTCGCGGCAAGCGGAGTGATGATTGCGCGGCTCGCAACCTCCTCCACGCGCGAATGCATTCCGGCAACCTGCTGATTGGAGGGCCATTGAATCACGCGAAGATTCGACGCTTCTAACCTGGTCCCCAGCGGCAAAGGTACCGCCGCGACAACCAAGGACTGAGTCGATGTCGGTGTGACCACGGATGCTTTCTGAAACTGCTTGTAGACGAAGCTGCTGAGCAGGAACGCGATCACCAGCGCGATGACCAGCCCAATCAGCAGGCGATTCGTATTCATCGTTAATCTCTCCCTAGTTCACGGAACTGCGCCACCACATTGCGTCTTGCACGATCAATTCTTTTATGCAACCCGGTATGTCGCCGCGACGAAACACACAATCGTGGCGACCGCAACCGCTACGCCAAAAGGCACCTTCAGCAGGCGAGGGTTGTCCAACGAAATTTGCGGATTCTTCTTCAGGCCGAAGGCAAAGAATCCCTTCACAAGCGTCACCATGTTACGGAGCGTCTCCATCACCCGGCCGACGCGATACGTCTGTACGATGGCCATGACTCCCGACGCGAAGATGCTGCCGGCCAGAACAAATAGAAAGAGTTGCCAACCGAGGAAAGCTCCGACCGCACCCATCAGTTTCCAGTCACCTGCACCCAGGGCTCGCAGCAGTACCAAGGGTAACAGTATAATCAGCGCCAGAGCTGCTCCTTTTAGAGCGAACATCACTCCTTGCCACCCCGTGAATACTGCGTGGGTGGCTATGCCCACGAGCAACCCCGGCACCGTAAGCCAATTTGGAATGCGACGCGAACGCCAATCCAGCAAAGCCGCGGAGACTGTCAGTGCCAATGTAAGAGTCCAGATGATTTGCGCTGCGTTCATCTCGTGCTTGCTCTCTCCAAATCAGGTTTGCAACGATTCGAGCTCCGAGACTA
>JBKOXA010000063.1:0-29921 GCA_046724685.1 Acidobacteriota bacterium | reverse complement strand
CGGCAGCTGGAGCCAGCGTTGCGGTGATGTGATACGGGCCACCGAGCACTGTTTCACCTGCGGCGCGAGCGTAAGTTGCCGTCACGCCGTCGGCCGCCACGAACCCGCTGCCGCTCCCCGTGGTAAGCGGGTTCGGATCGGGATCGCTGTAGGTCTTGCTGTTGGCGTTGGTGGTCCAGGTAGCATTCTTCGGATCAATCGTGAAGTTCGCACCGGCGTTCGTAATGTTGTAGTTCGAGAGCACGCCGGCCGGAACCAGTGTTGCGGTGATGTGATACGGGCCACCGAGCACTGTTTCACCTGCGGTGCGAGCGTAAGTTGCCGTCACGCCGTCGGCCGCCAAAAACCCGCTGCCGCTCCCCGTGGTAAGCGGGTTCGGATCGGGATCACCGTAGGTCTTGCTGTTCGGGTTGGTGGTCCAGGTAGCGTTCTTCTTGTTGACGTTGATCGTCACGTCCTTGGATGCGGTGGTGTAGTTCGCGGTGTCGGTGGGAGTGAAATCGACGTGCAGAGTTTGTGCGTTGCCGGCGTTCAGCGTCGTGCCAGCAAGGGGCGTATAGACGAACGTTCCCGGTACGGAGGCAGTGGCATTCAGTTGCGTCGCACTCAGTGCAGTTCCGTAAGTGATATCCGCCGGATTTGCCCACGTAATCGTCGGCGTTGCCTTGCCGACGTTCAAGGTCAACGTGCCGCTGTTGCTGGCAGCGAAATTGGTGCCGCCGATCGTAGCTGCGGCAAAAGAAGCTGCGACGTTGTGAGCGGCGACTGAAAGCGCGGATGGGTTGTAGGTCGTGAAGCTGGCAACGCCTCCCGCGCCTGTCGTGGCGGAACCTGCGGCTCCGCCGTCCACGGTGAAATTGACGGTGGCGCCCACGACGCCAGCGCTGGTGTCGTTACGCGTCAGGGTGGCGGTGAACGTGACCGGCCCGGATGAACCAAACGAAACGGAATTGGGGCTTACGCTATTCAGAGCCAGCGTGGTGGGGACCGTCGCTGTGACCGTCAAGGAACTCGACGCAATGTTGCCCGTCAAACCGATGCCCCCGCCGTTGGCGGTGACCGCTCCGGTTGTGTTGTTTTTGGTGCCAGCGGTCGTCGCCGCGACGTTCACGGAAAGAGCACAGGAGCCGTTGGCTGGAATGGTGCCACCACTCAAGCTGACGGTCGTGGCTCCGGCAACGGGTACAAAGGTGCCACCGCATGTGTTGGTGGCCGAAGGTGCGGCGGCCACCTGCAAGCCCGCCGGCAGAGGATCGCTGAATGCCGCCGAGGTCAGCGCCGTTCCGTTCGTATTACCGAGTGAAAAACTAAGCGTGGAAGTTGCGCCGATTGTGATGCTCGAGGGCGAGAAGGACTTGCTGATCGTCGGTGGTGCGAAAATGCCGACCGTATACGTAGCGCTGTCGGTACACTGATTGCCGCCACCCGCCGTGCACGTAGGGGAAGTGATGCTCGGACTGAGAGTAATCGTATCTCCCGTTTCCGGAGTCGCTGGTGCAGTGAAGTGAAAGGTCAGCAACAGGCCCGAAGAAGATGGCGAAAGATTAGTAAAGGAGCCGCTGGTGGCGTCTGACGTGGAGAGGCCGCTAGATTTCGTTAGCGTCCAGTTCCCAGAGAGGTTGGAGCTGGCGTCTCCACCGTTGTTGTTGTTTTTGATGTTGAAGGTGACCGTAAAATTGGATCCGGTCGCCTGGCTGATGTTGGAGGACGTGGGAGTGTCTCGCGATACGGCGATCTTGAGATTATCCGTGAAGGTGGACTGCGCCTGCGATTGGCTGCCGCTGGCCGTAAGGTAGAAGCGTATGCCAACGTCGTGTACGTCGGGAGAAAACTCATTATTGAAAACCTTTCCGGTGGAGTCGGCGACGGCCGTGAGATCGGGGTGAGAATCAAAATCGGGTACTTCCTCAAGATGCAGGGTCACGGTTTCACCTGGCTGCCAGCCGGTGCCGGTAATGGTGACAACGCTGCCCGGAGCATAGTCTGCTGCGTCCGTCTTCACCGTGGCAAACCCATAAAGTTCTGCGCTGGCTAAGGAGCCGGTGGAATTGGAGCCTCCGGCGACAAGCAGCAAACCATCCTGACGCAAGGCGCTCGCGGCACCGTGTTGCCGCGCAACAGAGGTCGCACCCGTCGAGGCAAAAGTTCCAGCCCACGGAGTAAATGTCTCTGCAGTGTTCACTTCGCTGCCGGAGGACGTTCCGCCGAGAATCAAGACTGCATTGTTGTTCGGCAAAAGAATCGCAGAGTGGTCGCGACGCGGCGCGGCGAGAGTGGATGCAACCGTTGCAAAGCTGGCGGTCACAGTATCGAAAACTTCCGCCGTGGCCAAATCATCGGTGCCATTGTTGCCGCCCGCCACAAGCACTCTGCCGTCCAGCAAAGAGGTTGCCGAGTGTCCCATTCTTGGCGAAAGCAATACCGGCCCCGCGGAAACTGTATTCGCTACTGGATCAAAAATATCGGTGGTGGCGACGGGCGCGCTGCCATTCGAGCCACCGATCACCAGCACGCGGCCATCGGGCAACAGCGCCGAGGCGAGCGCCATGCGCGGCGCGGAAAACGTTCCGGCAAAACTAAAATGCTCGGTAGCAGGATCGAAAATCTCAACCGTCTGGCTCGGAGTATTTGCGTTTTGCCCGCCGGCAATCAGCACGCGGCCATCTTTGAGCAGCAAAGCGGTGGCGCCGGACCGGGCTTCCACCATGCCTCCGGCAACCGTGCTCCAGGAACCGGAAAGAGGATCGTAGGTCTCGGCCGCGTTTGTGGTTCCGCCGCCTGCAGTCGTGCCGCCAGCAACCAGCACTCGCCCATCTGGCATCACCACCGCGACGTGGCCCGCCCTCGGGACGCTCATCGACCCAGCCGTGGAGAATGTTCCGTCTTGGTTAAAGAGTTCTGCGCTCCCGACGGGGACGCCGGCATCGTTACCGCCAGCAATCAGAACACGATGGTCCTCCAACAGAACCGCCGTAGCGCCCTCGCGGGCAACGGCCATAGAGCCCATCGGCTGCCATGCTCCAGATTGCACGGTGGGGATGGTTGCGAGGCCGGTAACGGCAACGATCAGGATGGCCAAGCATCCAAGCAAAGCGGCGGCTGAGCGCTTCATAGGAAACCTCTCTGAGACGCAATTCGGCATAGGCCTGCCGGACAGGTCTTTGTCGTTTTCAATTCTGTTGAAGCTTGACGAATGCGGCGGAAGGACAGTGCACCGCAGGGGACACTTTAGGGAGAGAGCAGCACGAGCCGTGCCACAGGCTTTCTGAAGCTGCGGGGACCGGTGTGTCGGTCGTTAACTACGTGGAATGAGCGGCCTAGAGAAAAGCAATTACAACAGTTCTAAACGGCCTGTACCTCCTAGAGCCCCAGGCCAACGGTTCAAGTGTCCGCAATTGTGGACATCTCCCTCAGTAGGCTCGCGCGAAAATAGCGCGCTCTTTTGAGACTTGTCGGCAATAGATGCATTTGCCGGTTCCAGCGGTTCCGCCCGCGCCCAGCACCGATTCCTGGTCCAGCGGAATGCAGCGCATCGTCGCCCGTGTTTCTTCCTTGATCTTTCCTTCGCATTCGCTGCTCCCACACCAGCCTGCAAACGCGAAGCCGGTCTCGACAGCCTTTTTGAACTCATCGTAGGTCGCCGTCGCTTGCGTGTTGGTGCGGCGAAACGCCAGAGCCTTGTCATGAAGTGCGTGCTGAATTTCAACGAGAAGCTTTTCTATCGTCACCGGCAAATCCGCCAGCGAAGCTGAAATCTTCCCTTCGCGTCCCGGCCGATCTCGCCTGGCCACTACCGCGGCTTGCTTGGCGACGTCCTTGGGTCCCAGCTCCACACGCACCGGCACGCCTCGCATCTCCCAGTCATTAAACTTCCAACCCGGGCTCTGCCCTTCCCGCTCGTCCAGGATCACGCGAATCTTTGCCTTCGCGAACTGTGTTTTCAATTCCTTCGCCGCGCTGATTACCGCGTTCTTCTCTTCGTCATTCTTGAAGATCGGCACAATCACCACTTGATACGGCGCGAGTTTCGGAGGCAGCACTAAACCCTGATCGTCTCCGTGAGCCATAATGATTGCGCCAATGAACCTCGTCGAAAGCCCCCACGACGTCGTCCAGCAATGTTGCTGCACGCCGGTGTGGTCCAGGTATTTCACTTCGAACGCCTGCGCGAAGTTCTGTCCGAGGTAGTGCGACGTTCCTGCCTGCAGCGCCTTTCCGTCTCCCATCATCGCTTCGATCGAGTAGGTGATGTCGGCTCCGGCAAACTTTTCCGCGTCCGACTTCGCTCCCGGAATCACCGGAATCGCCGCATCATTCACCGCGAAATCCGTGTAAACGTCCAGCATCTGCCGCGTCTCTTCCATGGCTTCCTGCTGCGTGGCATGAGCCGTATGTCCTTCCTGCCAATAAAATTCCAGCGTGCGCAAAAACAACTTTGTCCGCAGTTCCCATCGGACCACCGAATTCCATTGGTTCATCAGCACCGGCAAATCGCGATAAGACTGAATCCACTTCGACCACATATGCCCAATGATTGTTTCCGATGTCGGCCGCAAAACCAGCGGCTCGGCCAGCTCTTCACCGCCTCCGATCGTTACCACCGCCAGCTCCGGCGAAAATCCCTGGACGTGATGCTTCTCCTTCTCAATAAAGCTCTTCGGGATCAGCAGCGGGAATGCCACGTTCTGGTGGCCGGTGGCCTTGAATCGTCCATCGAGCGCTTGCTGAATGTTCTCCCACAACGCCCAACCATACGGCCGAACGATCATGCAGCCGCGCACCGGAGCGTAATCCGCCAGTTGGGCCTTCAACACCAGTTGGTTGTACCACTCGGAGAAATCTTGCGAACGTGTAGGAAGCTTTTCTTCAGCCATGCGCGGGGAGCTTACTCCTTCATTTAGGGTCAGAGCCATTTAGCGTATCGGAAATCGCCGATTCTGCGCAAACCGTCCTCCTGGATTCGCGATCTGTGTTCGTCCGGCGCGGGTCCATGCCGATAGTCTCTGTGGATGAACCCGGTTCTGAGGTGTACACTCGCTGGCCATGATGCTGATGGCGCGGCGAAAATTTCTTCGTACCTCTCTCTCTTTTCCCGTTGCGGCTGCATTTACAGCCGAAACGGCTTGCGGCTCGCCGTTCTCCCTAGCCCTCTTCTCTGACGACCCACATGTCGAGTTTCCAACCTCACCACGCGAGCGCATCGCTGTCGCGTCTTACCCCTTCCGCGAATTCATCGCAGGCCGCCACGACGACAAGGCCTTCACAGCGTCAAAAATGCCGCTGAGGGATTTTGCCCCTCATGTCCTGGCGAAATTCAACGTCCGGAGAGTTGAACCCTGGAGCGAGCACTTCCTTTCCCTCGAACCGGCTTACATCGATGAAATCCGGAACGCCGCAACCCGGGCCGGCAGTTCCTTCGCCAACATTGCGGCCGACGGCGACCACAGCCTGTATTCACCGGACGCCGCCGAGCGCCAACGCGCGATGGAGTTCGCAAAGACGTGGATTGGCGTCGCCGCTCGTCTCGGCTCACCCAGCGTTCGCATCAACCTCCGAGCAACGAAGAACGCCAAGCCCGATGCCCAGCAAGTTTCCGCGGAACTCAAGCCCATCGCCGAACACGCCGCCTCTAAAAATGTCGTCGTCCACCTTGAAAACGATAATCCCGTCAGCGAAAACCCCTTTTTTCTCGCCAGTGTTCTCGATATCGTCAACAGCCGCTGGCTGCATGCTCTTCCCGATTTCGGCAACAGCCTTGCCGCTCTTCCCCCTGAGGACGCGTACCGAGGACTCGCGCAGCTATTCGCTCGCGCTTACGCAATCTCTCACGTCAAGGACACCACGACTACGCCCGCGAACCAGGTCGTCCAGGTCGATGTGGCCAGGAGTTTTGCAATCGCCGGAAAGTACAACTACAAAGGCTTTTTTTCCATGGAATGGGAAACCGCCGGCGACGTCTACGCTGGAACTTCCAAGCTTATCGACTTAACCCTCAAGAACATTTCATAGCCTTTTCTGCTTCCGAGGACGAGTCCCCTTCCCGTACTATTTACACGCTCGCCTCGACAGGTTAGATTCGCGTCTTCGGCATGCGCCCTCCCCGGCTCAAACTCCACTTGGGCCGCCGCAAAGGAGCGCCTCATGTCCACGCGAGCCACTCGCAAGAAATCCGAACGTTCCCAACCTCCAGGAACCGTCGCTCAGCATCCTCTGCGCATCGTCCCGCTACACACCGCTCCGCGTGCCGCCTCCACAACTTCCCCGCAATTCACGTATCGCGACGGACCACTGCTGAACAAGGTTGAAGTCTTCTCGATTTTCTGGGGCCAAGCCTGGCAAGGCCCCGACGATTCCTCGCTTGTGTCTCATATGAACAACTTCTTCGATTTTATTCTGACCAGCAAACTAATCGACCAGCTCGGCGAGTACAGTGTGCCCGGCAAGTCCATCGGCCACGGCTCACGAACTGGCTCGATCGTCCTCGCAAGTTCGGAACCGGGCAAATCCATCACCGATTCCGCTATTCAAAAAATGCTCCAGTCCGAAATTTCTTCAGGCACACTTCCCGCCGCGACTCTCAACTCGCTCTATTTCGTCTTCCTCCCACCCGGCACACAAGCCGAGCAAGGCGGCAGCAAATCCTGCCAGAGTTTCTGCGGCTACCATGACGCAACGTCCGACCACATCTTTTATGCGGTGATGCCCTATCCCGGCTGTTCTGGTTGCGACGGCGGTCTCGCGGTCCCCGACGCGCTGACCTCCACCTCATCTCATGAACTCTGCGAAGCCATCACCGACCCCATCCCGGGCACCGGATGGTATGACGATGCGAACGGTGAAATCGCAGACATCTGCGCCTGGAAAACCAAAACACTTGGCGGATATATCGTCCAGTTGGAATGGTCCAACGACGCCGAGGCTTGTGTTTAGGGCATAGATCTGTCTTCGCTAGCTCTAGCGCCGCCCGGAGATAGCTCTCGGCATTTTTTGCAAGCCAGACTAGTTCCGAGGCGCGATTCTCTGCCCTCTGCTGTCGTGACCCAGGACCGGTTCATCCAGGGAGGATTGTGCCGCACATGCCGCGTGTGCCCGCACTCCAGATCCGCGACCCAATCTCCCTGCCCGTCTTGATGGAACCCTATAATCTTTCGTTCTCTCACACGGCACTTTCCGCCCGACTCCTACGGAAGCCCAAACGTAAACAAGGAAGACCCCGCCGCCACGGCAACGAACTGTTTTCCGCCCACCGCATAGGTCATGGGCGCTGAATACACCGAAGCGCCGCACTGAAAATGCCACAGCGCTCGCCCGTTCGCTGCACCCAGTGCAATGAAGTTCCCCTCCGCGTCGCCTGTGAACACCAGTCCCCCCGCGGTCGACAGAACGCCCGCCCACGTCGGCGAAGGATGTTTCCACTCCCATTTGATTTTTCCTGTATCCGGATCGATCGCCCGCAGCGCCCCGTAAAACGGAGCTGCGTCGTCGTTCGGAAAATAAGCCGATCCGTAATACGCATGCCCCGCATCATACGGCTGCGGCGCGGTCGAAAAAATGTCGCACTGCTCGCGAGCCGTTACGTAAAACAGTTTGGTCTGCGGATCATACGTCGGCGACATCCAGTTCGTAGCCCCCGCCGCGCCCGGACACACCTTGGTCCCCTCAGGCGCCGGCGAACTCTCCTTTGCAGGAACCGGCCGTCCGCTTGCATCCCTTTCCCTTGACCAGGAAACTTTCGCGTACGATTCTGCGCGAATCAGCTTTCCGGTCGTGCGGTCCAAAACATAAACAAATCCGTTGCGGTTTGCCTGCAGGATCAATTTCTCGCCGCCCTCATCCACAATCACTGGCACCTGCGTGGCGTCGTAGTCATGCTCATCGTGCTGCGTAAATTGGAAATGCCATTTCAACTTTCCCGTATCTGGATCGAGAGCCAGCAGCGAATCCGAATACAGATTGTGTCCGGCACGGCCTTCTCCACGGTTTGAGGGCGACGGATTTCCCGTTGTCCAGAATGTGGTGTTGGTTTCCGCATCGTACGTTCCGGTTATCCAAGCTGGCGAACCGCCGATCTTCCACGATTCGCCTTCCCAGCTATCATTTCCCGGCTCTCCGGGACCAGGAATGGTGTAGAACCTCCACTTCCTCTCGCCGCTGTTCGCGTCGTAAGCATCAATGAACCCGCGAATTCCGTATTCGCCGCCCGAAACTCCCACGATTACCAGGTTCTTTATCACCAGCGGCGCCAGCGTAAAGCTGTAACCTTTCGTGTAGTCCACCGCAGTCACGTCCCACACCACATTCCCAGTCCTGGTATCCAGCGCAATCACGTGCGAGTCCAGCGTCCCCATGAAAACTTTGTCGCCCAGAATCGCCAGCCCGCGATTCACCCGCCCACAACACGGCCGGATATCAGCGGGCAATCCCCGTTGGTATTGCCAAAGCGGCCGCCCTGTTCGCGCGTCCAGCGCAAACGCGCGGTCGTCCTGCCCCGTGCCATATAGAACTCCGTCCACGACCAGGGGGGTGGTTTCAAACTTTCCACCAGCCATCGTCTGATACGCCCACTTCGGCACCAGCTTGTCCACATTTCCAGCTTGGATTTCCTGCAACCTAGAAAATCTTCTTCCCGAGTAGTCGCCCGAATACATCAGCCAGTTCTGTGGCTCTTTCCCGGCGTTCAACAGTCTCTCAGGGGTTACCTGTGCGCACAGCGAACCAGCAAGGGGGAGCAACGAGCTCAAACAAACCGCGAGTCCGATTCTCACTTCCCGCCTCCCACCAAAAACGCCAGCAAATCCTGCAAGTCCTTTTCCGGGAGAATCTTTTCGTCATACGCAGGCATCAAGGAGTCCCGCGACTTCTGCAATGACTTCACCGCCGATTTGTCCAACGAGTGCACCTCTTCTCTTGTGTCAATAAACTGAATCGTGAAACTATCCTCGTTCAACAAAGTCCCCTGATACTTCATCCCATCGCTGGCTACCAGATTCACCGTCTCGTATTCTTCCGAAAACTCCTTCATCGCTTCAATGATTCCCTGCGCCAGCCTGCGGTTCGGATTTCTCAACGACTCCGCCAAGTACTCCGTCGAACGCGACGTTCCCGCTCCGGTCAAATCCGGCCCCAGCCTTCCTCCCTTTCCGCGAAACATATGACACGTCCCGCACGCCGCGCTCCCGTAAAACAACTCGCGGCCGTGCTTCGCGTCTCCATTCACGCCCGCGCCCGCCTTTTTCTCCACGCTTCGAATGTACGTCACCACCTGCCAGATCTCTTCTTCCGTCATCCCCACGCCTTGTTGCGTTGCGCCATTCGGAGGCATCGCCGTCCCCGGTACTCCGCTGTTGATGGTATTGAAAATATCCCCATCCGAATCGCCATGCTTTTTCGGCGTCCGCGTCAGGTCTGGCCCGCGCCCGCCTCCGCGCGCTGCCAGCCCGTGACAAAACGCGCAGTTCGCGCGAAATTCATACTCCCCGAGCTTCGCGACCTTCGCGTCGCCCGCATATGGATTCTTGACCTGTGCGAAGACCGAGTGCACCATCACTAGACACAGCCCGTTCGCCAGCGCAAAGACATAAATGAAAAGCCTCCGTGTTCGGAAACTCATCTTGGTGCTCCTTCGCGCATTCGCAAGACCGAGGGAAGTTCTAGCTTGCTTCCAGCCGGGACCATTTCGCGGAAACTATACCATCGGGAGAGAACATCCATTCGGGTTCTTGTGAATTCCGTGAAACACATTTACTTGCTTTCCGCATGAATTCGGCTGACTCATATTTCCGTACAACGCGCCAGGCCGCCGCGAGAAGTCTTCCGCTCCTTTGGCTCAGGCGCTGCGCGTTGTTAAAATTTTCTGCTTGTGAACGATTTACGCGAGGGGCGTGCGGATGAAGCGAGCTCAGAAGTTGAATTTCAATCCAAGTTGCACGACACGCGCGTCGTGCGCCGTCACAACCTTGCCGAACGTGCTTGACGCCATCGAGGTCGTTCCGAAGCGTATTGAAGTTGGCGTGGTCGATTGCTTTGAGCATTTCGCCGCGGAATTTCAGCCCGGTCGATTCCCAGGGTAGCTGGATGTCCCACCGCTGAATGCCTGGACCAATCACAATCCCGCGGCAGGAGTTACCGGCAGCAATCCTGCCCTGCGGAACTTGGAAAACAACTGATATTGAAAAACTGGCTGATCGTCTTTGGCGCGCTGCTGTCGGGATTGCCGTCGGCATTCGGCGGTGGCACCGAGGAACCCAAGCTCCGCCGGATCAAGACCGGTTCACTCCCTTGTCGAAAATCAGCGCAATTGCGGGGAAAAATCCGTCAGTGTAAGAAACGTGGAGTCAACCTTTTCAACAATCTTGCCGCTGGCTTCGGACTTTTCTCGGATCGCCTGCCATTCTCGATCTTCATCCATCGCCTTCCAATTCGCGGCAGCGGCTTCGCGGCTCGCATGCACAAGGACATAAATCAACGTATCTGATTTCTGCGGCTCATCCATCGGCGTCCAGTACGCAACGTTCTTCATGTCGTGTTTTTCAAAAATCTTCGTGGTGTGTTCGCGGAAGCGCCGCAACAAGTCAGGCAGCTTCCCCGGGTAGCAACGGTAGATCCGGAGCTCGTAGACTGCACTCGGGGCCGGCGTCGCGTCAGATTCGCCCGAAGCGAACAAGTTCGCAGCCGGCACCAAAGCGGCAGCGGAAAGCGATTGAATCCAAGTCCGTCGTTTCATGCCCGCAATCTTAGCAGAACGGGATCGGTCACTGGAAGGCTGGGTCACGCAAGGAAATCATGAGTCGCGCGAAAATTCGAATGTACCGACCAGAGCGGTGAACGAAAAAGCAAACCGGGAATCTTTTGGGACGAAGAACAATCGCAGCCGTCACTACTGTCAAGAATTTTTGACCATCTCCTCAAACACCACAGCGAACCGCTATCCTCCAGCCAGAATCTACCAAAAGCGCCGCCGGATTCTTGATCCGCGCGGCGCTCACACGTTTCAGAAGAACATTTTTGAATCGCTAACGCGACACCGCGCTCTAGAACAGGTTCCAGAGGAACTGGTTGTACACCTCGTGGTGATACTGCACTTCTTGCGCCTTGACGAAAGTGCCCAATGCGCGCGGGCAGCGGTCGGCGGACGCGCGCTTCAAATCGGAATAGCGGTTTTTCACATCGGCGCCGATTAGTTTGGATGTCCAATCGGCTTTCTCGAAATTTTCGATGGCAGTATAAATATTGTCCGGCAGGTAGCGTTCAGCTTGCCGAAGATTCTTGATTTTTGCCGTGTCGCCGTCGAGCCCGGTTTTGAAGATGGAGTACATGACCAGGTACGGGTTGGCGTCGGGGGCAACGGACCGAACCTCGACACGCATGCTCTTTTCATTGCCGATCGGGATGCGAATCATCGATCCGCGATCGACGGGCGAAGCCTTGAGCTGGTTCGGAGCCTCGAAATGAGGGTCGAGGCGTCGATATGCGTTCACACTGGCATTCAGCAAAAGGCAAATGTCGTTGCCGTGGGTTAGGATGCGGTCCACAAACGACCAGCCGAGCTTGCTGAGCTTTTCTTCGCCTTTGGGATCCCAGAAAAGATTCTTGCCGTTCTTGGAGATGGAAACGTTGGTGTGCATGCCGCTGCCGTTGACGCCAACGACAGGCTTGGGCAGGAAGGAAGCCGTGAGGCCCATGTGTGTGGCCACCTGGCGACAAATCAGCTTGTACAGCTGGATCTGGTCGGCGGCGGCGACGACTTCGCCGTAGCCGTAATTGATTTCGAATTGCGACGGGGCAACTTCAGGATGGTCCTTTTCGTTCTGAAATCCCATCGCTCGCTGGACTTCTGCCGTGGTGTCAATGAAGGTTCGAAGCAGATCGCCGGGAAGGGAGTGGTAGTAGCCGCCAGTGTTGACGTACTCGAATTTGCCAGTTTCGTGAAAATGGCGCTCGGCGTCGACTCCCTTAAACAGAAAGCCTTCAATTTCATTGGCGGCGTTGAGCGTATAGCCTTCTTTTTTGTTCAACTGCTCGGCGTATCCCTTTAAGGCACCGCGAATGTCGGCGGAGTAGGGCGAACCGTCTTTGTCGATGACTTCGCCGAAGACGAGAACCTTGCCAGGACCGAAAAAGTCTGCGGGCGCCCAGTAAAAAGCGCTCCAGTCCATTCCCAGGCGAAGGTCACTTTCCCGTTGCGCGGTGAATCCCCGAATCGAAGAACCATCGAACGTCAGGTTGTCCCAGCTTTTGATCAGAAACTTCTTGTCGTAATCGAGCATGTGCAGGCGACCTTCGAGGTCGCTGAACAGCACGGTGACAGCCTTGATGCGCTTTTCGTCGGTAAGGTACTTGATGCGCTCTTCCTGAATTTTTTGGGGCGCGACGCGATTCTTGCGCTGTTCTTTGCCCTTGAGGTTCAGCTGTTCGAGCTCGTCGTAGGAGTGAGACAGAAAATTACGCAATTCAGTGGACATGAATCTCCTCGGAAAGATTTGGCGTTGCAATTTGAGGTGAGCAGCAGAGCGGACCACTTGCAATCATGCGGGAAAAGGGTATCGCGAGCACCGGAAACGCGTCAATCGAAAGAACAAATGCAACGGATTCGGGAAATTTCTACAGCCGCCGCGACTGCAAACGACTTGCAGAAAACTGGCGCGTTCGGGGGTAAAATCGGCCGAGCATGCCGCACAAGCACCTCACCCCCGCGCCGCCGCTTTCCCGTTTCGTGGAACTGCTCTGGTACTACGAAAACGCCCCAAAACCCCACCAGAAGGAAAGATTGATGCCAGACGGCTGCATCACTCTGGTCATTAATCTGATCGAAGACGAGACGCGGCTCTACGACCCGGATGATCTGGACAAGGTGAGGAAGCTGACCGGGTGCACGGTCAGTGGACCACACACGAAGTGCTTTGCGATTGACACGGACGAACAGACCTGTGTGATTGGCATTTCATTCCGCCCGTCGGGAGCAGTTCCCTTTTTGAAGCTGCCGAGCCACGAACTGCAAAACCAGCACGTTGATCTGGAAGACTTATGGGGCGGGCTGGCCGCGGTATTGCGCGAGCGGGTCCTTGCGGCAAAAGGTGCCGAAGGAAAACTTCGCGTTGTGGAGCTGGCCTTGTTGGAGCGCGCCGCGGGAATGTTTGATGGGCAGCCGGTCGTTGAATACGCCGTCGAGAGCTTTTTGTCGCGGCCGGAGACGGCGCGGATCAGTGAAATCTCCGATCAAACGGGTTTCAGCTCGCGACGGTTCATCGAGCTGTTCAAGCATCACGTGGGCATCACTCCCAAACTCTTTTGCCGAGTGCGCCGTTTTCAGCAGGTCTTGCGGAGAATCACCAGCGGCCGCCCGGTGAACTGGAGCGGCATCGCGCTCGATGGCGGCTACTTCGACCAGGCACACTTTATCCACGATTTCCGCGCATTTTCTGGAATCAATCCTTCCAAGTACCTCGCCAACTACAAGGATTTTCCCCGCCATCACAATCACCTGCCGATGGTTTGAGCGTTCCGGGAGACGGGGGAAAAATTTTACAATACGCTGAAGCTTGAGCCGTTGCAGAATTGCGCACGCTGGGTGCCATCCGAAGGAGGACGAAATGAGCAAGGCGAAAAGCGCAATTCCCGAGGGATTCCGGAGCCTGACTCCCTATCTCATTCTTGAAGGTGCGGAAAAGTTTTTGGATTTCATCCAACGTGCTTTTGGAGCGGTCGAGAAGTACGTGATGCGGGATCCGGACGGCATCGTGAGGCACGCCGAGGCGCAAGTCGGCGATTCCATGGTGGAGTTTGCGCAGGCTGGTCCCGAATGGGGCGCGATGCCCGCCGGTCTGCATTACTACGTGAAAGATGCCGACGAGGTTTACGCGCGCGCCTTGAATGCCGGCGGGGCTTCCATGTACGAACCGGCCGATCGCGGCTACGGGGATCGCGAAGCGGGCGTGCGGGACCCGGCCGGAAACATCTGGTTTATCTCGACACACACGGCGGGGAAAAACTATCGGCCGGAACTCCTGAGCGATGTAAACACATATTTCAGCGTGAAGGACTCCACCCGATTTCTAGAGTTCCTCGAGAGGTCCTTCAAAGCGCAGGCCCTCCAAAGACACGACAACAACGATGGCACGATCCTGCACGCGAAGGTTCGGATTGGCGATTCAGTCGCTGAATTAAGCGAAGGCCGTGCGCCCTGGGGGCCCCGCGCTGTCGGGCATCACTACTACACGGAAAACTGTGACGAGGTTTTTGCGCGCGGACTTGCCGCTGGCTGCAAACAGCTGCAGCCCATGGCCAACCACTTCTACGGCGATCGTTCGGGATCTTTGCTCGATGCTTGGGGAAATCACTGGTATATTGCAAGTCACACGGAAGACCTGACGCCTGAGGAGGTCGCGGCGAGGGCGGCAGCCGCGGGACGCCAGTAACGTGTAAAAGGGAGAGAACGAAATGATTCGACGGAGATGGTTGGGAATGGCGGCGTGTGCGGCGCTGGTGTTTGCTGCGGGGAATTCTTACGCGCAGGAAACAACGCAGGCGGATAAGGAGAAAGCCCTGACGTACCTCGAAAGCACCAAGAAAGGTGTCCTAGAAGCGACGAAGGGACTCTCGGAGGCGCAATGGAACTTCAAGCCGGCTCCGGACAAGTGGTCGGTGGCGGAATGCATGGAGCACATTGCTGCATCGGAGGATTTCATCCGCGGCATGGTCGTGGACAACGTGATGAAAGCGCCGGCAGCTCCGGATCGCGACCTCGCAAAGACCGACGCGGCTGTCTTGAACATGGTTCCTAACCGGACGACAAAGGTGCAGGCACCTGAACCCCTGAGACCTACGAATCGCTTTGGCTCGCCGGAGGCCGCAATCAAGCATTTCGTCGAGAGTCGCGCCGCCACGGAGGATCTCCTGAAAAAGACTCCCGATCTGCGCGCGCACGCTGTGGACAGCCCGTTAGGTTCAAAGCTGGACGCATATGAATGGATTCTCTACACCTCAGCACACAGCGAACGTCACACCAAGCAAATCCTGGAAGTGAAAGCAGACGCGAATTTCCCGAAGAAGTAGATCAAGCAGTTTCGTGGCCGAAAAGCCGCGCGAAAAGCGTTCACGCGCTCTTCCGCGGCTTCCTTCGTTTCACGAAATCTGGCAACGGTTCTGTGCTTCACCGGCTGCCGTTGACCGAACCTGTTGAACCGGCAACGCCGGGAAGTGTGACCGTGTTGTCCATGCGAACCAACATGCCAGTCTCCGCGGGAAGCGTAACTTCTCTTCCTTTGCGCGCCATCACGTAGACAGCGCTACCCGCGAGGCCAATTCCAAATCCAGTGGCGGCGTGGCTGGCCAGCTTGCCAATCAACGTGGCTCCGCCGGTGCCGATGGCACCCGCAACGATGTCGCCCTTGATGTCGTGCTTTTCCTGAAGCATCTGCCCTTCACCGATTTCCACGTCCTTACGGAGGCGGCCATCGCCATCTTCGGGAGGCTTGCGAAGCTCAAGAATGCTCAATTGCACCGGAATCAGCCGGCTGTCCACTTCGACTGATCGGAACGACAGATTCATGTAGGCTTCGCCGCGAAAGATCGCGAAGCGCCGCGCCCGATTGATGCTGGTGACGACGCCGCGAATGCGTGTTCCGGCCGGCAGAAGAAGATGATCGCCAAGCATGATGGGCTCGATCGTGACGGCAATAAACGAATCGCCGTTGCGCGATGAGGATGAGCTGATATCGCTTAAGAGTTTCAAACGGAACTGCGTGCCCTGGACAATCTGGCGGGGTTCCGCAACGGAAAGAGAAGCTGACAAAGACAGCAGAGCCACCGCGAGCAAAAGCCTAATTGCAATTTTCATTTTGATTAGTCCTCCTGCCTGCTGAATCGCAGGCCTGCTCCGTAACGTGGAGCGGCACGGAGGCGAGGCCCCGTCGTGCAGCGCTGGCGCGCGGACCCGGCAAAAGCTGCGGCAATCGACGGGTGGATGGGGAGGAAGTCCATCCACGAAGAGGGTAACTCAGAATCGGCTGAAACGCGCCGATTTTTTAAGCTGGCGTGCTCCCATTGGCTCGGACCCACTCCGCCTAGGCTGGGGAGGCGCGGCAGGTCGCGTAAAGCAAAGGTACCTCGTGCAGATGCATCCGTTCAGGGTTAATTGGGTGAATCCTAGAGAGGTCATTCCTCCGGACACGAAAGTAATTCTCCCCGCGTTCCGCACAGGTAACGGCTCCGATTTGCTGTGTTACAATTTCCAAAGCAGTCGCGATGAACGACTGCCGGAGCGTGGAACTTCGGGCTCTGTGCAACGAGGTCCCGCGAACCCCGCCAGGCCCGGAAGGGAGCAACGGTACCGGGATTGCCTCGGGTGCCGCAGATCACCCGAAGTTCCTCGCACTGCTCGTGGCGATTGACCGGGTGGTGACCGGCCTGCCCTCATCGATTCGTTCTCAATTCTTCAGAAATCGAAAACAGCACAACGGCTCACTTCGTCTGTCTGCGCAGGCCGGCTTGCGATGACAACCAGTGTTGTCCCGGATTTGCCTGCGGCGTGCTGAATTCAAAAACTTAGAACTTTTCCGAATCGTCGCGTCGTGCAACACTCTCCTTCATGAGCTATCAGGTGATTGCACGGAAGTGGCGTCCTCAAACTTTCAAAGACTTAGTCGGACAGGAGCACGTTACAGGAACTTTAGCAAACGCGATCAAAAATGACCGCGTCGCGCATGCGTACATTTTTTCCGGAGCGCGTGGCGTGGGAAAAACGACAGCCGCGCGCATTCTTGCCAAGGCGTTGAATTGCGTGAAAGGCCCGACGGCGGAACCGTGCGGCGAATGCGATTCGTGCAAGGAGATCGCCGCAGGAACGTCTCTTGACGTCATTGAAATCGACGCGGCTTCCAATCGCGGTATCGACCAGATTCGCGAGTTGCGCGAAATGGTGCGCTACGCGCCGGCGGCATCGCGCAGCAAAGTGGTGATCCTCGACGAAGCGCACATGCTGACCGGCGAAGCGTCGAACGCTTTGCTGAAAACTCTCGAAGAACCTCCCGACCGCGTAATTTTCGTGATGGCCACCACCGAGCCGGAAAATCTGGAAGACACCATTCGCTCCCGTTCGCAGCATTTCCATTTCCGCGCGCTGACGTTCAATGAAATTGCCGACCGCGTGAAATACATCGCGAAAGAAGAGAAACTGACCATTGCGGACGGTGCGGTCGCGGTGATTGCGCGTATGGCCGAAGGCAGCCTGCGCGACGCGCTTTCGATGCTCGAACAGGCGCGCGCGTATTGCGGCGACACAATTCCCGATAAAGAAGTGCGGGAACTGCTCGGTGTGGTTCCAGAGGATGCGTTGAATGAACTGGTGGAGGCGATTGCGGAAGGTTCGGCGGATCGCGCGCTCGGTCTGGTGCACACGTTTCAGAAGGAAGGCCGCAACCTGCAGCACTTCTGCCGCGAAGCGATCCGGCACATGCGCAACCTGCTTATTGCACGCGTCTGCGGCGCGGATTCGGACTTGATTGCGGCAACGCCGGACCAGCGGCCGGCACTCGCGAAAGCGGCCGCCTACTTCAGCGAAGAGGACCTCACGCGATTTTTCGATATCCTGCTGCAGACTGACGATGACCTGAGGCGCAAGCCCGATCCGCGCGTTCATCTGGAAATGGGTTTGTTGCGATTGATTCATGCTGGACGTTTGGCGCCGCTCGAAGAATTGCTGGCGGATTTGAGCTATGCCAGCGGCAACAGCAACGCGGCGAAGAGCGCAAAGCAGGATGCCAGCGTTCCTCCGTCCGCGCCGGCGCGGTCACCAAGGAGCGAGGCCGCGAGTGCGGCGGCAGCGAGCCCAAGTTCGTCGTCCGCACCGAGGAGCGCTTCCGCACCGAGATTTTTTAGTTCTCCTCCATGGAGCCAGCGCTCCGAACCTCTTGCAAAGTCGAACGGAGCCGCGACGGCCGCAGCTCCTGCGATGGAATCGCAGACTGAGCCCATGCAGAATGCGGCAAGGGAAAAAGCCGTGGAGGGCGGGACCGAAACGGACGTTTCTTCCGCGGCTGCAACATTGCCTGCGGGCTCGCCTGCGGTGAGCGGTTTGAGCGAAGAACAGGTTGCGGAAATCCGCGGCGCGATTCAGGTGCAGCAAAAATTTCTTGGCGAATTGCTCGAGCATGGACATCGCTGGGAGCTCGACGGAGCGGAATTGCGAATTTATTTTCCAACAGAGAAGCGTCCGTTCGCGGAAATGGTGGAAGGACGCGACTCGCTGGAGAAAATTCGCGCAACTGCAAGCAAGGTACTGAATCGCTCCGTGCGCGCATGTGCTAAGATAGAAGCAGTTGCAGCGACGGCCGCGAATGCGTCGCGCGCGGCGTCAGGCACGCAGGAATTGCGAGAGAAGTTTGAACGCGATCCGCTGGTGCGCTCGATGCTGCAGCGCTTCGGCGGGAAAATTTCCGAAGTGAAGCGTCGCGAAGAGAGATCCTGATGGAAGTCAACGCGCTACAACAGATGCTTTCCCGGTTGCGGCAGGTTCAGGAAGACTTGCAGCGGCAGGTAAACTCGGTTGCGGTCGAAGCTTCGGCCGGTGGCGGCATGGTGTCCGTGAAGATGAACGGCCAGAAGCAGGTTCTGGAAGTGCACGTCGAGCCGGAGATCTTCGCATCGAAGGATCAGGAAATGCTGCAGGATTTGATCCGCGCCGCGGTGAATGAAGCATCACGCCGCGTGGACGATGAACTCGCGAACCAGATGAAGTCCCTCACGGGAAGCATTCCTGGCATGCCGGGAATCAAAATCCCCGGGCTGTTTTAAACGCAGCCCTTTGCATTCGCAACGAACTTCCCCTACCTCGTTTTCCTTTATTCAAGAACACGGTTACGGAATTTTTCCTAGCATCTTTTCTGCCGGCGAGATTGCCACACTCGCCTCCGAGCTTTTCGAATCCCAACCGAAACGAAGCCGCGCCGGCGTAAGACACATTCTTTGCGTCCCTGCGGTGCGCAGGCTTGCTGAAGACTCGCGGCTTCTTGAAATTACCCGCGCCGTTCTGGGTCCCCTGGCGATTCCCTTTCGAGCGAAGCTGTTCGACTAATCGCCGACATCCATCTGGCCAAGGAAGGCGTGATCTAAGCGCATGCGCCGACCGAGGCGCTCGAGCAAGTTCTCGCGCTGCGCGTTCATCTTGATGATTCGACGCCGGCCAACGGGCCGCTCAGAGTAATTCCCAAAACTCATCTTGGCGGCGTTCTTACAGATGTTGAAATTCAAGAAATTGCGTCTATGCCAGACGCGACAAAATGCACGGTCGAGACCGGCGGCGTTATTGGCATGAGGCCCTTGGTCGTTCACGCATCTTCGAAGTCCGAGAATGACTCGCCCGACGCGTGATACACATTGAGTATGCTTCCCGAGTCGAGATTGCTGACAACTTCCATCTGGCCATCGTGTAGTCACGGTAGGGAACGAGACGCGCACCCAGGACAAGAAAAATTTGGCTAGTCGGTGTCGGTGTTTCGCTCGAAGGCTGGCGGGTTGATGTGAACGTTGTCGAGAATTCTTTCCAGCCTGCGGAGTAAGTTTTTCTCGTTGATGTCTTTCAAACCACCGGAGATGCCTGAGCCGGCGGTCGCGACGCCGTAACCAATTTCGTAACAAGTGTCGTTGGCGTAGGCGTGAAGGTAAGTACCGGTGTATTCGTGCATGCTGGCGGCGGAATCCTCTTGGAAGCCCTGGAACTCAATGCCATCGACTGTTCGGGTAAGCGGTGCTCCGCGCGACTCCTCGGGAATATTGAAGTCGGCACAGACGGCATCAGATGCGCCGTAGTGTGCGCTGACGGTGAAAAATTCGTTCACGAAATTTGTGCCAAGGTGGAGTCCCGGCGGCGGTTCGATTGTGACCAAACGTACGCCTCCAGGTTCGGCAAAGTGCATCGGGATCGGCCCAAGATAGCCGAGGCCGCGATCCATGGACGGAAGTTCCCCTTCTTTCAATAGATATCCTTTGGGCGCGTCGAGCGCTACCCCATACTCTTCGTTGGAATATTGCTCAGAAGTCGCGGCGCGCTGCGCCATTTTCTCAAGCGTGAGTTTGCGTCCCGATAGCGGCGCTGGACTGTTCTTTCCCGAGGCAAGGTGTCCGCGCGAGGATTCGTTTGCCTTCTTGCTCCCGCCCGTTCCCGGATGGGGCGCAGTGGAACAGCCCATGACCCACGACACGGCGTATAGCAGCATTGCGCAGGTCACCGCGACGAACGCGGAGTCCGCGCTGACGGATTTGACGAGTTCGGGCTCTTGATGTTCGCTCATGGCATACGCCTCCCAAAGACGTACAAGCTGAATGCATGCCTCAAGCCGACGTGTTTGTGCTGAAAGCAAAGGAGTTCGGAAAGCCCAACGCGTGGAAGCTGTGGCGCCAGAAACACGACGTGGCACCGGAGGCACGGCGTTTGCCCGCATATCTCCCGTGGATACCTGCCTGCCCGCCCCCATTTCTTGGCTCGAGAAATGACGGAAGCAACTGAAAAAACCGGAGGCAGATGTTCTCAAAACCCGGGACTTCAGTTGAAAGGATGGGATGGACTGGCGCTGGCCTAACCGCTAGCTCGCTTTCGAGGAGACTCTGCGCACGTTCCGCCAAGCGAAGCCGCACACTTTGCGGTGGTTTGCGCCGTTGTATGCGGGTGTGCTACACAAAGGCATGCCAGATTTCGCCGCCCCTGTTGAACGACTGATCGACGAATTAAAACACCTGCCGGGAATTGGCCAAAAAACGGCGCAGAGACTTGCCTTTCACCTGCTCCGACTCCCGCCGGAGGATGCGCTGGCGCTGGCCGACGCGATTCGCGACGCCAAGGAGAAGATACGTGAGTGCTCGGTGTGCGGAAATATCACGGATGCCGATCCCTGCCTCTACTGCACCGGCGCGAGCCGCAGCAAGCGCACGATTTGCGTAGTCGAAGAACCCCACAACATTCTAGCGATTGAAAAAACGCGAACCTATAACGGGATGTATCACGTTTTGGGCGGCTCACTGGCGCCACTGCAGGGGCGCGGCCCAGAACAGCTGAAAATCAAGCAATTGATCGAACGGCTGAAGGGCGGAACCGTAGAAGAAATCATCATTGCCACGAATCCCACGGCGGAAGGCGAAGCCACGGCAATGTACCTGTCGAAACTGCTGAAACCGCTGGGGGTACGGGTGACGCGGATCGGGGTGGGAATTCCGGTGGGAGCGGACCTTGAGTACGCGGACGAAATCACGATGCTGAAGGCGATGGAAGGCCGGCGGGATTTATAGGCGGGATCGCGCGGCCGAGGTCTGAACGGGCGATGGTCCTCTTCGTTCTAGGCACTTTGGTCGGGATATTGTCGCCAGTCTTTCGGCGCGACACCCGCCTCAGGGCGGTGATTCTTGCCAGTGGGGCGGCAATTCTTTCAGTCGTCGCTGCTGGCTATTTACTTCATCAGGATCCGCGCGACGGGCTCGCGACAATCAGGGCAAACCAGCAATTTGGCCGGATCGTGCTGGCGTCCAGCTTGCCCACGGTGGTGCTGGCGCTGTTTTCCTTGCGGCGTGCAAAGCTCTACTGGCTCGCGTGGGGAATTCACGTTGCTTTCTCAGCCTGGATCACTGCCGTCTTGATCTGGCTGAAGTTTTTCTGGCACTGGTGATGAGCCAGGCGACAAGCACTGGCGGCTGAGATCCTCGTGCATGCTTTCCTCCCGGGGTTGGTAGAAAAAAACCCTGAAACCCTGGCGGATGCGCTCAGGATGACGAACCGGTCGGCCGCTTGGTGCAGGATTGCACAGGTCATGCGGATTGACTGAGTCGCGGGCAACCCGTACGGAGCCGGGGGTAGCTCAAGATAGCGCGAGACGTACTAGGCCGAGTCGGCAGTACTCCTAGCCCAGTCTAGCCATTTCAGTTTTTTCGGTATACAGTCACAATTCTGCAGTGAGTTTTCCCGTCGCAAGGAGGTGCGCTATGCCCGGTCTGGCGCACTACATGGCGCAATACGATCACGAGCATTCTTCCGGTTGGAACAAGCTTCTGCATGGAATCGGAATCCCGCTGATTTTTGCGGGGATCGCGTTGCTCCTCTTCCTGAAGTGGATCTGGGGCGGCTCGCTTTTTGTCGCCGGTTGGATGCTGCTGTTTCTGGGCCACAAGCTGGAAGGAAATCATCCTGCCTTTTTCCAGGGCCCGATCTATTTGCTGGTCGGTCCGATTTGGGTAGCAAAAGAGGTATGGACGTTCCTGAAAAAGGGCGCTGTGGATACCCACCCGCCAGCAGCAAACGAAGCGCAAAAAGCGGAACGCCGCTAAGCAGCGAAAAACAGGCGAGATACGCAGGAGAAAGAGCGTCGGACATGAACGGGTTTGGCAAAGATCGTGCCGACGATCCTAAGGGTATGGTGCAGGAAAACGCCATCAACGTAGGTGAGGAACTGCGCAAGAGGCGCAGTTCGCGCATTGTGCAGGCCGTGCCGTTGGTGGTTACCGGGGTGGATGCGCTGGGGCGGGCGTTTGCGGAGCGGACCTCGAGTCTGATCATCAATTGCCACGGCTGTCGCTATCAATCAAAACATTACGTGCTGAAAAATATGTGGGTGAAACTGGAGATTCCGCATCCGGAAGCCGGGCAGCCGCCGCGGCAAGTTCGGGGACGGGTGGCGTGGATTCAGAGGCCGCGGACGGTGCGGCAGTTGTTTCAAGTAGCGCTCGAGCTGGAGCTGCCCGGGAATGTATGGGGCATCGGATTTCCGCCGGAAGATTGGGGCAATTTTGCCGCGCCGGCAAATCTGCGAAATCATTCAACGGCGAAGGACGAAGAAACTTCTACGCTGCCGGAAAGATTGATGGATGTCCCGGCAGCCACTGTTGAGGCGGAGATTCCTCCGCCTGCAATCGGTGCGGACACCCTGCACCTGATGCCGAGTCCCGCCAGTACGACCGATGCCTCACTGCAGCTTGCACGGCAGGTTGCGCGCCTGATCGCGGATGCGAAGCAACAAATCAACGCGGCTGCTCGCGAAGCTGCCGCGCAGGCGGTCGCGGCGGAATACCGCGCCGCATCCGAGCAGTGGGAACAGAAATTCGCAGCGACGCGAGCTGACATGGCGAGCGCGGCGGGACGCGCGATCGGGCAGGTTCAACGAGAAAGCGAAGATCGGCGGCGTGCGGTGCATTCTGCAGCGGCGAAAGCGCTTCAAGATGAGTTGCCCAAGTGGCTGACGCCGCATCTTGAGCAGCTCACTAAGGAGCTTGCGGCTTCCATTTCCAAGGTCGGTGCGGAACAGCGCGCTTTACAGGAGCAGCATGTCGCGGGCGCTACCGAGCGCGTGCAACAGCTTTGCCGCGAAGCCGAGGAGGTGGCGCGGCGGATCGTCACCCAATCGCAGGATATCGATCGGCGTACTGCGGAACGCGTATCGGTGACGTCGGCGGTGCTGGAAAGCCAGGCTCGCCGCCAGGAAGAGACTCTTGCTGCCCATCACGAACGACTGAATTCGACGGCGGGCGCCGCGCAGGAGCAGCTGACAAACGCCATCGTCGCCGCGCAAACCGAGTTGCAGGGGCGTTTGGCGCAACAAGTCGAATCGGCGCAAGCTCAGATTCAAGAGTTCGTCGAGATGGCGGTTACCAGGCTGAAAGGAAGCGTGGCGGAAGCGGCGACGCAAAGCGCGGACGGGTTGCGAGCACAGATTCAGGAAAGTCTCAACAGCGAACTGGGGCAACAAGTCGCCGCCTTGCGCAAGACGGCCAGCGCCATCGCGGCGGAAACCGAACAGCGAATCAGCAGCCTGCGGGGGAGCCTGAGCAGCGAACTACAGGAACAGTCGGGCCGGTTGGAGAATGCGATCTCGCGAGCCGATGGAATGGCTTCACAACTGGATCAATTCGCGTCGCGCCTGGGCACGACGCAGCAACTGGCTCTCGAAGGATTTGAATCGCAACTAGACGATGTGCTGACGCTGCACCGCAATGAATTGCACCGGCGGAGCGAATCGCTTTTCGAAGAATTGAATGCACGAGTTCGCCGGTCGTTCGACGAGGCAAGCGACGAAGCAGTGAGCAAATTCGACGAGCAGGTTCGCGGGCTTGTGGAGCCGCACATCAGCCAGACCAACGAAGCGATCGGTCGTATGGCGGGAGGAAGATCACTGCTTGATGCCTCGCTGAGTTTGCAGCAGGAACGCATCCGGAGCGCGGCGGATGATGCATTTGCGGAATCCCTGGCGCGATTCCGGGAGAATCTCGGCGGCGTGGAACAGTTGTTGCACGAAGCGTCGCAAGGCGTGATCGAACGGAACCTGACTGAACTCGAAAGCAAAGCGAGCGACCTTCGTCACCGCACGGGCGAAGAGATTTACAAGACGGCCGAGTGGTACGAGAAGAAAGTGCAGACCCAGCTCACCAGCCTGAGTGAAAAAATGACGGAGCAGGGCGGCAACCAACTGCGTGAGCGGGCCGGCGAAGTTTCCGCGGAATTCACGGCAGAGCTCGACCACTCCAGCCGGAGTTTTGTCGGGCACACCCAAAACCAGCTGAAAGAAGTGGTTCGTGAGTCGTTCGACCGCGCGCGGGAACTGTTTGCTGAAGCTGCGGACACCACGACCGCGGCATTCACGGATGAGATCCAGCGCCAGGCACGGCTGGAGCTGGACGGCTTCACTGAAGTGTTGAATCAATCCGCCGCGGAATCGAACCGGCAGCTCACGGCCTCGCGCGAAGCGCTCGCACAGCGTCTAACGGCCGAGCAGGAAAGTTTTCTGCAGCGGTTCCAGGCGGGGATGTCCGCCGCACTGGACAGCGGAGTGCGCCAGGCGCAAGAAAGGATCAGCGACGGATTCTTGCCGCTATGGGAGTCGTGGAAAGCGATGACGGAACAGCAGACGGAAGGACTGCGCGCATCGCTGGCGGACTTGAGCAACACGGCAACGGGCGACTACAAGACACGCCTCGAAAATGTTTCGAATACCTGGCTGCTGACTACGGTTGCGAAGTTGGACCACCAGTCGCGCAACGTAGTTAGCGGGCTTTCCGCTACTGCCGAGGAAAAACTGCGCGCCGCATGCGCTGATGTTTTTTCGAATGTCGGGGAATCGCTACGCAAGCGCCTACAGGAAATTACCGCGGAATTTTCGAAAATTCCCCCTTCCGATCCCAGGTAACCCAACCCACGCGCGATTCGCCTCTTCTCCGCGTGCCTTGTATAATTCCCTTTCCATGGCCAACCGGGCATATCTTCGCATCTGGACGCGCGATTTCTCGCGGGAATCGATGGTCGCGCAATTCGTTCGTTTTCTTGCCACCGTCCCGCTCTCTTCACCGCGAAGCAGCTTCGACGAGCTCATTATCCAGGCAGTGGATGCGGCGGAAAGCCCAGTCTCAGAATGGGACATGCGTGAAGGTACCTTCGGGGCGGCCGAAGTTGCGGCGATTGCCGCGCAGCACATTCACGAGGACACGGCGTACATTGTGGAAGCGCAATGGGACCTGTGGACCTTTGAAAACGAAACGCTGAAATGGAACTTGGGGCCGCAGCCGCTGGAGCTGATCTGCAGGGGCCTCCAATACGACGAAGGGGCGGCCGCGAGCGACGGGCATTTCAGCGTGGATTTAGGATTCGAGCATTTGTTTACAGGCCATGCAGGAATCTTGGCTCCTGGCGCGGCGTCTAATCCCTTCGACAGTTCGGACCATCCGATTGAAAAGACTTTCCGGCAGTGGATGTCGGTAGACGGGAACCGTCGAGAATATGCCGTAAAGACACGAGAGAACATCCAATTATTATTCAACTGGGTTGAGTCTATCGAACGCGCGCTGCCCGTCGAGCGGAACGAGCTTTGGAGCGAAGGAGAGGAGAATTTTGAAGCGCGGCTCGATGCGATCCTGGCTCAGCGTTAGCCTGATGATGCTGCTGACGTCACAGGCGGGAGCAGTTCAGGCGAAGTCTCCTCATTCCGGAAACCATTTCACCCGCGACAACGAATGGAAACTGGCTGGGCTGTTGCCGGGTCGCACGTCACTTTCGCGAGCGGAAATCATTTTGGGTGAAGCGTCCCAGGGGCGAGGCGGCGAAACTCTGACCTGGCATACCTGTTCTGGCGATTTCGTGATTGTTGATGCCGATCGCCAGGGAATCATCCAGTCGGTTCGAGTTTCGAAAAATCTTGGCGAGCAACGGAAAAACGATTGTTACAAAGCAGTTCGGGGCGTATCTAAATGGGCGACGGGCAAGGGACTGCGGCTCGGAAGCACGGTTTCGCGGGTGCTGCGGCTTTACGGCGCGCCGGACTCGAGGAGTCCTAGCACGAAAGACGGCCAGCGGCTAGAATTGCTCTACTACGCGTTTGATTGGGCTGGCCCGGATGTGCCTCAGGTGATGCAAGTGCTCTGCACGATTGGGAAAGATGGCGAGCCGGGCCGGGTCGTAGAAATCATGCTGGCAGCCTCGAGTCTCTAGCGGTCCGGGACAGAAAAACATGCAAAACGCTGCTCACAATGCGAGGCGATGTTCGTCTGGAAGGATAATGGCTCCCGCGCATTTTGCGACACGTTCCCCTGCTTTCTCCTTCCTATTGATCGCTGTGATGTCGATCCCCTTCCAGGGCTGCGGAACCACCCCCACGCCGAAACAGGAGGCGCCAGCAGCCGCGAAACCAGCCGAACCGGCCGTGCCTGCGGAGATTCAGGCAGCCGCCGATGCGCTTCTTGGCGCGGAAACGAAAGTGCTCGTGTATGGCGATCTTGCGAAGACCGGCAAACAGCAAGTTCTGGTTGCCAACGTGGTGCCCAAAACCCCCAAGGACAATATCCCTGGGACGATTGTTACCCGCGCCGTGATTGCACAAAATGAAGACGGCAGGTGGGCCGAGGTTTTTCGCTGCGATGAACACTTGAAAAATGCGAAGGGCTACCTAGGCATGACGCCGATCGAACCCGTGACCGGCTGGCGGTTGCAATTCGAACAGGACGCTGAAAAGGGCCTCACCCTGTACCTGACTCCGGTGAAAGGCATGGACGACAGGCACGTGTTGCCTATCGGTGTGCGTTGGAATGCAAAGACGAAGCGCTATCAGTCCCTGGATCGCACCTACGAGCAGTTCCTGACGGAGTCGCCCACGCTCTCCAATGCGAGGTCGCAACTCAGGTGAGTAAGTCCGCTGAAAAAAAGGCACAGGCGACGCTGCCAAAGAAGGACCTGAGCGGCTTGATGCCGTATTTGCGGCGATACACCTGGTCCATCGTGATCGGCCTCCTCGTCGTATTGCTGATGGGAGTTGTGGGGAACGTTATTCCTCTGGCGACCGGCGTCATCACGGACACACTGGCGGGAAATGCCGTTCCGTTTGAACATTCGGCCTCAAGCCACGATCGGGTGCTACTTCCCGCTGTGACGGGCTTGGCGCTGAGCCGTTCAATTCCCTTTTACGAACCCGGCAGCCGCCGAACCCTGGGCATCTACTGCCTGGTGGTAATTGCGTGCGTCAGCATCAAGGGATTTTTGTCTTTCATGGCACGCTGGAAGCTGATCGGCGTTTCCCGCGACATCGAATTCGACATTCGCAATGATTTGCTGAAGAGGTTGCTATTGCTCGAGCCGGAGTTCTATGTGCGCAATCGCACCGGCGAATTGATGTCGCGCGCGACGAACGACCTGAACGCGGTGCGCATGGTGCTCGGGCCAGGAATCATGTACAGCGCAACGACGATCGTGACGATGATCTTTGCCATCGTGGTGATGATTGCGCTGTCCGCGTCGCTTACCCTGTGGGTGCTCCTTCCCGCTCCGGTGGTTGCGGTGGCGGTGTGGTTCTTTGGAAGGACGATTCACGATCTGTACGAACGAATCCAAGCGGCTCTGGCTACTTTGACGGCACGCGTGCAGGAAAATTTGTCTGGCGTACGTGTGGTGCGCGCGTACGCACAGGAAGAAGCGGAACGGCGCGGATTCGACGAGCCGAATCGCGAATACGTCGCGCGAAACATCAAGCTGATCCGTACGTGGAGCATGTTCATGCCGTCACTGCAGGCGCTGATCGGCACAACATTCCTGATCGTGCTGTGGCAAGGCGGACACCAATTGCTTCGCGGAGAGATTTCGCTCGGCGCGCTGATTTCCTTCAACGCGTATTTGACGCTGCTGGTTTGGCCGATGATTGCGCTCGGCTGGGTGACCAATATCTTTCAACGCGGAGCCGCGTCCATGGGAAGGCTCAGCTATATTCTGGCTGCTAAGCCGAACATCGATGATTCGGATGCGAAGATCGCTCCCGGCACACAACCCGCGGGAGAAATCGAGTTTCGGGGTTTGACGTTCACCTATCCGACCACACTCTCCGGCAATGGCTCCAAAGAAAAGGCGAACACGAATGGTAATGCAAACGGATCACATCCGGTGCTCGAAGACATCGACCTGAAGATTCCGGCGGGCTCGACGCTCGCGATCGTGGGGCCGACCGGCAGCGGAAAGACCACGCTGGCCGCGCTGATCGCACGGCTGTGGGAAGCGCCGGACAAGCAACTCTATCTTGACGGCAGGCCCTTGCGGGAATGGCCGCTGGCCACTCTTCGCGGCGCGATCGGTTTCGTGCCCCAGGATACGTATCTTTTTGGCGAAACGGTTGGCGGCAACATCGCGTTTGGATTGCCGGAATTCACCGAAGAGCAGGTGCGGGAAGCTGCAGGAATTGCCAACCTGGACGGAGACGTCCAGGATTTCGCAAAGCGCTACGACACGGTTGTCGGCGAACGTGGCATTACACTGTCCGGCGGACAAAAACAACGCACAGCGATTGCCCGCGCGGTGATTCGCGACCCGCGCATTTTGATTCTGGACGATGCCCTTTCCAGCGTCGACACGCAGACGGAAGAGCGCATTCTAACCCGCTTGAAGGACATTATGGCGGGCCGCACCACGATTCTGATTTCACACCGGACTTCGACGGTGCGCGACGCCGATCAAATCGTAGTGCTGCTAGACGGCAAAATCGCGGAGCGCGGCACTCATAATGAATTGCTGGCCGCTGGCGGTTACTACGCCGATTTGTACCAAAAGCAGCTTTTGGAAGAAGAGCTGGAACGCGCATGAGTAATCTTCACGAAGAAGAGGCGCTTGGAAAGGCATACGACTCGCGCTTGATGCGGCGGCTGCTGCGGTATATGGCGCCGTACAAGTGGTGGGTGGTACTTGCGCTGGGGCTGGTGGCGGTTGTCACGCCGCTTGAGCTCGCGCCGCCGATCCTGTTCCAAAACGCGATCGACCGGTATTTCGTGCCGGCCATGAAGGGGCTCGTTGGCGAGAATCAGGCCTGGAACGGAATCCTGTGGATTGCCGCAATCTATTTCTTTGTTCTGCTTTTCGATTTTCTGGCGCAATACGCGCAGATTCGCATCATGCAGCGCGTAGGTCAGCAGACGATGTATGACATGCGGAGCGGCATCTTCAGCCATCTGCAGCGCCTGCCGATGAGCTATTTCGACCGCAACCCGGTGGGGCGGCTGGTGACGCGGGTCACGACGGACGTCGATGCCTTAAATGATCTCTTCGCGGCGGGCGTGGTCACAATGATCAATGACCTGTTCCTGCTTGTAGTGATGGCCGTACTTCTTTTCCAGAAAGACTGGCGGCTGGCGTTGGATACGCTGGCAGTCTTGCCGGGAATTCTACTGGTGACGTTTGTTTTCCGGCACTACGTTCGCGAAGCCAACCGCAAAATCCGTACCGCGATTGCGCGAATCAATGCGTTCCTTCAGGAATATATTTCCGGGATGCATGTGGTTCAGTTGTTCAACCGCGAGCACCAGGCGATGCAGGAATTTGAACGCCGGAACCGCGCCAATATGCTTGCTTGGCGCGACGCGATTCTTGCCTACGCGCTGTTCTACCCGGCTGTTGAATTCTTGAGTTTTGCCACCATCGCGCTGATTTACTG
>JBKOXA010000080.1:0-22913 GCA_046724685.1 Acidobacteriota bacterium | reverse complement strand
TGTTAGCGCGGCAGTGCGGCGAAATCTCTGGATCGACCGCGAGCGCCTGGGCATCGAAGGCGTCAGCTACGGCGGCCAACTCACCGAATGGCTCATCACCCAGACGAATGAGTTCAAGGCGGCGATTCCCACGGCCGGAATCGTGAATCTGGTCAGCTACAACTACATGACTTACTACAACCAATATGAAGAAATGGAATTCGGCCAATTCTTGCATCAGGGCACGCTGATGGATGAAGCCTGGAAGCGCTCGGCCCTGAAATATGTGTCTGCAGCCCACACGCCGACACTCATCGTTCACGGCGAAAACGATAACGACGTCCCGATCGCTGAGGCCGAGCAATTCTTCATCGGACTGAAAGACGTCGGCACGGAGGCCGTTTTTGTCCGCTACCCTCGCGAAGGCCACGGCCTCCAGGAGGTCAAGCATCAGATTGATTGGACCGACCGTTCCATCGCCTGGTACGAAAAGCACTTCCCGAAGCCCGGCGCCGAAGGCGTCACCAACGTCCAGCCGTGAGCGTCGACTGGCCGATATAGCTGGCCTATGGGTACATATTTACGAGTTTCGACAATCCGAGACTGCGAATCCTTCGGCGTTACGTTCCGAGTAGCCGTCATCCGCGCTCAATCGATGGCGAGGACCGAAGGAGATGTGCAATCGATCTGATGAGTCGAATCTCGGCGATGCTTCAGCGGCTTTCCGTCGGGGCAAGCATGCGTCAGTCAAGGCTGCAAGGACGCGATCGTGTCTTCCCGTTCATATTGCCACCCGCGATCTTGCGATCTCTTTATCGGTATAGCGGTATACGCGGAAAACATTATTGTTCTGCGCTTTTGCCGTTTCGCTCGCGGGACCGAAATAGGGATTTACGTATTCCCAAACGACTTCACCTTGCGATGTAACCTCGAAAAAGCGTCCGAACCACCCTTCGTTGATCAATGTATTTCCGTTCGGCAAGCGCTCGGCGTTCGAGATGCGCGGACTAAAAAAATTCGAAGGAACACCTTCTTGGTATTTCCACACAATGTCATTTGTTCGAGGATTTACCTCTAGGACTCGGGAAAAAGGAAAGCTCTCGTCCAAGCGGTGAGCGCCATTGTCGAAGATCAGAATGTTGCCATTTGGCAGCGGCGTGGGCGCGTGCTGGCCTGAAAGCGGCGGCGCACCAAGCTTCCACACAATACCTCCGGTTCGCCGCTCGATCTTGATGATCGTCGAAATCTCGCGGAAACTCACAAGCAGGTCGCCGTCAGGAAGCTCCGTGACCGCGTTGCCGTGAGTCCACTCCGAACGATCACCTTGTATCTCCGTGATTATGTCTTTTCCGGGATCGAGATGCTCCCAGCTGCGCCATTCCCAGACCGTCCGGCCATCTTTGGTGATCTCCACCAGATAGTCAGCCCAAATCTTCCCATTCTTCTCTGTACCCGGTCGCCCACCTCGTACTTTTTTTGCGATCTCATCCGGGAGCTCAGTTGCACAAAGGAGAAGGACATTCCCGTTCTTGAGTAGCCTGCCATCATGATGATGATTGGGGTAACGCACCTCCCAGAGCACCTTGCCATTCCAATCAGCTTCCAAGGCCACGCCCCCTTTGAACGGCGCTTTGCCCAGGAACGTGTCGTTGGGTATTTTCCCGTTGTAGAAGAGAGTACCTTTCTCGGTTAAGTAGCCGTAAAGACCAGGAGGGTACGGCATCTTCCAGGTGTGGACTAGCCTGCCATCCAGAGAGATGAGATAGACAATACCGTCGCCTGCCAGCGGCGAAAACAGCGTCAAACCAGGGCAGGCGCGAGCAATATCTAGCGCACGCAAGCCGGTGCCTCTGCGCCGAATTGGATTCTGGTCAATGTTAGCGCTTCCCGTCGGTGTCGAGATTGCTTGACCTTGAACTCGCGAAATAGAATCGAGCGCGCTGGGGCCCGCGGCGGCCGCGCCGACGCATATTCCAGCGAAGTTGCGCCTCGTTATCCTTGTTCGTGGCTTATTGACCATGCCGGCCTTCCTAAAGGGATACATTCTAGGCCCGTTTCACACGCTTACGCCGAGTGAAAAGCATGCGCTTGTCTGGATCAGCATAGCTGGGCAGACGGCTGTCTAGTTCGGGCCTCGATGAGCTAGCCTTGTGAGCGGATGGTCGGCAAGTCGGAAGCGACCGCCGGAAAATGGTGGTCTGTTGCACTGAGACTGGATATTCATTCTCGGTAGCTTAAGCGATTTTTCCGTCAGACTTGGATCGTCCCTCCATCAACTCCGGATGCCATTTTTGGGGCTCTGATCAGCGGACTTCTTCTCCTTGCCTTTCAAAATCCGCACGACGGCGAGGATCGTGTTCCAGTTGCGTGTGGTTGCCGGCACACCGAACAGCTTGTCGATCCGGCCAAGATAGCCAATGGTCTTCATGTGGCGACGGTACACCCCGAAGACGAATTGGTTCTTGGACGCGATCACTCGCACGAACCACTTCCCGTCGGGTGGAAATGTGACTGGCAAGGCAGGGCGCAGGCCTCCGGCTTTCGACAGGATGCTGACGAATCGAACTGTGTCGGGGCGCGCCGGCTCGGCTCCAAACGGACTCTCCGTCTCCAAGTGGATAAGATCACGACCGTCGCAGAGCACAACTGCCCCCTTGAACGGCAACTTGCGCAGCAGGGCTGCGCGGAATTTTGCTCTCGATCCAGGTTTGCGAACGACAAAGGTGCCGGCAGCTCCGACATTCACGACACCATAGTCGCCCAATTCCCTTGCGAGAACGCTTGGGCGAAAGGTCCGGTGTCCGCCGACGTTGATGCCGCGAATGAAAACGACAACAGCCATACCGCCACCGGTCGCTATTGCGACAATCCTTTAGTGCCAATCTCGTATTCGCTCTGCACGAGTCCCCCGTCATAGCTGCGTGTCGCGACGTGGCGAAGACTGATGTCGCGCGGCACTGGACCAAACAACGGGATGCCTGCTCCGATCAGTACTGGCACGCGCGTGATCACCAATCGGTCGATGCATCCGGCCGCGAGGAATCGCTGAATCGTGATGCCACCGTCTATATAAGCGTGTTTGAAGCCTCGGGATTTGAGCTGCTTTACGATTTCGGTCGGTTCGCCCGACTTCTCCTCTACCACGCCGCCTTTGACCGACGAGAAATCGAGCGGACGGCTGCTCAGCACAATCACAGGCTTCTTGCCGTAAAGTGCCAGGTGTCCGAGTTTTAGCACGACATCGAAGGTCCTGCGGCCGATCACGACGACGTCGACACTGGAGAGGAATTCCTTGAACCCGTGAGGCTCCTGCTCACCCGTGGGCAAGAAGTCGAGCGCGTCATCCGGGCGAGCCAGGAAGCCGTCGACGCTCACTCCGCAGAAGACCGAGAGTTTTATGGGAGTCCTCCTGAGTTGACGTTAGTGTAGTGATCCAGGGTGGCTTGAGCAAGGAAACCGAGGCTTTGTGAGATTTGGGACTTGGCTTGTGGGAAGGGAAAAGCATTCTGCTACCGGGCGAGTCTCAGTCGAGCGAGCCCATTGCAAACACGCCGTCTCTGTTTTCATTATTTCCGTGTCGCCCTTCGCACGAAAATTGCTGGTAAGCTGGCCGGGCTAAGAGGGCTGAAAGTCAAATATGAAAACCCGTCTAGATTGCGTAGCCATCGTCACCGCTGTCGTTCTTTTTTGTCTTCCAGCGACGGTCCCTCGACCCGCTTTGGCTGGGGCCCTCGTCCAAGGCCCGATCACCCCTGCGACACAGATCGGCACTCTTAAAATCACGTTGCTCTCCACCATGCTTGTGGGAAGCCCGACGGGTTTGGGAGAGTGGGGGTTTTCCGCGCTGGTTGAAGCCGATGGTCATCGTATTTTGCTGGACACCGGAGCTCATCCCGACACTGTATTGCAGAATGCACGCGATCTGAATGTGGATCTTTCGGACGTGCGGGAAGTGATTCTCACCCACAACCACTGGGACCACGTCACCGGCCTGCTCACGTTGCGACGCGCGATGATGAAAAAGAATCCGGCCGCCATGTCAGTCGTGTATGTCGCCAAGGGAATCTTTTACAGCCGGCCGTCTGCCGATGGCGAGGACAACCGGATGATCGCTATTCGCAAAGAGTACGAAGCCACGGGAGGAAAATTTATCGAGCATTCCGACAGCAGTGACATCTTCCCGGGTGCGTGGCTGACCGGGCCCGTACCTCGTAGATATCCGGAGCGCAATTGGAGCGTGAGCGGAAAAGTGCAGATGCCGAATGGCTTGGTTGAAGACACTATTCCCGAGGACCAATCGTTGGTGCTCAACACGACGCAAGGCTTGGTAGTAGTCACGGGTTGCGGGCACGCCGGAGTCATCAACATCCTGACGTACGCAGGCACAAATTTTCCCATGCGTCCCGTCCACGCAATCATCGGCGGTTTGCACTTATTCCCGGCCAGCGACGAGCAATTGGACTGGACCGGCGACGAATTCAAACAGTTCAAAGTCGCGAACCTTCTGGGCGCACATTGTACCGGCATAGAAGCGGTCTATCGGCTGCGGCAACGCGCCGGACTGACGCGCAAGTCTGCCGTCGTGGGCACCGTCGGTTCCACCTTCACGCTTGATAAAGGAATTGTTCCTGGAGTGCTGGCACAGTAACAATAGGCTAAACCGCGGCCGTCCCGGGAACATGCAATGCACGATTGCGTCGGAATGGTCGAGAACTTCCTGGTTACAGAACGCGACAGATATTCCATCGAAACGATTGGCAAGCCCCTTAGCTGGCACGCCAGGCGAGCTCAGGCCAGTGACGATTGATGATGTGATTTCGCCAGTTCCGATGAATCCTAGTTGCATGGTTCTTTCCTGTCGCTTTCAAACCGAAGCGCGCACAGATCTTGAACGGTCTTCAAAAGAGCTCAGACTTGTATTTGTCAGCATTCTATCCGACGACGGAGAGGGGCTGACCCTTCGCGAGTTGTCGGCAACTCTTCCCGAAAGCTTCTTCCACAAAGCCTTAGCGGAAGGCTTGCCCATGATTCGGCCCGGAGCAGTATACATATGCGTCCGATGATGGTCCCATACTTGGTAATCTACGGAGTCACCCGATGACCGCAGCAGACTTTCGCAGGATTGCGCTGAGCCTGGAGGGGGTGGAAGAGTACTCCCACGTGGGATTGCCGGCTTTTCGTGTGGGAGGCAGGAAATTTGCTTCGCTGGCCTCGCAAGCTAGGGGGTACGGAAATCTGATGCTTACGCTGGAGCAGCAGGCGGCGTTTGTGGAGGAGGCGCCCGAGATTTTCCTGCCGATTCCTGGCGGCTGGGGAAAGATGGGACACACGCATATTCGCCTGGCGGCGGCAAGCGAGGATGTACTGACGGGTGCACTCCGAACGGCGTGGAAACTGCGAATTGATAAGAAGCCAAAGTCAAGCCGAAAAAACCCATGTGGCGGCACGCAGCGGAGTAACAGATAAGAAAGGCGGGAAGCGACGGCTATGAGAGCAACAAAAGCGCGAAACATTAACAGCAATGAAAAGGGCTTGTCACCTGAACAACGTAAAGAACTACTCAGAGCATTGAAAGCCCGTTTTGAGAAAAACATGAACCGCCATAAAGATCTTGAATGGGATAAAGTGCAAGCAAAGCTGGAAACTAATGCTGAAAAACTGTGGTCACTCAATGAAATGGAAAGAACTGGCGGTGAACCGGATGTTGTTGGTCATGATAAAAAGACGGGCGAATACATTTTTTATGATTGTTCAGCGGAAAGTCCTAAAGGCCGCAGAAGTGTCTGCTACGACCGGGAAGCGCTGGACTCAAGGAAAGAACATAAACCACAAGATGACGCTATTGATATGGCAGCTGCCTTGGGCATTGAGCTTTTAACCGAAGAACAATATCGAGAGTTGCAGAAACTTGGAGATTTCGATACGAAAACGTCGAGCTGGGTGAAAACACCTTCTGATATCAGAAAACTCGGCGGCGCCCTCTTTTGTGATCGCCGCTACGACACTGTTTTCGTGTATCACAACGGTGCGGAATCTTACTATGCCGCTAGGGCGTTCCGTGGCTCGCTAAGGGTCTAAATTTTGCATGCCGGCACACCAAACAATCGATGCCAGTCAAGGATGGCTTCCGCTCGCCATCCGGAAAGCTTCCGGTTGCAACATATTCTTGCGCTGGACTAAGGGGGCAGGCACATGGCGCAACCTGATGGCGGCATTGGCAATTTGAAGCCGAATGCGGCGCTCGTGCAAATGGCAATGTCGTATTCGCGCAGCCGTATGCTTTACGCCGCTGCACGTCTTGGGTCGCCTCCGCAGCGGCATTCCGAATGATCAAGGACGGGTCGACACGGCCTTTGTGTCTTAGAAAACGTGGGAAGGAGAAATGCGGCGAAGATTGGGAACTGAGGAAGGGGCAGGCGAAATCGTTGGCTCGATTCCGGCACGACCTGCGATGTGATTCCCTCTGATGTCACGATTCGGCAGAGGTGAAAAGAAGTCCGACACTGATTCGTTCTTGGGTGCAGAACCGTTGCATAGCATCGCCGTACTTTCCCGGTTCGACCCCGAAACCCTTCGATATTCGGTAGGTTGCCCAGCCGCAACGTAAGCTTCAGCGCGATGTAATGTCAGCAGGAGGCGGCAGATTGCGGTGCTTCATCCACTCCATGCTGATCTTGTGGTTCTTCTTGTCCGCTGGAATCTCCTCCAGGCTGGGCATAAAAATTTGTAAGCCCGCTTCAGGAGTCATTCTCGTGTATCCATTCACCAGTTGATCCTGATAATTCGTCAGATCCAGATCGAACCAAGCGTTCTTCGACAAATCCACCATCATCAAATCGACGTGCCGCATGGTGAGCTTCCCGAAATCGATGGTGCCACCTTGCAGGTGCATAAAATTTCGCCATTGCTCAACGCGCGCTACATCTTCCTGAGCGTTGCCGTAGATCTGCTGGAAGTCCGGATTGATGATGCGCACGCTGGTAAGCCGGCCGCGGATATGCGGCGGTGGAGCGGCGCTACCTGTATCCAGGAAGATGTTGTTATCCTTGACCTCTACGCCGGGAATATCGGTTGAGGGAAAAAGGCTGGCAGCCGTCACATTGAACCCGGCCAACAATTTCTTGAAGGGAATTTTTAGCACACTTATTTTTGTCACGTGAATTTGAATGCGATTGTCTGGCGCGACTCCGATAGTGGAAATTACTTCGATAGGCAGAGGCACCACTTTGTGAAGTGTGCCCTTCAGTTTCAGCTGATCTCCGTCGCCAGAAAGCTTCACATTCTTCAACGGCGAATTGCTAATTCCTTCGTTAAGAAAGTTCGCAAGATCTCCGACGTTGGTGTGAATCACTCCGTTCTTCACGTCTATGTAAAACGATTCTGGATCATCTAAAGAGGGATTAGTATCACGCGAGGTGCGCGCCATCTGCCCGCGGAGCCAGCGTACGTACACGCGGAACCCGGTCGGCCCCTTGCGTAGCATCAAGTTGTGCGCGTAGATGTTCGTGGGCGCCAAGGCGGACGAAGTGCCGGCGATAGGCGGGTCGGCGGCGTCAATCACAGCGGGCTTAGCATCGGTGGCGGCTGGTGGTTGCGCAGCGCGCTGGGTGCGCGACAGCCACCACCCCAGCAAAGCCATGATAGAGAGGAGAGCAATGCCCAATGTCAGTCGAGCGCGCACGCGTTCAGCTAAACCGAATCCACCGCGACCGTCAATACTCCTTATCCCTGGATTCGCCACCAGTGCAGGCATCATTGCGGCGGAGAGCCAGCTGGCCGTCTCCAGGCTCAGATCGGGCGGGCACTTGCCGAGTACTATCCAAAGGTCTCGCTCTCTGGCGTCCTGGGTTCGGAAAGACTCGCTCCGGGTGTTTGGGAACCATGTCGGTCGTTTTCCCTGTACCTGGCGGCCCCCAGAGAAAGCTAGCTCGCCATCCGGGGAGCCGAAATGCCAGCGATTGATGTCGTCTTAGCCAATCGCTGAATTGCGGGGAGCTGGGTGTTACGGAGGAATCAAAGCTATTCGACTGGCGTGTTGGAGGGTAAGAAACGGGGCGCACAATTGACATGTTTGGCGGCTCGACCTAACATGCCTTCGTTTATGGAGACCCGCTGCAGAACATGCTCTCCTTTCCGAACGATCTTTTTCCGTTGCGCGTTCAAGAGACCATGAAGTCGCTTCTTCGTATACGGCCACGTGCCCGTCGGATTTTCCTTCCGTTTATCGTCATGCACCTCTCAGTCCTCTCAGCCGGGGTGCTTCTCTCAAAGCCGTCGAGCGCGTCGGAAAATCCCGCCGAAGAGTTGCGGGATACGACCATAGTCGCCATCGGCGACGTTCACGGCGATTTCGATGCCTTCTGCGCGATCCTCAAACGTGTGGGCCTGATCGACGCGCAGCACCGGTGGACAGGTTCAAAGTCCACGCTCGTTCAAACCGGAGATCTCATTGACCGCGGCGCTAAAGGTCGAGAGGCCATGGACTTCCTTATTTCCCTGGAAAAAATGGCGTCGAATGCGGGCGGCCAGATCATCCCCCTGCTCGGCAACCACGAAATCATGAATCTAGTAGGAGACCTGCGCTACGTCTCGACGGAAGACTACGCGCATTATGCGGACGCTGAATCGGAAAAGCGGCGAAAGGCCGCCTATCACGACTATGCTGCCTGGCGCGCCAGCCATGCGGACATGCTTCTGACATTACAGCCGCCCGTGTTTCCCGCCACGGAAGAAGAATGGATAGCCAAACATCCGCTGGGCTTCCTGGAACACAACGAAGTCTTCGGCCCCGCCGGAATCTATGGCAAGTGGATCCGGAGCCATGCCGCAATTTCGAAAATCAGCGGTATTGTTTTTGTGCATGGAGGAGTTGACTCCGCTCTCATCTCCACGAAGCTCGATCAGATCAACGCGCAGGTTCATGACGAAATCGAAGAATTCGACTCTATAAAACAGTACCTGGTCTCCCGCAAAATTGTCTTGCCGTTTTTCACGCTTCAGGAAATCGTCGCCGCCGTTCAGGCGCAATTACATGCCGAGCGAGCGTCTAAAAAGACTCGCGAACCGGACTCGCAAGCTAAGTTCGACCACATTCTCGGCTTCGGCAACTCGCTCAGCATGCGCGAAGATGGCCCGCTTTGGTTCCGCGGCTACGATCAGTGGATCGAAGAAGAAGGTTCATCGCAGGTCGGAAAAATTCTGGATGCGTATAACGTGAAACACATTGTCGTCGGACATACCGTGCAACGGACAGCCCGGATTCGCTCGCGCTTTGCTGGGCGCATCTTCCTCATTGACACCGGTATGCTCTCCACTTATTGGCGCGGCGGACGCGCGTCGGCCCTCGAGATTCGCGATGCCCGAAAATTTGTTGCCGTGTATCTGGATTCGGAAGAAGTGCTCTTTGAAGAGAAGCCCTCTTCGCCTGCTCCGGCGGGGGAGTAATCCGTTCCCGCACGTCGCGCGCGGCTAGAATACTTCACCCTCTTCCGGTATTGTTGTCCCAACCAGCGTCTGGGCCCTCCTGATTCGCGTGACAGAGAGCGCATTCCGTGGATTGCTCGAATGCCCAACTCCAATCCAAACCGCAAGCGGTGTGACGGTGCCAGCGGAACAGTGGCACGATGAATCGGTGGATTGAACGCGCACTCAATATACATCCCGGAGATTTGGGGCGCGGAATCCTGCTGAGCTCCTGCTTGTTCCTCACCATAAGTGCCTACGTCATCGGAAAAGTGGCCCGCGACGCTCTCTTCCTAGCGCAATTCGAGGCAGTCCGCTTGCCTTACGCGGACATCGCCAGCGGCGTGCTGGTTGGTTTCGTTGTCATCGCGTACTTGCGCCTCGGCAAGCGGGTCTCCTTCCAGAGTCTTCTCGTCAAAAGCCCGCTCTTCTTCGCGGTCACCTGCGCTTTTTTTTGGCTCCTCGCCCTGCGCTCCCATCCCACATGGCTCTACCCTACCTTCTATATCTGGGTGGGCATCTTTGGCGTTCTAGCGCCCACGCAAGTCTGGACTCTTGCGAATGTTTTGCTCACCACACGCGAAGCCAAGCGCATCTTCGGCATGGTCGGCGGCGGTGCCATCTGTGGGTGGATTTTCGCCGGCTATCTGTCAAAAATTCTCGCCAAGACCTTCGGGACCGAAAGCCTCCTTCTGGCGATGGCCTTCCTCCTCGCATCTTGCTCCGTATTGATGGCCATTGTGTCGAAAGGCGGCAAGCTTCAGCTAGACGCTTCCAACCAATCCGCCATGGGAGTTGCAGGAACCGGTCAAAAGGATTTTCGAGACAGCCTCCACTCGATTTTTTCTTCGTCATACTTGCGCGCTATTGCCGTTGTGATTTGCATTTCATCCTTTGCCACGACGCTAACCGGCTGGCAGTTCAAGGCATTGGCCAAGCAGTTCAGCGTGCGCAAAGACGCCCTGGCCATTTTTTTTGGCGATTTCTATTTCTATGCCGGTCTCCTTTCCTTGTTGTGTCAGTTGCTCTTGACCACGCGTCTCCTCCGCCGATTCGGCATTGGCCGCATGCTCTTCTTGCTTCCCATAACCGTACTGTGCGGCTCCGCTGGCCTGCTTATTTGGGGAACTGTTGCCGCGGCGCTCTTTCTAAAAGGCAGCGATCAGGTCTTGCGGTACTCCATCGACCGCTCTACCATCGAGCTGCTCTATCTCCCCCTCCCTCATTACGCACGCGTACAGGCCAAGTGGTTTATAGACACCGTCGTCTGGCGTCTTGGCGACGGCCTGGCCGGCCTGGTAGTCCTCATCTTTGCCGCGCAACTCCATATGCCGCCGCAACAAATCAGTTGGGTCGCCATGCTCCTCACCTTCGGCTGGCTCGTGGCTGTCTACATCTCTGGAAAACAATACGTCTCTGCCCTGAAAGCTTCTATTAGCCAGCGTCGGTTCGACGCGGATCGAGCGTCCACGCTTGCGCTGGACCACTTCACCGTCGACTTCCTGGCCAGCAAGACTCAGGCTGCTGATCCGGCCGAAATTCTGTATGCCCTGAGTCTGTTCGAGGTGGAGCGCGAACGTGCCGCCCATCCTGTTATTCGCGGACTCCTCAATCACCCCGCACCCGAAGTTCGCCAGAAAGCCATTTCCATCCTTTCTGCTGCCGGAGACGAATCCGTCCGCCCGGCCGTCGAACGTTTGCTCAAGGATCCCGACCCCGCCGTCCGCACCGAAGCCATGTTGTTTCTGGTATATCACGACAACTTCGATCCCCTGACGCTTCTCGCCGAACTTGGCGATTTTGCCGATTTTTCGGTACGGTCCGCTGTCGCCGCTTATCTCGCGCGGCCCGGCGAGGCGCAGAGCATCGAGGCGGCTCGCCGGATCCTCGAAGAAATGTCGCGCGAAGCCGGTGAGCAAGGCCAGCGCACTCGCGTCGAAGTCGCACGTCTTCTCGGCGAGCTCCCTGACAACTTCCAACCCCTCCTTTCCACTCTGTTTCACGATCCAGACGCAATCGTGGTGCAGGAAGCTCTCCGCTCCGCGGGTAAGCTCAAAAACATGTCGCTCGGGCCTGCACTCTTGGAGTTTCTTTCGAATCGCGAACTCGCTGCCGAAGCCGCACAAGCGCTCGCCACATTGGGTGATCGCGGAGTCCCGCTCCTCGGAGATTGCCTTTCAAATGCTTCACTCCCGATCGAAATGCGCAAAGCCATTCCCCCTATCTTGGTCTTGATCGGCACTCCGGAAGCTGTGCTTTCGCTTACGGACAATCTGTTGGAGACGGATACGTCTCTCCGTTTCCAAGTGATAAGTGCGCTCAACAAGATTCACCAGGCTCATCCCGAAATTGAACTGGACACGCAACTGCTTGAAACGGTGCTCGCCGCAGAAATTCTGGGCCACTACCGCTCATATCAGATTCTCGAAGCGCTAAACATTTCAGGGTCCGATGAACAAGTCTCGCGGGCGCTAGAAGAATCCATCCAGCAGGATCTGGAGAGAATTTTCAGATTATTGGGACTTCTGCACCCGCACCTGGATTTGCACTCGGTGTATCTTGGATTGCAATCCAAGAATGCGGTCCTCTATGACAACTCACTGGAATTCCTGGAAAATGTCTTGAAGGCGCAGGTGCGCGGAATGCTTGTGCCGCTGCTTGACGGAAAAGTCAGCGCAAAAGAGCGCGCCGCAATTGGGGAACGGCTGATGCGCGCGAAAGTAGAGAATCGCGAGCAGGCCGTAGTGGCGTTGGTCTCGAGTGATGACCCGTGGTTGAAATCGTGCGGTGCCTATGCGATTGGAATGCTTGGAATGAAGTCTCTAGAGACCCAATTAAATCAGTGCCTGGAGCACCCCGATCCGTTGTTGCGCGAAACCGCGCGCGCAGCAAAACACCGGCTCGAAGCGCTTGCCACAAACTCCTAAGATGGCGAGCCGGTGCTGCAGCCCACCTCTGGTACCGCTGTTTTAGCGGCTTGCGCGACATTCAGGGCGAAAGCGGTCTGCAATGCGCGTGTAACGAATGCGAAATTACCGTGGCAGACGCAAGTCAATACGTGTCGCGTGAAGCGACCCGTCCTTTTGAAGGTGGCCGAGAACGATTACGAAAGAGCCTTCCTTAACGTCTTCCATCTTTCCTGGCTTGCCCATATTGGTCCACGTGGTCGAGTCATCGTAAGCGATCTTCCGCATTTCCTGAGCTTGGGCCGAAGAGCCGCCGCGAATGTCCATGGTCTTTGAGTCCGTGTAGATTCGCACCACGTTACCCTGCATTTTTGTTTCTTTCGCTTCTTTCTTTTCCTGTGGATTGCTCAGGGAATTCAATTTGGCGCCAGCGGGGAGGGTGCAAATGACGGCTCCCGCGAGTGCCGCGGCAAGCAAAGTTATAGGAAGCTTCATAGATTACCTCCATGGATTTCGGACGACTAATGGGCCTAACTGAAAGCGACGAGTGGGCCTACGTTGCCAGAGGATAGTCCTGGCGTCGAGCGGAGTAAAGAGGATTCTGCTTGAATGAGCGGAGAGGGAAGAGCCGGCGTTCCAGGCAGTGAGAGGTGCTAGGTGGCTCGCTCTGATTGAAGAAGGGAAAGACCGAACAGGCCGGCTAGCGGCCCGATCAAGCCAACAGTCAGCAGGCAGCAGCACAAATAGATTGTGTCGACGGGTGCGCCGGGCGTAGAGTCAGGGCAAGCTTCCGAAGGGAAACCCAGATGAACCTGAATCCGAGACCCCCGATGACGTTCTTGTTTTCCGTTCTTGTTTGCGTCCTTTTTCCGTTGATCGTGCAGGCCGACGACCAGACTCCGACGCTGACCAAAGATCAAATCAAACAGTTCTTGCAGACCGCCGACGTGATTAAGAGTAAGCAGTCGAGTAAGGGCGTGACGCATCCGTGGCGGCTGACACTGAGCGATGGAAAAATCACGCATGACGCTTCGTTCCAGCCGATCGATGAACACAAGTCCGCAATGAAGCTGGAATCCGGCGCGACGGAAATCGGGTTCGTGGACTCGTGGAAATACAACATCGCGGGCTACGAAATAGCGGACTTGATTGGGTTGGGCGACATGGTGCCGGTCTACGTGGAACGCAAGTGGAATGGCAAGGTAGGCTCATTGAGCTGGTGGCTGCCAGTGATGATGGACGATGCGGAGCGTATGGAGAAGAAGATCGAGCCCCCGAATTCCGAAGCCTGGAACAAGCAGATTTATCGCGTGCGCGTTTTCGACGAGCTCATTTACGACACGGACACCAACCTGACCAACGTCCTGATTGGCAAAGACTGGACCGTGTGGCGCATTGACTTCGGCCGGGCGTTCCGCCACTCGAAAGACCTGCACCGGCCAAACGACCTGGTGAAGTGCGACCGACAACTGCTCGAAAAGCTAAAGGCCTTGAAGGCCCAAGACGTGTCTGCGAGGACGAAGGGCTACTTGAACAAAGAGGACGTGGAGGCGCTGATGACCCGGCGCGACAAGATCGTGGCACGCTTTCAGCAACTGGCTGCCCAGCAGGGCGAAAGCAAGGTTTTCTACTAGTGGCGTGACCCAGGACCTTCACGGCTGCCGCTGGGACTGAAGGTGTGTACCTGTTTAGCGCTGACGGAGGTTCGTCACAGCCCCTGCGATGTCCTCACTCTGAAAGGCAGTCTTGTGCGCGAGTGCTGTAGACGAAGCGCGCAGAAGGCACTTGCCCCTGCGCGCTCGCTGTTTCCTCTGACTCCGACTTGATGGCGATTCCGTGCGGTAGTGCAGGCCGGGATTCAAACGCGGTGTTGAAACCTGAGCGTCAAGCGGCTCATGGACGAGCTTCGTAGACAACGTTAAATGGTGTTTCTGCAGCTCGCCGGAAACGGCTGAAGCCGGCTGAAGTGACCACCTCGCGAATCCGTTTTTCGCCGGACTGCGCGCCCAGACACAGCGCCACTTCCTGCGAACGCGAACAGGGTGTGCACAATAGAGTCGAAAAAGAGTAGTACACGCGGCCAACCGGATTCAGATTGTCTTTTAGCTCATCGTTGGCAAACGGTTCGACGATCATCCAGGTACCATCCCTGTTCAGTGAGTTGCGCACGTGTGCTGCGGCGCCTACCGGATCACCCATGTCGTGCAAACAATCGAACGCGGTAACCAAGTCATAGCCCTTGCCCGGAAACTCTTTGGCCTTCGCAACGCCAAAGTTTAGGCGAACTTCGAGACCTTCTCTGACGGCAATGGCGCGTGCACCCTCGATGGATTTGTCGTGATAGTCAAATCCGAAGAATTGCGATTTTGGAAAGGCTTTGGCCATTAACACGGTAGACGCGCCTTTTCCGCATCCAACATCAGCGACGCGTGCGCCCTCCTCAAGCTTGGCGTTTACACCCTGCAGAGAAGGAATCCACGAACTTATAAGGTTGGCTGCATAGCTCGGCCGGAAGAATTTCTCGCAGCCGTGAAATACGCTGTCGTCGTGTTCATGCCAGCCCATGCCGGCGCCCGAGCGGAAGGACTCTGTAATCCTCGGCACGGCAGCAAGAGAGCCCAGAGCTAGTTGAAAGGCGCCAGGAAGATAGGCGGGGCTGTCTTCGTTCACCAGCGTGAAGACCTGCTCTTCGGTCAGACTGAACTTGCGTGACTTCTCGTCGTAGGTGATGTAGGCGCCAGCGGCTTGGGAAGCCAACCATTCACGCACATAACGTTCATCGGTATTTGTCTTAGCGGCGAGCTCGGTTGAGTTGACCGGGCCCTCCGCAAGGGCCTTGTACAGCCCGAGCTTCTCCCCGATCACAACCATGCCCGAGTGGACTGCAGCACCCAAGTCTCCAACGAACTGCCCAACGAACGCGTTCAGTTTGTCCATGTTGACAGCCATTCTTATTCTCCTTTGCGATTGCAATTTCTTTGATTTACGTCGAGTGACGGACTAGTGGAGATTGAATAAGGACGAGCGCCGACGAGAAACCGCCCGCTCGCCCATCGTGCGCCCGAGTTGGAGCTACTTATTCCTGCTGGGGTCATCGTCGGGATTGACGTAGTTGAACTGAAGGGGAGACTGTCCGTGGACCTGCACGATAGTCTCTCCGCAAGCCATGGCGTAGTGATGCATGTCGGGATCGAGAAAGGCAAAGCTCCCGGCGGTAAACGCTTTCATCCTGTTGGCATCGAACTCATCGCCCATGCCGACTTTAAACGTCCCGGAAATAATTGTGACGTTTTCCCGTTGAGGGTGCCAATGGGGGGCGATGCGGAACCCATCAGGCATCTTCAGGCGAATGGTAAAGTCGCCGGTGGAAGCGGTTGGGTCGCCTTCAAGGACGGCAAACTGCGCACCGGGACGCACGACCGGCGGGGCTGGCCCCCAGGGAATCGTATCCGGAGTGAATGCGTTTTTTTCGTGAGAGTGAGCGTGCGCAGCACCCGTGAAAAGCTGCCCCGTGCAAGCGAACCATCCGGCCACGGTAAGTGCAAAGAGCAAGTATCGTTTCATGGTTGAGCCTCCGTTGCTCATTATCGAACGATGGGAATCATGTCTTGAGTAGGGGCCCATTCCAATGAAGGCCGAATACAGTTTGCATATCTTTTCGATATCGTCGCAAATAACTGATTCCTAGGGGATAATGCGCGAGCGAAACCTTATGCGACGTTCTATACCGGCAATGCGTGAGATCGAATTGGACCTTGGGCGCTACGAGCTTCGCCGGCGGGGACGGCGAGTTAAGCTCGAAAAGAAACCAATGGAGCTGCTGATTTTCCTGGTCGGCCGGCGGGAACAACTGGTTTCGCGTGAGGACATCGTCACGAAACTGTGGGGCTCCAGTCTCTTCATAGACGCTGAACCAAATATCAACAACATCGTGCGAAAAATCCGGACGGCTTTGGGCGACGACTCCGCGAAACCGCGCTTTCTAGAAACCGTGGTAGGCAAAGGATACCGTTTCATCGGACCCGTGCGTGTGATTGACGCGCGCTATCCGCAATCCGATTTTGGATCGGGTTCGATGCGCACGGTTGGTCCGGAGAAAGTGGGCGGTTGGAGTGAGCGTTCGTCGTTGGCCGTCTTGCCGCTGATCCTTCTCGGGAAGCCCGCGGATGACGATGGCGTCTGCTTGGGGTTTGCCGATGCACTCGTCGCACGCCTGGGAAATTTGCCTGGCGTGGACGTTTTGCCAATTTCAGCGGTGCTGAACGTGCCGGCAGAGGCAACGGCATCGGAGGCCGCTTCCCGGCTCGGAGTGCGTTTTGTCGTCCACGGCGCCATTCAAATGTCAAAGGGCCTTTGGCGCCTCTCGATGGAAATGTTTGATACCCAGATGCAGAGCGCCTGCTTCACAAGGAAACGCGATCTCGAAGTCAACCGTTTGCCGGACCTTGAGGACGAGATTGCAAAGCAAATCGCCGCGGCATTGAACAGACCGCTGGGGCCAGGGACGGTGCAACGCGGCTTGCGATACAGCAAGGACCCTATGGCATATGCGGAATTCATACGGGGATACCGGCTCAGTTCTTCCGGCGATCCTGCGGTGCTCGACGACGCCGCGCGGCACTTAACCAATGCTGTCACGCGCGATCCCGCTTTTTCCCTGGCGCATGCCGCCCTTTCGCTGGTGTGCGCGACTCGCCACTATGAACTTGAACCGGCGAGCGCGTGGCTTGAGAAAGCCGAGTTTCATTGCCGTCGCGCGCTTGAGCTGGATCCAGAATTGCCTGAAGGGCACGTCGCCAATGCATTTCTCTTATGGGGGCCGTCCAAGAACTTCCAACACCTTGAGGCGATTGCCGAACTCAAGCGAGCCCTGGCCCTGCAAAGCAATCAGCCCCAAGCGTACAACCGCCTGGGCACAATCCTGGCGCACATCGGGCTGCTCGACCACGCTCGTGAAATGTATGAGAGAGGAAGGCCCTTTCATCCGAGAAAAGCCGTTAGTCACAGCATCGTTCAAGTGTACGTTTGGAACCAAGAATACGACTTGGCGCGGGAGGAGATCCAAACGTGGCGCGCCGAAAATCCAGGCAACAAGTATCCAGTCTACTTTGCACCGCAGCCGGCCATGATGACGGGAGATTTGAAAGAGGCAAAAATCCTGCTGGATGAAGCGGTCCAGCTTTTGCCCGAAGAACCACTCATCGTCAGTTTACAGGGCCTCTTTTACGCGTTGACGGGGAAAGACGGAAAGGCGCTCGACTGTTTGACCAAGGCTTGTGCGAGCCCAAAATCCTTTGGACATGCCCACCACAGTTATTATCAATTCGCATCCATTCTTGCCTTGCTGGGGCGACGTGAAGCTTCGTTTGAGTGGCTGGAGCGAAGTGTCAGCAACGGCTTCGCATGCTGGCCTTTTTTCCTGAAGGACCCTAACCTCAAAAATCTCCGCGAGCTTCCGGCATTTGATGTTCTGGTGAGCTCGTTGCAAGCCAAGTATCCCGACCATCTAGGATTGCTCTAAGCTGAGCGCATCCCCTGTGCTCGGGTTTCGGATTTCGGGGATCGCTTGCTCCCTTCCTGTGAGACTCTTTCATTCGTAACGGAGGGCAACCAATGGATCCACGCGGGCGGCGCGACGTGCGGGAACGTAGCAAGCCAGGATAGCGGCTACCGCCAAAACCAACGAGACACCACTGAAGATGAGTGGATCGTGGGCGCTGACTGCAAAAAGCAGGCTCGAAAGAACGCGCATCGCTGCGAAAGCAACCAGCAAACCCAAGGTAAGCCCAGCAAGTGCCAGCCGCATTCCTTGTCCCACCACAAGGCGCAGTACGCCGGCGGACTGCGCACCCATGGCCATGCGGATACCGATTTCGCGCGTCTGCTGGTTTACGGAATAGGAGAGCACCCCATACACGCCCACCACCGCTAATAGGAGGGCTAATCCGCCGAACACGGTCAGCAGTCCAGCGCCCATTCGTGGCGCCCACAGTCCCTGATCGATTAATTCTCCGATGGTATTCATGTTGGTGAGGGCGACGTTTGTGTCGAGCGCTTGAACCTGGCTCCGTACTGTGGCGATGACTGCTTCCGGTCGGGCGCTGGTTCGTACCTGCATGGTGACTGCGGGGGAAAAGTCCTGCGTGAGGGGCAGGTAGGCCAATGGCTGAGGTTCTTCCCCAATCGCATTCACAACGGTATTGCGCACCACGCCAACGACTTCGCGCAGCAGGGACTCTCCGAAAAAGTGGAAGCGTTTCCCGACTGCGTTCTGATTTGGCCAAAATTGTTTGGCCATTGCCTCGTTCACGATAGCCACCTGGTTGGTATCTTTGCGGTCGGCGTCGGTGAATTCGCGACCGCTCACAAGCGGAATGCGCAGGGTTTGAAAGAAATTCGGCACGATGTCGTTGAGTTGGGTCAACGTTCCCCGATAACCCGAAGCTTCATCTTGGCCCTCGGGAAACACGGTGCGCGCCAGTCCTCCGCCGAGCGGAAAATTGGAGGCAATTGTGGCCGACGAAACTCCGGGAGATGCCTCGGCGCGTTCGATCGCGGCACGAAAATACTGCTGCGCGCGGCCTTCATCGTAATGCAAGGCGCCTAGATCGAAGGCGAAGACGAAAAGATTTCTCGACTCGAAGCCTGGATCGATGCGTTGGGCGTTTTGCATGCTGCGAACGAACAGTCCTGCGCCCACCAGGGCGACGAGCGAAAGCGCTATTTCCGTTACCACCAGAAGACTGCGGAACGGGTTGCTCCTCCAGCCCACGCTGCCGCCGCGTCCACCGACTTTCAGCACCTCCATGAGGTTTGGCGTCGCCACCTTGATCGCCGGAGCGAGCCCGATCAATACCGCCGTAAGAAATGACACACTTACGGTAAAGGCGAGCACGCGGACGTCAAAACCTAAATCCACGTCGCCATCGAGGATGAATGGCGGCCGGAACGACCACAAGATTGCCCGGCCACCGTAGGCGATCGCAAAGCCGACAATTCCCGCCAGAATCGCAAGCACCAGGCTTTCCGTTAGCAACTGCCGCATGACCCGCAGTCGGCTGGCTCCGAGAGCAGATCGCACGCCGATTTCTTTTTCTCGGCGAGCCGCCTGCGCAAGCAACAGATTTGCCAAGTTCACGCAGGCAATCATAAGAACTAAACCTACGATCCCCATCATCAGTCCACCGGCGAGCACGATTTGGCCGCGATTGTTCACTCCCACAGCCGCATCGCCAAGAAGTGTGAGCGCCACGCTTCGGCTGGCGTTGTCCTTCGGAAACGCGTGCTCCAGACGCGATGCGACGGTCTTCAGCGAAGCTTCGGCCTCGCTCAAGCTCACGCCATGTTTTAGTCGGCCGAACATGGTGGTGGTCAAGAACCTACGGTCGTTAAAATTGTCCTTGAAGAAGCCCGAGAGCGCCCGAGGATACATGCTGACGGGAATCCAGACTTGCTCTGCGCTGCCAAAGGTAAACGTACCTTTAAAACCGTGCGGAGCAACGCCGATCACCGTGTAAGGCGTAGCGTTGAGGGTCACAATTTTTCCGATAATGTTGGGATCCGAGCCGAATTTATTCGTCCACAGGCTGTGGCTCATTACCGCGACATTGTTGCCGCTTGGCTGGCTATCTTCGTCAGGCAAGAAGAACCGGCCAGAAGCAGGACGCAGCCCGAGGACCTCGAAATAGTTTGCGCTGACCATTTGCCCAAAGACCTGCTTCGGCTCCGTGCCGCTGCTCCACGTCAGCGGGAATGGACCGACAAAGCAACTCAGTCCTGCAAAAACCTCGCTCTGCCTGGCATAGTCTTGAAAATTCGGATACGACATGCCGAGCTTCGTGGTATTTGCGGTGGTCACCAGAGTTTTGCTGTCAACAGTATCCACTTCGACAAGGCGGGAAATGTCCTTGACGGGCAAGGGATGGAGGAGAATGGCGTTCACAACGGTGAAGATCGTCGTATTGGCGCCGATTCCGAGCGCCAGGGATAGTATCGCGACGGCACTGAAGCCCGGATTCTTTATCATCATGCGCACTGCGTAACGCGCGTCCTGCGACAGTGTTTGCATAAATGCTCCCTATTCCTGTGGTAGGAAGATCATCAGATCGAGCAGCGAGGCTCGGTAGATCGTAGGGTGCGTAGGTCCCCCCAGGCGTCTTGCGAGCGGGCTGCGGCCCTTCAGCTAACGAGTATCTCGAAGGAATACTCTATCCGATTAATGTGCATTTCGTGTAGTTCGTCAAATCGAGCTTAGCAAGCGGCCGACGTTTCGATACTCGAAGCAAAATGTCCGGTTAGAAGGCATATCGAAAGCGCGCAGCCGCTCTGTGCTCGTGCGCGTTGCTTGCCTGCTCGCGGCTCCGATACATCTCTAAGACTTATCTCGCACTGAAGCGAAAAGGGGACACACATATCGCTGCTGTACATACGAGTTTCACTCGTTCGAAAGGGGAGCCCGCGCGCCGTGGCGGATATGAAAGACGTTCACCACAGCCTTGCGCTTATCGACCGCATAGATGATTCTGTAGGTGTCTTGTCTTTTGCCAAAAAACAAATGGCGAAATTTCTTACCCTCCAGAATGACGGCCCCGCGTTCAGGATATTGCTCCAAACTAGAAACCGCTTCAGTAAGGTCGCTGAACCAGGCGAATGCTGCTTCGGAAGCATCCGCTTCAATAAATTCGTAGATTGCTTCCATATCCCGCAGAGCGCGGTCGGTCAGCCTAACGAGGTATTCCATGGATGCGACGGAACATTTCTAGAGCTTCACGCGCCGGGCGCACACGGCCCTTCTTCACGTCCTCCAACCCCTGCCGGATTCCCTCTGACGCATCGGCTTGCGCGGCGATGTCGAGGAGGCGCTGATAAGCTTCGGCATCCTGTACGACCGCTTCCGCCTTTCCATTGATCGTAAGAACCAGGGGCTTCTTCGTCTTCTTGAGATGCTTCATGAACTTCCCCGGATTGCGCCGGAATGTCGTCATCGCCTGGATGTCTTTTTTGATGTCGAACATGATGACCTCGTACTAACATCGTAGCACCCTTAAAGGTGCCGTGAAAGGGTACCCTCAACTGCCCTCATGGTACAAGACCGGTCTACCGGGAAGCTCGCTCCTGTAGTCCAGCCGCACCATCGAACGCCAAAAAACAATTACGTCCGCTGCGTGGTCGCGCCTGCCGATTCGCTTCAAGGCCTTCATTCCAGGCGCGAGTTCGCGATCCAGTCCGTCGATCTTTCTTCACGTTGCGAGTTGCTCCGCTATCTCATCGACCCGGTCGGGATAGAACGCAACATGCCCCTTGATCTGCACGACAGCAGGAAACGGATCCTCGTACGACCACACTGCATTGACGGACTTCTTTCCTCCAGCGGAAACGCTGTAGTAATTGCAATTGCCTTTATAGGGACAGTAGGTTGCGTAATTCGTCCGTTCCAACTGGGAAAAATCAACGTCCTCACCTGGAATGTATTGAACGGGCGGATACGCCGCTTCGCGGAGCGTCAAGGCGTGGGAATATCTTCTTTGGGGTTTCTTGCGGGTTGCTTCTGGCCTTCGTCAGCCTTTCAGCCTCCCATGCGGGAAATTGGGGCAAGATTCTTATCCTCTTTCGACACACTCTGCATTAGCTCAACGATCATCGCAAACAGATGATTCCGGGTCTCAACTCTCACTCCGGCACGGGTGATATAGCGAATCACGATGTCGACACTCGATCCCGCCGGCCTGAGATTGACCGACGGCATGGCGCTAAACTGTGGCGACCCTTCTTCGTGCGTCACCCTCTTCCATTCCGCTTCCGCCATTTTCGCATCCGCTTCCGTTGCCTTCACCGTCGCTTCGTAGATCCCCTTGATAAGGGGATGAATACCCGTGCCGGGAGGAATACTTACCTTAATCTCATCCCACATCCACTGTCCTACGGTGGAGAAGTTGAAATACTTGCCGCGTATGGCATAGCCGTTTAAAAACGAGACTCTTCTTCCGGTAGGATGGCCATTAGCAGTCCAGTTTCCCGTCTCCAGTAACCAGGTGCGGAATAGACCGAGCTGTACCACCTCGCCGCCAACACCATCGATCTCTACCCAGTCCCTAACCCTAACTCCGTTTGGTCCCATCAGAACAAACCAACCGCAGAATGCCAGGATGAAATCCTGAAAGACCACGGTCAGTCCTGCGGTCGCCAGACCCAGGATCGTTGGCATCTGCCTTGGTACGCCGAAAATGGTCAGCAGGATTAGTAAGAGGCCGACCAGTTGGGTTCCTAGATTTAGAACTGTTTTCAACGTCTGCTTTTGGCGAGGATCGCGAACCACCTTCTCCAATGCCAGTTGGAGAGCCCAGCCCGCCAGGATCACCAACAAGCAGATTGCTGCAATCCAAGCCAGCGACCGCAATATCAGGTGGACCACGATCTTTCGCTGTATCTCGACCTGCTCTCCCCATCGCCCGTAGAGTGCCGCAAGCTGCTGTTGCGCTCCCAGACGATCGTTGAGGATGCTCTGGATGTTTTTCTGAGCGCTTATCTGTCGCAGCCGGTCGATTCGTTTGGAACTTGACTCTCCAA
>JBKOXA010000110.1:0-15400 GCA_046724685.1 Acidobacteriota bacterium | reverse complement strand
CGCGCGAAACTGCACCTTCGGGTTGTGCTTCGACAGCACCTTGGTGATCGCTGCCGTCAACGTCGTCTTGCCATGGTCAATGTGACCAATCGTCCCAATATTCACGTGCGGCTTACTGCGCTCGAATTTCTCCTTGGCCATTCCGTTCACTCCTCCATCGAATTCTTGCCCTAGTGCTGAATCCTGTTCCCCTACTTCTCGCCGCGATTCTTCTTGATGACTTCTTCTGCAAGCGCTGCCGGCAATTCCGCATAGTGTGAAAAATGCATTGTGAATGTTGCGCGGCCCTGGGTGCGGCTGCGCAGATCCGTGGCATAGCCAAACATCTGCGCCAGCGGCACTTCCACGCGGATCACGTTACTGCCGGAGCGGCTTTCCGTGCCTTGAATCGCGGAACGCCGCGAGTTCAAATCGCCGAAAACAGCCGCCATGTATTCCTCGGGAACCACAACTTCCACCTTCATGATCGGCTCGAGCAAAACCGGCTTGGCCTTCGCGCAAGCTTCTTTGAACGCCATCGATCCGGCGATCTTGAACGCCATTTCGTTCGAGTCCACATCGTGGTAGCTGCCGTCGACCAGCACCGCGGCAACGTCCACCATCGTGAATCCGGCAAGTACGCCGTTGTCGAGCGCTTCGCGGATGCCTGCTTCCACAGGAGCGATGAACTCGCGCGGAATCGCCCCGCCAACGATTTTGTCGATAAACAGGAAACGGTGTTCCTTGTCGAACTTCCACTTGCCGCCGGAGCCGCCAACAATCTGCTTGGCCAGCGCGTCCAGATCGTCGGTGGACATTTCGTGCATGTTTTCGTGCGCCGAACTCGGCATCGGATGAAGCTCAATCACCGCGTGGCCGTACTGCCCGCGCCCGCCGGTCTGCTTGATGTATTTGCCTTCGGCCTCGGCTTTTTTACGAATCGTTTCGCGATACGCCACCTGCGGGCGTCCTACGTTGGCCTGCACGTTATATTCCCGCAGCATGCGGTCCACGATGATTTCCAGGTGCAATTCGCCCATACCCGAGATCAGCGTCTGGCCGGTGTCGGGTTCGGTGGAAACACGGAACGTCGGGTCTTCCTGCGCAAGACGCTGCATGGCCACGCCGAGTTTGTCCTGATCGGCTTTGGTCTTGGGCTCGATGGCGACGGAAATCACCGGCGCCGGGAATTCAATGGACTCAAGAATAATTTGCTTGTTTTCGTCGCACAGCGTGTCACCGGTGTTGACGCTCTTCAGGCCGACGCACGCGCAAATGTCGCCGGCATACACTTCTTCAATCTCTTCGCGCTTGTTGGCGTGCATCTGCAGCAAGCGGCTGATGCGTTCACGGGTGCGCTTGCCGGAGTTGTAGACGTAGCTGCCAGACTTCAGAACGCCCGAATACACCCGGATGTAGGTTACGTGTCCCACGAACGGGTCGGACATGATTTTGAACGCCAGCGCCGAAAACGGCTGCTCATCCGAAGCCCGGCGCAGTGCTACTTCGTCGGTGTCGGGATTCGTGCCTTCGACAGGCGGAACATCGACCGGCGACGGCAAATAATCAATCACCGCATCGAGCAGCGGCTGAATGCCCTTGTTTTTGAACGCGGAACCTGCAAGCACTGGAACAATCTTCAACCCCAGGGTCGACTTGCGGATCGACTTCCGCATCTCTTCAAGACTGAGTGTGCCCTCTGAAAGATACTTATCCAAAACTTCGTCGTCGTGCTCGGCAATGTACTCGATGACTTTGTTGCGATGTTCATCGTAGAAAGCTTTGTCGATCGCGGAACCCTTCAACGCAGCCGCCACATCCGCGCGCGAATCCACGAACGCTTTGTCCCACAGCTTCTCCACTTCAAAAATCTCGTATTTCGCGCCGAGCGTCTCTTCGAGCCACACCACAACTTTTTGCTCGAGGAAATCGATGATCCCGATGAAGTTATCTTCGCGGCCGAGAGGAAACTGGAGGGGAACGGGGTGGGCGCCAAGACGCTGGCGAATCGTGCGGACCACGTGATCAAAGTCTGCGCCCATGCGGTCCATCTTGTTGACAAAACAAATGCGCGGCACGCGGTATTTGTCGGCCTGGCGCCACACGGTTTCAGATTGCGGCTGCACGCCGGCGACGGAATCGAACACGCACACGGCGCCATCCAAAACGCGCAAGGAGCGCTCCACTTCGACCGTGAAGTCCACGTGACCCGGAGTATCGATAATATTGACGCGGTACTTCTTGTCGAACCGCATCCAGGCAGCGGTCGTCGCGGCCGACGTAATCGTGATGCCGCGTTCACGCTCCTGCTCCATCCAGTCCATGGTGGCCGTACCTTCGTCCACCGAACCGATCTTGTAGGTCACACCCGTGTAGAACAGGATGCGCTCGGTCGACGTCGTCTTTCCGGCGTCAATGTGCGCCATGATCCCGATATTGCGCGTGTCTTCGAGTTTGAATACCCTGCCCATAGTCGGTTGAACGGCCTTCTTTTCTCCCCGAGTTGCTACTGCTTCACTCACGATTCACCAAATCCTTACCAGCGCCCTTATCTTTGCCCTTACCAGCGATAGTGCGCGAATGCCTTGTTGGCTTCCGCCATGCGGTGCACATCTTCCTTCTTCTTGATGGCTCCGCCGCGCGCGTTGGCTGCGTCAATCAGCTCATCCGCCAGCCTGTCCACCATGGTTTTGCCGGCGCGTTCTCGCGAATACTGCAGAATCCAGCGAATCGCCAGCGACTGCCGCCGGAACGGATTCACTTCCACCGGAACCTGATAGTTCGCGCCACCCACGCGCCGCGTCTTCACTTCCAGGGTCGGCTTGGCGTTCTCAACGGCCTTCTTGAACAGCTTCAGCGCGTCATCGTTCGTCTTCTTGGCCATCTGATCCATCGCGCCATAGAACACCCGCTGCGCCGTGCTCTTTTTTCCGTCCCACATCATCGAGCAGATAAACTTTTCAACCAGGTCGTTGCCGTAAACCGGATCGACTTCCTGCTTGCGGCGGCTGACGAGTCCTTTGCGTGGCATTGCTCTCTCGCTCCTTAAAGCTTTTCTAACTTACTTCGCTTGTCCGGCCTTCGGACGCTTCGCTCCGTACTTCGAGCGGCCCTGCTTGCGATTCTCAACTCCGGCGGCGTCCAGCGTGCCGCGTACGATGTGATAACGAACTCCCGGCAGATCCTTCACGCGGCCGCCGCGCACCAGCACAATCGAGTGTTCCTGCAGGTTATGGCCGATGCCGGGAATGTAGGTGGTGACTTCAATCGAATTCGTCAAACGGACGCGCGCCACTTTGCGCAGCGCGGAGTTCGGCTTCTTTGGCGTTTGCGTGTACACGCGGATGCATACGCCGCGCTTCTCGGGACACCCCGCCAAGGCGGGCGATTTCGTCTTCGTGCGAATTCCTTCGCGTCCCATCCGGACCAGTTGCGAAAATGTCGGCACAGTCTTCCCTCGTTTCGGGTTTCAGAGTTCGTCTTACGACCCTGACATGAAAAAGTCAGCCCGCAAATGCGCGCACGATCTTCCGCGCGGCTCGCTAGGCGCGCAGACAACCGTAGCGAACGCACACTACGCTGAAAGGTGAACTGCGAATCCGGAGACCAGCAAGAAACTCCGCACGCACTCCGAGAGGCAGAACTCCGCTCTCGGCATCGATTTGGAGAGGCTTACTCGGCTTTGCGGGACTGGCGTCCCATATCCGGCCGCTCTTTGCTCCCAATCCGTCTTGCAATGTTCCGGGAGTAAAGATCCTTCCAACTACGCCAGGGTTTCAGAGCTTGTACTTACAAGCCCCGAATAGCAAAGACACAACTGCGATGCTTTGCTACTGACTGGGTAAACGAACCCCCAACAAAACACAGAGTATAGAGAAGAATTTTCAATGTGTCAAATCTCTTTGGACCCAACCTGAGGAAATCTCAAGAAAGCCCGGTTCTGGCGCCTGTCAGGTTCAACGACGCCGTCTGGGGTCCCCTTTTCGATTCTTTGTCGCCGATCGCCGGCTTATACCTAAGCTACTTAGAATCAATTGTTTCCAGGCTTTTTGTCGGTGCCAAGATCGCCGTAAGGCCAGATCTTGAATGCCTTCAGTTCCTCATATTCTCCCTGTGCGCGCAGCATCCTGGCCGTGCGCTCGGCGGGCCACGGGGTCGCAAAACGCTCCGGCCGGTCGGCAATCCAGAATGCCGTCAAAGCCATTAACGTCGCATTCTGCGTCAACACCTCAGGCTTCTGGGCTTCGAGTGCATCGGCGGCCGAGTGATGGGTGTACTTGTACTCAGAGGTGTCCTGATTCATGTTGATTCCCGGCAGCCCGGCAATCGAAAACGGCAAAGTGTCCGTGCCTGATTCCACTTTGTCGTTCACCCTGAGCGGCCGAATTTTCGCAAGCGAATCGGCAAAGGGTTGGAACGCGGGAATCAGATCGTCCCGCCCGCCTAGCATGAAGTCCGTCACCGGGCCCTGCCCTTCGTCCAAAATCAAATTGCCCAGGTGGTTTTGCATTTCCGCGGCGTGCTGCTTCATGTATGCAAATGAGCCATCGAGCCCCTGTTCTTCGCCGGTGAAAAGCACAAATCGAATGGTCCGGCGCGGTTTTTGCCCGGAACGCATGATCGCTTCCGCGGCACCGAGCGTCGTCGCCGTACCGGAGCCGTTGTCCGTCGCGCCTTGCGCCAGATCCCACGAATCAAGGTGCCCGCCAACCACAAGAATCTGCTCCGGACGCTCCCGCCCGGGAATCTCGCCCACGACGTTCGCCGTCTCCACAGGTCCGCTGGTCAACGTGTTCTGCACATTCATGCGAATCCGCGGTGTGATTCCTCTCGCAACATACCGCTCGAGTTGTCCTTGATCCTCGGCGGTCATCGAAACCACCGGAATCGCATAATCGACGTCAAACCCCAGAATTCCCGTGTGCGTCAGATTCATCCCGGACGATTTCGAGCCGCCTTGACCGCCAATCACCGCCAGGGCACCGGCATCGTGAGCGGCCTTCAGAAAATCACCAAAGCTCGCGAACAGCAGCATGAAGGCTTTCTTCGGCTGGCCTTTCTGGGTCACCAAAACAATTTTCCCCTTCAAGCGGGATGCATTTTTAATTTCCTCGCCAATATCGAACAGGTTTACCGTCACCACGTCGCCTTCTGCTCCACCCTCCACGGTCGAGCCGGTCCAGCCCATCGAATCCACATGAAGTTTGTGTGGCGTCGGCGAAAGCAGCTGCGCTTCTGCTGTTCCGCGCGTCCAGCCCTTCCAAATCGTGTACCTTTCCAGGTGCACGTTTTCAAGGCCGATCGCCTTCATCTTCGCTGCGCCCCATTCCTCAGCCCTGCGCTCCGCCGGTGATCCAGTCACTCGCGAACCGATGTCGTCGCTGAGCTCCGTCAGATATTGGAAGGCATGCGAATTCATCATTCCTTCGCCGGCAATGCGCGTGAGCGCAGGCTTGGTCCCATCCTCGTCCGGGCCCTTCGGCCGGTCATCCGCCAGAACCGCTCCGCTCGCCCCAAGAAGGAAAATCACCGCCAACCCCGCGCTAACGCTATTCATTCGCCGCTCTCCTCAGCAAGCCCCAGTCCGGGCACACTGCCGTCCATTATGTCAGACGCAGAGCGAAGAGGTTGGTTTCGTTCCGACTCGCGCGGGGAGTTGTCTGAAGGCGACCAGCTTCGATCGAGAGCCTGGGCATGTTCCCTGGCTCAACGAAACTCCCTTGCAACCAGTTCTTTACCGCGGCTCCCGCCGCACCTAAAATTTTGCTGAGGACCTAGTGACCACGATCGGCGCTTCCCTTCCGCAGTCCCGTCGTTCGATTTCTCTCGCTTTCCTGGCCGCCGCGTTGGCCAATGTTTGCTGCGCGCAGGAAGGGAATCCGCCCGTGCGATCCAAGCCCGCCCCCAGCGAACAAAACGCCGCGCAAATCGAACTGCTCGAAACCAAATATCGCTTCGAGCGAAACGGCGACTCGCGCAAGGAAGTCCATGCGCGCGTTCGCATCAACAGCGAACTGGGAGCGCGCCAATTTGCCCGCCTGAATTTCGATTTCAACTGCAGCTTCCAGTCCGTCGAAATCCCCGTCGTTCGCATCACGCACGCAAGCGGTGGCATCGCAGACATTTTGCCGAGTGCCATCACCGACAATCCGAACCCCGCAGTCGTGAACGCTCCCGCCTATTCTGACGTCCGCGTCAAGTCCGTCCGCATTCTCGGCCTGCAGCCGAGCGACCTTCTTGAATACCGCGTCATCACCATCACCACGCATCATCCATTCGCCCCGGATTTCTGGCTCGACCATTCCTTCGATCGCTCCGGCGTTGTATCCCAGGAAACCTTCCTGATAGACGCACCCGCTGAGCGTCTCCGCATCCACATCAATCCGGACACCCCTGCAACGGCCAAGAAATCGGGGGAAGGCGACGCGGCGCGCGTGACCTACCGCTGGGATTTAGAACAGGTCAACTTGAAGAGCAAAGACAAGGTCAACGAAGAGAGTCCAGACGTCGCGCTGACGACCTTTTCGTCCTGGTGCCACCTCTCTGGTCGCATTGGCGCAAGCCAACCTCGGGGATTCGTCACCACGATTTTCGGAAAGGCGGAAGAATTGGGTGGGTTCCGATATTCTGAAGACCCGACTGAGGCGCTCTACGATCTGGTCTCGCACAAGATCACGACCATCAATCCGCCTTTTGAGCTTTCGCTATCCATCCGGAGAACTCCCGCAGACATTCTTGAATCGGGCTACGCAACTTCCGAAGAAAAGGTGCGACTCCTGTCAATACTCATGAGCCCGAAAGCGAAAAACATGAAAATCGTCATGTACGGACAGCGGTCCTCGCTGGAAAACGAGCTGCCGCATCCGAGTCTCCTTTCCGGCATGCTCCTGCGCCTTACCCTTGGCGCGCAGCAATACTTCTTGGACCCAGGTTTGGAAGTAGCCCCATTTGGATTGGTCTCGGCAAATCTGCGGGGGCGTAAAGTTCTGAACATCAGTCAAGAGAAAGCCGAAACGGACGATTGCTTCACTGAAGTTCCAGCGAATCTCCCTTTTCCCGCTGTTCAACAGGTCAAGGTCAATTCTGACCTGGCTTCCGACGGAAAACTGAAAGCCAAGGTCAGGTATTCCATCCGCGGGGACAACGAACTCCTGCTCCGCGTCGCCTTCCATCAAACGCCTCAGGAAAAATGGAAAGAGGTCGCGCAGATGCTGGCGCTTTCCGATGGTTTTCGCGGACAGGTGACCCAGGTAACCGCATCCGATCCCTACGCCACAAAAGAGCCGTTCACCGTCGAGTACGAAATTTCGCAACCCCAGTTTGTCGACTGGTCAAAAAAGCCCATTCGGATTCCGGCGCTATTGCCGTTGGCGGGACTTCCCGATCCGCCGGCCGCAAATGCAGCAAAAGAACCGATCAAGCTCGGCACGCCGCTCGCAATCGAACTTGAAGCCTCCGTCCAGCTCCCCGAAGGTACCGCCGCACAGCCTCCCATCGGAACTTCCGTCAAGCGGGACTACGCTACCTTTTCATCGAAATACTCTGCTCGGGGAAATGTGCTACACGCCTCGCGCAGCCTGCATTTCATCCTGTCCGAGCTTCCCGCTTCACGCGCAAGCGACTTCCACGCCTTCCTCCACGCCGTCCAATCCGACCAAGCCCAATTCTTCACTTTGCAGGCAGGCCAAAAATGAAAAACCTCCCGCAGGGAGGGTTTTGCCAGCTCCACGACTTTCGACAACGCTTCCGTCATTCCGAGCCAAGCCAGGAAGTCGAATTTGATACTTTTTACTTGATTTCCATCACTTCTTTTTCCTTGGCCGCGCTCAGGTCTTCAATCTTTTTCGTCTCTGCATGCGACACCTTCTCGAGTTCCTCGAGCGAACGCTTCTGCTCATCCTGGCTGATCTTCTTGTCCTTCTCCAGTTTGTCGATCGCTTCCTTGATGTCGCGACGAATGTTGCGCACGGCGGTCCGGTGATTCTCCAAAACTTTGTGAATGTGCTTTACCAGTTCCTTGCGGCGTTCTTCGGTTGGCGACGGAATAGGAATGCGCACCACCTTGCCGTCGTTGGTCGGATTCAACCCGAGGTCGCTCGCGCGAATTGCCTTGTCGATAAGCGCGACCGCGCTCGGATCCCACGGGGAAATCACCAGCATGGTCGCCTCGGGCACCGTCACCGTGCCCAGCTGATTTACCGGCATCGGCGTTCCGTGATAGTCCACCCGGACGTGGTCCAGCAGCGCGGCATTGGCCCGGCCGGTTCGTACGGTCGCCAGTTCCTTGCGGAAATCGTCCACTGCTTTTTCCATCCGCGTTCTGGCTGCGGCAATCGCTTCCTTCGTCGTTCCAATCATCGTCATCTCATCCTCGTTGAAACTTCACTGTTTCGCTTCAACTGCTCGGCCTATGCGGGCCTCACTGTGGAGCCCACGCGTTCTCCCATCACCACGCGCTTGATGTTGCCAAACTGATTCATGTTGAACACCACGATCGGCATACCGTTGTCCATGCACAGCGAAATCGCCGTCGAATCCATCACCTTCAAATCCTGGTGCAACACATCCCGGTACGTGATTTGCGCCATGAATTTCGCGTCTGCCACTTTTTCGGGATCAGCGTCATAAATTCCTTCCACCCGGGTCGCTTTCAAAATCACGTCGGCCTTGATTTCCATTGCCCGCAGCGCCGCCGCGGTGTCCGTCGAAAAATAGGGATTGCCCGTTCCCGCCCCGAAAATCACCACGCGCCCTTTTTCGAGATGCCGAATGGCGCGGCGCCGGATAAACGGCTCGCAAACTTCGTGCATTTCAATCGCGCTCAGCACACGCGTGAATACGCCAACTTTTTCAAGCGAGTCTTGCAGCGCCAGTGCGTTAATCACCGTCGCCAGCATTCCCATGTAGTCGCCCGTTGCGCGGTCGATCTCAAATCCTTTTTGTCTGGCGCCGCGAAAAATATTTCCGCCGCCCACGACGATCGCGATTTGCACTCCCAGTTCGAGCACTTCCTTCAGTTCCCGCGCAATCGTCTGCAAGGTTTCTCCATGCACGCCGAAACCCTGCGGGCCCTGCAGCGATTCGCCGGAGAGCTTCAACAGGATTCGCTTGTAAATAGGTCTCTTCTTGGAGCTTTTCGTTTCGCTCTTCCTCGCAGCCATGTCGCTCCGTCGGGTTTCAGGGTTTGTTTCACAAACCCCGAATGGTCGGGTCTCGGTTCAAATCCTCGGAATTGTAACAAAGTCAGTGCGAACTATCACCGCCGCGCGGGCGAATTCGGCGCATTCCTTCGCCGCCTGGCCACAAAAAAGCGCCCCGGTTTGATCTCCGGGGCGCTGCAGAATGGTTGCTAGCAAGCAATTAAGCTTTGACCGGCGCAGAAGCTGCTTCGGATCCGCTCGCCGCAGCGATTTCGCCGACTTTGAACCGGGAGAAGCGCCGGATGGTGATGTTTTCGCCCAGCTTGGCGATGGCGCTGTTCACCATCTCGCCGATCGTCGTGCCTTCGTCCTTGATGTAGTGCTGTTCGTACAAGCAGTTTTCTTCGTAGAACTTCTCCATTTTGCCAGTCACGATTTTTTCGACGACGGCTTCCGGCTTTCCGGTCGCCAGAGCCTGCGCGCGGTAAATCTCGCGCTCCTTCTCCAGCATTTCCGACGTGACCTCCTCACGGCGGACATACTTCGGGTCCAGGGCCGCGATGTGCATGGCGATGTCGTGGCACAAGTGCTGAAAAGCTTCCGTACGCGCCACGAAGTCTGATTCGCAGTTCACTTCCACCAGCACGCCAATCTTTCCACCGGCGTGAATGTAGCTTCCTACGAGCCCCTCGGACGCTTCGCGGGTGGCCTTCTTCGCGGCAGCCGCTTGTCCCTTCTTGCGCAGAACCGCGATCGCTTTTTCGATATCCCCAGCAGCTTCGACCAGGGCCGCGCGGCAATCGTTGAATCCCGCGTTCGTCCGGTCCCGCAATTCCTTTACAAGCTTCGCTGGAATTTCCATGGCTGTGTTCGGTGTGCTCATCCTTTGTTATCTCAGGGTTTGCAAGTACAGCTTGTTTCTCTCAGGGTTTGTAAGACAAACCCCGAAACCCGGAAACCCTTCCTTTCTTCCGCCGACGATTGAGTAATAAACCTCTACAAAACGGCCCGCTCCAAGTCTGCTTGGAACGGGCCCGCTTACTTCTGTGCCCGCAGGCTTTTCTTATGCTTTGTCGTCAGGAGGCACTGTGGCTTCCGCCGGCAGCACGGTTTCATCAGCAGCGCCTTCCACGAAGTCGCCTTCTTGCTTTTCGTATTGCTCGTAGGCGCTGGTGTCCACGTATTCCACGCCTTCTACCAATGCCTGGTCCGCGGCAGCCTTGTGCTCGCCTACCTGCGATTGTTCGTACGCGGCCTTGCCTTCGGCCACGGATTCGGAAATCTTCGAAGTGAACAGACGGATCGCGCGAAGGGCATCGTCGTTGCCGGGAATAATCCAGTCAACTACATCGGGGTCGCAGTTCGTATCGACCACCGAAACCACAGGCACGCCCATGCGGCGCGCTTCCTTTACGGCAATCTCTTCCGCGTTCGAGTCGATCACAAACATCGCATCGGGAAGCTGCGTCATGTTCTCGATGCCTTCCAGGTTCTGGAACAGATGCTTCATTTCGCGGTCCAGCCGCGCGCGTTCTTTCTTTGAAAGCTGTTCCATCCGCCCGTCTTCGGTCATCGCCTTCAGCAACTTCAGGCGCTTGATGGACTTCTGCAGAGTCGCCCAGTTGGTCAGCGTCCCGCCCAGCCAGCGGTGGTTCACAAAGAACGCTCCGCACTTTTTCGCCTCTTCGGCGACAGCTTCCTGAGCCTGGCGCTTGGTGCCAACGAATAGAACTGATTTGCCTTGTCCGGAAAGATCGCTTACAAAGCGGCTCGCTTCGCGGAACATCTTCAGGGTCTTCTGCAGGTCAATGATGTGGATCCCGTTGCGCTCGCCGAAAATATATTCCTTCATTTTCGGATTCCAGCGCCGCGTCTGGTGACCGAAATGAACTCCGGCCTCCAGCAATTCTTTCATCGTGATTTCTACTGCCACTTTTCCTCCTTAATGGACAGCTGCTTGCGGTTCTGGTGGTAGCGCCAGCTTTTCGCCCGGCACTTCCTTCCTTCGCCGAACAGCCTCTTGCCGGCTTCTTGCCGGCCGCGATCTCGGTGAGAGAATTTTCGCTCTCTCACCGGAGTTCATCGCGCGAGTTCTAAACCCGCGCCGTTCAGCCAAAAGCGATTAACGCTTGGTGAACTGGAATCTCTTGCGCGCGCCCTTCTGACCGTACTTCTTGCGCTCTTTCATGCGCGAATCGCGGGTCAGAAAACCGTTCTTGCGCAGCGCTGGCCGCAGCTCCGGGTTGAGGCGCGAAATCGCGCGCGACAATCCCATGCGCACCGCTCCGGCTTGCCCGCCAACGCCGCCGCCGTGCGCGGTCACCACAACATCCACCTGGTCCGCCAGGCTGGTGAACTTCAGCGGCTCGATCGCGTCATGCTTCCATGCGAAATTCGGAAAATACTCTTCCACCGTACGACGGTTCACGGTGAACTTGCCGCTCCCCGCGCGAACGAAAACCCGGGCTACAGATTCTTTGCGGCGTCCCGTGCCGTGAAACCAAGTTTTGCCTACAACAGGCGTTTCAGCAGTGCTCAACGATCCTCCTAAAAAATCCCTTTGGCCCCATTCTTTTGCAGCTCGGCGGAGACAACTGCGCCTAGCTCTGGTCGATACGTTCGAAACATCGCGCCCGGCTGATTCCTTGCAAGGCCTACAGCTGACCTAGAGAGGAACAACAAAGTGCGGAAACTCAATGACCCGAGCCAACCCGCAGCAAAGAACCCGCCAAACGGGTCAAACTGCGAGAGGCTGCGGCTTCTGCCCTGTGTGCCGCGCCAGACCGGCCGCGTCACGGTACACGCGCAATTTCTTCGCACGGCGCGCGCGGAGCTTATTCTTCGGCAACATCCCGACGATCGCTTCGCGAACCACCCATTCTGGCTTGGTCTCTCGCGCGCGCTTGGCCGGAACTTCCTTTAACCCGCCCGGGTAGCCGCTGTGCGAGTAATATATCTTCTGGTCGATCTTGTTGCCGGTCATGCGAATCTTGTCCGCGTTGATCACAATCACGTGATCGCCCGAATCCAGATACGGCGTAAAGGACGGTTTGTCCTTGCCGATCAAAACCCGCGCCACCTTGGTTGCCAGGCGACCCAGCACCTGGTTCGTGGCATCCACGACAAACCATGCTGCGCCTACTTTGAGCGCTTCTGCTTCTTCACCCTTGGCTACGTACGTCCTCATTGACCCCCATCACACCTTTCGATTAATTCGGCGCGCGGCCACACTATGACCTCTGCCCATTAGAGACAATCATTGATTCTAGAGAGCGGCTGCAAGAAAGTCAACGGCACTTGCGGGCGGATCGTGTCGAACGGCCAGCAGGTTTTTCATACGCCTCGCGCTCGGGGATAATGTTCGTCGCGTACTGAGGAACCCCAATGAAATCGCGCAGCGCTCACGCCGTACTTCTTGCATTCTTGATCCACTTCACTTTATCCCCTGCGTCCGCCCAGGATCCATCGTCCCAAACGTCGGCTGAAACCATCGTCATCGATGGGAATGCCCCGACCACTCCCTTTCCTCACTTTTGGGACCGAATGTTCGGCTCGGGGCGGGCGATTCTCGCGTTGCGCGAAAGCTATCGCAACGATTTGCGGGACGTCAAGAAGGCCACGGACTTTCAGTATGTCCGCTTCCACGCCATCTTTCATGACGAAGTCGGGGTGTACGACGAGGACGAGCGCGGCCAGCCGCTCTACAACTTCTCTTACGTGGACCAGATTTATGACGGATTACTGGCAAACGGCGTGCGCCCGGTGGTCGAAATCGGCTTCATGCCGAAAAAACTCGCGGCCCGCCAGGATGTGCACGCCTTCTGGTACAAGCAGATTGTCGCCCCGCCCAAGGACTACCACGCATGGGACAACCTGATTCGCAGTTTCGCGCGCCATCTTGTCGAGCGCTACGGCCTGGACGAAGTTTCCCAGTGGTACTTCGAGGTCTGGAATGAGCCGAACATTGACTTCTGGACCGGCGAACCGAAGCAGGCGACCTATTTTGAACTTTATGACCACACCGCTCGCGCTCTCAAGTCCGTCAGTCCGCGCTTGCGCGTCGGCGGTCCGGCAACCGCCGCTGCCGACTGGGTGGACGACTTCCTCAAGCACACTTCAGCGCAGAAGGTTCCGGTCGATTTTGTATCCAGCCACGGATACGCCGATGACACCGTCGAACACCTCTTGCACAGCAGCGAGAACATTCCGGTAGATCAGCGTGTCTGCCGCGCGATCGGGAAGGTGCGAGGCCAGATTCGTGCATCGGCTACTCCGGATCTGCCGTTATTTTGGACGGAATGGAACGTTCCGTCGTTCGGCGAGAAATATCATGCACGCGATACAACCTACGTCGGCGCCGCCCTGGCGGAAACCGTGCGACAGTGTGATGGGTTGGTGGAGATGATGTCCTTTTGGACGTTTAGCGACGTGTTCGAGGAGAACGGCCCGGTGAGAACTCCGTTTTATGGCGGGTTTGGTCTGGTTGCCGCCGGCGGCATCCATAAATCGAGCTTCAACGCATTCGCCCTGCTTCACAAGCTGGGGAATCAGCGTATTTCTTCTGATGCCACAAATGTGCTGGTCACAAGGCGTGACAAGCAGCATGTCGCCATTGCGCTCTGGAATCTCGTCGATCCCGACCAACCCGGGCAGGCACGTCGGGTTCGACTCCAGTTCCGCAATCTCGGACCGAATGCGCACGGCGTGCTGACGCGGCTCGATTCAACGCACGGCAATGTTCTGCCCGCCTACGAAAAAATGGCCAGGCCGCGTTATCCCACGCAGTCGCAGATTCACGAGCTTAATCGGGCCGGCGAACTGCATCCCGCCGAGACTCTGGCCATTCGCGACAACCAGCTCGACCTGACGCTCCCCGTGAACGCCCTCTACATGGTCGAAATCGAGCCGTAGACCAGGACCTGATCCTCCTCAGGTCAGAGTCTCTAGGCAGGATTTCTCCGCTTCGGTTCTGACTCCTTCCAAGAAGCTCAACCGTAGCTCTAGGTGTACAATCCGGGCTGGTCGAGCCGAGAAGCGTTGCTCTTCGTCTCGCGCTCGTTGCGGTCCAAAAGAAAACGGGTTCGTTAACCTTTGACCACCTCAAATTCGAAGTTCCCCTGGAATATGGCGAGAGCGCGGGATTTCCGATGATCCGCCGAACGCAAACCATTTACGTCACGCTCGATCCATTTCTCTCCCCCCGTGGCGCGGTTCTTCATCACTTCGACCAATTTCTCGCGGGCCTTGCCGAAGCTGAGTTTCCCTGTATCTGGCTGACAAGTCTGACCCGCGCGCAGGTTGATGAGCCGCGCCGCCGCCTGGGTCACAACGAACCCTTCATCGGCGAGAGCGGGTGCGGCGTCTATCTTCCGGAGGATTATTTCCACCTCAAGTCGGGCAATACCATTCGGCTCGGGCGGTTTACGTGTATTCCAATCGCGAAACCGCAGCCTGCGGCGGCCGAGGCCCTTGAGGAACTTTCGACGGATGTACACGTTTCCGCCGTATCGCTTCGCAGCCTCTCTTTGCGGGAACTTAGCCAGAACACCGGTCTGCCCGCAAGAGAAGCCGAACAAATCCGGATGCGCGATTTCGACGAACTTTTTTTCTTTGCTGGGACATCGGATTCCGAGATCGTGAAATTTGCTGAAGAAGCAAAACTTCGCGGCCTTGTCTTGCAGAATGTGGGCTCTTTCTGGTCTCTTTCCTGCGGCGCGGATCTTGCCAAATGCATACGCGAACTGGGCGGCCTCTATGACCGCGCCTTACGCGGGCACGCCTTGCGCACCGGCGTCGCGGCCGTCTCGACATCGCAGGCAGCAACAGGGACACGGTCCGATCCGCGCCTGATAGCGCTCTCGGCTTCGTGTGATCGCACGCTGCATCTCTTTGAGGGGCCGACGACGGACGAGCTCCGAGCCGTCGTGGCCGTCAATCCCGCGTCTGAAGAGCCTGTTGTGGCGCGAAATGTTCATCCTGAGCGCGAGAACCGCTCGCAACCTTCCTTCTCCCTCCGTTCGCCGGACGTCTGGGACGATGCCCTCGCGGCGATTCTTTCCCGCAAGTAACTCGGTTTCGTCGTCGGAGACAGCAACTTCCATAGTACCCATGGGACTTCCCTTTGAAAATTCGCCTGTCTACAAAAAGGAAGTGCGAGGCTTTTGTTCCTTGAATTGTGCTTGCCTTTCGTGCACACCCAAAGAGCGGTCCTCAAGAATTCCCTTTGAAATCAGGACGTTTTGCGGGGAACTGGCGTGGAAGTTGGATTGCTCAAATCTTTC
>JBKOXA010000106.1:0-20419 GCA_046724685.1 Acidobacteriota bacterium | reverse complement strand
CGCGCGAAACTGCACCTTCGGGTTGTGCTTCGACAGCACCTTGGTGATCGCTGCCGTCAACGTCGTCTTGCCATGGTCAATGTGACCAATCGTCCCAATATTCACGTGCGGCTTACTGCGCTCGAATTTCTCCTTGGCCATGTCCTTCACCCTTGTCGAAATCTGACTGCAACCGCGAAACTTTTTTGGAGCGGGGGACGGGATTTGAACCCGCAACCATCACCTTGGAAGAGTGAGACTCTACCGTTGAGTTACCCCCGCTCGTCCTTTCCGAAGACAACTCCTGTCAAGCATTTCTTACCCAGAAACTGGAGCCTGGGACCGGGATTGAACCGGTGACCTCGTCCTTACCAAGGACGCGCTCTACCAACTGAGCTACCCAGGCCAAGTCCGTTTCCCCTGTGAAGCACCGCAGAAAAAGCAATCGCTGCGGCGCACTTCACCCCTTCGGCTCGCACGCCGAAATTCAGACCGCCCTTGAACAACTCATGTGGTTGCCCTGCGGTTTCTTACGAACTGGCTCTCACCAAGAAAAACGACTTCTGTTCTGGAGAGCCTGGTGGACGGGGAAGGATTCGAACCTTCGTAGCCCGCAAGGAGCGGCAGATTTACAGTCTGCTGGTTTTAGCCACTCACCCACCCGTCCCAAGACATCGGGACGCAAACTCGTGTCCCAAAATCGTTTTGCTTCAGCACTTACAAGAGGATTCAACAGAAACACAAAACGGACTCGTGTCCAAAGACACCAGCCCGTTCAATTTTGCAATCCGGAATTGCTCCCGCCCTCACTCCCTGCCGACTTTTGGTGGAGCTGGCGGAGGGAATTGAACCCCCGACCCTCTGATTACAAATCAGATGCTCTACCAGCTGAGCTACGCCAGCGTCGCTCAAACCGGGTAAGAATAGCAGACGAGGCCCATGAATTGCAAGGGGGCGCCCTCGACAGCGGGCGCGGCCGTGGTCAGGATTGTGGAAATCCGCAACCAGTTTTCGGACTTTCGCGCCCAGAGAATGCTTTTATTTTCATATACTTACAGACTGCACTCGACGAACTGATTCTCCCCTTCGCCGCGCCTGTGTAAATCCCAGATTTTCTTTTCTAACTGGTCTTCCTCTGGAGAGGATTTTCCGGCTTCCGGGTAAGATGTCCAGGGGTAGACTCGAGCACGTTTCGGACATGTCATCGACCAACGCCAAGAAACTCGCGCTCATCGCCTCGCTTGCGGTTCTGCTCGCCGCCGGGATCCTCCTGGGGCTGCATTTTTCGCCGCGTTCCGGCCTTTCCGCGCGCCAGGAACTTCTGCAATTCGTTCCCTCTGACGCGACTTCCGTAATTTTTCTCGATCTCGATCAATTACGCGAATCTCCTTTTCTCGCAAAAATTTATTCCTGGGCACCGCATCCTGCGGAAGACTCCGAGTACGCCCAATTTGTTCGCGACACTGGATTTTCCTTTGAGCGCGATTTGAAACGAGCCCTGATCGCTATCTCGAATCACGACCGAACCACAAACGTCCTGACGGTCGCCGACGGAGAGTTCGACCGCAAGAAAATCGAATCGTTTTTGAATCGCGATGCCCAGGCCGCGCAGCAAGGTAAATGGAAGGTCTATTTGTTGAACCAAAACGCAGGCGGCAGAAGCCTTTCGCTGGCATTTCTCTCCGACAGCCGGATCGCCATTGGCGATTCCGAGCAATTTTCCGCTTTGCTCTCTCCTGCGCCGAGCCATGCGTTTCGCGCCGAGTGGAATGAGCGTTTCGAACGGCTCGCCGGCACGCCGCTGTTCGCCGTCATTCGCCAGGATCCGGCGCTGCAAACCGCGTTGGACTCCGCCGCTCCGGGCGGTTTCCGCTCGCCGCAGCTATCGGCATTACTCGGTCAACTGCAATGGATTTCGATTGCCGGGAGGCCCGAAGGCGATCTCCTGCGCCTCGTGTCAGAAGGCGAGTGCCAGTCGGAACCCGCGGCTTCGCAGCTTCGCGATTTTCTGCAAGGCATGTTGCTGCTGGCGCAGAACGGATTGAACGATTCAAAACTGCGGCGAGAGATGAATCAAGAAGAACGCCAAGCCTATCTTGAAATCCTGAAGAGCGCGGATGTCCAAAAACTCGACCGAGGCCAGTGGAAATCGGTACGCCTGGTGCTGGCCATCACGCCACGATTTCTGGACATAGCGCGCATGAGACCCCTTGCCCGGCCCGGCGAGCAAACTACACTGCAGGAAGCTCCTCGACAGAAAGATCCGAACCGCAAGTCAAAAACGCCAACCAAAAAATAACTGAAGAGAAAAAATCGCATGAAGTGAAAGCGCCGCTTAGTCGCCGGCAGGGGTGGACTTCATGTAGCGCCACGGGTTAACAGGTGCGTTGTTCATGCGCACTTCGTAATGCACATGGGGACCGGTCGAGCGGCCGCTGATGCCGCAATAGCCGACTACTTGCCCGCGCTTCACTCGGGAGCCGGTAATCGTCGAAAACGAAGAAAGATGCGCGTACCACGTCGTAATTCCAAATCCATGATCGACCACCACCACGCGTCCGTAACCCGCATGATTTTCCGCGCTGATGACCACGCCGTCGGCCGTCACATGCACCGGCGCTCCATAATCCGAAGCCACATCGACGCCAGTGTGGAAAGCGCCTTCTCCGCTGAACGGGTCCAGTCGCTCGCCAAAACTATCCGTGATATGTCCGAGTACCGGCCAAATCGCCGGGGTATAACTGGAGTCCGCGAAGCTGAACGAAGGCATCAGCCGCAATCCGCCAGACGAAATCGCAATCGCGGCCGCATTCTTCTTCAAGAATGTGTACTGCTCAACGGAACGATCGAAAGCGTCTGCCGCTGTCACCGGATTATCGGAGACGTCAAACGCCGCAGGGTGGTACCGCAAAACGCCGTAAGTCATCGCAACTTCGGTGGCCAGAGACTGCAAAGAATCGAGCCGTTGGTTGGTGTCGTTCACCGTGCTCTGCAACTGGTGATACTGAACTTTCAGGGTTTCCTGCTCGTGGCGGAGCGCGTTGTAATTGCCGACCTTCCACAGCATGCGCGTATAGGACCCTGCCGCGGCAACGACCGTGATCGTTCCGATCAGCGCAAGAACCGCCAGCCCGTGCAGCGCGTAAGCTGGAACAATCAGCTTCCGGAGCTTGCCCGGCGTCGAGGCGATAAAGAATGTATAGCTCTTGCCCTTCATCACAAGCAGGTCCCTCAGACCCTTAGTTCCTAATTCTTCAGCTCGAACGAAAATCTTCCTTTACGAAACGCGGGCCTTCTACCTTGAACCCGCAACTGAGCCAACAAGACAACCGGTCTGTTCCAATCTGAACCGTGAGCTTTGGTTCGCGACCCTCATTATCCTAATTTTGGAAGGAGCGTCGGGTCAACCCTGTATTTGAGGGTATTTGGGACAGGCTGTGGAATCCTGCCCGAGCTGCCCGGCGGGACAGGGAATCTCCTTGTGGCGGGCCCAATCGATCAAAACCAGCTGGCATCGCGACTATACTGACAAACGGCGGCCAACCGCCATACCGTCATGATCGCCACAGCAAAACCACGCGAAGACCATCTGTTGGAGAAGATTCGCCGCAGTCTGGCAGGAGCAGGTTCAGACGACGTCCGGAATTCCAATTTACGAATTGCGATGGGTGACGATGCCGCGGTGTGGAGGCCGCGGCCCGGCTACGAAACGATTTTGACGTGCGACTGGTTCCTGGAAGGAACGCACTTTTGGGCGGATCAGCATCCGCCAGACTCGGTCGCCTGGAAATGCTTGGCCAGAGCGGTCAGCGACATTGCCGCGATGGGCGGCGAACCTCGTTCTTTTCTGCTCAGCCTGGCACTGCCCGCCAAGCGTGTCGGTAACTGGCTCGAGAAATTCCTGTTTGCTTTGCGCACGGCGGCGCGGACTTTGAATTGTCCGATCGCTGGTGGCGACACCACGCAGAGCGACCAGATCCTCATCAACATCACTGTGGTTGGCGAATGCAAGCGAGGCCGCGTGATTCTTCGAAGTGGCGCCAGACCCGGCGACGCGATCTTTGTGACCGGCCGGTTGGGCGAAGCCGAGTACGGCTTGCGGCTCATCAAGGACGGCGCCAAAGCAAACCAGCGCGATCCGCGCCTGCGAAAGCACCTGCGCCCGGAGCCGAGGCTGACCGCTGGGCTCTGGCTGGCTCAGCGTTGCCTGGCCACCGCAATGATGGACTTGTCGGATGGGCTCTCAACCGACCTGCCGCGGCTCTGCAAGGCCAGCAATGTCGGCGCTCGTATCGAGGAGCGCGGGCTGCCTCAGGTTCGGGTTGCCGGGAAAGACGCAAAGCTGGCGCTTCGAGCAACGCAACTGGCGCTCCACGGCGGCGACGACTACGAGTTGCTCTTCACGGTAGCCAAAAGAGACCTGAAGTGCATTCCAGGAAGGATTCGTGCAGTGCCTATCACGCGTATCGGAAACATCACCTCGAAAAGGCAGATTGTGTTGGCCCGTCAAAATGGACTTCTCGAAGAGTTGAAAAGCAAAGGCTGGGATCCCTTTCGGTAGCGCGTAGGCGCAGGTTTTCTTGAATCTGACCGACCCGTCCGGAACCGTCGTGGGGCAAGTCTCGATGGGCATGAACCCGGCAAATGCGGATTTGTCGGAAGTTGAAAATTCCACGTTGAACGTGGTCTGGTCTAAGCCTTAGTTTTCTCGGGTTGCGAAGCGCGCTGAACCGCTTGCGCTTCTAGCGCATCTCGGCGGTTGCCCTTCCTAACGCGGTCTTTGCGGCAGGAGGGGCAGCCGGCGGTTTTTCTTTAGGCGTTCCCGGTTCATCCTCCGTCGGAGCCGTGTCCGGCGTATCCACATGAATCACGTGCTCTCCCGCTTGCTGTTCGAGCGGCACGACATTCTGGAAATCCAGCACCGGCATCCCAGCTAATCCGCTCTGCATGAATTGCAGCCAGATCGGAAGCGCAGCTCGCGCCCCGGTCTCCTTTTTCCCCAGTGAGATCTGCTTGTCATCGAAGCCGACCCACACGCCTGCCGTGATTTGTGGCGTGAAACCGACGAACCACGCGTCGGTATAGTCCTGCGTAGTGCCCGTTTTCCCCGCCGCGGGACGCTTCAAGGACTTGGCCGCGATGCCGGTGCCAAATTGAATCACTTCCTCCAGCATCGCTGTCATGGTATGCGCTGTTTCCGGCGGAATCACTTCGTGGATGGACGGATGCGCTTCTTCAAGCAGTGCGCCGTCGTAACTGGTCACGCGGCGAATCATGTGCGGATCGATGCGAATCCCTTCGTCGGGAAAAACCGTGAACGCGGAAACATGCTCGATCAGCTTCATGTCCGCGGACCCCAGCGCCAAGGGCAGATACGGCGGTAGCGGCGTGGTGACTCCAAATTTGCGCGTCATGTCCACCACCGTATTGATGCCAACCTTCTCGGCGAGCTTCACAGCGGGAACGTTGCGTGAGCCGGCCAGCGCGCGCCGCAGCGTGATGGTGCCTTCGAATTTTTCGTCGTAGTTGCGCGGCGAATATGGCTGTCCGCCGCTAATGGTCGTGAACGGCGCATCCAGAATCGTGTCGAACGGCGATGCACCTTTTTGGATGGCATCAGCATAAACATAGATCTTGAAGGAGCTGCCAACCTGGCGTACCGCCTGCGTCGCGCGATTGAACTTTGAATCTTCGAAACTGTAGCCGCCCACAAGCGCCTTGATTTCACCCGTGGGATTATCGATAGCGACCATCGCGGCCTGCGGCGCGGGCTGCTGTTCGAGCTGAACTCGCGCCGTGGATTCGCGAAGCTCCTGAATCGAGAATTGCGCAAGGTCGCCGACTTTCAGAAGCTCAGAACACTTCTTGCGTCCCGTCCAGGCGAAGTCGCTTGCGGAAATCACCGCGCGGTACGTTCCGATCTTGATGGTGGCGTACTTGTCGTCCACGGCCATCACAAGACCCGTGGCATAGCTGCCCTTCTCGATGGGCCGGCGCCAGTCGTCGTCCTCATAGCTCTCGAGCGTTCCGAGATTGTCCTTCAGAATATTCGGCAGGCCGCCGCGCCAGCCGTGACGACGATCGTAGGCATGAAGCCCGTCGCGCACGGCGAGGTTCGCGGCCCGCTGCATCGTTACATTAAGCGTGGTGTAGACACGCAATCCGCGTTCATGCACCGCTTCGGTTCCGTAAGTCGATTCCAGATATTTTCGAATTTCCTCGAAAAAATACGGTGCCAAATCATTGCGCGGATATTGGATGTGTATTCCAAGGGGCGTTTTCTTTGCGGCGGCTTCCTCGCTTGGCGTGATTTTTCCTTCTTCCTGCATCCGGCGAAGAACCAAATTCCTGCGCGCCAGCGCACGTTGCGGATCGTTCAGCGGCGAATAGATGGGACCCCGCACCATGCCGGCGAGCAGCGCGGCCTCCTGTAGCTTCAAGTCGGTCACCGGCTTGCCGAAATAGAATTGCGCGGCTGCGGCAAACCCATAATTGCCATGTGCCAAATAGACTTGGTTCGAATACATCGTGAAAATCTGCGGCTTGGTGTAACGGCGCTCGATCTGCAGTGAGAGCAGCATCTCCTGCATCTTGCGGCGGAAGCTGCGGTCACTGCGGTCCAGGAAGAGATTGCCCGCCAGCTGCATGGTGATGGTGCTGGCGCCTTCAGCCCTGCGGCCTTTTATCAGGTTCCGGTAAGCGGCGCCCGCGATACGCGGAAAATCGATGCCCCAGTGATCTTCAAAATGCTGATCCTCGATCGAAGTCACCGCGCTGTAAAGAACCTTGGGGCACTGCTCGTAGGTCATCAGCACGCGGCGCTGCAGCGCAAAGCTGCCCACCATCTGGCCCTCATCGGCGTAAATCTCGGTCACAACGTTCGGGCGGTAGGTTTCCAGCGCGCGAATCTCCGGCAGGTCGCTCGCGTAAACGAAAAGCAATCCGCAGCCGGCGCCCAGGGCAATGGAGCAGAGAAGCAGGAAGGCGATGGCAACGCGGTCAATCAGTTTCCAGCCGCGCAGCCGCAAAGTGATCGGGGGCAGACTCAGCATCGAAACAAAATCTTAGCGCATGTGGATTCGCAGGATGCGTTTCTTCGGAAGGGTCGTCGCGTGATGTGTAAGGGGCGGAGCTGCGTGTGTCGAACGAAGCTAGGTGATCCAGGTCATCTCGATGACGATGATCCGCCGGCCGTCGTTAAGCCTAACCGGTATGCCGGCGGCAGGAGTGGCCATCACGGAAGCCGTTCACTTGAACCTGAGCGGGAAATAGGGAAAACGCGAGAAGCAGGAGAGAGCAACAAATTGACAAGCCATGAAGACAAGCTTTTACTCCCAAAAATAAGACCCTGAATCCGGATATGTTCCGAGGATTAGCTGCTTTCGACGGATGTCCAGGGGTGCGGCTTGCGCGCTTCTTGGAACGCCAAAATCGTCATCACGACGGCCAGCGCTACGAAGGCGCCATCACGAATCACGGTTTTAATTGTGAGCGGTTCCGGCGTCCCGAAGCAGCCGCAATTGATGTCCATGTGCAGTAGATAAGCCCTCGTTACCAGACACAGGAATCCTGCCAGGATTCCTGTGGCCACCGTGGCCCACACCCGGAAACGCCAACCCACCAGCAACAGCACCCCCAGGATGATTTCGGCGAACGGAAGCGTGTGCGCTACGAACGAAACGCCTGCAGGTGGCAGGACTTGGTACGAGTCCACTTGAAATGCAAAGGTCGAAAGGTTTGCCGAGACGGAAAACTTCAGCATGAAATAGGGCCAGAAGTGCTGGTTTGGCAAGAAAATCTTGGAGTAGCCCGCGTAAACAAAGATTCCGCCCACCAGCAACCTGCCAATCCAGATGACTGCGCGCCGCAAATTGAGGGGGCTGGATTGCATCATTTCAATTACTTCTGGGATAGCAACTGGTCCAGAAACTGTTTGAGGATGTCATAGCTCATTATCCCTGCATACGGGTACGTCTGGCCCTTCGAACGAAAGACAGTGGTGGGAGTTTGATTTACCGGCACCAGCAGTCCGGCCTGTTTGTCCTTTTCGATCAGGGGTTCCAGGGTCTTGCCGTCCACGAGCGCCTGAACCTTTTTCATTTCTGCTGCGCTCAGAACAGCGACGACCGTTCCCTTCACATCGCCGCTGGCTTGCCACTTCTCCTGATTCTGAAAGAGAGCCTGCTCGACCGTTTCGCCCTTGCCTATGTGGGCAGCGGCCCGAGCATAGCTCGCCGCGACGCGCGAATATGCGTGCATCGGCAAGGGAAAATCGCGATGCACCAAGTAGACCTTGTTCGTATTCACATAGTTGTCCAGCAACGGCTGATTCGTCGTCTTATAGAGCTGCTTGCAGGCGGGACACTGGTAGTCGCTGAAGACCTCCATAACGATGGGCGCATTCTTCGAGCCGAATGCCTTATGCGGATCGATGTCGGCAACGCCGGAGACCTGTCCTGGCTCGCCGCTTGTCGGCACCAGGTCTTTCTTGGGGGCGAGACCGCCCGAGGGTTCCGGGACAGAGGTGCCGGAGACCGCTCTGGGCTCCGCTTTCGATGCCGCCAAGACGGCTTGACTGACGCCGTCGACGCCGCTTGGCGTGGGTGTCTCGCGGCCGACTCCAAAACCAAAGAACCATGCTGCGCTCGTAAGCGCCAGTCCCATTATCGCTAAGATGGCATGCCGGGCTTTCACTCGATTCTCCCCCTGAATATTCCGCGTTCTCGGACGATCTTACCCTAGAAATCTCAAAAATAGGCGATCCGGTTCCAGGCAGCGCTCGAGAGCTCATGGCGTCGGCCGCCCGAGGCCTAAGAAAGTAAGATGCAGAACCTGAGCCGCTATATGTCCTGGCGCTGGGGGCGAATCCAGCGAATAATTCGACCTCAGGATCCGATAAGCCTAACAAAATAAACCAATTAAAGAACAATCAACAGAGTTGACAGAGAGACACTCAACCTTTATACTCGCTCCTGCATCGAACGTGGGTACGCAGCGCTTCGGCGCTTCAGCCAGCTCTGGCTCCGCAGGAGCGAGGTTCGATCAAAGACTTCGATCCAGAAACATTGGGTATCCAGACAGGGAGAGTAGAAAATGAGCAAGATTATCGGAATTGATTTGGGAACCACCAACTCGGTTGTCGCCGTCATGCAGGGCGGCGAACCAGTGGTCATACCCAACCAGGAAGGTGCACGCACAACGCCGTCTGTCGTGGCCATCACCAAGGCCGGCGAACGGCTGGTCGGTCAGGTCGCCAAACGCCAGGCCGTCACGAACCCGGAAAACACGGTGTACTCGATCAAGCGGTTTATGGGGCGCCGGTTTGATGAGGTGGGTTCGGAAACCAAGCGCGTTCCGTACAAGGTCGTGAAGGGTGACCACAACGATGCGCGTGTCGAAATTTCCGGCAAGGTCTACAGCCCGCCTGAAATTTCCGCAATGATCCTGACCAAGCTGAAAAATGCTGCCGAAGATTTCCTTGGAGAAAAAGTCGCTAAGGCGGTCATCACTGTTCCTGCGTACTTCAACGACGCACAGCGGCAGGCGACCAAGCAGGCTGGCGAAATCGCCGGTCTTGAAGTCGTCCGCATCATCAACGAACCGACTGCGGCGGCGCTTGCTTACGGTCTTGAAAAGAAAAATGACGAAACGATTGCGGTCTACGACTTGGGCGGCGGTACGTTCGACATTTCCGTTCTTGAAGTCGGCAGCGGCGTCGTTGAAGTGAAATCCACCAACGGCGACACCCACCTGGGCGGCGACGATGTGGACCAGCGCATCGTGGATTGGCTCATCGACGAATTCAAGAAAGCCAACAACATCGACCTGAGCAAAGACCGCATGGCCTTGCAGCGCCTGAAGGAAGCCGCGGAAAAAGCGAAGATCGAGCTTTCGCAGATGATGGAAACGGAGATCAATCTTCCCTTCATCACTGCCGGCGCGAGCGGCCCGATTCACCTGCAGGAAAAACTGACGCGGACGCGCCTCGAACAGTTGATGGCCGATTTGCTTGACCGCTCGATGAAACCGGTGCAACAAGCACTCGAAGACGCAAAGCTTTCGCCGAGCAACATCGAGGAGATTGTCCTTGTCGGTGGCTCGACGCGTATCCCGAAAGTGCAGCAGCTCGTGCGCAACTTCTTCGGCGGGAAAGAACCGCACAAAGGCGTCAACCCGGACGAAGTCGTTGCGGTCGGTGCGGCAATTCAGGGCGCAGTGCTTGCGGGTGAAGTAAAGGACATTTTGTTGCTCGACGTGACGCCGCTCTCACTGGGCGTGGAAACACTGGGCGGCGTGATGACCGTGCAGATCCCGCGCAACACCACGATTCCGACACGCAAGGTCGAAACCTATTCGACAGCTTCCGATAACCAATCGGGTGTGGAGATCAACGTGATGCAGGGTGAGCGCAAGTTCGCCAAGGACAACCGGTCGCTCGGCACCTTCAAACTGGACGGCATTCCGCCCGCTCCTCGCGGCGTTCCGCAGATCGAGGTGACGTTTGACATCGATGCCAACGGCATCCTCAACGTCTCGGCCAAGGACAAGGCCACCAGCAAGGAACAGAAGATCACCATTCAGTCCTCGACCGGCTTGACCAAGGAAGAGGCCGAAAAGATGCGCGTTGAAGCCGAATCGCACGCCGAGGAAGATCGCCGGCGCATGGAGGAAGTCGAAGCCCGCAACCGCCTGGACGGCATTGTCTACCAGGCCGAAAAGACGATTCGCGAAAATCGCGAGAAGCTGCCCGAAGGCGATGTCAAGGCGGCCGAGGAAGCACTCGACGAAGCCAAGAAGGCGATGAGCGAAGCCGGCGAAGGCAGCACGGCAAAGATTCGCACGGCTACGGAAAGCGTTGAACGCGCCCTGCACAAGATGGCGGAAACACTCTACAAAACCGCCCAGAGCGCCCAGCAGGCAGAAGCCGCGGGTGCTGGAGCAGGAGCGGCTGGTTCGTCCGCTGGCGGTGCACAAGGCGGAGCGGGCAAGCCCGGCGACGTGATTGATGCCGAATACGTCGACGTAGACGAGAAGAAGCAACCGAACTAATCCTTCGCCACGAAATCGGAACGACCGTTCCGATTCGTGGCGTAATCCCTTGGTTTTGAATAAGCCTGTTTTGAGGGCAGATGGCCACAACGACAAAAGCCGACTATTACGAACTCCTTGGCGTCTCGCGAAAAGCGGGCGCCAAGGATATTCGCGCGGCGTTCCGCAAACTTGCGCGCAAATATCATCCGGATTTGAATCCAGGCGACAAGGCTGCCGAGGAAAAATTCAAGCAGCTTCAGGAAGCCTATGACGTCCTCTCCGATTCGAAAAAACGCCAGATGTACGACCAGTACGGTTTTTACAGCGAAAACGTTCCGACCGGTGATTACGGGCCGCGCGGGGGATCTGAGAACAACGTCAACTTTGATTTTGACGGGTTCGATTTCAGCGGCGGCGGGACTTCTGGCGGCGGAGCAAGCTTTCGCGACCTCTTCAGTCAGTTTTTTGGCGGCCGCGGCCGCGGTGCGGGCGTCGAGGAAGAAGCAGAGCCCGGCGCAGCGCTCGAATACCAGCTCGAAATCGATTTCTGGGACGCGGTGCGTGGCGGGGTAAAAAAATTGCAGATCACGCGCATGGATGCGTGCGATACCTGCAAAGGAACGGGCGCCGTGGGCTCGCCGCAAACGTGCCCGACCTGCAATGGCTCCGGAACAATTCAGCAGGCAGCGGGCAAGATGCGGTTCAACGTCCCATGCACCCGCTGCGGCGGCACGGGAAAGCTTCGCACTGCATGCAAGAACTGCGGTGGCGAAGGCCGCGTGCGCCGCACGGAAACCATCGAAGTGCGCATTCCGGCAGGCGTCACATCCGGCGGCCGCGTGCGCGTTCCCGGTAAAGGCAATGCGGGCACAATGGGCGCTCCGGCGGGCGATCTTTACTTGCTCGTGGAAGTTCGGCCGCATCCATTCTTCGAGCGCCGCGGAAATGATTTATACACCAAAGTTCCTGTGACTGTGAGCGAAGCGACTCTCGGCGCAAAAGTCGAAGTGCCCACGATTGACGGGCGATCTCTGGTGCGCATTCCGCCTGCGACCAACAGCGGAAGCACGCTGCGGCTTCGCGAAAAGGGCGTGCCCAGCGCGCGCAACGGCGCACGTGGCGACCAGTACGTCGAAATCCAGGTGATTGTGCCGAAGCCGACTGACGAGCGCGTCCGCAACATCATGAAAGAACTCGAAACCGTTGCGCCCGATGACCCGCGCAAGGATTTGTTTTCGAAGGCCGGAGTTTGACGATGTCCCCGAGAAGAAAAACTCGCGCCAAAGCCGGCTACATGATCAGCTCCGTGGCTGAGCTTTATAAACTGCATCCTCAGACGTTGCGCCTCTATGAACGCGTCGGATTGCTGAAGCCATCGCGTTCCGAGGGCAACACGCGGCTGTACACGGATCAGGATCTGGAGCGCCTGGACGTGATCCTCACGCTTGCGCGGGACATGGGCGTAAATCTCGCGGGGATCGAAATCATTCTGAACATGCGCGAAAAGATGGTGGAAATGGAAAAGCAGATGACCGAATTTGCAGCCATCGTGCAGCAGGAGCTTTCCCGCGTTGCGAATCATATCTCCAACGAAAAGCCGCCGCGCCACGCGATCGTGCCGACCCGCACGCGTCTCACCCGTTAAGCCAGGCGCTTCTTTCTAGCTCTCCTGAAAACTTGCATCGGCCGTAAGTTGACGGGCATTTCCACTCCGACACCTGGGATCTGTTGCCTTCCGCCCTGGCTTGTTTTTCTTTCACAGAATTCCACACCGCCCACGGCTTGCCGTTCGTGGCACGCGCCCGTATGCTCGTTCTACGATGCCGCTTGAAAACTGCCAATTCTGCCAGGGAACGGGGTGGAAGCTCGTCGCGCGTCCGGGCGGGCCGGGAAAATTCGCCGTCGCGTGCGATTGCGGCAGCGGCGAACGCGCGGCGCTCTCCATGGAACGCGCGCGAATCCCTAAACGCTATGAGCATTGTGACTTTGAAAGCTACGTCACCGACCTTGCCGACGGGAAAGTATGGACAGCCCAGCACGCGCAATCGCTCAAGCAGGCCAAGCTCGTCGCGCAGGGATTTGTCCGCGATTATCCCGGGGCCAGCGAAAAAGGTTTGCTGTTCATGGCCCCGTCCGGCGTGGGTAAAACTCACCTCGCGGTTGCCTCCTTGAAGGAACTCCTGCGTCGCGGTCATCAGGGAATTTTTTGCGATTACCGCGAACTGTTGAAGGAAATCCAGGCCAGCTACAATCCGGCGAGCGAATCGACAGAAATGAAAATTCTTGAGCCGATTCGTAACACCGAAATTCTGATCCTCGATGATCTTGGTGCCAGCAAACCATCCGCGTGGGTGCTCGACATCATCGGTCTAGTGCTGAACGCCCGATACAACGAACGCCGCGCTACAATCCTCACTACAAATTATTTTGACGAATCACCCGCCGCAGAGCCTCCGCCGCGGCTTCCAAACGGCCAGCGCGTCAGTGTCGTGAAGGAAGATTCGCTCGCTGATCGCATCGGGGCACGCATGCGCTCACGCCTCTATGAAATGTGCCGCACCGTCGAAGTCTTCGCCCCCGACTTCCGCCGCGAAATCCGCCACTCCACCCGCGCCGGAGCGTAGTTTTGCTTTTTGGACGATGGTTCAGCTTTACCTTCGGAATGCGGAAAAGCCGCGTCATGATGCAAACACTCCCGACCTGGGGACCGGACCGGAAGGGTACAAGCGGCTGGTCGCCCTTTCCACAACGGAATTCCCCGATCTCCAGAACAAGCTGAATGACACCATTCCGAAGGCGATAAGGTTGTGATGTCCTGGACGGCAACGGGCACTCACAAAGGCGATCTGAGGGGCATTGCGCCCGCGAACAAAAAATTCTCGATCTGACGGAGTCACCATCCGCCGGCGTGCAAACGGCAAATTCGTGGAGTCCCGCGAGAACTGGGATGCGTTGGGCTTGATGCAGCAGCTTGGGGTTGCCCCGGCCATCGGGCAAGGGTTCCCGCTGAATCGAGATCCCAAAAAGCAACTTCCCTGGGGTGCGTGCGAAGCCGCCCCATTTTCGTTTCCGGGCTTATTGGCTTCGTGAGGTTGAAGAGTTTCCGTCCCGCCCCATGGCCTTCGCCTTACAACTTTGGTTTCGTTGACACGCCTCCAATTTGCCCTGTATTCTTGCACGGTTGCAGCGTTTCCAACGCCTGCAGCATCTATCTGTACTGTGACCCCGAAACGGTCATTTGTCCTTTAGAGCTGGTTCGCGATCCGGTCAGGGGTGGCCGCATCCGCTTCCTCTGTGATAGGTGACCGCAAAGCGGTCAACGCCTGCGCGCGAATCAGCAGCCTTGCAATACCCATCAGGGGCAAACCCCCAACAGGGAGTCCGCAAGGAAGTTACGTGAACACGCTGGCTCGACTGCGCCCCGCTTTATCCGCAACGCAGCGATGCCGGACATCCAACACTTGGGATAAACATCCCGGAGGCCGACCATCATGTTTTCCGACAACGACAAAGCCGTGAGCGCAGCCGCGGCAGCGCCTGCCCACGAATCGCAGTCCGAAGCAACACCGCCAGCAAATTCGCCCGCTCCGCCGCAAGAAAACGCAGCGCCCGAGGGGCCCGCTCCGGCCACAACGGAAGCAGCAAAGTCCGATCCTGCTGGAGCACCACCGCAAGCCGCGGAAGTGCATGCCAAGGCAGAAGCGCACGCCGCGCAATCGGCGAACGACGCTGAAGCTGCCGCTGCGGCCGAAGAAGCTGCCGGTTCGGAAGAGATGAGCAAGCTGCTCGACCAGTATGACGAGCAGCACGAAACCCCGGCGCAAAACGAGATTATCGAAGTAAAGGTAGTCGCCTACACGGAGCACGGTGTCGTGGTTGACATCGGCCAGAAGACCGAAGGCCTGATCCCGGCGGTGGAGTTCTCGGAAACCGAAATTCCCCGCCCCGATCCGAACGCCACGATTGAAGTGCAGCGCACGGGCGAGAAGAAAGACGGCTACGTCATCGTCTCGTACCAGAAGGTGCTGCGCCGCCGTACCTGGGAAAAGCTGGATGAAGCGTTCAAGAACAAGACCACGCTGACCGGCAAGGTGGTGGACCGCATCAAGGGCGGCGTTGTGGTGGACGTTGGCGTTCGCGCGTTCCTTCCGGGGTCGCAGTATGACCTGCGCCCAACTCCGAATCTCGATGCACTAGCCGGACAGGAAGTGGAAGTCCGCATCACCAAACTGAACCGTAGGCGCGGCAATGTTGTGGTCAGCCGGCGCGCGATATTGGAAGAGGAACAGCACGCCAAGCGCGCGGAGTTGATGGAGAAGCTGAGCGAGGGCCAGACCGTCCACGGCATCGTGAAGAACGTGACGGAATACGGGGCGTTCGTGGACCTCGGCGGGCTCGACGGCTTGCTCCACTTGACGGACCTGAGCTGGGGCCGCATCAAGCACCCGTCCGATGTGGTGAAGCCGGATCAGGAACTGGATGTCATTATCCTGAAGTTTGACAAGGACAAGCAGCGCGTTTCGCTGGGATTGAAGCAGCTCTCGCCCGATCCCTGGGTTGGCGCGGCGGAAAAGTATCCCGCAGGCGGCAAATTCAAGGGCAAAGTGGTAGGCGTTGTGGATTACGGCGCCTTCGTCGAGCTCGAAACCGGCATCGAAGGTCTCGTGCACGCCACGGAAATGAGTTGGGCGAAAAAGTCGGTGAATCCCGCGAAGCTCGTGAAGGCGGGCGACGAAGTCGACGTGGTGGTTCTCGACATCAAGCCGAGCGACCGCCGCGTTTCGCTGGGCATGAAGCAGGCGCAGCCCGATCCATGGCTGCTGACTGCGGAAAAGTACCCGGTCGGAACGATCGTGACCGGGAAAGTCCGCAACATCGTCGAGTTCGGCGCGTTCATCGAAATCGAAGACGGCTTCGACGGTCTGGTCCACGTCAGCGACGTCAGCTGGACCGAGCGCATCAAGAATCCGCATGAGGTTTTCAAGAAGGGAGAACCGGTTACCGCGAAGGTGCTCCGCATCGACGAAGACAACCGCCGCGTATCGCTGGGAATGAAGCAGGTGAACGACATCTGGGGCGACTGGTTCAAACAGCACAAGGTCGGCCAGATCGTGAAGGGCAAAGTTTCGCGCATCGCGATGTTCGGCGCATTCGTCGAGCTGGGCGACAACATTGAAGGACTTTGCCACAACACCGAGATCATGGACCGCCGCCGCGGTGACGATGGCAGCGGAATGAACCGCACCACCACCGGTCCGCTGAAGAGCGCCGGCCCGCTGGAGCCCGGCAAGGAATACGACTTCAAAATCATCAAGATCAGCACGGAGTCTCGCCGCATCGGCCTAAGCTACAAGGCCGCCGTGAAACAGCAGGAGCGCCAGGAGATCGCGCAGTATCGTTCAACGTCGAAGTCTTCTTCGACCGCGACGATTGGCGACGCTCTGAAGCAGAAGCTCTCTTCGCGGTAAATAGTGGTCATTCCGCAGGGGCCAGTTTGAATCGACTGGCCCCTAAATTTTTGTTTTACTTTTCTCTTTTACTGGAGGCCACTTTAGTGATAGGAAGTGTGCAACCAGTGGGGTGGATTTTCCCATAAGCCCTTCCCTGTCATGGGTCTGCGGCGTATCATCTAGGAACTCTGAAGCGAGGCGTGGCCACGATGACCAAGCAACCGACGTTGACCAAAGCGGATTTGATCGAAGAAGTGTTGAAGGTCACCGAACTCCCGCGGAAGGAGTCTGAGACCATCGTCGAAACCATTTTCGACAGCATCATCGAAGCCATACAAAAGGGCGAGAAGATTGAAATCCGTGGCTTCGGAAGTTTTCGCACAAGGCAGCGCCGCGGCCGGGTCGGACGCAATCCGAAAACCGGAGAAAAGGTGGAAGTTCCGGCGAAACGCATTCCGTTCTTCAAGCCAAGTAAGGAATTGAAAGACTTTGTGAACAGCGATGAAGCTGCGGCGATGACCGCTGCGGCCGAAGCTGCCGCAAGTTCTGGGAACTCCAGTCACTCCTGATTCTTGAAAATTCTGTTCGCAGCAATGCCCGCCGGAAGATAAGCTTTCCCAACGCGAGGACATTCACTCAATGGACTACCTGTGGACGCCGTGGCGCTACCACTACATTTCAGGAGCGGCCGGCGACAACCAACCAGACTGCATTTTCTGCGATGCGGCCGGCCGGCGCGATGACCCAGTCACCCTGGTTGTCCATCGCGGAGTCGAATGCTTCGTCATTCTGAATCGCTATCCGTACACCTCAGGACACGTCATGGTGGTGCCGTACGCTCACGTGCCCGACCTTTCGCTCTGCGATGCTGCGACGCTCAACGAAATGATGCAGCTGGCACGTCGAGTGGAAGGCGCACTGAAAAGTTTGTACAAGCCGGATGGGTTAAATCTTGGAATGAATTTGGGGCGAGCGGCGGGCGCCGGCATCGCGGGACATTTGCACATGCATGCGCTGCCTCGATGGATCGGCGACACAAACTTCATGACCGTTACCGGCGAGACTCGCGTTCACCCTGAGGATCTCGCGACTACCTACTCCAGGCTTCGGGAAGCGCTCGCTTGATTTCGTCGCGGCGGCCACCCGGCGCGCTTTGGACTTCAGCCAACTCCAGCGGACAAAAAGAAACGAGGGCAGCCCGGGTTTCACCCTTGCTGCCCTCGTTTCAAGTGTTTCAAATTTTTCGGTTCAATCTGCGGGCAGAGTATTCCTCGCTTGGAAACGACGCAAGAACCATTTCAATCTACGGCTGTGGAAACCTGTGGAGGTTGTGCAAAATCCCGGGACTTTCGCTTTTGCTACGCTACAATAGCTGCTTCGTTGGCCCGAAGCACCGCCGGAGACCCTCGTGAATCTCGAACTGACGGAAGAGCAGAAGCTGCTGGAAAAGGAGGTTCGTGAATTTGCCGAGGCGGAGGTAAAGCCGCGTGCGAGGGAACTGGACGAAACCGGCCGTTTTCCTCGCGATCTTTTTGCCAAGGCGGCAGAATTAGGGCTGACCGGCGTAGCGCTTCCGGAAAGTGAAGGGGGCGCCGGATTCGATCACATTTCCTATAGCATCGTGATCGAAGAAATCTCGCGGTGCTGTGCTTCGACCGGCGTCATTCTTTCGGTCCAGAATTCGCTCTACTGCGATCCGATTCACCGTTACGGAACCGACGAACAAAAGAGGAAATTCCTGCTGCCGTTCGCGCGTGGCGAAAAGATCGGCTGCTACGCACTGACGGAGCCGCAAGCCGGCTCGAACGCCGCAGCATTGCAAACGAAGGCAGCGAAAAAAGGCGACCGCTACGTTTTGAACGGCACGAAAGCCTGGATCACCAACGGTGGCGCCGCGGATGCGGCGATTGTGTACGTCAACACCGAACCCGAAAAAGGGGAAAAGGGAATTACGGCGGTCGTGGCGGAAAAAGGCACGCCGGGATTCAAGGTCGGCAAGGAAGAGAAAAAACTCGGCATCAGCGCCACGGCCTGCAGCGAACTGGTGTTCACGGATTGTGAAATCCCGGTAGGCAATCGCATCGGCAACGAAGGCGAAGGTTACAAGGTCGCGCTGTCGACGCTCGACGGCGGCCGCATCGGGATTGCCGCGCAGGCGACCGGAATCGCACAAGGAGCGTTTGAAGCGGCGCTGAAATATTCGCAAGAACGCCTTGCGTTCGGACACCCCATCGCGCAATTCCAGGCGATTCAATTCATGCTCGCGGACATGGCCACCGAGATTGCTGCGGCTCGGCTGCTGATTCGAAAAGCTGCGTGGAGGCAGGATACCGGTGCGCGCTTCAGCATGGACGCGGCTATGGCGAAGCTTTTCGCGAGCGAAATGGCCACGCGCGTTGCCCACAAAGCGATTCAAATTCACGGAGGAAACGGCTACAGCCGGGAGTATCCCGTGGAGCGCGCCTACCGCGACGCCCGGATCACTGAAATTTACGAGGGCACCAGTGAAATTCAGCGGCTGGTGATCGCTTCTTGGGCATTGCGCGCGTGATGCTTTCCGGCGCGTAGTATGCTGAAGTTGTGCTCCTTCCAGATTTCGGCCTCGACTTCGACCCTCTTCACGACGAGGAGTTTTTCGCAGCGTTACCGCCGCATCCGGCGGTCTGCCTGATTGAGTCGAGGAAATCGTCCGCTGAGCCGCTTTTCATTCGCACGCAGGATTTGCGACGCCGCTTGCAGCGGCTTCTTGGCAAGCCAGACCCCGCAAGCAAACGGCTGAATTTGCGCGATTTTACGCGAGGCATTCGCTACCGGCAGACCGCGTCCACCTTCGAGCAGACTCTGGCGTATTATCAGCAGGCGAAGGAACTCTTTCCGACGCGTTACCGCGACATGCTGCGGATGCGTCCTCCCGCCGTGCTGAAGGTGAATTTGCGGAATGCATATCCGCGCTGTTACCCGACGCGACGGATCCCCGTTGACTCGAATGGGGAGCCGTCTGGAGGCGTTTATTACGGACCGTTCTCTTCCAGGAAAGCCGCGGATGCGTTCGCGGAGCGCGCTCTGGACCTATTCAAAGTGCGGCGCTGCCAGATCAAAATTCGGCGCGACCCGTCGTTCCCCGGTTGCATCTACTCGGAAATGAAAATGTGCCTCGCGCCGTGTTTTGCCGGCTGCAGCAAGGAGGAATACGACGTCGAAGTACAGCGGCTGGTCTCGTTCATCGAAACGGGAGGTAGTTCGCTACGGGAAAGTCTGGAAGCGGAACGCAACCGCGCGAGCGAAGAACTGGATTTTGAGAAAGCCTCGCTGCTGCACAAGAAGCTGGACAAACTGGACGCTGCCCTGCGCGGCCAGCCTGAACTTCCACGACGGCTGCAGGATCTCAACGCAGTGGTTCTTCAACGCGGACTGGAGGAGCAATCCGTCGCGGTTTTCGAAGTCCGTGGCGGCAGGATCGCCGAACCGTTTTCGCTATCCTTTGGGGCGCTTGCCGGCGAGCCCCGCTCGGCTGAGCAACTTTTTCGCGAGCGCGTCGAGAATTCTTCCCAAGCGCCTGCCGCAGACCTTTCCGAGCACTTGTGGCTTCTGGCGCGATGGTTTTACAGCAACCCGCGTCAAGGCGAAATTTTCTTTCGCGGAAATGCCTGGCCATACCGCAGAATGATGCGGGCGTGCGCGCGACTCCTTGCGCCGTCTGAAGCGGTGTCGGATGAGCCGCCGGGCGACAATTTGACAAAGCCTGCCGCCGAAAGCGAAAAACCTTCATGAGCCAGGCAGCTACGCTGCAAGAAACAAAACGCTACGCCAAGTCTTTTGATCGGCGCGCGGCCGACGGTCATTTTCGCGAGACTCACGGCCTAGTCGTGTCGTCGCTCGGTATAGGCACGTATCTGGGGCAGCCCGATGAACGCACGGACGCTGCTTACGCCGCGGCGATCGTGTCCGCGGTAGAGAAC
>JBKOXA010000092.1:0-26650 GCA_046724685.1 Acidobacteriota bacterium | reverse complement strand
GCAGCGTCAGATGTGTATAAGAGACAGAGAGAATTCTGGATGCGGCTGTCAGGCTCCTTGCAGCCATTTGCTCCGTGTAGCTCATCAACTTGTTGAAATGAATTTTCGGCGCGGCCACGAAGGTGCCGACGCCGCGGCGGCGTTCAACGATACCTTCGCGTTCGAGTGTGGCAAGAGCGTGACGCGCGGTCATCAGGCTGACTTCGTGAAGCTTTGCAAGATCGCGTTCCGAGCTCACCGGGTCGCCGGGACGCAACTGGCCCGCGTCAATGCGCTTGCGAATGGCGGATTGAATGCGCTGGTACGCGGGAATTGTGGAATGAGCTTTGCCGGGCATGCGGCTCACCTCCAAGGTCAGAAGCATTGCGATATAGAGCAGGAGCGGAACGCTTGCGCGGCAGAGCCGACCTCAGTTTCCGCGAATATCAGCAATCGACGAAACTGCCGCAGCAAGGACAGTCGAGCGCTATATAGCTTAGCGCAGTGTGCTGTGAAAAGGAAAACCGAGAGAGTGTTTCACTTGGATTCTCGCGAATCGATCTGTTCAAAGACTTCTTCCGCGGCGTGAAAGGCGGAGTTGGCTGCCGGAACGCCGCAGTAGATTGCGGCTTGCAAAAAAACTTCCTGAACTTCCGCTCGACTTACACCGATTGAAAGGGCAGCCTTCAGATGCATGCGGAGTTCCTGGTCGCGGTTGAGCGCTACGAGCATGGAAAGCGTCAGCAGGCTGCGCGTTTTGCGCGGCAGGCCGGGACGCGTCCAAATTTCGCCCCACGCGTAGCGGGTAATCAGTTCCTGGAAGGGTTCATTGAATTCATTTCGATTCTTTAGGGAACGATTGACATGCGCGTCGCCGAGAACGGCGCGGCGGACCTTCATTCCCTCATCGTAGCGCTTACGTTCGTCCATGCAGATCCTCCAGCGGTACCGATTTTCTATCCGGCGAGAAACGAAAGAACTTCCCTGGTGAACTGTTCTGAATCTTCGATACACGAAATGTGTGAGGCGTTCAGTTCAAGGTAGCGCGCGCCGGAAATCCGATCGGCAAGGAAATGTCCGTCAGAAGGCGGCGCAGCGGGATCGTGGGTTGCGGAAAGGACGAGCGTCGGAACGTGAATGCTCGAGACTGTGGCCCGTGCATCGAAGTCGCGGACGGCGCAGCAACCGCCGACGTAACCCTCTGGATTGAGCGACCCAACCACTCGTAGCGTGGCGGCGACCGCCTCCGGCGCACGCGCTTGGAACGCGGGCGTAAACCAGCGCGCCGGAGTCGTCCGAGCGATTTCCTTCATTCCCTGGGTTCGGACTGTTTCGATGCGTGTGTTCCAGGATTCGAATGTTCCGATCTTGGGAGCTGTGCTGCAAAGAACGAGTTTCCGCAATCGCGTTGGGTACTGGAGAGCAATCGACATCCCGATCATCCCACCGATTGAGAGTCCGCAAAAATGGAAACGATCGATCCCGAGGGAATCGGCAAGAGCCAACACATCGGACGCGAGTTCGGGAACCGAGTAAGGCTGGGGCGGGACGGACGACTGGCCATGGCCACGCATGTCGTAGCGCAGCAGGCGAAAGGATTTTTCGAAGACCGGTGCTTGAGCATCCCACATGGAGAAGTTTGTGCCGAGCGAGTTGGACAGAATAAGCGCCGGGAGCGAACTGTCGCCGGATAGCGCATAGTGAATCCGAACGTTGGGCAAGTCTGCAAAGGGCATACGTTATCCTTGGGCGGAGGTTTCGAAGCGACGAGTCGTGCCTGCGGCAGCGAGCACGGCTTCGATGAAGGCTTCGGCAGAGCCCAGGTAGTTGGCCGGTTCGAAGAAACTGGCGATACTCTCAGGATTCAAAATGGCCTTTACCTCTGGTTCTTCGGAAAGGATCGCGCGCAGGTGCCGCTTCTCCGATTGTGCACGGCGGCACGCGGCTTCGACTAGCTTGTGCGCGGAGGCGCGATTGAGTTTCTCGCTGAGAGCAAGAGAAACGGCTTCCGCGTAGATCAGCCCGTCAGTAAGCTCAAGATTCGCGCGCATTTCATCCGCATGGACGATGAGCCGAGGCAGCAGAGCCGCTAGTTGATGCGAGCCGCCGGCTGACAGCCGGATAATTTCGGGAACAACTTCCCATTCCGACTGCCAAGCGCCGAGACTGCGCTGGTATTCCCCCGAAAGTCCGGAGAGAACCGTGCTGACAAGAGGCGGGATCCGAGCGGTTGATGCCAGGATGGCTGCAGTGGCCACAGGATTTTGTTTGTGCGGCATGGTGGAGGAACCGCCGCGACCCGCGGATGCCGGCTCAGAAAGTTCGCCCACCTCCGTTTGCATGTATAGGGAAAGATCGCGAGCGATTTTCGCCATGGTGCCGGAGATGAGGCCTAGGGTCGTTGCCGTTTGCGCAATGCGTTCACGTTGCGCGTGCCACGGAATGCGGGGAAGAGGCAGGGCGAGTTCCTCCGCGAGAAACCCGGCGATTTGCAGGCCACGGTCGCCAAGAGCCGCGAGGGTACCCGCAGCGCCGCCGAATTGAAGCACGAGAGACTCGTCCAGAAGGGAGTCGAGGCGTTTCCGATGCTGCAAGAATGCATCGAGCCACCCGGCCGTGACGTAGCCAAAAGTCGTGGGCAGAGCATGCTGGAGCCAGGTGCGGGCGACGAGAAGCGTCTTGCGATGTGCTTCGGTTAAATCAACGAGCGCGGCAATGATGATGGCCGCGTCATTTTGAAGGGCACGCACTGCAGCGCGCAACTGGAGAACCAACCCGGTATCGAGAGCATCCTGGCTAGTGGCGCCGTAGTGAACGTGGCGCGAAGCCTCCGGAGACCTTCGAGCAACGATGGTGTGGAGCTGCTTCAGCAGCGGAATGGCGAGATTGCCGGCAGAAGGCATCGCTTGCGCCAACGCGGGTAAGTCGAAAAGTTCGGCACGGCACGAAGACGCAATCGTCGCTGCCGCGGCGGCGGAAACAAGTCCTGCCCTGGCCTGCGCACGGGCCAGGGCAGCTTCAAAGTCGAGAATGGCCTGGACGGCTGCAGCATCGGTGAAAAGAGGCTCGACCGAAGGGGAGCGGAAGAAACCGTCCAGAAGTGGCATGCCTAGAGTGTAGATGGGAAGCGCAGACAAGAAAAACGGATTCCGCGAATGAGCCGCGATAAAGTAGACTCCACGGGTTTCCGGGAGAGGCAGACCGATGCTGAGCAACAGGAAAGAGATTCATGTGGAGTGGGGCGATTGCGATCCGGCGGGGATCGTCTACTACCCGCGATTTTTCGAATACTTCGATGCGTGCACGAACGCACTGTTTGAAAAAGCGGGCTTCCGGAAAGCGCAGATGCTGAAGACGTACGGGTTGCTGGGAATTCCGATGGTTGCGACAAGCGCGCAATTCTTTGCTCCAGCGTCGTTTGGAGAGACGGTCGCCGTGGAGACGCGGATTGTCGAATGGGGCCGCAGCAGCTTTCAGGTCGAACACAAGCTCTACAAAGGCGAAGTGCTGGCTGCAGAAGGCTTGGAGAAGCGAGTGTGGACGGTTACCGATCTGCACTCGCAGGGTGGAATGCGAAGCGAACCAATTCCAGCAGAGGTGAAGGTTCGATTTGAATGAAGAAGAACCAGGGCGGAGCAATGCCTCGTCCCGCCCCGATTCAGTCCGCCTACTTTGCTTTAATTTCGAATGGATCTAACAACTTGAAGGTAACGGGAGTCTCCGCAGGCAAGACGATCTCGCGGTTGCCTGTCAAGCCTGCGCCTGCTGTGCCGCCGCCTGCGCCGATGGCCGCGCCGATTGCGGCTCCCTTCCCTCCGCCGGCCAAGCCGCCGATCAGAGCGCCCGCTGCGCCGCCGCCGCCGATCATTGCGGCACTGCGCTTTCCTTTACCCTTGCTGGTTTGTGTGTGGGGGCCGGTGCGGAGGTCATAGCTGGCGTTGTCCACCATGATGCTGGCAAGAGCGATCGAGAGGACCGCGCCGCCCTTGAAGCGTCCCGCCGATTTTGCGTCGCGTATGATTCCGGTGGCGTGAGCCCCCTTCGGAATCGCTATTCTGCCGTCGACTTCGACGGGTGCAGAGACGGTAGCCGAAAAATTCTGGCCGGTGGTCGAGGTCTTGGAACCGATCGATTCATCCAAGACAACGGAAATCGTGGCGTCCGCGGGGACGACAATGGTTTTGGAGACCTCAGCCGCGCGGCCACCGCCGGATTTGCTGGAAGAAGACGAGTCGCTGGAGGAAGCGCTGGGAGAATCACTCGCCGAAGAATCCGTTGTAGCGGATTGGTCCGCCGGTTTCTGGCAACCCGAGACGACCAACAGCAAGCCCAGAGACAGGACAGAGGACCGCAACGTAGAACGAGACAAAATACACCTCCTGAAGAAAGCAAAGGATGCCCCCATTGTGCCCGAAAATCGGAAGAACTCAGAAAGCAATCGGGAGCTTTGTGACCAATCAGCTTGGCGGTCCGGATACTTGCCGCTGGTTTCTCGCGATGGCCGGCCAAATCTCTTCAGGAATGCTCAGGAATGCTCAGGAATGCCGCTACGGCTTCTGAGTCTAGCTGCTTGCCGGCCAAATGACGGATCGTCTCGCAGGCGAAAGCAAACGGGGAAGCGGCACGACCTGAAGCTGCGCGCCGATGGGGTCTAGGCTGCCTGACGACAACAAGACCATAAACGAAGTTGCCGGAGGAAAATCCCGCGCGCAGCGCTTTGAAGGCACGCAGAAAGTGCACGAATTCCGAGCCATTCTGCGCGGCAACTTTCCGCAGCGATTTGTCCTTGATGATGCTTCTGCGCCGTACTTCTTCGCCAGATAGATGCTGCTCCCGCCGAAGCCGCAGCCAACATCCAGAATCCGCCGGCGCGGCTGAATGCGAGCTGGGAGAGGTGCTGAACGAGCTGCAACCGGGCGGTCTCCTTGGATTCGTCGCCGCGAATCCAGTAGCCGTGATGCAAGTGCTCGCCCCAGAGCGCGTGGTAGTAAGGACTGACGCGATCGTAGTGCTCGCGGACTCGGTGTTTGTCGTTCGGGCGCGCCATGGGCAACTGCGCTCAGTATACGGCGCGCAAGAGCGAAGCGCCCCGGATGTTCCGGGGCGCTTTCAGTTTCGGGTTTGTCGTCCGGTTTATCGGGGTTTTTGCATGTCGCTCGAATCGGGCAACAGCGCGGAGCTCCCGACCGCCTCACTGGCCGAGCGAGGACCGCTGTCGAGGGTGAAAAGACCCTCCGTCGCGGACACCGCAACCAGGGAGCCGCTGCGATTTGCACGCACCAACGGGAAGAAGCCTTCGGCGAGAGGATCATTCACCTTTTGCCAGGTCTTACCGGAATCGTAAGACGCTAGGAGCCCGCGCCTTTGCAATGCGGCCAGACGCGCACTGCCTGCGCCAGCGGCATCCTGGAATTGCAAGTCGCGAATGTCGGCGCGGCTCCAGTTGCGTCCTGCGTCATGCGAGGTATAAAGGCCCATGTTGGAGGTAATGAAGAGGTTCTGATCGTCCATGCGGCGCAGGCGAAGGTTTCCGGCCGAGGCAAAGGAAAGTTCTTTGGCGTCCCAGTGTGCGCCGCCATCGGCCGAGTAGAGCAGATTTTTCTGCGAAACAACCCACACCAGCGAACCATCGAAGGAGACCTCCAGCGACTGTGCGGGCTGCTTCACGAGGGCCTCGTTCGCAACGTTTTTCCATGTTGCGCCTTTGTCCTTCGAAACGAGCACGCCGCCGGCAGTCGCTGCAAACCAAACATTTCCTCCGTAGGTCAGTTCATTCACCTGAAATGCGAGGAGCTGCGGAACAGCTTTTTTCGGCAGCGGTTTCTTGGTCACGGGTGCGGATTTCTTGCCCTTTGCGCTCTTCGCGGTGCTCGCGGCCACAGCGGTCGGAACTACCTCCGGAACGAACATTCCGGCCTTCACCCACTTGCCAGACGTCTCTTCGTATTTCATCAAGCCGCCATTGGCGAGCGAAGCCCACCAACCGTTGGGCATGGCGTAAATGTGACGAATATCAGAGCGCTTGAGACCAGGGCCAAGAGTAGTCCAGCTCGCTCCGCTGTTCTTGGTGACAAGGAACGCGTTGGTGTCGAAGGTGAGCACGACCAACGCGCGCTCCGAGTGTTCGCGGTCAATCGCAACATCCAGAATGCGTTGGTGATGGAATCCGTTGTTTGCAGCGGCGAAAGTCGTTCCTCCGTTTTCGCTGATCTGTACGCCTTCACGTTCGGTTCCGATAATCAGGCGCTGCGGATTTTTCGGATTGATCAAGATTGCGTTCACAACCCAATCGATCGGCGTCATGCGCTTCCACTCACCGCCTTCATTGGTGGTTTTCCAGAGACCGCTCGTGGTTCCGGCGTACAAGGTATCGGGGTGTTGCGGATCCTGCCGGATCAGTTGCGTGCGGCGGTAGACGAATGGTATGCCGGCGTAGCGCTTCCAGTTTTGTCCCGCATCGACGCTGCGATAGATTCCGGAGCACGCTGTTGCATGCACGTTCGAGGGATTTTCCGGATCGACCACGATGCTCATGACGTCGGAGTCGTCGATCATGCCCTTTACGACAGGCGACCAATTCTTGCCGCCGTCCGTGGTCTTCCAGGGAAGATGGTAGGTTCCCGCATAGATGGTCTTTTCATCTCTTGGATCAAACGCCAGAGAATCGAAATTCCTGAGATCTTCGTGGTTGTTGGGCGTGATCTTTTCCCAGGTCTTGCCGTCGTCGTTCGAACGGTACACGCCTGTGAGCGATCCTGCGACCAGCAACTTGGGATTCGTCGGAGCTTGCGCGAGGGCGCGAACGGTTTCCTTCGCAAGTCCGACCAACTTCCAACTCCTACCGGCGTCGTCGCTGCGATAGACGCCACCGCCGCCCGAATACAGAGTCCAGGTACTCGCATAGAGCCGCTTCGCATCGCGTGGATCCACGATAATGTGGGTGACGACGTCGTCCTGGCCGGTGCCAATACGGCTCAGTAGAGCCCAGTGCTGGCCTTCATCACTCGAGAAAAAGACGTGGCCGTCGGAAGTTCCGAGGTAGATCTTGCTGACGTCATGCGGGTCGGCAACCAGCGAGTTCACGTTGCCACCTGCCGGTCCAACCTGCCTCCACTGCTGCGCGGGGCTTGTCACCGCTGCAACCAGGCCCAGCGTCAAAGCACACACCCATTTTGCATTCATACTTGTTGATTCTCCCAGAGCGCAGGTGCGCCCACAAGGCAGGAGTGTACGTTAGGCTCTAAGTTGGATACGACTGGTCGAAGGGTCAGATTTGGTGCAAGGGTCGTTATAGTACCGGTACTCACCTAGGAGCGATTTGCAAGGAATTGCAACTTCTCTTCTATTTAAGGGTTTACCGGTTAGAGGTCGTTTTCTCGTGTTGCGACCGGACGGGTGAACGTTCCTTCCACGGACCTGCCGACATCTAAGGCTATCGAAGCGGGTTCGAGTCACAGGGGACACGGTTATGAAGATCAAACGGATTTTGAGCCAAATCAGGTTCTTGCTGCTCTTACTGGCACCCGTGCTCGCCATGAGCGCCGCCCCTGTTCGGGCCCAAGACGCCCCACCGAGCGACGACAACGGAATTTACAACGGACCGGACAATCAGGACTACGACGCCCCCGACACCGGACAAGATCCCCCGAGCCGTGTGGCGCGATTGAGCTATCTGGACGGCACGGTTTCATTTCAGCCCGGCGGGCAAGGCGAGTGGGGCCAGGCAACTCGCAACCGCCCCGTTACCATTGGCGACAAAATCTGGGCGGACAACAATTCCCGCGCCGAACTTCAAGCCGGTCAGGCTTCCATCCGCATTTCCAGCATGACGGCGCTGTCTTTTCTGAATCTTGATGACCAGACAACGCAAATGCGCCTTGCTGAGGGAACGATCAATTTCCGGGTCCGTGAACTGCGCGAAGGCGATGTCTACGAAGTGGACACTCCAAATGTCGCGTTCAATGTGACGCAGGCGGGCGCGTTTCGGGTGGATGTGAATGAAAACGGCGACCGCACGCGCATAACCGCGATTCGCGGCGAAGGTCAGGTCATCGCAAATGACCAGACATACACGATTCACGCCGGAGAAAGCGGCGAGTTCAACGGCACGGATGACGTCACGTATTTTGTTTCCGCGGCGCCTGCTCCAGACGGGTTTGATCGCTGGGCAAACGATCGCGATCGAAAGGAAGACAGTTCCGTGTCCGCGCGCTACGTCTCGCGCGACGTGCCGGGATATAGCGATCTCGATGACAATGGCACTTGGAACGAAGAGCCGGACTACGGCCCGGTATGGTATCCGTCCACCGTCGACGTAGGCTGGGCACCATACAGCTACGGTTACTGGAACTACGTCGGTCCCTGGGGATGGACGTGGGTCGACTATTCGCCGTGGGGATTTGCCCCCTTCCACTACGGGCGTTGGGCGTACATCGGCAGCCGCTGGGGCTGGTGCCCTGGTCCTTACGATGCGCGTCCGGTATATGGCCCGGCATTTGTCGGATTCATCGGCGGTTCGCACTGGGGAGTTGGCTTGGGATTCGGCGGCTATGGCGGCGGCATTGGCTGGTTCCCGCTCGGCCCGCGTGAACCGTTCCATCCGTGGTATCGCACCAGCGGCAGGTACTACCGTAACGTGAATTATAACAACACCTACATTCGCAACACGACGATCGTCAACAACCGCAGCAACAACTTTAACTACGCGTACGCGCACAACACGCGAGCCGTTACGGTGACATCGCGCAATAACTTCGTGAATGGCCAGCGCATCAACCGCGGCGCATTTCATGTAACCGAAGCTTCGCTGCGCGGCGCGCAAGTGAGTAACCGAGCGAACTTTACGCCGACCCGGCAGAGCTACCTCGGCGGAAACGGCGCGCACGGCAACATCGCTCGTCCATCAGCCGCGATCGAAAATCGTTCCGTGATGGCGCGTTCGGCGCCAGCGCGAGGCGCTTCCCATATCCCTGTTCGTACTTTTGGCGGCAATAACAATCCGCCGGCTGTCGGCGGATTCGATCGCGGCAACACCTCCGGGTCCCGTGGCCCGGCAATGGGCCGTGCGGCCCAAATGGGGGCCGCGGTGAACAGCAACCGTCCGTCGTTCTCAGGGGATCGCAACGGTAATTCACCGCAATCTGGTGCACGTCCGAATATGCCCGGAAATCAGGGGAGGTCTAATCGCCAACGCGAACTGGCAAATGATAAGCCACAATCGCACATGCGCAACGCGCCGTCGGATTCCGGCCTTCGCCAGGGAACACGCGGTCCGGCGAATGCCGGCGAAAGTCGGAACTGGTCCGCGCAGGGAAGTACAACAGACCGCGGCCGCGCACCGTCCGGCTTCGGGTCAAACTCTCCGCGTAACCAAGTGCCACGCGGTACGGCGATGAGTGGTTCGGACCGGCCCTCGTGGTCTGGCTCAGGCAGCAACAACTCGGGCCATACTGTGAGTCCGCGTTCTAGCGATTCAAGCAACCGGCCCAACTCATCGAACAGCAATCGCAGTGGCAATCCTCGTTCCTACGACTCGCCACAGCGGAACCCGGGTTATTCAAGCGACCGGCCCTCGTCCTACAACTCGAATCCGAACCGTGGCAACGTCGATCAGCCGCAGCGCTCGTCTAGTCCGCCCCAGCGTTCTTACTCTGCTCCTTCGCAGTCGCAGCCGAGACGCTACTCACCACCTTCTCGCTCGTCTGGTCCGCCCCAGCGTTCTTACTCTGCTCCTTCGCAGTCGCAACCGAGAAGCTACTCATCATCTTCTCGCTCGTCCGGTCCGCCCCAGCGTTCTTACTCACCGACACAATCACAGCCCAGGAGCTACTCCCCGCCTATGCGCTCGTCGGCCCCGCCGCAGCGCTCTTACGCAACAGCGCAATCACAGCCGCGCAGCTATTCAGCCCCGTCTCGTTCCTACGCAGCGCCCAGCCGCGGCTACTCCGCCCCGCCGAGCCGTAGCTCGGGCGGCGGCTCGCCTCGCGGCGGTGGCGGAGGTAATCCTGTCGGGTCCCGTGGCGGCGGCAGCCAGGGCGGCGGTTCGCCGCACGGTCGCCACTAGAGCTTCGATCGTCTTTCATATCCATTGTTCTGGGCCTGCCCTTTAAACGAGCAGGCCCTTTTTGCTTGGGTTTCTACCTGTACCTTTGGCCGCCGGGCGGCTCACAACTCCTTCCGATCTTTCGGGTTACATCAAGTATTGGCGCGGAGGCATCAGGTGATTCCAGTCTGGAAACTCAAGCAATTTCCCGATGGCCGCCATGCCGAACCCTGGTGTTATTGTGAAAGGAACTCGCGAACCTCTTAGCCAACTTTATGATTGCGAGAACCTGAACTGGAAAATTGGTGCCTCAGGAGAGACCGAACATGAGAAATCACCCCGCACGATGGTTCACGCTTTTTGTGGCCATGCTTGCCTTGGCTCTTTTTGCAAGCCCCAGACCCGTCCTCGCGGATGACGATGACCCTCCCAATCGTGCTGCGCGACTCAGTTATTCCGGAGGCTCGGTATCCTTTGAGCCTGCCGGCACTGACGATTGGGTGGATGCAGTCGTCAACCGCCCCATGACGACTGGCGACAAACTCTGGACCGACCGCGATGGCCGCGCGGAAATCCGCATCGATTCCTACGCCCTTCGCATGGGGTCCCAAACCGGCTTTTCCTTCCTAAATCTTGACGACAATATGGTCCAGGTCCGCTTGACGGAAGGTTCTTTGAATGTTCGTGTTCGTCGAATGGATGACGATCAGACGCTGGAAATCGACACGCCGAATTTGGCGTTCAACATTCTGCGGCCTGGCTCGTACCGTATTGACGTCAACGAAAACGGCGACTCGACGATGGTTTCCGTTCGAGACGGTCAGGGCGAAGCAACCGGCGGCGGATCGGCGTACCCGATTCACGCCGGCCAATCCGCAACATTTAGCGGAACCGACGAGCTATATGCCGATATGCAAGGCTATCCAAACAATGATGATTTTGATCGTTGGTGTGGCGACCGCGACCGGCGCTGGGAGCGCTCCACCTCACCCCGCTACGTTTCCGACGATGTTGTCGGTTACGAGGACCTCGATGAATATGGCGGCTGGCGCTCCGTTCCCGAGTACGGAACCGTTTGGTTTCCGCATACGACGGTCGTCGGATGGGCCCCGTACCGCTATGGCCATTGGGTCTGGATATCCCCGTGGGGATGGACGTGGGTTGATGATGCGCCTTGGGGGTTTGCCCCCTTCCACTATGGCCGCTGGGTTACGGTTCGCGGCGTCTGGGGATGGGTGCCGTCTCCGCCACGCCCCGCTGTTGTGACGGTAGCCTATGTGCGTCCCGTGTACGCTCCTGCGCTGGTTGCCTTTGTCGGCGGACCGCGCTATGGAGTCGGCGTCAGTGTTGGTAGCGTAGGCGCGGGTGTCGCCTGGTTCCCGCTCGGGCCGCGCGACGTCTACTGCCCGTCGTATCACGTGAGCCCGCGTTATGTGGAACGCGTAAACGTGTCGAACACGGTGATCGTCAACCGGACCCAGGTCACAAACGTCTACAACAACGTCTATGTGAACAAAACGGTTAACGTAACCAACGTAACCTACCAGAATCAGCGGGCGAACAACGCCGTTACCGCCACAACGCAGACTTCCTTCGCCTCCGCGCAGCCTGTCGGTCGCAACATGGTCCGGGTTGACGCGCGAGAAGTAGCCGCAGCGCCGGTCGCGCCGATGACGCCGACCGTAGTGCCGCAACAACGCAGCTTCACTGGTGGAGCGGCGCAGGCTCGGGTTCGGCCTCCGGCGAATGTCGTGGCGCGTCCCGTGGTTGCCAAGACCGCCCCGCCTCCTGCTCCGGTTCCAGTGACGAAGCAAATGCAACAAGTTCAAGCAAATGGCGGGCGTCCGCTGGCTGTTTCGCAAGCACGCCAAGCACAGGAAGCATCTGTAGCGGCACGTCCCAACGTAAAGGTCGCGCCGCCTTCGAAGCAAGCGACTCTGCCGGCTCGCGGGCAGGGAGTCAACAACCGTCCTGGACAACCGGGTCAGCCGCCCGTTCAGACACAGCAAAATCAGCAGACTCCGGGTCGCCCGGCAAATCAGCCGAACCAGGCGAACCAGCCGAGCCAGCCAAACCAACCGGGCCAGCTAAACCAACCGGCCGTGCAGCCCAACACAAATCGTCCGCCCAACGCGAATCCGGGCAATCCAAACCAGAACAACCCGAACCGGGCGAATCCGAATCAGCCAAACGTAAATCCGAACAACCCGAACGCCAACCAGAACAATCCGAATGCGAATCGTCCGGGTAACAACCGTCCGGTGAATGACCGGCCTCCCGCGTCGCGTCCTTCTGTTGACCCGAAAATGGAACAGCGCCAGCAGCAGCAACTCGACAAACTGCGGCAGCAACAGGATCAGGAACGCCAGAAGGTCGAGCAGCAGCAGGTCCAACAGCAACAAAAGATGGAACAACAAAAAGCCAACGAACAGCGCCAGCAGCAAATCCAGAAGCAACAACAGCAGCAACTGGAACAGCTGGAGCGCAAACACGATCAGCAGCAGCAAAAGATGCAGCAAAATCAGGATCGGCAGTCCCAGAAACAACAGCAACAGCAGCAGAAGCAGCAGAAGCAGGAGCAGAATGCCAAGCCGCCCAAGAATCAGAAGCCGGACGATAACAAAGACCGACCCCCGCACTGAGTCTTGATTGATCGGCGGAAAAGGGCGGCTCGTCAGGGTCGCCCTTTTTCTTTGCGGCCTTCTCTAGCCACCGCGATTTCTTGACCTGTGTTATCTTTTGAAAATCCATGTCTTTCGCCCCGCTCACGTCGCTGGATTTTCGCCGCGCCCTCGGGCAGTTTGCGACCGGCGTTACTGTTGTAACCGTCGAATGCGCGTTCCAGCGCGTTCACGGAATGACCGCCAACTCGTTTACCTCGGTTTCGCTCGTTCCCCCGTTGATTTCAGTCTGCGTGGATGAAAGCGCTCACCTGTTGCCGCTCATCATGGAAAAACGCACTTTTGGAATAAACGTCCTGAAGGAGAATCAGCAGCATCTTTCTGAATTTTTCGCGCGGCCTGAACAACCGGATCGCGAAGAGGCGAAACTAGGAATTCAGTTTCGCTGGACGTCGGAAGGCATTCCGCTGCTGGATGATGTCCTCTGCCAGATCTCCTGCCGTCTCGATGCTGCTCACGTCGCCGGCGATCACACGATCGTCGTCGGCGAAGTCCTGTCGGCGACGCTATATTCAGGCGAACCGCTCATTTTCTTTCGCGGTGACTATGCGAGGCTGCGTTACTTCGGATCAGTATCACCTAGGTAGTCACAAACGACTCACTCCGGTGTTGATGCACCTTCGGTACTTCTAGTACTCACTGTGGCAGTACAACGGTGCTCAATGGGTTTGGGTTAAGGGACCAAGCTCTGTCAGCCAAAAAGGTGTTTATGGCTTGGTGGCGACGCCAGTTACGTCGGCCAACGTCGGCAACAATCCAGGCTCCCGCCGGGGGAGCGCCTACTGGGTCGATGAATCAGGTGAGCTTTGGTTGTTTGGCGACGAAGGGTTCGATGCCGCTGGCTCTAACGGCAACGGCCTGCTCAACGACCTGTGGCGCTACGTGCCATACCCTTGATGGGTTCAATCAACTAACTTTCGTCGAGCAGCCCCATCCCCGGGTGGGCCTGCTCGAATCCGCTGAAAGAAATGGGAGTTGTGAGGTTATGCCCCGGAACGAAATCAGGACAGCCTTTTTCTAATGGTGCCCGCCGATAGGATCTCGCTTCACTCCGTATTCCGCGCCCCACTCATCGGTCATTTCGTTGCGAATTTCCCAAAGTTGCGGGAAGAATTTATGCCGCATGCCGTCTTCGAGAATCTCCACGGGGCGCCCTTTCAACGATTTTGATCCAAAACCAATCGTGCGGTGAATAAGCTGCATGTGCTCAAAACGGAATTTCTGGAACAATTCATCGAATTCAGCCAGTGCCTCCGCGACGACGTAGGCGTCGCCGTGGTTGTACTGAGAATTGTAGATTTTCTCGATAGTCAGACCGTATTTTTGCAAGTAGGCTTGTTCGAACGAATTCCATATCGGCTGATACATTTTCAACAAGGTTCGAAAACCCGGCGACTCCTGCCCGCTGCCGTTACCGAGGCGCTGCCGGATTGCCTGGTACTCTTTGGGCGACATCGTTTCGAGCAATCCGATCTGTTCAATCATTAATCGCTGGATGGCATGAATGCGGCGGAACAGGGTCAGCACGCGATTGGTATTTTCCTGCAGCAAGTATTCGTCGATGTCCAGCAGCGTGTAGCCAATCAGCTTCATCCAAAGTTCTTCTGCCTGATGTACCACCTGAAACTGTAATTCGTCCTTATTGCAGAGATCCGGGTAGTCCGTTTGGCAGCCGAGCAGGGTCTTGGTGCGCAGGTAGATCTCGTAGTCCAGCGTGCCCTCCCCGTTCATGATGGCGTAAAACTGCTCTCGATTCACGTTTCGTCCTCCTGCCTGGGGTTATTTTGAGCTTGAAGTGTGAAGGGCAAAACCGGAGGGACAAGCTTGCTGCGACTGGCATCAGCGTTCGGAGTTTCCCGAAGGCCGCGCAGGCTCGGCCGAATCGCCAATCTCTTTGCGATGGCTTTTCACCTCGCGAAGCGTATAGATCGGCTTGTTCTGCGATTCGTAGTATGTACGGGCCATGATTTCGCCGAGCAGGCCCATCGAAATGAACTGGATGCCACTGACCAGCAGCGCGATCGAAAGCAGCATCAGCGGACCGTGCTCCTGCATGACCGGAATGTGGTAGGCGAGCTTTTTGACGAGCACGTAAGTGCCGAGCAGCATCCCCGTGCCCGTGCCCGCCAGGCCCAACAACCCGAAGAATTGTAGCGGCCGCGTCGAATAATCGAGCAGGAACTTTACGATCAGCAGGTCCAAAAACACCCGAATTGTCCGGCCAATTCCGTAATTCGACTTGCCGCTCTTACGCTGCAGATTCTCGATCGGCACTTCAACAATTTTCGCCCCGGTTGTGCTGGCCAACGCCGGAATGAACCGGTGCAGTTCTCCGTACAGCTGAATTTCCTGAATAATTTCGCGCCGGTAGGCTTTGAATGTTGTACCAAAGTCGTGCAACTCCACTCCGGAAAGTTTCGCCATCATCCAATTCGCGGTGCGGCTCGGAATCTGCCTCATCAGCCAATGGTCGCGCCGCGCGTATCGCCAGCCGCTGACCAGGTCGTAGCCTTCTTCAATCTTTTCCAGAAACCGCGGAATCTCCTCCGGGTCATGCTGCAGGTCGCCATCCATCGAAATGATGATGGCTCCCCGCGCAAAGTCGAATCCCGCCTTGAGCGCCGGCGTCTGCCCGAAATTTCGCCGCAAACGAATCAAGTTCACCCGCCGGTCATGTTCATAGATTTCCGAAAGCACGCGGAAAGAATTGTCGCGGCTACCGTCGTCTACGAACACCAGTTCGTAAGGCTCGCCGATCGCGTCCATCACTTCCGTGAGCTTCATATATAGGGGAGCAATGTTCTCCTGCTCGTTGAAGAACGGCACGACGATCGAATATCGGATTTCGGGTTCGCTGCTCATATTCCTAATGTGCCAATCTGATCATAGTTTATCAGGCGAATCCCCAGCACCGCGATATTTTTTCGAATCTCTTTGTCGGTCAGTATCTCCAATTCCGTTTGCCGCGAAGCTTGCAGCCGCGTCGCACTGTGTTCGAGGTCGGCGTCGACATAGCCGGGATGACACATCAATTCCGTCGTTCCCTCGGGCAGGCTGGCCAGGAGTTGCAGCACGCCTTTCTTGGTAAGCACACCGGTCTGCGCGATGCCGCAAAAGTAGTCTGACGTCGCGATGCCGGAATGCTCCGCCAATTCCCGCGCATCCCGCGCTAGAAATTTCAATCCGCGCGCCTGCACCCCCTGCTTGATCACCACGCCCGTCGATTCGCTCCCGCCGGTGAGCGCGGTTCTCAGAGTTGAGGCTTCGTGCGAAACACGGACTGCTTCAATGCCGTGTTTTTTCGCCAGCCGCAGCGCGATCCCGAAGAGCCCTGGCAGCATCTGCACATGTTTATGTCCATCCAAATGCGTCGGGCGAAGACCCGCCGCGCGAACTTTTTCAATTTGCGCGTTCCACTCGATTTCCACTTCTTTGGGATCCAGATTTCTTGCCGTCAGCCGGAAGAGCAGGGCTTCCGGGCCACCGGAAAATTCGCCGCTTTCGCTTGCCAGGTTTTTCACTTTTTCCGCCGGGGCAATGGGCTTCCCGTCGCTCAAATTCAGATGCACTCCCACTCCCAGCCTCGGCAGTTCGCGGGCGGTTTCGACTCCATCATCGAACGCGCAGCCGTTGGCAAGCAGGGAAGTGCTGGTTACAATTCCGTTGCGGTGAGCCTCGGCGATTCCGCGGTTGACGCCTACTGTCCAGCCCAAGTCGTCGGCATTGACGATCAGATTCTTCATCCTGCGTACGCCCGCTCCTGTCCGCTCGTACAGCTACCCGATTCCCAGACGGTCCTCTTCCGTACCATTGACCTGCTTTTCCTGCAACTCTAGCATGCCATGGAGAGGCAAGAATGCAGGTCAAGACTCCCGATCAAAAACACTCAGGTCTCAAGGACATCGGCAATCGCTACAGCGATAAACGCCGCGGCAATCGCATGAATTCGCGTGTGCACGTTCGCGCCGAATGGGAAGCCGATGGCAAAAGCGCCCACGCGGAAGCATTCACCCGAGTGGTGAACCCCTACGGGTGCATGGTGATTCTCAAACACTCGTTTGAGTTGAACCAGCGCTTGTCGCTTACGAATCTGGCAACGGGCGCTAGCAATGCCTCGGTCATCGTTTGGAAGGGAAATCCGCGTCCTGAGGGCTGGGAGTACGGCATTGAGCTCGTCGCTCCGGACATGGATTTTTGGGGGCTAGAACTGTGAAACCGCCGACAACTACCAGACAATACGCGCCCAACTCGCCAAAGCCGGGACTAACGCGCCCGCTGACTTCCGAAGAACGCCGCCGCGCCCAGCGTGTGCTGCTTCGCGTTCCTGTGCGAATCAAGGTTGCCGGCAAGGCTCAGGCCGTCGAAGGCTCAACTCACACCGTCAGCGCGACGGGAGCGCTGATTGTGCTTGCCGAAGCGCTCGTGCAAGGAACCAAAATCACGATCGAGAACATCACGACACAGAAGAAGGTTGAAGCCCACGTGCCTCGTCCGCCGCAGTACAGCCCAGAAGGCTCACTGGTGCCGATCGAATTTTCCTCGCCGGCTCCCAACTTTTGGAACGTGTTTTTCCCGCCCGTCATTAACTAGACGCCTAGTCGCCTCGATTCATTTCGTCTTCTACCGCACTGCTGTGCCCTTCTCTCTTTTGCGGAGCATCAGGCCGAGGCTAGTGAACGGTGACCGTAGCAGGGCTCGAAGTGGACGCAGCATAATTCGTGTCGCCGCTGTAATGCGCCGTAATGCTGCGGCTCGAGCCGCCACCGCCGGAACTTCCGCTCCCGCCCCCGCCGCAGCCAGCGAACGCGACGGCCGCCAGTGACAAGACCAACCCTGCATAGACGTACGGTCTCCGGTGTTCCGACAACCTTGTTGCCAGGCCGAAACTCAATAGTGCAAGCAGTGCAGCAATAAACGCTGCGAGCCACGCCACGGGCGCATAGGGTGTCGTGGGCCGAGGCTCGCTAATGAACCCTGGCGGCAGGGAAGAGAGCATCGTTGTAAGCGTCGCGGTGCAGGAAGCGCTCGTCGCGCTGGAAGCACCGGCGGGCGTACACGTCACGGCGGCGCCAAGGTTTGCTCCTCCATTCAGAAATTGCACGGTCCCCGTTGGCCCCTGTGCGGAATTGCTGTTCGTGTTCACCGTGGCCTTGAGCGTAACGTTGCCGCCGGCCGTAATGCTGCTTGGGCTTGGCACCACCGTTGTGGACGTCGTAGCCTGCGTTATGGTGATCGACAGCGAATTACTGCTGGAGTTGGAGTTGTAGCTGCTCGTGGCGTCCGCGGTATAAGTGGCGGTAATCGCGTGGGCTCCAACGTTCAATTGAATCGGTTGGTCTTCCACAAATCCCCGGTCATTCAGTCGCGCCGTGCTGGATGCATTTGCGGTTTGCGCGTTCGGAAAGTCGGTGAGCGCAGTTCCGTTGTCGAACAGGCCCACCGTTCCTGTTGGGCACACGACGGTTACGTTCCCGCTGCTGTTTGTGCAGGAGCCCGAAGTTGAGCCCTTCACGTCCACGCGAAGTATGTAGGGCGAACCATACGGAACGCTTTGCGCGGCAGTACTAAGCACGGGATTATTGCTCGAGTCGAAACCCACAAAACTGACAAGCACCTGGCTGGCTTGTTTGCTGAGGTTGACGCTGATGGGCGCCGAATCGCTCGGCGCGAAGGTTGGATCGCCTCCGTAATGAGCCTTTATTGTGTAGGAGCCGGCGCGCAGGAATGCCGTGTTCAAGCTATAGGTTGCACTGGATCCGAGCGCTGTGGAATCCAAAGGAACGCTGGTCGTCGCGTTTTCGATAACCACAGTACCCGCGGGCGTTCCGCCGCCCGAACTCTTTGTCACTGTGCCGCTAAGCGTGACGCAATTGCTCGTACAGCCGGCCGTACCGGTAATCGCCGAGGACGCCGTCAGCGTGATGCTGGTGCCGATCAAACTTGGCGTCGTCCACTTGTTGATCAAGTTTGCCACGTTCACCGAGCCTAGCCCCGTGGCAAGATCGTAGCCCAGAGCCGTTCCAAACGCCGGGTTTCCGCCGGAAGCGATCACGCCAAATCCCCCGCTGGATGTTTTGCTGCAGTTGAGCGAGCCTCCGGTGCAGGGGACCGAAATATTGCCTTTCGTGATGTCATTAAAAACGCAGGTCGTATTGCTGGAGCTTCCGCTCGTTCCGTCCGTTGAGTTGCAGCTCGCAAAGGCCTCGTTCTTTGCCAGCGAATACAGCGTCACATTCGCGTTGCCCTGGCGCTGGCCGGTTTTCTGATTGACCAGCGCCATGATCCCGGCAAACGCCGGTGCGCCCGCGGAAGTCCCTCCGACGGCCTGGAAGTCATGGAAAGGCGGGCTGGTCGAAAAATTGGTCAGGTTGCAGCCTGTGTCCCCTGGGATATTCGCATCGGATTCGCAAACGATGTAGAAGCTTTTGTTTTGTCCGTCGCTGGCAAATAAGGAAACGTCCGGCGTGTCTCGGTGTCCGTCATTGGGCATACCGGTAATCGTTAACGATTGCCAGGGAGGCTTCGCGTAAATGCTGCTGGGTCCGCCGCTGCCCGCGATAATGTTGAGGCTGTCGCTCGACGATGTAACCGAATTACATCCGGTCAGCCCGGCGTTCGCGCAGGAATCGTTCCAGGTCGTTTCCGGGATGTAGCCCTTAGCAGACAATTGCGACGGCGACCCGTTCGTCGGATTCCAGAACGCCGTCTGGTTGTTGGCTTGGTCGAAGTCGGTACCGCCCATCGAAATGTTGTACGGCGTGGACGCTATGCCGCTTACAGCAATGCCCTTCGCAGCGGACGACTCTGTATTTGGACTGTCGCAGCCTGCCGAGCCGCTGTCCCCTGTCGACACAATGACTGTGATTCCCTCCGCTGCAGCCTGCTGCCACAGCGAATTGTAAAAAGCGTTCCCGCTGGTGCCGAGATCTGATTCGCAACTACCGTAACTTTCGCTCAGCACCGGCGCAATGTTGTTGTCCACGATGTGAATGGCCGAGGCATCTACACCGTCCACTCCGTCCGTTTTCGACGACTGAGACGCCACCAGAATGATCTGCGCCGCCGGGGCGACCGCCCCCGCCCACTCCACGTCCAGATCCGACTCGGCTTGATCGCCCGATACGAGGCCCGGATCGGGACCGTTCAAAATAATTTGTGGATCCTTTGCCGGCAGCCCAAAAATCGTACGGAAATCGCGCACATCCTGAAGATTGATGTTGGACCGTCCAACGATCGCGATTTTCTGTCCAGCACCGTTGATTCCACCCGCGTAAATCGAGTTTATATTGTAAATCTTGGCGAAGTCCGCGGGACCCACGCCATAAAACGTGCCGTTCACATCCGTGAACGTGAACAGCGGAGTGATCGCGCCGGTTTGCATGTCGCGCCGGAATTTTCCCAGCCGTTTCAGCAACGGCTTCCGGTGAAAATTGTGCAAGCCGATTACGCCCGACACTACCGGAGCCAGCGCTGTTGGTATTTGCGGCTCCTCGAAGTTCGCAAAATGTTCTTCGCCTTTCACAGAAAGCCGGTGTATTTCCGTGCGAAGGGCGTTCCGCACCTGGCCCGCCGTGCCGCTAAATTCGACCAGCGTTTTTCCGTTGTTGACTTTCAGGCCGGTGAATCCCTGTGACGTCAGCCAATCTTTCACCGCCTCGACGTCGGAATCGGCGGGACCAAACCGCTGCCCAAATTCCTGCGGTGTCAGCCATGCTTGAAACTTCGGCGAAGCCGGGTCCAATTGCTGCGCGAGCAATTGCTGCAAGGCCGTCTCTTGGTCGGCGCTTCGCTGCAGTAAGATTTGCATCCGGGTAACCGGCTGCTGATCGGGAAGCGAACCGCGGTCATTCCCCGGACGCGCCATCGGATGCACATTGCCGCGCAGCGTCACCGTTTTGTCGTTCTGGATGGCTTGCACCACACGTGCCTGAGGCGCGGCATTCTGTCCCAGCGCCGCGCCGCCAAAGTGCTGGCTCACGCCTAACAAAACTACACACGCCGCACGCAAACGTTTACGCTGAAAAACTTTCATCGTTGGACCCACCCGACTTGGGATGTATTGCTTCGCGCCGGCGTCCGCCAGACTCAGCCGCCATGTCCATTCGAACACGTTTTAGCGCAAGAGGTTGCTCGCTAGAAAGGCGCACGAATCTCCCAATCATGTTAGTACAAACATCTGTGGGTAAAGTCTCTGTGTTGTCTCTGTGTTTACTCCCGGCGGCTCATAAGCAGTCGGAAATTCGGCAGTCGCGGTCCAGCCGCTACTGGATTCCAATGGTGGCCTGCACGTAGTGGACATCGCCGCCTGTGTTCCCCTGAATGGTCACTAAAGTGGTTCCGGTAATTACCTGGTTCAAAACGCTTGAGGTCGACGACAAATTGTTCATATCGCCGCCGTACTTTGCTGTGATTTGGTGTACTCCGACCCCGTAGAACCCTCCGCCAACAACCAGCTGCGCCTGGCCGTTTGAAGGAGCATAGGGGCCGGCCATAACATTGCCGTAGTCATAAAAAGTTACTCCGCCGGTCAAAGGCTTGCTCGCGGTCACCGTCGCTGTAATCGTTACCGAATCGCTGAGGCCCACCTTTGAGTTCGAGGTCGTCAAAGTGATGCTGGATGGCCCCGGAGGCGTTCCGCCTCCACCGCCCCCACCAGTCGTCGTCCCGCCGCCTCCCCCGCAACCGAGGGCCAAGCATAAGAGGCAAACCACCCCCAATCCCAGCGCCGCACCGTACCTTGTGCGCCGTTGCGGGATGCGAAGCAAAAAGACAGCAGCCACAGCCGCCGCGAAACTCAGAGACCACCAGTCCCGCCGTCCCAGGCTAAGGAATCCTGCATGTCGCGCCTGGCTCCGGATGGCATTTGCTGGAATATTGACTGTCGGCGTCATCGAAAGCGTTGCGGTCGCCGAAGTACCGTTCAAACCGATCTGCTGGGGGCTTAGCGAAATGCTGTAACCCGGAATTGTGGGCACACCGTTGAACGCCAGGTTGACGGTGCTCGGCGTTTGGCTCACCGGCGTCACGGTGATTTGTCCCGATCCCGCTTGTCCGGCCACGGGAATCACGCTGAGTCCAGTGCTGGGTCCAAGCGTGAAATCCGGAATGTTCACGCTCACCAAGACTCCGGGCGCTTGTGATCCCGCGTAGTTCGGGTCGCCATTGTAGTAGGCATAGATCCACTGCGATTGCTGAGGGGTAAAAGTGACTGAGGATTTTAAGATCTGATTTCCGCTGGCGTCGGTCGATTGCGTGGTGGTATTTCCAACAATCGCGGCGAAGGAAGAATTGAAACTAATCTTGCCGGAAATCACTGGGCTGTTCTGCCCTGTGCTTATCGTTGCGCTGAGGGTGATGCTCTGGGGGTAGTTCACGTTTGCAGAACTGACGCTAACCGCCGAGGTCGTCGCGTATAACGGATGAACCGTTTGCGGGGTGCTTGTGGCCGCCGCGTAGTTGGCGTCCCCGCTATATTTCGCGGTCAGCGTGTGATCGCCGCCAGTCGCCAGCGTTACCAGCAGATCGGCTGAAAGTCGCCCCGACGAATACGGATTCCCCGCGACTCCCGATATGGGCGACGGTCCGGCCAGCAGTGTCGTTCCGTCATAGATAGAAATCGATCCGGTGGGCGCGACTCCGCCGGAAAAGGATGCGGCACCGTAGGCACTCACAAAGAACGGTGATCCCACAGTCGGACTATTTGTACTCGATACGGAGATCTGTATCGGTGCGGGCGTAATTGTGAACGTATCAGTCGCTGAGGTGCTTGCTTGATAGCTGCTGTCCCCTGAGTATTTCGCTACCAGCGAATAGGTGCCACCCGTCAAGGTCGGCGCGATGTCCCGGGTGTAGCCTTGGTTGTTCAGCATATAGCTTCCGCCGTCGACGCCGGTTCCATTCGCCGTAAGGTTGACGGTACCGGTCGGGCAGGTGACTTGGTTCAAGGCATAACAAGTTGGCGAAGGCGGCCCCGTCGCGCTCGCCGTCGCCGAACCGTTTGTTACGTATATGCGAATGATGTAGTTCGAGCCGTACACCAGTAAATTCGCGTTTCCGCTCGTCTGATTTCCCTGCGAATCGAACGTGGGAATCACGATAAACGTCTGGCTCGCTTCCTTCCCCACAGTCACCGCAACCGACGCAGAATCGCTGGGAGCGTTTGTTCCGTCGCCGGCGTAATGCGCATAAACGTGGTACGTCCCGCCCGGCAAGCCTTGCGTTTTCGCCGAGGTCACCGCGCCATTGCTCAACGTGAACTGATCCAGGCCCAAGGTCGAGCCGTCGGCGAGCGTCGCCAGCAGCGCCACATCGCCCGACGCGATCCCTGTGCCGGTGTTCGGCTTCACGTTGACCGTTACTGCCACGTTTTCATTCTGGCCGTGCGTAATTCCCGTGGTCGGAGTAAGCGACAGCGTCGTCGTCGTTGCAATCGTTGACGCGCTCGCCCAGTTCGTTGCCAGGTTGTTCACGTTCAGCGAACCGAGCCCGGTGGCCAAGTCGTAGCCCGCTCCGGCCGTCCATGCTTCCATCGTTGTGTGCGCAGGATCGACAAGCACTCCATTAGAGGATGCAACCGCGACGCTGCAATTCAGCGACCCGCCTTTGCACGCCACGCTGTTGCTCGCAATGCTTCCGGCAAATGCGACGTTGCCCTTCACGACGTCGTTGAAGATGCAACCGGCAGCCGGCGTCGCGCTCGAAGCACAGCTCGCGCCGGCTTTCTTTGCCAGCGCATACAAATTGATGTTCGCATTGCCTTGCCGCGAAGATCCGCCGTGCGAAGCGGCGTATTGATTCACCAGCGCCATGATTCCCGCGAACGCCGGCGCCGATGCTGAAGTTCCTCCAATTACGTGGAATGTGTAGCCCGCGCTGTTCAAGTTGCACGATGGGGTGCCCGTCAAATCCGCCTGGCAAAACAAATAGCCGCTCCCCACAAATCCCGGGCTCGCGAACAGCGAAATATCCGGCTGGTCACGATGATTGTCGTTGGGTACGCCGATCACGCCCATCTGCCACTTCGGCTTCGAGTAAACCTTACTCGCTCCGCCGCTTCCGGCAACGATGTTCAGGGATCCGCTTGGTGCAGAGGCTCCGCAACCATTCAAACCAAGTTGCGAACAGTTTTGGTTCCACGGAAACTCCGGAATGTAGCTCTTTGCGGAAGTTCCGGTCGCACTGTCGTTGGCGCTGTTCCAGTAGTTGCTCCACACGTTGTACTCATTGAAGTCCGTTCCGCCCACCGAAACGTTGAACGGCGTGCCGGACAGGCCGCTCACCGCAAGCCCATGCGTTGCCGTCGTTTGGTTGTTGAAGTCGTCGCAGCCCGCCGATCCTCCATCCCCCGACGAAACCACCACGGTGATCCCCTGAGCCGCAGCTTGTTCCCACAGCTCGTTGTAGAACGCATTTCCCGCGGTCCCCAAACCTGCTTCGCATTCTCCGTAGCTTTCGCTCATCACATCCGCAAGATTGTGCTCGACAATGTACAGAGCTGACAGATCCACTCCAGCCGTCGCCGGAGTGGATGCCGAGACGACAAATTTCACGGTGGCCCCGGGCGCCACCGCGCCCGACCACTGCACATCCAAATCCGATTCCGATTCTTCTTCCGGCGAAGTGATCCCGGGATCCATTCCATTCAAGACGATATTCGACGCTTGGAAATTGTCTGTCAGCCCGAACATCGTCCGAAAGTCGCTCACGTCCTTCGGATGGATCTGCGTCTCACCCACAATCGCAATCGTCTGGCCTGTGCCATCATTTCCGCTCGCCAACAGCGCCTTGGTGTTGTAGATCGCTGCGAAATCGCCGGGACCGACCCCATAAAAATTTCCGCTGCCGAAGGGAAAAGTGAAGAGTGGTTCGAGCGTGTGGCTATTTGGGCTCTTCCGCACGTCCCCCAAGAATCGCGAATGTGACCTTTTCGGAAAATTGTGCAGCGACACAACGCCCGCCACCACCGGAGCCAGCGCCGCAGGAATTTCCGGATCGTCCGCGTTCGCCAGGTAGACGGATCCATTTACTTGATAATTCTGAATCTGCGTTCCGAACGCTTGCTTCACTCGGCCGGCGCTGCCGGTAAACTCGACAACGTTTCTGCCCGCTGCCACGCGCACGTTCTGAAACCCTTGCCCGCTCAACCAGTCTGTGACTGCCCGAAGATCCGAGTCTGAGGGGCCGAACCGTTTTCCAAATTCATCCGGCGTCAGCCAAGCGTGATAGCTTGGAGAGGACTTGTCCTGCTGCGCTTCCATCAAGTCCCGCAACGCCGATTCCTGCGCGTCGCTCCGTTTTATCAGCAGCAGAATGCGCTCCATTGGAAGGGAATCCGCCGCCGCCCCCGCGTTGTTCTCCGCGCGGGCAAGCGGATGCACGTTGCCTGCAAGCTTCACGCGGACGCCATCGTCCGGCGCGTGAGTCACGCGGTTAGGAATTCCTCCAGTATCCTGACCGGAGGCATTGCCTGCGAGAAGTAAACACACCCCTACCCATGCACACCCGAACGGGAGCAGCAGTTGGGAAAGTTTCATCTAAGGTACCTGGTTGTCCTGACTCTGCGGTTTGCCTTCGCGCCGGCAGGTGAAACCGCGGAAAGCGCCTCTCGACCTGTGAGGCCAGCCGCAGAGTCCGCCAGGATGCCGGGGGAGGCTATGACTCCGAACGTGCGGAGGGTACCACAGAATAACGACCCATACGAGTACCTTATCGAAAGGGTAGAGCGCGAAGATCGACATTTCCGCCGGAAAGGATAATGCCAATTCGGGGTCGTCGGCGGACCCCGCCTGCCGCGGGAATGGTCTCCATGACTTCAGGTTTGAGCAGCGGAGCCAGTGCAATGGCCGACGACGGCTCCGCGATCAGCTTCAGCCGCTCCCAAATCAAACCCATCGCATTCACAATCTCTTCTTCGCTCACCAGAAAAATCCCGGAAAGATGTTCCTGCAAAATAGCAAACGTTCGCGCCGCCAGCGAAGCTCGCAGTCCGTCGGCAATCGTGTCGCTCGACTCGAGCGACTGCAGCGTTCCGGTTTGCAGTGACCGCGAAGCATCGTCGGCTTTCTCCGGCTCCGTTCCGTAGACTCGTATTTGGGGCCGCATGAATTTCACGCTCAGTGCGGTTCCACCCAGCAAACCTCCGCCACTCACTGGCGCAAGTACCGCGTCCAGGCCACTCACTTCCGCCAGCAGCTCCTTTGCCGCCGTCGCCTGGCCGGCAATGATTCTGTCATCGTCATAGGGATGAATCATCACGGCGCCCGTTTGCGCCTGGATTCTCGCCGCTGCCTCGTGTCGTGCGGAAACTCTCGGCTCGCAAAACGTGATCTTCCCGCCGTACGCCTCGACCGCCCGGCGTTTCACGGCAGGAGCGTTTTCCGGCATCACAATCCACGCCGGCACTCCGCGCCACGCCGCTGCGCAGGAAACGGCTGCTGCGTGATTCCCGCTTGAGTGCGTCACAATGCCCCGCGCAGCTTCCTCGGGACTCAGCGAAAATATTGCGTTCGTCGCGCCGCGGATCTTGAAGGACCCGGTCTTCTGCAGGTTCTCGCACTTGAAAAACAGCTCCGCCCCGCACAGCTCGTCGAGCGTCGCCGATCGCAGCACCGGCGTCTTATGAATCTTCGGCGCAATTCGCTGGTGAGCGGCCTCAATCGCGTCCCACGTCGGCGCCGTCCCCGGTGAACTCGGATTGTTCGACATTTTCCCGTTGCCCGCCTTCGCCGGCCGTCCAAAAGGATACGAATCTTAGAGACGCCTCACTATACCAGTGCGACGAGGCATGCGGCACGCCGCGGGACGCTCAGCGAATAAGGAGCGAAAACGGCCCGGTCTGATTCCTGCCCTTTTAAGCGTGTCGCGGCAATTCATCTTGACCCCGGGGGCTGCTCTGCTAAGCTTCGCATTACCCTTCCGCACGTCTAGCGAGCCGCAGTCTCCCTCCCTG
>JBKOXA010000108.1:0-4640 GCA_046724685.1 Acidobacteriota bacterium | reverse complement strand
GGAGGAAGCCGAAGAGTTGTTCCAGCACACCGTAAAATTCTGGCAACACTGGATCTCTGGCTGCACGTACCGGGGCCGTTGGCGGGAGCTGGTAGAGCGGTCCGCTCTAGTGCTCAAGCTACTGACATTCGAACCGACCGGGGCGATCGTCGCAGCTCCTACGACCAGTCTTCCCGAAGTGATCGGCGGTACCCGCAATTGGGACTATCGGTATACCTGGCTGCGCGACGCTGCGTTTACGGTTTACGCGTTTCTACGCATCGGCTTCACCGCGGAAGCCGCGGGTTTTGTCAATTGGATTCAGAATTGTGCGGACCTGCGCCCGCACAAGGGAAAAAGGTTGCCGGTGGTCTTCACGATTCACGGTGCCAGTCATCTGCCGGAGGAGACTCTGGACCATTGGGAGGGATATCGCCAATCGAAGCCCGTACGGATCGGAAATGAGGCAGTGGAGCAGTGTCAGAACGACATCTACGGCGAAGTTCTCGATTCGCTGTACCTCTACAACAAGTACGTGACCCCGATTGACTACGACTTCTGGGTGGCAATTCGGACCCGGCTCGATTGGATCTGCGAGAACTGGCAATATCCGGACGCGGGAATTTGGGAGATGCGGAATCGCCAGGAGCACTTCGTTTATTCAAAGGTAATGAATTGGGTGGCTCTCGATCGCGGCGTGCGACTCGCGGACAAACGCGCATTTCCAGGAAATCGCGAAAAGTGGATACAGGAGCGAGATCGTATCTACGAGGAAGTGATGACCAGAGGCTGGAACGACAAGCGCCATGCCTTCACGCAGTATTACGGCAGCGAAGACTTGGACGCTTCTTTGCTGATCATGCCGCTGGTTTTCTTCCTGGCGCCAACGGACCGGCGGATGCTGCGAACGCTTCGAGCGATTCTCGAAAGTCCGAAGCGCGGCGGCCTGGTAAGCGACGGGCTGGTTTATCGTTACCCGCCACGAGAGCAAATTGACGGACTGCCGGGCGAAGAGGGCACATTTAATATGTGCTCGTTCTGGCTGGTGGAAGCGCTGACCCGTGCAGGCCAAGCCGACCCCGAAATGCTCGATGAAGCGCGACTGCTTTTTGAACATATGGTTGGGTACGCCAACCATCTGGGCCTCTACGCGGAGCAAACCAGCCAACAGGGCGAAGCTCTGGGGAATTTTCCGCAAGCCTTTACCCATCTTGCGCTAATCAGCGCGGCGTTCAACCTGGATCGCATGCTCGGGAGCCACAAGGCCTGATTTCTGAGTACGGCACCCAGATTGCCGATCGCCGAATGGAAAGTAGTCTGGAAAGCGGTGGTCACGATGCCCGTTGTTGACACCAGCTGCCTTGATGTCATCGAACGCCGGTAGACGCCATTCCATCCAAGCTCTCACAGACGGTCGCGCCGTCATCGTCTACGATCCACTGGAGGCGTGATTTTTACTACCTTCGTCGGGCCGTCGAGGAAGAGCATGACCGATGGAACCTATCGAGACTACGCGGACCGCGATTCCTTCCATCGCAAGGGCGGCAGTTCCAAATTCCCTACACGTTTGAGATATTGCTGGGCATGTGTGGCGGCAAGCTCTTTCCCCTGCTCAAGATCGTCCACGGGCTCGGAAGGCGCAATCCAAGTCTTGGCAATGACGTTGTAGACCGAGGCCTGCACTCCGAGCGCGTTGTGCTCCGCAAATAGGCGCAGATGTTCGTCCCCCACTTTGACTTCCGCCCACACGCCGCGATCCAACATGGAACTATCAGTATAAGAAAAAATGGACACGCAAGCGGAAGCAAAAACGTCCTGTTTTTGTTTGGCTAACATGGCGTGGCGTCCGTATTCTCCCCTAGACGACGCGGAACGCACTGTATTCCTTCAGCCCCTCAGAAAAGACGCGAAAAGATTTGTCCGACAAGGCGGAGACCGCATTTCTGACGGATTACGCGTAACCCAGAAGCAAATACAGCGACATGAGGATTGATGGAGCTCTTGAAAGCGCTTTAGAGTTGTCTCCCTGGCCTGGTGAAGGACCCAATGCGAGCAGGCGCGCGCTTTACCAGGCAGGAGAAAAATGGTCAGTTCGTTAGGTTCAGAAAAATGCGCGCCGCGAAAAGAAAAACTCTGAGACCCAGTAAAGATAAAGGCTTTACCTGCGATGTTCGAGTGAACCAGACGCGGATCCGAGGCATCGGGGCTTCGATATGTTTCGTTCTCCTACTGGCCCGTCTGCTTCAGCCAACAGCCGTGGGAGCAGAATCAGTGGTTGTCCGCTACCCTGAAGGCGTAGCCCACGGTTTCCTCGTGCTGCGGACGCTAGACGGCAAGACCCTTGCCGATGGCGAGTCGACACAGGCGGCACAGGGTGACCGCGTTACAAACCGCATGTGGTTTAGATTTACGGATGGCTCGATTTATGAGCAGACGACCGTATTCTCGCAACGCGGCACGTTCCGCCTCGTAAGCGACCATGTCCTTCAGAAAGGCCCCACATTCGAACGCCCGATGGAGACAGCGATTGACACCACTAAGGGACAAGTCACGGTTCGCTACACCGACCATGGCAAGGAGAAGGTCCTCTCTGAACGGCTCGAAATGCCGCCCGATGTCGCCAACGGAATGCTGTTCACGGTGTTAAAAAACGTAAAAAAGAATGTCCCGAAAACGACGGTGTCCTATGTAGCAACCACGCCAAAGCCGCGGCTCGTCAATCTGGAGGTCATCCCGCAGGGCCAAGAGCCTTTCTCGATTGGCAGGTATACCCACAAAGCCATGCGCTACGCCGTGAAGGTGAAAATCGGCGGTCTCGCAGGCGCGATAGCAGCTCTCTTGGGAAAACAGCCGCCGAACATTCAGGTGTGGGTACTCGCCAACGATGCTCCAGCCCTAGTTCGGTGGGATGGACCGTTGGGCAGCGAAGGTCCCGTGTGGCGAATGGAACTTGCCATTCCTGCTGTTTGGCCGGACACCAAAGATACTCTCCGGGAAAAGCCGGACCGTCATTGAAAGGTGGCCGGGCTCAGGAGCGAAATCGATGTCCGGAAAGTGAACGATGGCCGAACCTCTCGGCCGTTTGCGCGAGACCGCTTCCAAACTAGCGGTAGGAACCCGTACTAGAAACTTCGTGAGCTTGAAGCAATGGATCCTCATTAGGGTTTCCGAGCTTTCGGCTCAGAAGGGACGGAGCACTTTCGTCGCGTCTCGCGACCGTCCAAATTCTTGAAAATCCGACGGATCCGCCATGATTTCAGAGAACGCGAGCCGAACGAACCATCACCGCACCGATGCCCGCATTCTGGCCTTTCGATAGGTTCAAAGAACCGTCATTTCCATTGATGCGCAGAAGTCCGGCAAATTTGAATCTTGGGTACAGTTCTGTAACTGTCCTTCGACTTGGACCAGTTCTAATCAGTTCTCCCGGTTGAACTTCGATGGTTGCTGCCGGCACGATAGGCTTACTTCACTCCTGATCGGAATGGTCACGGGCGCAGGGGTCCATGAATCGGGAAACCGACTACCAATGGTATCGTGCTGTTCAGGACGCGCTTGCCGAGCACGATCCGATTCAGATTGAAACAAGGCTTCAACTCGCCGAAGTCGCCATTTTCGAGAGAATTGACACGTTCTCACGCGCGGACCATGGCGAGGAGGAGGAAGCACTGTTCGAGGCCCTTGTGACCGTCCGAGTGTTGAAAATACGGCGCGTCGCGCAGCTGTTCAGAAAGGATCTTTGATTCAACTTCGCGAAGCTCCGCACCGAGCTTGTAAGTCGTCTCCAAACCAGCGCTGTCACGGCCGTGGATGAAGGCCGCTGCCTCCTTGCTCAATAGCAGTGAAATGGAATCCCGCCGAATTGGCAATGGCGCTTGACACCAACAACGCACTGCGGATGGGAACGGCTATTCAATGGTTAGGACTGGTTTGCTGAACGTCTTGCCGATTTGTTTGGCGTTGACATGACTTGGAGGCTGCGCGGCTGGCGGAGGACGAGGTCCAGGCAGCATCCCAAAGATGCATCAGAAAACACGACGCCACATCTCCTCATCGTGGATCTTGTCTATGCGAAGTCTTGACCTGTTATCTGGAGGCGGAAGATTTAGGGTTTCGTCGGGAAGATTTGAATTTCGATTGTCCATGGGCCTCCGAAAGATGGATGGTCGGTGCCGCGTACCGCGTGAGCAGCATTCACTGCCGGCAGTGCAGATGTTTCGTAATGCCAGCCGCGCACACTCCTTGGCAATGCCGTTCGGCTTTCCGTCGAATCCCCTGCCGAAGGGCTATCGGAAATGTGCGCGGCCATGCGATCTAGTGGGCGTTCAAGGCATGGAGCCCTCTACTGGTCACACAAACGGACGGATGTCATGAGCTCGGCCCATGGCATTTTTCGGTCATTAGAGATGCACATTCCTACGCCGTTTCTTCCATGAGTTCCGAAGGACTTCCACAGTCTACGGTAGCGTTTGTAAATCTGCCGCGATACGTCCGGGGTCTGCATCGGGTTGTACAGACTGTCTCGCCTGTCGGCCCTTGCTCGCCCCGGCGCACACTTCAGCTTCGGTTCAAGCTTTTGCTGTTTTTGCACGTTGATCGCGCATCTGCTTCATGAATTGCCGCATGGCGGCAGTATGACCGGGTGAGCGACTTTCGATCCA
>JBKOXA010000101.1:0-12378 GCA_046724685.1 Acidobacteriota bacterium | reverse complement strand
GTCACTCGTCGCCCACGCTTATTATCCGACTACGAGTCTAGAGGATATTGCCAAAATCGACCCTGGGGTGATTTCTGAATTCGACTTTGATCGAAAGCTGTCTCACTTGTACTCAGACGCCGGAGTTATGGGCGAGTGGACCTATTCCGCCACCGGTGATTACCTTCGTCGATTTACGCAAGGTGAGCGAACTGCGTACGAGGGCGCATTGAACAACATACCGCTGGTGTCAGCCGTCCGTATTTCTTGGGAGCAAATTATCGATTTCAGGAGCGATCCGGAGGCCTCCCGAAAGTATCGCGACCTTCGATTGTGGTTGCGGACAGGTCTCGGCGCTGACTCGGTTCAACATGCAACGGACATCATCGGGCAGAAAATCGAGGATTATCGCTGGGCAATCAAGAAGCACGGCTTTGAAACCTCACTCGGCGCTTTGAAGCAGCTCTTCGATTGGAAGGAATCGGGCCCAGCTCTTGCGGCGGGCGGTGTCGGCGCCATTCTCAGTGGGCCCATCGGGGCCAGCATCGCGAGCGGGCTCGTAATTGCAGCAAAAATCGCCGCGTTTTTGTGCGAGAGAAAACTGGCATCCAGTGAGATTCTGCGGGGGCCCGATCGCGCCGTCGCCATTCTTTACGATGCGCAGGAGCGTTTCACATAGACGCTGTCACCCGTGACGCAACAACCCTTAGGGATCTTCGATGTTTTGGACTTCCTGCCTTTGCCGTTCGGCTGTTCGTAGGTCGAGCTGACGAGGCTGCCCGAGTGACGACTTTTTCTCGATTGCCCCAACCCGGCGCTGATATTATCGGGACTCGTGAATGCTCTCCAAACCCTTGGCTTGGCGCTCGGTGCCGGTTTCTCGTCCGGCTTGAATCTTTACGCCACTGTCGCAACGCTTGGCATCTTGCAGCGCTGGGGGATCGTTCACCTGCCGCCTGCGCTTGAGGTCGTTGCGCACCCGATGGTTCTCGGAATCGCGATCGCGCTCTACGTCATCGAATTTCTTGCCGACAAAGTGCCGTATCTCGATACCATTTGGGACGCCGTTCACACCTTCATTCGCCCACCCGCCGCCGCGGTAATCGCGTATGGCGCTGCCGCTTCTGCTCCATCGGAGTGGCGCTGGGCCGCGGCCCTTCTCGCCGGCGGTGTCGCACTGACTTCCCACAGCACAAAAGCGTCCACTCGCGCGGCAGTGAATACTGTTCCCGAGCCGTTCAGCAACTGGGCTTTGAGTTTCGGTGAAGACCTGCTCGCCGTCTGGCTGACATGGTTCACGACGGCTCATCCCACCGCCGCCATCGTGATTGTCGTGGCTCTCGTGATCCTCTGTGCCTTCTTGCTCTACTACTTGTTTCGATTCGTTCGCGCGGCGCTCGCGAAGCTGTAAACAACTCGCTCCTTAGCCCGCTCTACTTGGTGTACTGGTCTACCCAATCCACAAAGGCTTTGTACCAGAATTGGCTGTTCTGCGGTTTCAGCACCCAGTGGCCTTCATCAGGGAAGACCACCAGCTTTGACGGCACTCCCTGTCGTTGCAGCGCGCTGAAAAACTCCAGCGACTGCGTGTAAGGTACGCGGTAGTCTTTCTCTCCCGCAATGACCATTGTCGGAGTCTTGAATTTTCCAAGCGCCGCGGCGTACGTCGCCGGAGCCCATTTTTTGTAGCTCTCAGGGTTCGACCATGGCGTTCCCTGCATGTCGTGCTCTTCAAACCACAATTCTTCGGTCGCGTACATCGAAACCTTGTTATACACGCTCGCGTGGCTCACCAGCGCCTTGAATCTGTCCGTGTGCGTCGCAATCCAGTCCACCATGTATCCGCCGTACGAACCGCCGGCCGCCGCCATCTTGGTTCCGTCCAGGAAAGAAAACTTCCCTAGCGCCGCATCCACGCCTTTCATCACGTCGACGTATGCTTTTCCGCCCCAGTCGTTCGTAATTTCATCCGTGAACCTCTGCCCGTAGCCCGTCGATCCCCGCCGGTTGATCATCAGCGTCGCGTAGCCCGCTGCCGAAAACACCTGCGCGTTCCAACGATAGCCCCATGCATTGGTCCACATGGTCTGCGGACCGCCGTGCAGCAGCACCAGCAGTGGATACTTCTTGCTCGCGTCAAAATGCGGCGGGCGGATCAGCATGGCTTGCACTTTCGTTCCTTCCGCCCCGTCGAACCAGAACGTCTCCGGAGCATTCATTTCGAGCTTGGCGAGCAGCGGATCATTCGCATGGGTGACCTGCTTCAGCCCGCTTCCATCGCTCGCAGCCACAAACAATTCGGCAGGCTGTATCAAGCTCGTTCTTGTGAGCAGCAGTGTCTTTCCATCTTCACTGACTGACATCGCAGCATTAAATCCATCCACTATTTTTTTCGGAGTTGCCCCCACCCGTGGCGCCATCGCATACACGGGTTGCTGCGTCTCGTTTTCTGAAAGGAAGTAAATTGTCCTACTGTCGGGCGACCAGGCCAGATTCGCGGCGCTGCGGTCAAAACCTTCGCTGAGGTTTTCATTCTTGCCTGTCGCGCGGTCGTACAGCATCACACGCCAGCGGTCCGCCTCGTATCCCGCAGTCAACTGCGCGTGATAAGCGACGTATTTTCCATCCGGCGAATACGCGGGATTCCCGTCGAAGCCTGGTTGCGTTGTGATCCGCTTCGGTTCCCCGCCGCTCACTGCAACAACAAACAAATCGCCGTTCGTGCTCGTCGCTTCAACCTTGTCGGTCACCGCCGTGAAGCAGATCTCTTTTGAGTCCGGCGAGAAGTTGATATCGCTCTCTTCGCCTCTCTGATCAGGTGGAACATCGTAGTCCGACCCGGTGGTCAGGTCTTTCGCCTCGCCGCTGCCGTCCGCGGCCTGCACGAACAGATGCGATCGCGTTCCCTCATTCCAGTGTGTCCAGTGTCGATAGAGCAAGTGCTCCGCCACGTGCGCTTTTACCTTATTCTTTTCCTTTTCGTCGTTGCGCTTTTTGTTGCACTCATCGTCTTTGCACTCAGGATAAACGCCGGAGGTAAACGCAATGGTTTTCCCATCCGGCGACCACTTCACGATGTCTGCGCCCGTCGACAACTTTGTAATCGCGTGCGCTTCGCCGCCGTCCATCGAAAGCAGATACACCTGCGAATCTCCGCTTCGCGCCGACAAAAACGCAATCGTCTTTCCATCCGGCGACCACTTCGGCGAAGAGTCTTTGCCCGTCCGCGTCAGCTGAATTGCGTCGCCGCCCGCCACAGGCGCCATCCACAAGTTCGTCGCGTTCCTGTTCGCCTCCATGTCCGGAGTGGCCACGGTATACGCTACCCACTTTCCATCCGGTGACAGTTCCGCTTCGGCCACGCGATGCATCGCGATCAAATCGTCAAAAGTAATCGCGTGCTTGGCTGCTTGTTGCGCTCCGGCACCCCGTGCGCTTCCGGATGCCAACAGACCCACCCACACGCAGCACACTATCGCTCGCTTAAGCAGACTCAGTCTCATGCGCTCTCCTCATTCTGGGACGATCTTGTTGGTGAACTGTATTCTGCGACCGTCAAATACTATGCCGGTTTCTTCTCATTTCCAACATGGCGCGACCGCTTGCTGCACCTCGAGGCGACGTGGCCCTAATCGATTTGGTTCGCATTTCAAATCGCCACTCCCACTGCCCAAATGTATCCATCCGGATCCTCCAGCATGACGTCGCGCCATCCGTGTGGAAAATCCCGCGCCTCCTGCACCACTCTCACCTTCGCTGCACGTGCCCGTGCTTGCGCCTGGTCCGGATCGATCCCCATCACCCGCAACTCCACTCCCGTTCCGCGCTGGCCCGCGATTTTCAATCGTCCCGCAACCGGGTGATGGTCGTAGGCATGATCCGCATGCAGCATAAACTGCGTTCCCTGCAGCTCCAGCGCTGCGAAATCCTCGTCCGAATAGTGCACTGCCGCCCCAAGTACGTCTCTGTAAAATGGCATCGCGCGGCGCACCTCGCGCACCAGCAAATTTACGGTAAACTTCGGCAACGCCCGACCGTAAGCATCGGCCGACATCCACGCCCCGTTCTTTCTCTTCATGGTCATCATTTCTCCGCACGCGCTCTTGTACTGTGCGGCACGACTCGTTCGCGCGAAGAGCCCGTTTATCCGTCTTGAAAACGAAACCTGCCGCCAATTTGGACTCGACAGAGCTCTGGTTACAAGGTCAGATTCCGTTTCCGCTTGAGCACTGACCAATTCACCAGCGCCACGACTGCTGTCAATCCCAGTACAACCGCTTCGCCCTTGCCGATGTGGCTCAAAAGCACCAGCACAATCGCCATGGTCAAGGCGCTGAAGACGATTCCCGCGCGCAATTCGAAAGGCGCCGGTCCATTTCGCTTCCGCAAAACGATCAGCGCGACCGCCATCGCCCCATACGCCACCAGCCTTGTCGCCGCCGATAAAATCGCGTTCCACCGGAAGTCTCCGAGCGTCGCAAACACAAACAACGCCAACGAGTACACCCCTATTGAAACGTGCGGCGTCCGGAATTTCCCGTGAATCCTGGCAAGCGCTCCCGGAAAATCTCCCTGTTCGGCCAGAGAAAATGGAATCCGCGCCGAATGCAGGAGATTCGCGCTAAGGTAACCGTATGTGGAAATGAGCGCTCCGATACCGATCGCAGCCGCGCCCCACCCGCCCATGAAGTTTTGCGCCGCATCCGCGAGCGGCCGCACGGATTTGCCCGCGCCGGGAAGCGTGCTCACCACCACGTACACCGCTCCAGTGTACAGAAAACACTGCAGCACCAGCGCTGTCAGCAGCGCAAACGGCATATCGCGCTTCGGGTCCCGTGATTCGCCGCCTACGATCAACGCGCCTTCAAACCCTCCATAGCCAAACACCAGCAGCAGCAATGCTTCGAACCATCCCTCGACCGTCGTCGGCCCAAAGTGCAGCGGCAATCGCAATTCCGGCCGCCATACCAGGGCGATCAATCCGCCGCCGATAAATAGCACCAGCATCCCGACCTTCATCGCGGAAAACACATTGCTGACGGTCTTCCCGGTCTTCACGCCAACGTAGTTCAAAATCGCCAGGTGCCCAATCAGCAGCCCAATCACGGCGATCTCCACGGCCTTTCCGTGCAGAGAAGGGAAGAACTGCCCCAGATAATTGGCGAACAGGTCCGCCGCGGCCGCAGGCGCGGCGATTCGAGTCAGCAGCATCAGCCACGCAATCGCCAGTCCGACAAATCTGCCGAACGCCTCGCGCCCGTAAAGATACAACCCGCCAGTATTTTCAAAGCGAGAGGAAATCTCCGCGATGCATGCCGCAATGATCAGCGCACCGCAGCCGGCGACGATGCAACTTAACGGGCTGTAGCCGTCCAGCCGCGCCGCGATCAACGACGGCAATCCGAAAATTCCCGCGCCCAGGATCGAGTTCGCCATCAGCGCGACCAAGCTCCATCGCCCGATCGTTCGTACCAATCCCGGCTTTTCGTCGCTTGATTTCGTGATGGCGGTCAAATGCGTTTCGCTGCCCTCGGTTGCAAATCGCCTTCCTCGCTTACTTCGCCATACTGACCACAGCCGCACGTTTCTTCGCGATCTCACTCAACACATCTGGAGCATTCGTTGGCTGCAGATGCGGATACCGTTCCCCGCCGTGATAATCCACGGCATAGCTGTGGAAGAAGTCGTCGTTCTCCATCAGCAGCTCAATCGGTTCTTTGGCAGTCTTCGCCGCGCGAAGCGCTTCCCGCAGGCTGTCCGCCGACCACCGCCGCCCGTTCACCGCCACCAGGTGCATCCCCGGTGCGATTCCCGCCTTCGCCGCCGGCGTTCCCGGCGTTACGTCCGCGATCGTGCTCACATCATCGCCGCCCGGTCCATGCACGCTAAACCCCAGCGAAAACGATAGGTCCACCAGATGCTCTGTCTCCTCCACTGCCCTCTGGTGATCGTTTATCGTCTCGCCGTAGGTTAGTCTCCACCCGCTGTTTTCCAGCCCGGCCAGTGGCGCTCCCGGCCCGTGCGAGTGAATTCGCTCCTCGAAAAATTTCTTCCAGTCGTACGGCGCTACGGCATTCATTGCTGCCACCACGTCCCCCAGCGTATAGGGCACCACTTTGATGGCTCCATCTTCCTTCCCGTGAAACGCCTTGCAGAAATCATCCAGCGATCTCCGCCCTCGTGTTTCTCGACGGATAATCGTGTCGGCCTCCAGCCAGATCAGCGTGCTCTCGTCGTAGTAGTCCACCGATCTGCGCCAGGCCGACCCCGCTGTCCGCGCTCCGTACAAAAGCTGCGCGGCAATCGCCGTGTCCTCTAAATCGCGCCACTCCCGTCCCGGCCGCTCGTTCAGATATGCAGCCGTCGCCGCCAGGTACTCGCGCAATTGCGCAGGCGCCCAGAACCCGCTGCGCGCCGCCAGCATCACCCCGTAATACTGCGTCAGACCCTCGTACACCCACAGCAGATCGCCCTTCATTGGCTCTTGATAGTTTGCCGTCGCCAGTCCCGCCGGCCGCCGGTACTTTCCGTTCCAGGAATGGAAAAATTCGTGCGGCAGCAAATCCATCAGCGTCTCTAACGCATCTGGATCCCGCAGCATTCTCTCCGGTCCGCGGTTGTCGCTCGATTCGTGGTGCTCCAGCCCATTCGGTTGCAAGTGGTCCGTCAGCGCCAGTAGAAAATCGTAGTGCTGGTAATGCCGCGCGCCGAATAACGGACCCGTCTCCGCCACCAGCTGGCGAAAGTGCTGCAACTCCTCGGGAGTCAGCGTCGCCGCAGCCGCGCTGTCTGCCGCGATATTCAACCGGTGTTCAGGTTTTTGTCCGGGAGCAAGGTCGTATGTCTTGAAGAAGGCTCCGGTCAGAAGCGGCGAGTCCACCAGGGTCGTCAGCGAAACCGCGTCAAACTCCACTCCGTCGGCGGTTTGCCTGCTTCCAGCCGATGTTTGTAGCGCCGTCGCGAACTTCCATCCCTCCGGAACGCGAACGCTCGCCGCGAATTTCACATCATCCGATTTCACGCCTTGCGGATACAGCAACACCAGGTTCCACGGCAACACCGCCACCTTCGCACTCGACGAAGGTGCTCCTGACGTTCCTCCTTCGAAGGGCAGCAAATAATCCAGCGTGGCCTCGAGCGTCGTCACGCCTGCGGGAATTTCGCAATGGAACGCGTACATGTCCGCACTACCGCGCCGCCATGAAATTTCCTTTCCGTTTCCTCGAAACCGCAACCCGGTTGCATCCACGATCGCTGCGGTCGGTGAGTGTTCCCCGGGAATCCACGCCGGATAGACCAGCGTCAGCGGTCCTGCCGTCACCGGAAACTCCATCTTCGAGTGATACACACGCTTCGGCGCATCTCGCAAGTCCACTTCCAATTTCACGGCCTGCTTCTCCTGCCCAAGCGCCGCCCCACCAAAAAGAAAAACCATTCCGGCAACGAATCCGGCCGTACCTGCAACATTGCGCATGAACACTCCTCTCGAAATTCCGCGCCAGCGTAACACAACCCCTTTTCTGACCCCACCGCAGTACGTCTATGCCATCTATTGTTCTCGATAAGTGTTCCCAGATTGCGCAATTTCCTGAATCGCTGCGGCTCGGCCGTTCGCTTTCTGAGTTACGCTACACTGGTTCTTTTCATAGCCATATTGCTTCTAATTCGTATTCGGAGAAAAAACCGGAATGCGCAATACTCCCCTTCGTTTGCTCCTATTGCTGTTCCTATTGATTCCATTTGGCACTTTCGCTCAGCAAGAAGTATCCAAAAAACCCCGCGCCCGGGGCCTCGGCATTCCCTTTGACGGCGCTCCAGGACCTTTCAATGCCATCACCGACGTGCCCGGCGTTCTGGTTGGCCACACCACCCTGATCTCCGGAGAAGGCAGGCTCCAAGTCGGTAAGGGCCCCGTCCGCACCGGAGTCACCGCCGTTCTTCCGCGTGGAAAAGATTCCATGAACGACGCCGTCTTCGCCGGATGGTTCTCGCAAAACGGCAATGGCGAAATGACCGGCACCACCTGGGTCGAGGAGTCCGGCTTCCTCGAAGGCCCGGTCATGATCACCAACACCCATAGCGTCGGCGTCGTTCGGGACGCTGTCGTTCAGTGGCGCGTCGCTCACGGCCATCCCGATCCCACCGGTTTCTGGTGGTCACTTCCCGTCGTCGCGGAAACCTGGGACGGCTGGCTCAACGACATCAATGGCTTCCATGTGAAGCCCGAGCACGCCTTTCACGCTATCGATTCCGCTCACGGGAATTACGTCGAAGAAGGCGCAGTCGGTGGCGGCACCGGCATGGTCTGCAACGGCTTCAAGGGAGGTATCGGCTCCTCCTCGCGCAAACTCGAAGCCAAGGAAGGTGGCTATACCGTCGGCGTCCTCGTGCAATGCAATTACGGCTCACGCCAGAATCTTCGCATCGCAGGCATTCCTGTCGGCCGGGAGATTTCCTCCGAGGATCCTTACGCCTACCAGCCGTCGGAAATTTCCGAGCGAGGCTCGATCATCGTGGTCGTCGCCACCGACGCGCCTCTCCTGTCCCACCAGTTGAAACGCCTTGCTCGCCGCGTTTCTCTGGGCCTCGGCCGCAACGGCAGCATCTCAGGTGACGGCTCCGGCGACATCTTTATCGCTTTTTCCACGGCCAACCCGCATGCCGATGGCGGCAAAACCGTCGTGGACCTGAAATTTCTTCCGAACGATGCGCTCGATCCCGTTTTTGCCGCTACGGTTCAAGCCACCGAAGAAGCCATCATCAATGCCATGGTTGCTGCCGAAACCATGACCGGAATCGAAAATCACAAAGTAAGTGCTCTTCCGCATGACAAATTGCGTGCCGTTCTGAAAAAATATAACCGCCTGGTCCCATAAGGACCCGACTTGCGGGTCAGTAAGGATTCTTCTTGAAGGCAAGCCTCGCGGTGATCCTCTCTCTTTGCGTGGCCGCGGGCGCCCTTCTGTTTTCCTGCGCTTCGCACCAGGAAAGCTCGCTCGCCATCACCCACGTCACTGTCATTGACATGACCGGTGCTCCACCGCTGTCCGATCAGACCGTTCTCATCGAAAGAGAACGCATCAAAACTCTCGGCCCGGATGGCTCAGTCGCCGTTCCACACGGCGCTCAACTCCTCGATGCCTCGGGGAGATTTCTCATCCCGGGCCTCGTCGACATGCACGTTCACCTGACCGCAGCTTCCGAGCCTGACGGCAGCCGCAAATTCATGCTCCCGCTTCTCCTCGCCAATGGCATCACCAGCGTCCGCGACATGGGCGGCTACCTCGAATCACTCATTCCCCTGCGCAAGGAAATCGAACAGGGAAAGCGCCTCGGCCCAGGCATTGCCTACGCCGGGCCTTATCTCGACGGCTCACCGCCATCATTCGAGCCGGCTTTCGTCGTCGCCAACGGCGTGCAAGCCTACGAAGACGTCCACCAACTGGTCCTCCGCCGCGTGGACTTCATCAAAGTCCAATCCATCCTTAGCCGCGAAGCCTATTTCGCCATCGCCGAGGCTGCTGGGCGCGAACGCATAGCCTTTGTCGGGCACGTTCCCGATCATGTGACCGCCGCCGAAGCCGCCGGCGCCGGCCAGCACAGCTTCGAACACCTCACCAACGTTTTGCGCGGCTGCTCGCGAGACGAACCCAGACTCATGCGCGAACAGTTTTACGTCCCGTCCGAGAAAGAGACCGCTGCCCAGTCCCACACGCGAATTTTTCAATGGCAGCGCGAACTGCTCGATTCCTATTCAGAGCAAAACGCCGACGCCCTCATCACCAAATTCCGCGACAAAAATGTCTGGCAGACTCCGACGCTCGTCCTCCTGAAGAACAACGCATTCGCCACCCTCGAAATTTCCGCGCAGGAGCGAGACCCTCGCGTCCAATACATTCCAAAAGCGACACTGGAAATGTGGAAGCGGGGCCGCACCGCACAAATGCAGTTTGTCGCACAACCGGAATCCGATCTCCGCGCACAGCTCTTCGCAAAATCCTCAAGCCTTGTCGGCGAAATGCAAAAGGGCGGCGTCAAGATTCTCGCCGGCACCGACTCTCCCGCTCCCTATGTTTTTCCAGGATTTGCCCTGCACGAGGAACTCGATCTTCTCGTCCATGCCGGCCTCACGCGCATGGAAGCTCTTCAATCCGCCACTGGCAACCCCGCCCAATTCCTCAGCACTTTGAAAGACTCCGGCACCATCGCAGCAGGGAAGTACGCCGACCTCGTTCTGCTCGACGCCAACCCGCTCGACGATATCCGCAACACCCGCAAAATCCGTGCCGTCATCGTTCGCGGCAAGCTCCTCGACCGCCCCGCCCTGGATGCGCTCCTTGATTTCGCCCGCTCCTTCGCCGCCACGAAGTAGCCGTTCTCCTGAGCTCCGATCCGGACTACTCTATTTTGACGTTCTCCGCTCTTTCTGTTTTTATAGGCTCGGGGAACCAAAGGGGCAGGATCCTCAATCCGCGAAATAAGACTAGGGGTTCAACTCGTGTCAAATCGGAACTGGAAGATCATGACATGTTGCACAGCCGTGCTCCTCGCCTCCTGCAGCACACCCGCCGACATCGGCTCGGCATCCGCGGCAGGCAAGAAGTTCCACGACCGGTTCAATCAACAGGACTTCGCTTCCATCTATTCCGACGCTGATCCGAAGTTCCGCGCAGCCGTAAAGCAGGATGCCCTCGCGTCGCTCCTGACCAAGGTTCACGACAGGTTGGGAAATGTCACCGACTCCACCCGCACCGGCTTTAACGTCAACTACAATTTTGGCGGTTCGACGATTACTTTCACCTATTCCACGACGTTTCAACAAGGCGAGGGACGAGAACAATTCGTATGGCTGAAGTCCGGCGGCGAACTGCATCTTCTAAACTACAACATAAAGTCGCCAGCCCTCGACGAATCCAACGTTCAATAAGGCGGAGCTTCACCGCCAGCTAGAGAATTCATAGCAGCTCCTACTTTGCATCTTGGACATTTTTTTGTGTTCTACGCCACCGGTATTGCGGTTTTCCTCGGGGGATTGAAAAACGGCATCGGCACGACTTTAGCCGCGACCGCGCTTCGCACTGCCTCCACAGTCATTTCCATGTGCAGGATCGTTCCCGGTGTTGAATGTTCGCGCCCCACACTTGCCAGCGCGATCATCTTCTTCAAGGTAGGCGACCACGTCGTTGATGTCGCTTTCCCCACGTGCCGCCCCCCGCGGTACACCGGCACCGCCATGCGCGAAGCTATGCTCGGCACCTGGGGCGCCATCCCTACTCTTTCGTAGAGCGCTTCCACTTCGTTCCAGTCAATCTCGATTCCCACCAGCGCCCGCAGCGCTCCGCCTCGCTTGGTTTCAGCAGCCAGCGCGTCCCGCCCGACAAAATTCTCCTTCTTCAAGTCCACCAGCTTGCCGAGTCCAATTTCCGCCGGTGAATATTTCTGCGAGTTAATCAGTGCCTTCTTGCTCGATGTGTAGTCCACTTCGATCAAGATCAGACCCGCTTCAATCCGCGCCACGTCCAGCGCAATCATTCCCGCGGGATGAATATCGAAGGGCCTGCCTTTCCTCATCAGCTCATCCCATACCTTCACTCCTTGTTCAGCGGGAACCCAAATCTCATACCCTAGATCCCCCGTGTAGCCGGTTCGCGAAATATCCACTGGCACTCCGGCGATCTTTCCATGCGTTACCCGAAAATATTTCAGATTGGTGATGTTCGCATCCGCCGCCGCGTGCAGCAATTTCCCGGAAGTTGGCCCCTGCAGTGCCAGCGCCGCAGTCTTCTCCGAAATATCTTCCATCTGCACGTCCAGCCCTAGCGCATTCTGCCGGAACCATCGCAAACTGGGATCGGCAGCCGTCCACCGGTAGTCGTTCTGTCCCAGCCGCGTGATCGTTCCATCGTCCACCACTTTGCCTTCGCTGTCGCACCAGCAGCAGTAAATCACCTGGTCTACCGCCACCTTATTAATGTCGCGGCTGATGACGCGGTTTACCAGCCGCGTCGCATCGGGTCCCGTGACTCGGTACTTGAAGAGCGGCGAGATATCAATCAGCGCTGCCGAGTTCCGGATGGCGTTGTACTCGTGCTCGTGGTGCGTCTCGTACACGCTCACCGTGTAGTAGCCCGACCATTCGCGGTAGTTCAGGCTCTCGCACAGAGCCAAGGTTCGTTCATGAAACGGTGTACCGACGGGCAAAGCTTTCCTCCACTCGAAGCAATCCAAGGCGGTGATTATACTCCTTTCCTCGCTGACTACTCTGTGCCCTCTTCGAGAAGCCAACCGTCAACTTTGAGGTCAACTTTGAGCACGCTTGACCCGCCCACCTGGCCGCGTGCATGCTGTATCTCCCAAAAACACTGTGCCTCCCAATCTTGTTCAGCGGAGGTCCCATGC
>JBKOXA010000065.1:0-30903 GCA_046724685.1 Acidobacteriota bacterium | reverse complement strand
GATCGCGTTCACGGTTTCTCCCGTGACTCGGTTCCGAAAGGTAAACTCGCGTGAGCTCCAAGCCTTGGCTAAGTCGCCTACCTGGGCGACCGCAGAGCCTTGTTCCGTCACGACGGGGACCGCGGCGGCTAAATCCGGTTGCCGGGCTACGGAATCGGTTTGTGAAGCCGCAGGGACAGCTGATTCCCCTCGTCGAGGTTTCGACAAGAGTCTTCCACCGACAAAGATAGCCACGAGGACGGCCACCAGCCCGGCCATAACCAGCCACGGGAATCCACTGCTAGCGGGTTTGGCGCCGGCACTTGAAACGCCCGGAATCTCCGGCATATCCGCCTTAAACTTGTCATTTGGCGTGGACTGGGTGAGCTGATCCGGCATGTAAACCGCCTGAGGTCTTTCGAACGTCATTGTATGCTTGGCCGCAACGCTCATCAACGGCCAATCCCCATGTGCGTATCGTTGCGGTACTCAGGAGCAGGAATTGGTCGAGCAGACAGTCGCGAGGGTTCTATTAGTCAGATGGCTACAAATGGCCGCGGAATGCTTGTCAGAGCTCCTCAGCCATCCTACTGTAGTAAATGAAGAGAATTGCCAGTTTTCGACCTGGTTGGCGGAACGATGAGTGTTGATCCTCGGGCTGCCGCGCGGCAATTTGTGCGCAGCCTGAACATCCTGCTGAAGTTCGCGCGGCTGTATGAATTCGGCCACGTCCGCACCGCAGCACAATTTGAGACGACGTGGAAGGAACTGCGCTCGGCGTTGGATGAGAGCGGCGAATCAGGCCTGCTGCTCGGCGCATCCGGCACGCAGATTCTTTTGGACGGCGTGCCGCTCGGAGTGGCCGGAGCCGAACGCAGCTTCGCTCAATTGCTCTCTGCCTCGGGCATTGCCAGTATTCATTTTGCCCCGAATCTTGCACAGGCGCAGTTTGCGCGCTTCGTTCGCGCGTTCCCCAGCGGAAATGCCAAACCTGCCTCCCTTGCCGAGCAGTTGAAAGCGGCGCTGGCCAGCGAAACCGGCATCAAGGTCAACGAAATTCGCTACATCGCGGAAGACTCCTCGGTTGCCGGCGCAAAGATTGCGGCGAACCTCACAGCGAAGGTGCTCGGAGCGCAAGGCGACAAATTCAGGGACTTTCTCGACGATCCAAATCGTCTGCTGCAAATGATCCTTGCAGCTGAGGGCTCGCGTGGTAGTGCGGGCGGGTCGGGAGGCGGGAGTGGCCCGGGATTTGGAGGGGGAGGTGGCGTACCCGGTGGAGGCGGCGTACCCGGGAGCGGTGGCGTGCCCGGGGGCGGTGGAGGTGGTGTAACCGGGAGTGGCAGCGGCGGCGCCGGCGGTATGAACCCGTCGGCGACAAATCTTTGGGATCCCGCATCAGGAATGGGTTCCGGCGGTCCGCAAACCTCGGCCCAGACAAGTGTCGCGGAGCACCCTGCAAGGCCTTTTCCGGCACTCTCCAGTGCGGTGGCAGCCTTCGGCAAAGGGCCGACCGCTAGCAAGTGGCTGACGGCGTCGGCAATGCTTCACGCAGGCGATGTCGGAGGCGGGACCGAATTCGCGGTTGCCGAAGAGGAAGTGCGTTCGATGCTTTCGTTGTTCGCGCAGCTTGGACGTTCCAGAAAAGATGCTTCTGGCGGGATGGATGCTGGAACCTTTCAATCCCGGCTCTCGGCGATGCCGGTGCGCAGCCAGGTGACTTTGCAACAGGCACTGGCGGGTCTTGCCGCTCAAGCACCCCACGAAAAACCCGATCGTCCGATGCTGCTGAAACTCGCCGAGCATGTGGCGATTCGCTTTGCGCTCGATAGCTACGAGAAGGGAGAATTGCGCGTCAATGCCGTGAAACAGCTGCTCGATCGGATGAATACGGAAATCGAAGCGCTTCGAAAGATTCTCACTTCGCAAGAAGAGCAGATGGCCCACGCCGGTCTGCAGGTGCAGTCGTACACGGAGCTGCTTGACCAGGAATTCTGGGAGCAGGTTCCTGACGAAAACAAGAAGGAAGTACTCGCTTCCGACGAGGCGTGGTGCGTGCCGCCGCGGAAAGTCCGTGCGTTTCTCGAGGAGATGCTTCGCCGCGGCGAGCTGAGGACCGTCAACGAGATCCTCATGAAGTACGCTTGGTGCGTTGGACTGGAGTCCGACGAAGCGCGACGCACCACCGCGATTGGACTTGGCGAACTGGCCGAGCTCTACGGCAGCGGTGACGGCAGCGCCCTCATTGAGTCGATTCGCCGCGTGGGCAATCAGCTGGCGGTTGAACGGGATACGGAGCTGCAGACGTTGGTGAGCGCGGCGTTCGTGCGATTAAGCCAGGAGGCCGCTTCAAAGCGCTGCTACCCGGCGATGCAGCAGGCGCTGGCTTCGCTCGAAAGCGTTGAAGCTCAGCGGCCCGGTTCGTCGCAGAGTCTGCAGCCCCGCATCGGAGCGGAAGAACGCATTCCAGAATTCATTGAAGAGAGCCTGCGTTCTGGGGAAATTGCCGACGGACTCTTGGACATTCTGGTGCTGATGCCCAAAGCCACGCTGCAGTACGTCACCAACCGTTTTGGACGGTCGGGCTTCCGGGAAGATTGTGAACTGCTGGCCGAGATCGTCAAAGGATTGGGAGAGGAAGCCATCCACCGTTTGACGGAAATTCTACAGACCGCGTCAGCGACCGACGCGCCGGAAGTGCTGGGCTTGCTCGGTCAGCTTTCTCCCGAGACGGTTGCGAGGGTCTTGCCCGCGCGCTTGTCGCAGTGGCCGCGCTCGACGCACGATCGCTGTGTCCGCCAGCTTTCCTCCGTTCCGGCAACGTCACGCAACCAACTTCTTCTGGCAGTTTTTGATTCTCTGGATGTACTGATGCGGCCCCTCGCGTTGGATGAAATGAGCATGACCGGTTCGCCGGACTCGATTCCCAGGCTGCTGGACCTGGCGTCAAGCGACGGGATTTCCGGATACATCCGTCTGAAGGCAATTGAAGGACTCGGCCGTCTGCGGGCATCAGCCGCCAATCCGGTTCTCCAGACGATTCTCGAGGCGCGCCAGGTTTGGCGTTGGCAATATCCTTCCGAGCTGCGAGTTGCCGCCGCACAGGCGCTCCTGCGGATTGATCCGATGGTCGCGATAGGGAAAATCGCGGCAGCGGGTTTTGAGAAGCAGGACTTGGTGCTCGAACCCATCGATCCGGAGCCCAACAGCTCGGTAATCCGACAGCGCCGCTATGCGCGCTTGAAACTCAGCCGCAACCTCGTCATGACCACGACAAATCTACGCGAAAATTTCCGCCTTACTGTGCCGGAGCTGAACCTGGGAGGCGGAATCGGCGCTGGCGAAAGGCACCTGGCGCCGGGCACCCTGATCACGCTGAAACTGACGCAAGGCGTTCGAACAATCAAAGCGCAGGCGATTGTGAGAGGGGCGCGTCCTCAAGCTATGGCGTTTGAATTTGTGGAAATGGGTCTAGAGGACCGCGCGCGCCTTCGCAAGGTTCTCCTTGATCTTGGCGGCTTGCCGCAGGCTTCAAACGTTGCGAGCCGCACCCGCCGGCGCGGCCGCATTGCGGTCCTTAAGTAGACCCATCGTATTTTCCGGACGTGAGATTAGGCGGCCCCATAGAGCATTGCGGTCCAATCGAGCTGGGTTGGCGCGTCCGTTGAGAAACCGATACAATTAGAGTTTGCGCGTGCTGCGCGGGAGTCGCCGTCTGTCTGCCCGGTTGGCGCGCTACAGCTCAGCGGGGAAACGGCAAAAAACACTTCATGGACGCAGCCAAAATACTTGACCGCGTAATCGCCACCTTTATCGGCACGAAGCACGAACGCGACATCAAGAAACTCCAACCCATCGTTGCGGCCATCAATGCCCAAGAGGCTGAAACGACGGCCTTGTCTGATGACGCCCTGAAAGCGCATTTCTCCAGGCTTAGGGACGAAGTCCAGGAGCGCCTGAAAGACGCCGACGCCAGCGATGCCGGATACCGCGAGCGGATGCAGGCGGCGCTGGAGCCTTCGATTGTGCCTGCATTTGCTCTTGCTCGAGAGGCAGGTCGCCGCTTCCTGAACATGCGGCATTTCGATGTGCAATTAATCGGCGGGCTGGTACTGCACGACGGCAAAATCGCTGAAATGAAAACCGGAGAAGGGAAGACACTGGTTGCGACGCTTCCCGCAGTGCTGAACTCGCTCGCCGGCCGCGGCGTACACATCGTCACCGTCAACGATTATCTTGCGCGGCGCGATGCGGAATGGATGAGCCCGCTTTACCGCGGATTGGGACTGACGATCGGGGTCATTGTTCACGACTTGGACGACAACCAGCGTCGGGCTGCCTACGGGGCCGACATCACCTACGGCACCAACAACGAATTTGGATTCGACTACCTGCGCGACAACATGAAGTACGATATTACGCACTGCGTCCAGCGCGGCCATCATTTCTCGATCGTCGACGAGGTGGACTCGATCCTGATTGACGAAGCCCGGACGCCGCTGATCATTTCCGGCCCAGCGGAAGAGTCGACCGACAAGTACTACCGCATCGACAAGATCATTCCGAAACTGATTAAAGAGATCGACTATACGCTCGACGAAAAGCACCGCACTGCGACCCTGACCGAAGAAGGCGTCAGCAAATGTGAACGCATGCTCGGGCTGGGAAATCTCTACGATCCTGCGCACATGGAGTTGATTCACCACGTTTACCAGGGACTTCGCGCGCACACGCTCTACAAACGTGACGTCGACTACGTCGTGAAGGACGGCGAAGTGATCATCGTCGACGAATTTACCGGACGCCAGATGCCGGGTCGCCGCTGGTCGGATGGACTCCATCAAGCGGTCGAAGCTAAGGAAGGCGTGAAGATCGAGCGCGAGAACCAGACGCTCGCGACCATCACTTTCCAGAACTATTTCCGCATGTACAAAAAGCTCTCTGGCATGACTGGAACCGCGGAAACGGAAGCCGCAGAATTTGAAAAGATTTACAAGTTGGATGTTGTGGTTATTCCGACGAATCGCACGCTGATCCGCATCGAAAATCCCGACGTTGTCTACCGCACGGAAAAGGAAAAATTCGAAGCTGTCGTCAACGGCATCCTGCAGGAAGACGATTCACTGGCGCACGGCATCCGCCACTATCACGAACGCGGCCAGCCGGTGCTCGTGGGAACCATCTCCATCGAAAAATCCGAGGCCATTGCGGAAATACTCAAGAAATCGGGCGTGCCGCACGAAGTTCTGAACGCCAAGCAGCACGAGCGCGAATCGCGCATCGTGGCCCAGGCTGGCCGCAGAGGTGCGGTGACGGTGGCCACGAACATGGCAGGCCGCGGAACGGACATTCTGCTCGGCGGCAATCCGGAATTCATGACCAGGGAGCATTTTCTCAAAAATCGCCTGGCGATGCCGTACGCGCAGGCTCCTGCGGTGATTGGCGCCGAACCGCAAGACGGCGACGGAGCAACTGCGGCTTCGGCAATTCCGATGGTTTTGTTCCAGCACGAAGGCAAGATTTTCCAGGTTCCGCAAGATCAGTGGAAACCGGTTTACGATCAGTTCGCCGACCAGTGCAAATCCGAACACGATGAAGTCGTCGCGCTCGGCGGGTTGCACATCCTGGGCACGGAACGCCACGAAGCGCGGCGTATTGACAACCAGCTGCGCGGACGCGCTGGCCGCCAGGGCGATCCTGGTTCATCGCGCTTTTTCCTCTCGCTCGAAGACGACCTAATGCGCATCTTCGGCGGCGAACGTGTCAAGGCGCTGATGTTCCGTCTGGGCATGACCGAGGGAGTGCCCATCGAATCGAAGCTGATTTCGCGACGCATCGAAAATGCACAAAAATCCGTCGAGGCGCAGAACTTCGACGCCCGCAAACACCTGCTGGAATACGACGACGTGATGAACAAGCAGCGCGAGACGATTTACGCCATTCGCCGCTCCGCGCTTGAAGGCAAGGATCAGCGCGACTACGTCATCGGAATCGCGGAAGACATTGCGCGTGAACTTGTTGACACCTATTGTGCTCGGGAATTGCATCCTGGCCAGTGGAACGCGTCGCAGTTCCTTGCAGAAGTGAACAGCCAATTCGGTGTCGACGCAAAAGCTGCCGATGCCGATCCTTCCGCGCTCAATCATGACCAGCTTTCGGACGCGATCGCGGAAGCCGTCGCAAAGAAGTATGAGGACAAGGAAAAACAGCTTACCCCGGAACTGATGCGCTGGCTTGAGCGCCGGATCATTCTTGACGTCGTCGACGGCCAGTGGAAAGACCACCTGTTGTCGCTCGATCACCTTAAGGAAGGTATTGGTCTTCGCGGCTACGGCCAAAAAGATCCGCTCGTTGAATTCAAGAAGGAAGCTTTTATACTTTTTGAGGACATGATGGCGCGCATCGACAACGAAACGGTGCGCTATTTGTTCAACGTGCAGGTGCAGATGGAAGGAGCTCCGCCGCAGGGTGCGCAACAGCCGCAACCCACGCCGCCAATGCCACCTCGCCCGCTGGCTGCAGCAGCCAGCGCCGCGGCGCGTGTCAACGACGAGGCCGCTGCGCCGCTTCCTGCGTTCGCGCGCGAAATGGAACGAAAGCAGCAGCGCCAGGAAAAGGAAATGCGGCTTCAGGCTGGCGGCGGCCTGGCCGAAGCGCCGAAGCCGGTACGCGCGGGAGCGAAAGTCGGCCGAAACGATCCGTGCCCTTGTGGCTCAGGGAAGAAATATAAGAAGTGCCACGGCGTTAACGCATAGCAAGTTGCGGGCAGGTTAGCCGCCTCCGCACAAGGGAAAGTGAAATGCCTCCAGGTTCAGCACCACAGCAGACGCAGGAACGCCAGCCGATTGCCGGCGTAAGAAATCTTGTTGCGGTCGCCAGCGGCAAGGGCGGGGTGGGCAAGACCACGGTCGCGGTCAATCTCGCGCTCGCGCTCTCGAAGCTGGGCCACAGAGTCGGATTGATGGACGCCGACGTCTACGGCCCGAATGTTCCCATCATGCTCGGGACGAGCGCGGAACCCCTGGCCACTTCCGACCGCCGCATCGTTCCAGTGGAAGTGTCCGGCCTCAAAGTTATTTCCATGGGTCTGCTCAATCCCGGAGACAAGCCGATGATCTGGCGCGGCCCGATGCTTCACGGTGTCATCACGCAATTTCTGCGCAGCGTCGACTGGGGTCAGCTGGATTACTTGATCATCGATCTGCCGCCCGGCACCGGCGACGTGCAGCTCACGCTGATTCAGACGGTCGCGATTTCCGGGGCGGTCCTTGTCACCACACCCTCCACCGTTGCTCTCGCCGACGTGCGCAAAGCCATCGAGATGTTCCGCCAGGTGAACGTGGAAGTCCTCGGCGTCGTCGAAAATATGAGCACGTTCGCCTGTCCGCACTGCGGCAAACCGGTGGACATCTTCGGCCACGGCGAAGGCGCCAAGACGGCGCGAGCGTACGGTGTGCCAGTGCTTGGCGAAATCGAGATCGATCCGCGCATCCGTATCGGCGGGGACACCGGCAAACCCGTTGCAACTCTCGGCGAGGAAGCCGCTGCCGCGAAGAGTCTCTACGGCGTGGCGCGCGCCGTTGTGGCGCGGCTCGATGAACTCGGATCGTCGACTCTCGGTCCGTCGGTGCAGATCGACTGACGATCCGCCTTGCGCGTGCCGGCGAATCCCTTTGGTAGAATCGTTTTGAGAGCCAGTGTCCGTGCGTTTTCAATTGAATCGTAGCGGGCTTTCGGTTATAGTCCGCCGTGGATCTACCGACGGCAAGCGCGGCGGTGCGGCAACCGAGTTGCCGCATTTTCTTTTTGGGGTTGCGGACGGGCCAAATGTGCGAGCAGAAAACGAATCCGACTGTCTCCGCTAGGCCGCTTAGAATCAGCGGTTGCAAAAGCATAACAAAACAATAGACTGTAAGTTCTTTTAGAATCAACACTTAAGGGAAAAACGGGGGTGGCCTTAAGAGACTGCCGCTCCCCAAAGTTCATAATTTGATGAAGACCCGCAAGGCTGACATCCGGCCCTACAAAGGAAAGTGGCCGCAAATTGCCGCGTCGGTTTACGTTGACTCAGCCTCGGTCATCATCGGTGATGTGGTCATCGGCGAAGATGCCAGCATTTGGCCGCTGTGTGTCGTGCGCGGCGACGTGAACTATATTCGTATCGGCGCGCGAACCAACATCCAGGACGGATCGATCCTCCACGTGATGAAGGACGAATATCCGTTGATTCTTGGCGAGGACATCACGGTCGGCCATTCCGTCACGCTGCACGGCTGTACGATCGAGTCGCGCTGCCTCATCGGAATGCGTGCCACAATTTTGAATGGCGTGGTCGTCGGAGAGGGAAGCATTGTAGCCGCAGGAACTCTCCTTACCGAGCGCACGGTAATCCCTCCCCGCAGCCTGGTGATAGGTTCGCCCGGCAAAGTGAAGCGCATGCTGACCGCGATCGATCAAGCGACGATTGATCGTTACGCCCAGCGCTACGTGGAATACAAAAATATTTACCGCGAGGAGCACCCTTCGTGAGTGAAGGTGCAGCCAAAGGAGAAATGAAGCCGCGGAAGTTTCAAGCGATCCGGGGTACACGCGACCTTTTCCCGCCCGAAACCGCGCTGTGGAACCACGTCGAGCGAACGGCGCGCGAAGTCTTTGGCACATTCGGTTTCGGCGAAATTCGCCCTCCGGTTTTTGAGCCGACGGAATTATTCGCGCGTTCCATTGGGCTTGAGACGGATGTCGTTTCAAAGGAGATGTATTCCTTCGAGGATCGCGACCACACTTCGGTTAGCTTGCGCCCCGAAGCCACGGCGAGCGTCTGCCGCGCCTATATCGAACACGGCATGCAACAACTCCCCCAGCCGGTCAAGCTGTACTACCTGGGGCCGATGTTCCGACGCGAGCGGCCGCAAAAGGGTCGATACCGTCAGTTCTATCAAATTGGCGCGGAAGTGCTTGGTGGAAGCGATGCCCCGGCCATCGACGCCGAAGTCATCGAAATGGTCGTGACCTTTTTCGACCGGCTTGGTGTGGCGGGCGTCGAGCTCGACATCAATTCCATCGGCCACAGTGCCGACGACTGCAGGCGTGGATACGTCGAAAAACTTCGCACAGCGCTCGAAAGAGTCAAAGACCAGCTCGGGGCGGACAGTCAGCGGCGCATCGACTCCAATCCGCTACGGGTCCTCGATTCCAAGCTCGAACATGAACAGGCCATCATCGCGAGTCTGCCGCGAATCGCCGATCATCTCTGCACGGACTGTACGGCGCACTATGCGGCGGTCAAGCGCCAGCTTGAACTGCGCGGGGTTTTCTTCAAGGAAAATTGGCGGCTGGTGCGAGGACTTGACTACTACATGCGCACCACTTTTGAAATTACCGCAAGAGGCCTCGGGTCGCAAAACGCCATTTGCGGCGGCGGCCGCTACGACGGTCTCGTTGAACTCCTCGGCGGCCCGCCAACCAAGGGAATCGGCTTCGCCATTGGCGAAGACCGCCTGATTCTCTCGCTGCAGGAATGTGGGAAGGGTCTTGCGCCGCAGGGTCGCGATATCTACATCGCATGGATGGGGGAACGCGCTTACGCTACGGCCGTCCGTGCCGCAAGAGATCTGCGCAATGCTGGATTCAGCGTTGAGCTGCCTCCCGCAGAGCTGAAATTTGGCAAAGCGCTCGAGCGCGCCGACAAGCTCGGCTCGCGATTCGCGCTGATCCTCGGCGATAATGAAGTCTCCGAAGGCTCGTGGACATTGAAGACTTTAGCGGACGGCTCGCAACAGAAATTCACGGAGCCAGATTTGTTGGAGTACTTGCGCAAGCAAATCGCATTGTCGCCCTGAGGGCCTTGCCGGCCCGAAGGGATCTCAACGCCCGCAAAATTCAGGCGTAAAGGGTCGGTTGAAATGCTTCACTCAGCATGACATTGAACTGGGACTGCGGAAGGGAACAGGACCGTGCTGGATTTTCTAGGTAGTTTGAAACGAACACACTACTGCGGAGCGCTTCGGGCTTCGGACGCCGGGAAGCCCGCCGTCGTGCTGGGCTGGGTAGCGCGCCGCCGTGACCTGGGCAATCTGCTTTTTCTGGATGTGCGCGACCGCACCGGTATTGTCCAGGTCGTCTTCAACAAGGAGACGCAGCCCGAAGCTCACGCCAAAGCCGAACATGCGCGCAGCGAATTTGTCATCGCTGTCGAAGGCGATGTCATCCAGCGTCTAAAAGCCAATCCAGAGTTGGCCACCGGTGAAGTCGAACTGCTCGCCACGAAGCTCCACATTCTGAACAATGCGAAAACCCCGCCATTTCCGATCGAAGATCAGATCAACGCCGCCGAAGAAACGCGGCTTCGCTTCCGCTATCTCGATTTGCGCCGCCCGAAGCCGCACGCCAATCTCGCGCTGCGCCATAAGATCATTTTGGAAATCCGCAAAACCATGGACGAAATGGGTTTCATCGAAGTCGAAACCCCAATGCTCACGCGCTCAACGCCGGAAGGCGCGCGCGACTACCTCGTTCCCAGCCGCGTGCATCAAGGTCAGTTTTATGCGCTGCCGCAGTCGCCGCAAATCTTCAAGCAGATCCTGATGATTGCCGGACTCGATCGGTACTTTCAAATCGTGAAGTGTTTTCGCGATGAAGATTTGCGCGCTGATCGCCAGCCGGAATTTACGCAGCTCGACCTCGAAATGTCGTTTCCACGCCAGGAAGACATTTTCCACGTCATCGAACAGGTCATGGTTCGCGCGTGCGCCATCGCTGGCATCAAGGCTGAAGCGCCGTTTCCGCACATGCTGTACAAAGACGTGATTCGCAAGTACGGCAGCGACAAGCCCGACATGCGTTTTCAAATGGAGTTGCACGAAGTGACCGAGTGCTTCCCGGAAGAGGCCAAGCAGAAGCTGCAGATCGAGGGCAGCGTCTTCGCTTTCGCTGCTCCCGGCGCGGCGGGCTACTCGCGCAAGCAGCTCGATGAGCTCACTGAAAAAGCGAAGGCGCTTGGCGCTCGCGGTGCGTACTTGGTGAAAGTCGCCGCCGAAGGCCTAAGCTCCTCCGTCGAAAAACTGATCGGTACGGAAAACGTCAAGAAACTCGCCGAGGCCTGCGGGGCAAAGATCGGCGACCTGATCGTAGCTGTTTCCGCGAAGGAGCAAATCAAAGGTTCCGAAGCGGCTGCTTTGATCGCCGGCCAGTTGCGCTTGCAGCTTGGCGAGGCGCTCGGTGTAATCGACAAAACGCAATGGAAGTTTCTCTGGCTCACCGGCTTTCCGCTGTTTGAGTGGAGCGATTCCGACAAAACCTGGGTCAGCGCTCAGCATCCCTTCACCGGTATCGTCGACGAAGACCTCGAAAAGCTCGAATCCTCGCCTTGGGAAGTGCGGTCGAAAGGCTACGACCTTGTCCTCAATGGATACGAACTGGGCTCCGGCAGCATTCGAATTCATCGACAGGATATTCAGGAGCGCCTTTTCAAGGCGCTCGGCCTCAGCGAAGAACAGTTGCGCAAGCGGTTCGGCTTCTTTCTCGATGCCTTAACCTACGGCACACCACCGCATGGGGGCATCGCCCTGGGGATCGATCGCGTGGTCATGCTCCTTGCCGGAGAAAAATCCATCCGCGAAGTCATCGCCTTTGGCAAGACCACCGCTGCCCAAGACCTCATGGCCGAATCGCCATCCCCGGTCGACCCGGTGCAGCTCGACCAGTTGGGAATTGCGCTCAAGGAAGGCAAGGAGTAAGTAGTCGTAAATGAGCCGCATCCGCATCCTTCCGGAAGGTGTCGCGAATAAAATCGCCGCGGGCGAGGTTGTCGAACGCCCTGCGTCGGTGGTTAAAGAACTTCTCGAAAACGCAATCGATGCCGGTGCAAAGACCATTCACATCGAAATCGAATCTGGCGGCAAGCGCATGATTCGGGTCATCGATGATGGTCACGGCATGACGCATGATGACGCGCTCCTTGCGTTCGAGCGCCATGCCACCAGTAAATTGAGGACAGCCGACGACCTTCTGTCGATTGCCACGCTCGGCTTTCGCGGCGAAGCGCTTCCCACGATCGCCGCCGTCTCACGCCTCCTCCTGGAATCCCGCGACGCCGCCGAAGCCGAAGGCACGCGCGTCGAATTCGCCAACGGGAAGCTAGTGAGCGTAAAACCCGCTGGTCTTCCCTCCGGAACCGCCGTCAGCGTTGCCGACCTGTTTTACTCTGTTCCCGCGCGCCGCAAATTTCTGAAATCGGACTCCACCGAACTCGGCCACATTGCGTCACTCGTCACGCACTACGCGCTCGCAAATCCGGACAAGCAGTTCGTCCTCACCACCCCCACTCAAACGATTATCGATTGCCCTCCCGCCGTAAAGCTTGCTGACCGGGTTTATCAACTCTTCGGCCGCCAGGCACTCGACGAACTTGTCGAAATCCCTGTGGTTTCTGCGCCGTTTCGAGCCGCGATCACCGAGCCGCCGCTCGATGTGGATGAAGAAAAAGCCTCACTCACTGTTTCAGGCTTCACCTCGCGCCCGGAGATTCAGCGCACGAACAGCAGCAGCATTTACATTTTCGTGAACAAACGACTGGTCCGCGATAAGCTGATCCTTCACGCCATCCACGAGGCTTATCGAAATATCCATCCACACGGAATTTCTCCTGCGACCCTGCTCTTTTTGGAAATGCCATACGACGAAGTGGACGTCAACGTCCATCCGAAAAAGATTGAAGTCCGGTTCCGTCGTTCCCAGTTGGTTCACGATGCCACGCGCGACGCCATTCGCCAGGCGTTGGTGAATGCCCGGCCCATCGCAAGCTTTGCCGCTGCTGCGGGAACCGTCCCCGCACCTCATACGAATCCCGCGTCTTGGAACGCCAGTTCGCTCCGCCCCGTAGCACCCCCGCCTTCGCAATCCGGCATTCCGCACGCTGTAATTCCTCCCATGGAGGAAATCGGTCCAGGCAGCGGCGCCGGGTCGGACGGCGGATTCGATCTTTCCTCCCCTCCGCTCGGGCCCGTCGAGCAGCGTTTCGCGTTTCGACCTGGTTCGTCCTTTAGCGGCGGCGCTCCGTCGGCAGCACCCGCACCAACATCTTCCAATTGGATGGGCAGTCTCGAGGGCCCGAATGGCGGCACGCCCGCATCGCTGCCGCATCCGGACCAAATCGCGGATCTAAAGCCGCTCGGCCAAGTCAACGCCAGCTTCATCATCGCGGTGAACAGCCAAGGCCTCTGGATCGTCGATCAGCACGTCGCCCACGAGCGCGTTCTCTTCGAACAGCACCTCGAAGCCCGCCGCGCCGGCAAAGTCGAATCGCAGCGCATGCTCATGCCGATGGTGGTTGAGCTCTCGCCCCGGCAAATTGTCATCTACGAAAAGATCTCCGAGGAGCTTGCCGCGAATGGCTTTGAGGTCGCACCGATGGGGCCGCGCAGTTTCGCGATTCAATCCGTCCCGGCGGGAATCGTCTCAAGCGATGCTGAAAAGCTGCTGTCTGAAATTCTCGATGGCATCGAGCGCGAAAATGCGGCCATCTCCATCGAGACACTTCAGGCGAAGATCGCTGCTTCGACGGCTTGCCACGCGGCAATCAAGGTGAACATGCCTTTGGACCACACGAAGATGGAATGGCTGCTCGACGCGCTTGCCAAAACCGATTGCCCAATGAGCTGTCCTCATGGCCGCCCGGTCGTCCTGCGCTACTCGGTGAAGGAAATCGAACGTGCATTTCAGCGCATCTGAGGATGGTGGCGAGTGGCGAGGGAAGGCTGATAAACTCGCATCGCTCGAAAATAGGCTGTTCACTCTTAGCTTTCGACTTTAAACTGGGCAGTTTCCGGAGCACTCGTGACCGAATCTCAGAAGACCGCCGTCGTATTCGGCCTGGCCAACAAGCGCAGTATCGCCTGGGCCATCGCACAGAAGTTGCAGGAGGCGGGCTGGCGGCTTGCCATTACTTATCAGAATGAACGCCTAGAACAAGAAGCAAAAGACCTAATCGCCGATCTGCCCGGCGCCGCAGGGTTCATGTGCGATGTGTCCTCGGACGAGCAGATCGCAAAGGTCTTCGACGAACTCAAATCCAGATATGGAACGCTGCATGGCATCGTTCACAGTGTCGCGTTCGCGCCAGCCGAAGAGCTGAAAGGCGAATTTGTCAACACCTCTCGCGAAGGCTTCCGAATCGCGCATGACATCAGCGTGTATTCATTGGTCGCTGTTTCTCGCGCCGCAGCGCCGCTGATGAGCGAAGGCGGCGGAATCGTGACGCTGTCGTACTACGGTGCTGAAAAGGTCGTGCCCCGCTACAACGTGATGGGGGTCGCGAAAGCTGCTCTTGAAGCAAGCGTCCGCTATCTCGCGAGCGATCTTGGACCGAAGGGCATTCGGGTGAACGCCATCTCCGCGGGGCCGATCAAGACTCTCGCCGCTCGCGGTATCTCGAATCTCGGCGACATGTTGAAAGCTCACGCCGATCGTGCGCCCCTCAAGCGCAACGTTGATCCCGCCGAAGTCGGGGGAGCGGCGGCGTTCTTGTTGTCGTCTGCTGGTTCCGGCATCACGGGTGAAATCATCTACGTAGACTGCGGCTACAACATCATGGGTTTTTGAAGTTTGTGGGTCCGCCGATTTCATGCTTAGACTGACCATCGCTATTGACGGACCAGCCGGCTCGGGGAAGAGCAGTGTCGCGCGTCTTGTGGCGCAGAAACTGGGCTATCAATATCTCGACAGCGGTGCCATGTATCGCGCGATCGCGCTCAAGGCCCTTCAAAACGGCGGAATTGCGCTCACCTCTGAAGTCGAGCTCGAATCGCTCGCTCGGGATTCGCACATCGAACTCCGGCCAGTTCCAGCCAGCCTGCGCGATCCGGCGGTCCATAATCGAGTGCTGCTTGACGGGGAAGACGTCACCCAGTCGATTCGCACCAATGAGGTCGCTCAAGCCGCATCGCGCGTGGCTACGATCGCGGGGGTGCGCGCGATACTCGTTGCCGAACAGCAGCGCGCTGGGGCGGGCGGCGGAGTGGTCATGGAAGGGCGGGACATCGGCACCGTCGTGTTTCCACACGCGGAACTGAAAATCTTTCTCGACGCCACGCCAGAGGCTCGCGCAGAGCGCCGTTGGAAGGAACATGTCGAAAAAGGCGACACGCTCGATTTGGACCAGGTTCTCGAGGAAGTTCACGAACGCGACAAGCGCGACACCGAGCGCAAAGTTTCTCCTCTGGTTCGCGCCGCCGATGCCGTTCTTGTGGACAACACCGCGATGGACGTGGAAGACACTGCGCGCCTGATTGTCAAGCTTTCTCGCGAACGTGAATTGCAACTCAGCAGGACGGCAGGAGGCCAGGCGTGATAAGAGTTCTGGCACTGACCGTGCTGGCGGCCGGCGTTGGTACGCTTCTGTTTCCACTTCTCGCGGTTGCGCAGGCTGGCAGCTCAGCACAGCATCCAGTCAATGGCGCCAAGGAATTTCGCGCCTATCTCGATGGGGATTGGAAGCGCTGGATGGAGCTTTACCCGGAGCTTGCCACCGGGGTCGGATATCCCGGGCAGAATCGCCGGTGGACCGATGATTCCCCGCAGGGAATTGAAGCGCGTAAGGCGCATCTCCTGGCCAGCCTGCAAAAACTGAAATCCATCGCTCGCGAGTCGCTTCCTCCATCCGAGCAGCTGAACTACGACCTTTATCGCGAACTCCTTGAGACTTCAGTGGAAGGCTTGCAGTATGGTGATGACCCGATGCCATTCCGCAACGTCGTGCCCACAAATCTTTGGATGCCCCTCACGCAGATGAGCGGAGCGCCGCAGGGCGCGGCCGAAACCCTCTCGAGCATGCCGCACCAGAGTCTTGCCGACTACGAAGATGTTCTCGCTCGTCTCGAAGCCCTGCCGAAAAGTGTTGGCGACCAGCTGGCTCTCCTGAAAGAGGGTCTGCGCCGTGGATACACCCCGCCGAAGATCACCATGCGCGACGTTCCGAAGCAAATTGCCGATCTCGTTCCCGAAGACGCGATGAAGAGCGCTTTACTCGAACCCTTCACCGAATTTCCCGCCAGCATTTCCGAATCGGACCGCGCCCGCTTGACCGACCGTGCCAAGCAACTCTATTCCTCAAGCCTCCGTCCGGAATTTCTCAAGTTGCGCGATTACGTGGCGAATACCTATGTGCCGGCCTGTCGCGACTCTATCGCCGTCACGGCGCTTCCTGGCGGCGCAGCGTCATACGCTTTCCACGTTCGCTGGCAGACTACGACGAACCTCACTCCCCAACAGATTCACGAAATCGGACTCGCGGAAGTAAAGCGTATCCGCGCGGAGATGGATAAAGTCATTCTGTCGAGCGGCTTCAAGGGCAGCTTCCACGACTTCACGGAATTTCTCCGCACCGATCCCCGTTTTTACTTCGACAAACCGGAAGACTTGGTCCGTGCATACAAAATCGTCGCCAAGTCCATCGATCCGGAACTTGTCCACGAATTTGGCAAATTGCCCCGCAACCAATACGGCGTCACGCCAATTCCTGATTTTAAGGCGCCTTCGCAAACTACCGCTTACTATCAGCCCGGCGCGCCTGCCGCTGGACGGCCCGGCTACTATTTTGTGAATACCTACGATTTGCGCGCTCGCCCCAAGTGGGAAATGGAAGCGCTCTCACTTCACGAAGCGGTCCCTGGACATCACCTTCAAATTTCGCTCGCCCAGGAGCTTGCAGATGTTCCAGAGTTTCGCAAGCACGTTGGCTACTCAGCTTTTGTAGAAGGTTGGGCGCTGTACAGCGAAAGCCTCGGCGAAGAACTTGGACTCTACAAGGACCCGTATTCAAAGTTCGGTCAGCTTTCCTACGAAATGTGGCGAGCCGTCCGCCTCGTTGTCGACACTGGCATGCACACAATGGGCTGGACACGGGAACAAGCGATCCAGTTTTTCAAGGACAACACTGGAAAAACAGACCAAGACATCACCGTTGAAGTCGACCGTTACATCGTCTGGCCGGGACAAGCCCTCGCATACAAGATCGGCCAGCTGAAAATTCGCGAGCTGCGAACCACGGCGGAAAAAGGGGGCGGCGCGAAATTCAACGTGCGCGCATTTCACGATGCCGTTCTGGAGAACGGCGCCGTGCCGTTGAGCGTTTTGGAGCCGCACGTCAAGAGTTGGATCGATCATCAGAAATCGAATGAGGCGCTTCGGTCATCGCACTAGCCACACCGTTTTCACGCTTCTGGTCTTCCACGCGAGCTCAAACCGGGCGAAAATCGGCTAAGTACTTGCAAATCAATAAATAACGCGGAAAGCCGCGATTTACCTGCGCAAGTGCTGCGCAAGATAGAAAGGGCGCGGGCAACATCCTCCTGCGCCTTTGTTAGGGAGAAACGATTTACATGGCGATGGCCGCCGCCCGAGCGGCCGCGGCTTGAAAGCAATCCGGAAGGTGGCTTCAAAAACGCGATGAGCCGTTTCGAGCACGCCCGCCTCTCTTTTGTCCGCGCAGGGGCACGGATCACGGTTAAGCTACGCAGCCCGAGAGGAGGTCGAAAGGGAAGGGACAGAAATGGTTTCAGCCTTAAGGCTAGCTCGGCGTCGACATCGATGCGAGAAATTCTCCATTGGACTTGGTTTTGGTCAAGCGGCTGAGCAAAAGCTCCATCGCTTCCACCGTCGATAGGGGGCTCAAGACTTTGCGAAGGACCCATACGCGGCTGAGTTCCTCCGGCGGCAAAAGAAGTTCGTCCTTGCGCGTACCGGAGCGTTGAATGTCAATCGCGGGAAAAACGCGCTTGTCCGCCAATCTGCGGTCCAAATAGATTTCCATGTTACCGGTGCCCTTGAATTCCTCGAAAATTACGTCGTCCATGCGGCTGCCAGTGTCGATCAAGGCGGTGGCGATAATGGTTAGCGAGCCGCCTTCCTCCACGTTACGAGCGGCAGCAAAGAAGCGCCGGGGACGCTGAAGCGCGTTGGCGTCGATGCCCCCGGAGAGAACCTTGCCGGACGGCGGAGTGACAGCATTGTAGGCGCGCGCCAAACGTGTGATGGAGTCGAGCAGCACAACGACGTCGCGCTTGTGCTCCACCAACCGCTTGGCCTTTTCGAGCACCATCTCCGCCACCTGGATGTGCCGCTGCGGTGCTTCATCGAAGGTCGAGCTGATCACTTCCCCCTTTACTGTCCGCTGCATATCCGTAACTTCTTCCGGGCGCTCGTCAATCAGCAGCACAATCAGCGCGACCTCAGGATGATTTGTGGTGATGGAGTTGGCGATGGATTGCAGCATCATGGTTTTGCCGGTGCGGGGCGGAGCATTGATCAATCCGCGTTGACCCTTGCCGATCGGGTTAAGCAAGTCGAGAACGCGGCCGGTCATGTTTTCCTTGACCGTCTCCATCTTTAGCCGCCCTTGTGGATACAGCGGCGTCAGGTTGTCGAAGAAAATCTTGTTGCGCGCAACCTCCGGATCCTCGAAGTTAACCGCTTCCACTTTAATCAGCGCGAAGTAGCGTTCGCCGTCCTTTGGAGGACGCACCTGCCCGGACACCGTATCGCCGGTGCGGAGGTCGAACTTGCGGATTTGCGATGGAGAGACGTAGATATCGTCGGGACCGGGGAGGTAGTTGTATTCGGGCGCGCGAAGGAATCCGAATCCGTCGGGCAGGCATTCCAGCACGCCTTCGGAGAAGATCAAGCCGCTCTTTTCCGTCTGCGCGCGGAGGATCTGAAAGATCAACTCCTGTTTGCGCATTCCGCTGGCGCCAGGAACGTTGAGTTCCTTGGCAATCTTTGCCAGATCGGTGATGTTCTTTTCTTTCAGTTCCGCAAGGCTGATGCTGATTTGATTGTTGCTTTCTGCAGTTTCTTTAGCCATATGTCCTTAACTTCGTAGTGATTGAGTGTTGAAGAGTTCCTGTAACTGAGATTCGTTCTCGGGATGGATTACCGCTCTGGCGGCGGATAAGTTTTATGTCAGGGTTCATAAAACAAACCCTGAAACCCGACCGGCCAAAATGGGCAAACCGTACGATTGGCAACTTTCGCGTCCCGCGGGGAATTCGCCTAACACCTGCGGTGGGAACCGCAGGCAATGCGGGAAACGTCAGTTGGTCAAACTCGAATCTTTCTCGGTGCCGCTCGCAAATCCTTCGGCAACCGGCGCGACGGGTGCGTGCTCAATGGGCACAATCGGCCGTTCAAGGGCGATCTGCAGCACTTCATCCATCGTCTCGACCGGGTGCACGGTAAGGCTTGCGAGGATCTCCTGCGGGATGTCCGGCAGGTCCTTCTCATTGTCCTTCGGAAGCAGTATCGTACGCAAGCCCATTCGGTGGGCCGCCAGCAACTTTTCCTTTACGCCCCCGATAGGCAGTACTTTGCCCCGCAGAGTGATTTCCCCGGTCATCGCGACGTCGCAACGCACAGGAATACGCGTCAGCGCGCTGACGATCGACGTGCATATCGTGATGCCCGCCGAGGGGCCGTCCTTTGGAATCGCACCCTCTGGCACGTGCAAGTGAATATCCAGGGTCCGGTAAAAGTCTTTTGGTAGACCCATTTGGGCCGAGCGCGACCTCACGTAACTCATCGCCGCCTGCGCCGACTCCTGCATCACTTCGCCGAGTTTTCCCGTCAGGGTCAGGCGCCCTTTGCCCTCCATCAACGTCGCTTCGGTTGCCAGCACCGATCCGCCCACTTCGGTCCACGCAAGGCCGGTGGTCAGCCCGATCTCGTTGTGCTTCTCGAGCCAGAATTCGCGGTATTTCAAAATGCCCAGGTACTCGCCTACGTTCGCGGCCATAATTTCCACTTTGACGGCGTCCGGCCCGTCGGTGACGACCTTGCGGGCGACTTTTCGCGCGATGTTCTGGACTTCGCGCTCCAAATTACGTACGCCCGCTTCATGCGTGTAGTGCCGGATGATGTGCAGCAGGCCATCGTCCGTAAAGGAAAGATTCTCCTCGGTCAGTCCGGTTGCTTCGCGCCCGCGCTTTACCAGGAACCGCTTCGCAATTTCCAGTTTTTCCTGCTCCGTGTACCCGGCCAGCCGCAGAATCTCCATGCGATCCTGCAAAGGCTGCGGAATCGTGTGCAGCACGTTGGCGGTGCAGACAAACATCACCTTGGACAGATCGTATTCGACATCCAGGTAGTGATCCGTGAACGCGTGGTTCAGCTCCGGGTCGAGCACTTCCATCAGCGCCGCCGAAGGATCGCCGCGGAAGTCGGTGGACATTTTGTCCACTTCGTCCAGCACGAAAATCGGATTCACTGCGCCGGCCTTCTTCATCATCTGGATGATCTGTCCAGGCAATGCGCCGATATAGGTACGCCGGTGGCCCCGGATTTCCGCCTCATCCCGTACGCCTCCGAGCGATACGCGGACAAACTTGCGTCCCGTCGCGTGTCCGATCGACATTGCGAGCGAAGTCTTGCCCACACCTGGAGGGCCGACAAAGCAGAGAATGGATCCTTTGGGATTCTTCACTAGCTGCCGCACCGCCAGGAATTCGAGAATACGGTCCTTGATTTTTTCCAGGCCAAAGTGCTCTTTGTTCAGAATCTCTTCCGCGGCCTTGATGTCGCGAATCTCTTTCGACCGCTTCTTCCAGGGTACGGCCAGCAGCCAATCCAGATAATTCCGGCTTACGGTGGATTCCGCGGACATCGGCGGCATCAGTTCCAGCCGCTTCAGCTCCGTCAGCGCCTTTTCTTGCACTTCCGGCGTCATTCCGGCGCTTTCGATCTTCTTCTTGAGCTCGTCGAGTTCGCTCTTTTCGCCGCGTCCCAGTTCCTTCTGGATCGCCTTGAGCTTTTCGTTGAGATAATACTCTTTCTGCGCCCGCTCCATCTGGCGCTTCACTCGTGTATTGATATTGCGGTCCACGTTCAACTTTTCGAGCTCAATTTCCAGAATGTCGGAGATCCGCGTCAGCCGTTCCAGCGGGTCGGTCGTCTCCAGCAAATCCTGTTTCTCATCGACGGGGAGCTGCAGGTTAGCGGCGATGGTGTCTGAAAGCCGCGCGGGATCGTCCACACGGGCCGCCGCAATCATCGTGTCGTAGTTCAAGCTCTGTGAAAGCTTGATGAACTGTTCATACAGGCCGGTGACTTTTTGAACCAACTGTTCGACTTGCGGAGAAGGTTCCACACGCGCGCCCAGCAGCCGGACACTCGCGCGGAAAAATCCCTCGTCCCCGCTGATCGAGAGCGCCCTTGCCCGTTCGACACCTTCCACCAGTACCTTGATATTGCCGTCAGGGAGTTTCACGCTCTGCACGATGTTTGCGAGCGTTCCTACTGCATAAATTTCTTCCGGTTTCGGGTCGTCGACAGAAGCGTCATGCTGTGTGGACAGAAAAATCTTCTTGTCGCCGGCGAGCGCCTCTTCGAGCGCACGAACACTGGCTTCGCGCCCTACGATGAACGGAGTCATCTGCTGCGGGAAAATGACCATATCCCGTACCGGCATCATGGGAACGCGCTTCATTTCTTGTTTTTCACGATTGAACATTACTGCCCCTGAACTCTCCGAGCACCCGCTCACAACGAGCCTGAAACCGGGTACGACTTCCTTTTAGGCGCCGTTGCGCCAAAGATCAACCTGCCTTTTCGAGCAGGCTCCAATTAATCTCGTGACCCCGAACCATGTCGGCTGTAACTACAAAATCGCGCACTTTGCGCTGCATCGGCAAGTGATACATCAATTCCAGCATGAGGTCTTCCAGAATCATGCGCAAGCCTCGTGCGCCCACCTTGCGCTGAAGAGCCAACTCCGCAACGGTTTCCAGGGCGTCGTCGGTGAACTTCAGCCGGACGTTCTCAAACTCGAATAGTCGCTGGTACTGCTTGAGCAGCGCATTCTTCGGCTCCGTCAGAATCTTCATGAGCGCGCCCTTGTCCAAATCGTTCATCACGCCGGCAACCGGCAGGCGCCCGACAAATTCTGGGATCAATCCGTAACGGATCAAGTCACCAGGCTGTACTTGCTCCAGCAATTCCGTATTGCGTCGCTGTACCGTTGTGGGGGTCGCATCGGTGTGGAACCCGAGCGCCCGCGTTCCGGCGCGCTTCTCAATGATCTTTTCCAGGCCGACAAAGGCGCCACCGCAGATAAACAAAATGTTCGTCGTGTCCACCGGCGTGAATTCCTGGTGCGGATGTTTCCGTCCGCCTTGCGGCGGCACATTCGCCACAGTGCCTTCTAGGATCTTCAAGAGAGCTTGCTGCACGCCTTCGCCCGAAACGTCTCGCGTGATCGACGGGTTTTCGTCCTTCTTCGCGATCTTGTCAATCTCATCGATATAAATGATGCCCTGCTGCGCTTTTTGCACGTCGCCGTCCGCGGCCTGCAGCAGCTTCAAAATAATATTTTCGACGTCTTCGCCGACGTAGCCGGCTTCCGTCAGCGTTGTCGCATCCACGATGGCAAACGGCACCTCCAGCATACGTGAAAGTGTCTGCGCCAGCAGAGTCTTCCCCGTGCCAGTTGGCCCGATGAGCAAAATATTGGACTTGCTTAACTCCACGTCCCCCGGCTGCTTGTTCAGGAAGATACGTTTGTAATGGTTGTAAACGGCAACTGCGAGTTTCTTCTTTGAGCGGTCCTGGCCGATTACGTATCCGTCGAGGAACTGCTTGATTTCGGGAGGACGGGGAAGCCGCTTGGCCGGAGCCGCAGCCTGCTCGCGCTTTTCATCTTCCAGAATCGTTTCGCAAACGCTCACACATTCGTTGCAAATGTACGCGCGTGGATAGTCGGAAGGCGAGCTGATCAACTTCTCAACCTGCTCCTGCGTCTTATGGCAGAAGGAGCACCGCAACGGCTCGTCCGGATTGAACTTTTGTTTCACGTGTGTGAAGGCCTCTGCTCCGGCGTGCCCGTGCCGGAGCTCTTCTATTTCATTCTAGGCCGAATTTGCCTCCGTGCCAAAAACAATCCTCACGCTCGCTACTAACTTTTTGGAACGACTTCGTTTGAGCGGCTTTCTCTATCGGTGCTTGAAAATAATCTCGTCAATCATCCCGTAATCCTTTGCCTGCTCGGGATTCATGATGTAATCGCGTTCCACGTCTTTTTCAATCCGGTCGACGGGTTGGCTGGTGTGCTTCGACAGGATCTGGTTGATCGTGGTGCGCATGCGCAGAATTTCCTTCGCGTGCAGGTCGATGTCGGTGGCCTGCCCTCCGAGGCCGCTCATCCATGGCTGGTGAATCAGCACCCGAGCATTTGGCAGCGCAAATCGCTTCTTTGGCGCACCGCCGGCGAGCAAAACTGCTGCAATCGAGGCCGCTTGCCCCACGCACGTCGTGACCACATCCGGCTTCACAAACTGCATGGTGTCGTAGATTGCGAACCCCGCGGTGATCGAGCCGCCCGGCGAGTTGATGTACAACTGAATGTCCTTTTCGGGATCCTCCGCCTGCAAGAACAGCATTTGCGCCGTCGCCAGATTCGCGACGTGATCGTCGATCGGCGTTCCGATAAAGATGATGTGTTCCTTGAGCAGCCGCGAATAGATGTCGTAGGCGCGCTCGCCCCGGCTGGTCTGTTCCACTACCATCGGTACTAGCGTCGTGCCGCGATATACCGGTTCTTCGTGTTTACTCATTTTGTGAGAATGTCCGTTTTTCTGGAAGTAGTCTGGTATGGCTGCTGCAGGTTCCGTGAATTGCCTATTTCAGTCGCCTGCTGCCGCAGCTGCGGTCCGAACATTGGCGTTTTGCGCGAGCCAATCGAGAGTTTTGTCGCTCCGCAACTTAGCTCTCATCCTATCCAGCGCTCCTTGCTTTGTCAAACGAGCGCGAATCGCTTCCGCCGACTCGCCACTATGCCCGGCAAGGTGCTCCAGTTCGTGCTGGATCTCTTCTTCCGTCACATCAATCTGTTCGGTTGAAGCGATCCGGTCAATAATCAGCTCAGCCTTCACGTCTTCCTTGGCCCGCTCTTCCTGACGGTGCCGCAGAGTGACCCAGTCCACATTCACCGCACGCGGATCGACTCCCTGTTGCGCCAGCGAACGTACCACGCGCTCCAGCCGCACATCCTTTTGATGCTCCACGAGCGATTCCGGCACCGGGAAGTCGTGCAGCTTGACCAGCTCGCCGATCACCTTTTCGCGTTGCAGATCTTTCTGCCGATGATCCCGCTGGTGTTCCAGGCTCTCCCGAATCTTCGTCTTCAGCTCGTCCAGCGTTGCTGCGTCGCTGACATCTTTCGCAAACTCATCGTTCAAGTCTGGCAATTTTTTGGTTTTGATGGCTGTCACATCCGCCGTGTAATGAAATTTCTTTCCGGCCAGCTTCGCGTCCGGATAATCCGCCGGATAATCCACGTCAAACTCCTTGTGGTCTCCGACGTTCGCGCCGCGCAGATTCTGGTTGAACGGCTCCATCGTCTCTTCGGCGCCCACGTGGCACAGCACGTTGTCAGCCTGCAACGACTCGCCGCCGCCTTGCGGCGTTCCCATCAGCTTCAATTGCGCGAAGTCTCCGTCCTCAACCGCCCGCCCTTCGACAGGAGCAAACGCCGCAGCGCGCTCCCGGGTCTCTTCCAGTGCCTTGTTTACGTCCTCATCCCTCACGTCCATCTCCGGCATCTCAATCTCCAGCCCTTTGTACGTGCCCAATTCAAATTCCGGCAGCACCTCAAACACAGCGCGGAACTTCAGCGGCTGTCCTTCATTAAAATCCAATTTCTCCACCTGTGGTTGGGATACCGGGCTCAGCTTTTGCTCGGCAACGGCCTTCTCTACCTTCTCGGGGACCAGCGACTGCAGCACTTCTCCCTTGATGTCGTCCGCAAACCGTCTCTTGATCAGCGATATGGGTGCCTTCCCGGGGCGAAACCCCGGCACGCGCGCAACTCGCGCAATCTCCTTCGCCACCCGCTCGGTCGCTTTCGTCACATCGTCTGCGGGAATTTCAAGATCCAACTCACGCCGGCAAGTTGTTTCAGCCATGCCACTTTCCTCTTTTCGTTAAAGGGACACGTTTTGCGGTGTCTATTTCTGTTCCCATCGCTCGCTTCGCAGGCGCGGAAGGGACAATCACGTGCGGAAACACCAAACAGTGTGAACTTTAAGTATAGGAGAGCCACCGCGCACCGTCAATTTGCTTGACGCTAACTACGGACTCCGCCTCCGATTGCGTGACCACTTCGCAGGGATTCTTAGCTTGCCCGTAGCAGGTTGCAGCGAAAATGGCTGTCAGGCAGCATGCCAGAGAGGGCCCGGCAGGAAGGGCTCTCATAATGCGCAGCACTCTACGACGCTTGAATTTCGGACCGCAACGAATATCTTCGGAATTGCCTTCTGGAATCCGCCGCATTCAGCAAGTAGACTGATGCGCGACCCAATATCGTTATTCTAGAGACTGAAACTTTGAAAAACTCCGCCGTCCTGCTCGTGCAATGCCCCGATCAGAAGGGGCTTGACGCTACGATCGCTGACTTCATCTTCCGTCACAACGGCAACATTCTTCATTTTGAGCAGCACCAGGCCGGCGAGGAGCGCTTCTACCTCGCTCGCGTCGAATGGGATCTGAGCGGCTTTGAGCTGCCGCTCCATCAATTCCCGGAGAAGTTCGCGCCGGTCGCGAAAAAGTTTGGCATGCAATGGAGCGTCGCTTTAACGACCTACCGCCCGCGCGTCGCCATCTTCGTTTCAAGGTATGACCACTGCCTTGTGGACCTGCTCTATCGCCAGCGCACCGGCGAACTGGCCTGCGAAATTCCTCTCATTGTTAGCAACCACGATGACGCGCGGCGCCACGCCGAGTTCTACGGCATTCCCTATCACCTCATTCCGGTAACAAAGACCAAGAAGAACGATGCCGAAGCCGTCCAGCAACAGCTTCTCCGCGAGCACAAGATTGATTTGATCGTCCTTGCCCGCTACATGCAGATCCTGTCGCCCGAATTCATCGCCAATTTTCCGCAGCGCATCATTAATATTCACCACTCCTTCCTGCCCGCCTTCGTTGGCGCCAAACCGCACCACCAGGCTTATGAGCGCGGCGTAAAGATTCTTGGTGCGACCGCGCACTATGTGACGGAAGTTTTGGACGACGGCCCCATCATCGAGCAGGGCGTCGTACGGATTTCTCATAAAGACGATCTGGACGATCTGGTGGAAAAGGGAAGGGACCTCGAAAAACTCGTACTCTCACGAGCCGTGCGCTGGCACATCGAAAACCGCATTCTGCTCTACGCCAACAAGACCGTTATTTTCGAGTAGGAAATTACACTTTTATTTCAGTCCGCTGCGGCGTTTTCGCTATGCTGCATTCCTCTTGTCAAATCCGCGTGAAGCAGCCGGTGGAAAAGGTGTTCCCCTGCTTCGCGGCGCACCGATAGCCGCCCTGCAAGATACGCCCGCGACGCCAGGCCTTTCTGCACCGCGTCGCAAATTGCCATGTCCTCGTCTTGAACCACTTCGCTGACGCGGATGCTCTCGCGGTTCCGTTCCCCGGCCTTGCCGCTCGTGTCCGCAAAATAGTAGTCAAAGACAACGGCACATTTATTCACCGCTAGCGGCAAGACAAGATTTGTGTCCATCACCCCTTGGTACGCGTTGATCATGAAATTCGGATATAGCCACAGGTAAAACGCGCGGCCCTGCCGCGTGTTTGCCACACTTGCCACACTGCCGGAGTCGGACGAAAGCGGGCTCGATTGCAAACAGGCGCGTTCGAAATTCTCAATCGTATAGCTGGTGTATTCAATCACGCTGCTCAGCCCTTTGTGGGCATGCGGCACGTGATAACCGCCGTCCAGATAATTGTCTACGTACACTTTCCAGTTGCAGTTCAGCGTGTAAACGTGGCGATCGAAAAAGTTCAGTTTTTCGCGGAGCTTCAGCGGCGCGACTAGCGCCGGAACAGTCGCCAAAAAATCCGCCAGCGATCCGGCGGCACCGTCCAGATTTACAAACACAAAGTTTTCAAAGGTGTCCACAGCAACCGGCACCAGCCCGTTCTTCGCCCGGTCGAAGTCGCACACTCCTTCAAACTCCACCATGCCTTTCAGCGCGCCGTCATTTCCATAGGTCCAGCCGTGATACGGACAACGAAATTGTTTTGCAAACCCTTGTGCTTGCGTAACCACTGCGGCAGCGTGATGCCGGCACACGTTGAAGAACGCGCGCAACACACCATCTTCTCCGCGCGCCACCACAATCGGCTCTTCGCCAAGCTCCGCGGCGAAGAATTGGCCTTTTTCGCGGACTTGATCCACGCGCCCGGCCACCTGCCAGGTGTGCGCAAACACCCGCTCATTTTCCAGGAGCGCAATGCGCGGATCGAAATACCAGGGAGAGGGGATCGTCGAAGCCTTTTCTAGGGGATCATCAGGGCGATAGAGATTCAGAAGGGATGTGACACTGCGCTCCATGCGGACTCCTTCGGCGCGTGAACGTGAATGCGGCGATTATAGCGGAAGAAATGTTTCCTGTATCTCGGACCGGGAGAAGGGGCCACGTGCCGAAGAGATCGACGGTTCCGAGGCGCGGGACGCAGAGCTATGGCGAAGAAAAAGCGAATATGATACCGTCCTCTCATGGCCACCCGCTCCTGCCGCGTTACTATCAAAGACATCGACGGCGTCTCGCATTCTGTCGAAATCATGGCGGCGACCCTCTATGAAGCCGTGGCGCAGGGCCTTGCGGCATTTCGTCGCAATGAATGGGTTGCCGGAATCGCGCAGGGAATGAACGTTGTCAAAGTGTCGGTCGGCGACGTTCGCGTCGAGCACGAGGTCAAACTGATGGACTTCACGAAATGGCTCGAAAGAACCGGTGGTTCGCCTCGAGAAGTCAGCGATCGCCACAAGATTCGTTCGATTCTTAACATGCCGGTCGCGCGGTGAGGCAAATGGCAACCGACACCAGTTTGGGAATTCCTGTGTGGGTGATTCTTTTCGCTGTCGCCGGAATGTTCTTGTTCGCGCTAAAGATTTCCTCGGAAAATGCCACTCCTGAAAACAAAAAGCGCTGGTCCGGTTCGCTGCGCCTCTTCCTGTTGATCGCGACGGTCTTGTTCGCCATTGCCGGCATCATTGATTTTGTGGTGTGGGTCCAGCCGTCGTAAGGGGAAAGATTCGCCAGGGCTGTGTGCGGAACTTGGCCTGCTGACATATCCAAAGAAATGGTGCGGGAGAGAGGACTTGAACCTCCACGGTTTTTAGGCCACAAGATCCTAAGTCTTGCGCGTCTGCCAGTTCCGCCACTCCCGCACATGTGTTTTCAACTATTTAGGGCCTTCAGCTAACCTGCCTCTCACTAAACTCTCACTGTTCTTTGATTTGTCAACTGTTTTTGCAGCAACGACATTGCGTTCACGACATCTGCTGCGTTCACGATGTGGTAGCGGTCGAACACCGCTCGCGAATTCTTGCCCGAGGTGTCTCGCAAATTGAACTTGCCATTCCGAGATGCGCACGAAGCGGACAGACCACCGGAACTCGAGACAAACAACTAGGAAGGAGGCGAGTACTCATGACCTACAGGAAATTCTTGTTGGCAGCGTTTGTCGCTGTCTGGACGTGGGCGGCGATAAAGCCCGTGTTTCGAGAAGACTGGCTGTTGGAAAATTACTTGGTCTTCTACCTGAAGCAGTTTACGAACGCCAAAGGCCGAGGCCATCGATGCGCACCAGCGGATAGTGCTGGATATGGACTCGACCGAGATCCCGGTGTACGGTCTGCAGGAGAATAGCGCGTACATTCCCGAGCGGGTGATAGCAGGTGGACTCGAAGTGGCCGTTGTGAAATTGGCCCTTGGCCAACGCAAAAGACCGCTCCAGAAGAAAAATGCACCACAATCTGCACTTCGTAGGATCATGAATTGCCGAGCTATGATAGGCTACAACGAAACCGGCAGCCAAAACGGAAATCCTGGGTATGTTCATCATTGACGGATCTCTATGGCGTCCTTTGACACGCTTGTTTGGGCGTTAAGAAACCCCAGACTTGCAGCGCGCAGGATTCGTGGCTCTATCTTGGTTGGTGGCGTCCGAAGAGATCCCGAATGTATGCACTTGGTCCACGCGTGGAGTAGCGGGAGACTCGCCCGAGTACCTATAACCGAAGTGTTCCCAGGTATTGAGCAAGTCGAGTCTGTGTCGTTGAAGAAGCCGGAAGCCCGGCGAATCGGTTATTCTCTCGATCTGCAGGAACTGGTGCATCTGCTCGGTGTCGTGAAATTGACAAGTGCTAAATCCATTCTTGAGATCGGTACCTACGATGGCTTCACGGCGCTGAATATTGCGGCGAATGTAGACGCCGGCGGTATGGTCTATACCGTAGATTTACCGTCAGAGCGAGACGCGATTGCGTTTGCATCCGATCCCAAGCTGGTAGGATCCAAATTCATAATGGAGCCTGAGTGCGAACGAATTCGGCAGTTATGGGCTGATTCGACAAAGGCGGATTGGCAGGACTTTGGCGGTACCTTCGACATGATCTTGATCGATGGGTGCCATGAGTACAGATACGTGAAGAGCGACAGCGAAAACGCCATCCGGCACATTCGACCAGGGGGTACTATAGTGTGGCACGATTACGGCCAAATGCTTGGAGTGTCCAAGGCCGTCGATGAGTTGTCTAGGATGCACAATATCGTGGCGATCGGCGGTATTCGGATGGCTTGCTTGAGGAATACTACTGATCCGGTCTTAAGACACTGAAAGACATGTATCCGCGCGTCGTGGGAGCAAGATGAGTCCAATCACAGGCGCTTCACAACTCCTGGTGGACTACTTCCGTTGCCCGGAGGATATCGGGAGTTTTTCGCTCTAAGGGCTTCCTGAGGTTCGCTGGTCAACAACTCTGTCGATTGCCCATAATTCGGGACGCTGCTCGGTCCCGTGATCGAATGCTAACCGACCTTCCGCAGTTTTGAATGAACTGAAAACTCTTTGAGCACGATCACTTTCTCGGTGGTGGAGGAAGTGCTTTTGTTTGTGTTGTCTATCGCCAACACCATGCATGCCGCCATGTTGAGAACGGGTATCGCCAGCGAACATCTCACAAAGGCGAAGACTGAGTTGATTAGCATGGGTCGAATTCTTCGCGGTTTGTGCCATCCGCAGGTTGTAGCACTTAAGAAGAGCACGTTCGACATTCGGCTTGAGCAATGCCGGGCAGAATGGCGCAGACGACATCCGGCCAAATCTACTGCCCATCCCCGTTGAACAGCCGTTGAGCGGCGTCGTATCTTCGAGTGGTTGATGCAAGCTCGGGGATCGTCGGGGATTTCTGTACCGGCCACGAGCCATTCTCTAAGGCTTCCCCATACTTCTGCACGGCGGTCAAAATAGGCGTTTGCATCGTGAGCTGCCGCGCCTCCGTGAAATTCAAAAAGTCTTGCAGAGTGGCCTCTGAATCGTGTGTGGTCAATAACTCCTGCACCGAGTCCGTCAGCGTCGATAACCACAGTATCTGGCTTATCATGTTCTACCCTGTTTCCTCCGCTGGTTGCGGGCCAATGTTAGTTCTGGGCTTCTGTAAACTCGAGCAAATCAGCGCCCAAACACAAGGGATTCCTTCCCTTGCAAGCGGTCATAAATAAGCGACTTATTTGGTTTAAACCGAAGTACTAGCAGGGTACTGGATAAACTTTGTACATATTTGCAGAAGAATCTGCCCCCGACATGCGAGTGCGCCTATTCTTTCCACATACAGCTTGAGGAATGCCGGGCAGAGTGGCGCAGGCGACATCCGGCTAGGCAGTTTCCTTGAGAAATATCTGAGTGGATGGCCTCGGCGTCGCCTTCCGATTTGCGGAATGAACCTTAGGGCAAATTCAATTCTAAATGATGTCCGGTTACGACCAACCAGGCACTTGGGACGAATCGTGGTAGAGTCGCCTTGGAAATGCTCAGTCTCCCCGCATCTGGTGCGGCATCCCCGGAGGATAGGAAGATGCGCATAGCAAGCGCGGGCCA
>JBKOXA010000002.1:0-46532 GCA_046724685.1 Acidobacteriota bacterium | reverse complement strand
CACCAGAAAGATCAGCCAGAAATCCCAAGGCATCGGAAGATGAAACCACGTCCGCCAGGGAATTCGCAACCTTGCGAAGCGCCCGCGTACCGTTCGCTTCGCGCCGCGCATCGTCCGTATAATTGAAACGAGAGTCGAGGGGGCGTCGGAATGAACGAAGCGGTAAAACTTACGTCAATGGCCAAGGCAGCGGGATGCGCGGCGAAGCTCGCGGCAGGGACGCTGGACTCCGTGTTGCGCCGCCTTCCGCGGCAAACCGATCCAAACGTACTGGTGGGCTTTGAAACCAGCGACGATGCGGGCGTCTATCAAATTGATGAGCGCACCGCGCTGGTGCAGACCGTGGATTTTTTCACGCCGATTGTGGACGATCCGCGCACGTTCGGCGAAATCGCCGCGGCTAATTCGCTCAGTGACATTTACGCGATGGGTGGAAGGCCGATTTCTTCGCTATCGCTGGTAGGCTTTCCGGAAAAAGGAAACCCGGACATTCTTGAACAAATTCTCGAAGGCGGCCTCGCGAAAATGATGGAAGCGAAATGCACGGTGATCGGCGGCCACTCCATTCGCAACGACGACGTGCTTTTCGGCTACGCCGTGACCGGCCTGATTGATCCGAAACGAATTTGGAAAAATGTCGGCGCGCGCGCAGGCGACGTTTTGCTTTTTACAAAGTCTCTCGGAACTGGAGTGATCTCGACCGCACTCAAACGGGAAAGGGCATCTGCCGATTCTGTGAATGCCGCGATCAAGTCCATGACGACTCTAAATCGCGCAGGAGCCGAAGCACTGCACGAGATCGAATCGCACGCCGAAACCAGCGACGCAATTCACGCCGTCACCGATGTCACAGGATTCAGCTTGCTTGGCCATGCTCGCGAAATGGCGCTGGGGAATCCGCAACAGGGTATTCAGACCGTGTCCTTTGAAATTGATCACGCCGCGTTTTCATTGTTGCCGGGAGCCGTCGAAGCTGCGAAAGAAGGCTTTCTGCCCGGGGGCCTGCGAAACAACCGCGAATTCATTGGCGATTGCGCGGAATTCGCGGTAACCGTGCCGCAGGCAAATCGCGACTTGCTCTTTGACCCGCAAACTTCCGGCGGTCTGCTTGTATCGATCGATCCTAAAGCCTGCGATGCCGCCGTCCAGGCTTTTCTCGCGCGTGGCATGGACGCGCGCCGCGTCGGTACCGTATTGTCCAAACGTTCGCCACTGCTGTTTGTAAAGTGAGAGTCTCCAACCGACCTTTTCCAGTATGGACACCATCACACACGGCATCGCCGGCGCACTGATTGGCAAAGCATTCTGCTCCGGCGACAACATGTTTCCCGTGGGCTCGATGAGCCGCGCGCGAATCACTACTTGGGCGTTGATGCTTGGCGCGATATTTCCAGACAGTGACGTGCTGCGCGACATCTTTTCGAAAAACGAGCTTCTGGTCATCACCTGGCATCGCAGCCTCACACATTCACTGCTGATGCTGCCGCTCTTCGCCTTACTCCTTGCCGCGCTGACGCAATGGATAGCCCGCAAATTTCAGTGGGAGTCGCCGTCCTACGCTGCGCTGACGGTAACCTACGCGATCGGAATCCTTAGCCACATTCTGCTCGATCTGGTTACATCGTTCGGCACCATGGTCTGGTCGCCGCTCGCATGGTCTCGTCCCGCCTGGGATCTCGTCTTCATTGTGGACTTCACTTTCACGGGAATTTTCCTTATCCCGCAATTGCTCGCCTGGGTCCATCTTGATCCAAAGCACGCTCCGCGGCGTGCCGTCCTGCTGTGGATGCTTTTCATTCCGGTCACGTTTGCCATCTCAGCCATCGGGCGAATCGTCGGCGCGCCGATTTCGACGGCGGCAGTCGGGGTAGCGATTCTTGTTTTCTCTGTGCTCTTTCTGATCCCTGCCTTTCGCGGATGGGGCGGACGCCTGGGACTCGCAACGTGGAATCGCATGGGCTTTGCTGCCGCTTGCATCTACATTGTGCTCGCGGTCCTGGCCCATCAGAGAGCGCTTGAACGCATCAGAAAGTTCGCCGAATTTCAGGGCATTCAGGCGGAGGCCATCGGCGCTCTGCCCCTGCCGCCTTCGCTGTGGAATTGGGATGGCTTGATCCGCATGTCGCGTGGCGTCTACGAATTACGAATGGACTTGAGCCAGCCTTCCGGAATTCCGGACAGAACCGCGGCCGCTCCTGTTTCGCAAGGCGATTTTACTTACCGGTATTTTCCCGATGCTCGTTCGAACAGCCTGATCGAACGGGCCCGTCAACTTCCGGAGGTGCAGAAAGTCTTGTGGTTCGATCGTTTTCCGGTCACGCGCTTTCACAAGGAAGGAGAAGAGTCCGTCGTTGAAATCCTCGACTTGCGTTTTCCTCAGGTACGGCCTGACCGTCCCGCTTCCTTCACTTATCGCGTACGGTTCGACGCTGCCGGAAAGGTGATCTCGCAAGGCTGGGCGCGTGAGTTGTCGCAGTAGCGGTTCTGTTCAGGTCGTCGGCTTCGCAGCCGATGGGTGGATCACCACCTGCCGTTGTTCGCCGATCCCAACGCTCTCTGTGCGCACTCCCGGAAATTCCTGCAAGGTCAGGTGCACGATGCGCCGATCCCGCGCGGACATCGGATTCAACTTAAATGCCTGTCGCGAAGTCTCGACGCGCTCTGCGGCGGCGCGCGCGATCATTTTGAGCTCTTCAATGCGCAGCGCGCGGTAGCCTTCGCTATCGAGCAGCAATTTGTCCTGCCAGGGCGGCTCGAGGCGCAGCGCGCGCAAAGCCAGGTGCTCAATGGCGTACAGCAGTTCCGCCCCACGTTCGATCAGCAAGTCTTTGTCGGGTCCGGTAAGGTCCGCGAACACTTCGGCGCCGCCCGCAACGGGCAAACCGCCTGGCGGCAGCGCACTTACGCTGATTGTCAAATCTAGTCTTGCTGCACCAATGAGCTCGTGAAGGAATTTCTGCAAGGATTCCGCGGCCGCAGAGCGATTCAGTTGGCCATTGTCAATTAGGTTTTGGGTCATTTTAGGTCAGCGCTTGTAAAACAAGCGCTGAATCCCCGGAGACGTTCCCTATCCTACGACAGGTCGATGTTGTCGACTCAGGATTTCTTGCCGCGCTCTGCTTTTTCCGGAACGGTCACCGGATGTGCGCGGTTCAGATACCATTGCTGGCCGATTCCGACCAGGCTGCTGGTCAAAATGTAGACCGCCAGTCCGCTCGAGATAGGGAAAATGGCAAACATCAACGCAAACGAAATTGGCATGAATTTCATCATCATCTGCTGCTGCGGGTCGGTCGAGGTCATCGGCGTCATTTTCGACACCAGATACATGGAAGCTCCCATGAGCACCGGCAAAATCCAATAGGGGTCGCGCGCCGAAAGGTCCTTGATCCACCAAATCCACGGCGCGTGCCGCATCTCGATCGCCGAACTCAGCGCACGGTTCAATCCGAACCAGATCGGCATCTGCACCAACATCTGGAAACATCCACCCACGGGATTGATGCCTTCCCGCTGATACACGGCCATCACTTGCTGATTCATCTCCGCTTTGCGCGGGTCATTCATCTTGTACTTCTTGTATTTCTCTTGGATCGCCTTGATTTCCGGCGCCACGCGCTGCATCTTCATCGTCGTCTTGTAGCTGGAGATGCGCAGCGGAAACAGCGCCATATTGATGACCAGCGTCAGAATAACGATCGACCAGCCCCAGTTCGGGACGTAACCGTGCAGCCATTTCAAGCCGCGGAAAAGCGGGTCTGCAATAATTTCCAACCAGCCGAAATTCACGAGCACTTGCAGCGGTGGGTTCATTTTTTTCAGCGCGTCGTAGTCTTTCGGCCCGACAAAAACCCGCAGGGCCATCGGCTGCGCAACAGTCGCTGCCGCTACCTGCGGAACCGGCTCTTGCTGGTCGGCGTTGTCCACCTTGATGGTGTGGGCCGTCTTCCAGGTGCGAGCTTCGACCGCAGCCGAAGGTGCTCCCACCGGGGCAAGAAAAACCGCCGTGAAATAGCGATCTTCAATTCCGGCCCAGTCCTTGCCGCCCTGCCAGACGCCCGGACCCCATTTGCCGTGATCGTCCAATTTCTTGTGCGGAAAACTGTTCAGCTTGCCGCCTTCACTGTAAAAAGCGTTGACCGTTTCGACCGGGACAGGGTTTGTGACCGTCGGGTCGCCGAACCCGCCCAGCCAGGCCAGCCCTGCGGTTACGGGCTTGCCGTCCAGCTTTGCGTTGACTTCCGTTTGCACCACGTAGCTGTCGTCAAACTTGAAATGCTTGGTGATTTCCAGGTGTCCGTCGCTCCAGGAAAAATCCAGCTCGGCCGGAGCGGTCAGCGTTTCCGCTACAGCCGATCCTTTGGAGGTCACCTGATACAATCCGGCATTCGCTGCCTGATCGAGATTCGGATCGCCCGACGAAACGCTCAGCGGCCACACGGTCAGCTCTTGCGAAGCATCCTGATGCACCACGTCCAGCACGCGCTGTGGCTTGGCGTCGTCTTTGTAGTTTTTCAGTTTCCAGCTTTTCACCACGCCGCCGCGGTTGGAAAATTCCACGCGATAGAGGCCGTTCTCGACCACTGTTGTGCGCTCTTGGGTATCGCCTTTAGCGGCGGCCGGAGGCATTGCGTTGATGGCGGTCCCTTTGGCGGCTGGGACCCCAGCCGTTGTGCCGGCTCCCGCGGTCGTCGCCGCAGTGCTGGAACCCGAGGCCGGCGAAGGTTGTCCCGGACTTGCCGGCGCCGTTGCCGCAGGCTTATTCGCTTCCGGTGAAGGGATGGGGGCTTTCGGTGCGAAGAACTTCGCCCACGCAACAATCACGACCATCGACAACAGTGAAGCAACGAGTATGCGTAGCTCGGGTCGAAGGCCCTTGTTCTTCTGTGCGTCACTCACAAACGTGTTCCGTCCTTATCAGCTCAGGGTTAGTGGATACGACAAACCCTAATAGCCCTTGATCACTCGAGAACGGTCAGTTGCGTGATTGGCCGCCGCGTGATTTGCTTTCATTTCCTGATGCGGGTCTTCGCAGAAATTTTCCGTGAACTCTTCCGGAACCGGGTCATACCCGAATTTTGCGGAAAAAGGATGGCACCGCAAAAGCCTTTTGCTCCCCAGCCACACCCCGCGCAGCACTCCGAACCGTTCAATCGCTTGATAGGCATACTGCGAGCAGGTCGGCTCAAACCGGCACGTCCCCGCGAAAAGTACCGACAAATACGCTTTGTAGCACCGCAGCGCCAACAGCGCCGATCGCGCCGCGACACTCTGTGTAGCGCCAGCCTTCAGGCCGCCATCTTCCGGTTCATTTTCTGGCACGTTCACCGTTACGGCTTCAGCAATCTCACGAGATCGCTTTCCAGCACAGCAAATGCCGCACTCGCCACGTTGGCTTTTGGGTGTATGACGAAATCCCATCCTGCGGAAATCTCCTCGCAATGGAGCCTCACTACCTCCCGCATGCGCCGGCGCATGCGATTCCGCACCACCGCCCCGCCGAGGGCTCGTTTGATGCTGAATCCAAGGCGGCTCTCCGGCAGATCGTTCGCTTTCAGGAACACGGTGAAGTGGGAACTCGAGCGGCGCTTCCCGTTGCGGTAAACAGCGTCAAAGTCCGCCTTGCGCACCAGTTTGCCCGTCTTGGCAGGCCGTGCGCGGTGCGGATACTCCTGTCCATTCTTACTCGGGCGTGAGGCGATGGCGTCCCTTCTTGCGGCGCGCCGCAAGAACTTTCCGGCCGCCGACGGACTTCATGCGCGAACGAAACCCGTGCGTCTTGGCCCGGCGTCTCTTGCGCGGTTGATAGGTGCGCTTTGGCAAAGCAATCCCCCTTTATTCAGTGCGTGCCCGCTGCGCTCATCGCCCTTTGAACTGCGATTGACTGGCGACGCAATCGCTCCTCGCACACACACGGCCCGCCTTTGCGGGCACTCCGAATCAATAAGTGTACTTGTCCTCCCGCAAGAGGGTCAAGAAAGCCTGGGGGTAGCTTAGAGAGAGGGGCAAAGTGATACATTCCTATTCGCTATCCTAAAATCGACTTGTTCGGCATCCGCGTTCATGGCGATTGTTCGACTCCACAAACCGGGGTACTAGCCACCGGTTGTCCGGTTACCAATTAATCGCAGTTGACACAGCAAAGGCGCGGGCGTACCGTGAACGCTGTTCGGGATTAATGCCGCCCAATCCTTGGTCGCCTGAGAATCTTCGAGATGGGTGACATGCGCATCGTTTCAGCCCCACTCCACTCCTGATTCACATTTACGACAGGTAGTTCGCGAAGATTTTCTGCTGGGATCCGTACAATGGAAATCAAATTCAAATCGCAAGCTTATATCGCGTGGGAACAAGCGACGGTACATCTTGAGCGAGTACAGCACATACTCGCGAGCCTCAGAAGGGGCGCAGCTGACAAACTACAGGAAGCACGTCGCACAAGTGAGAATGATTTGCGAAAGTTACTCGCAAACTCTCGCGATGCAATCGTTTTCGCGAACGGAAAAATCGCTAAATTCAGATTGCCTCTTTTTATCGCGCTGAAAAAAGTGACCGTACATTTTCAAAGAGCGCAGAAAACGCTCACCAGGCTAGGAAGAAGTGTCATCGACAGACCCCGAAGACTACGGGAAGCACGCCGCACAAGTGAGAATGATTTGCGAAGGCTATTAGCAAACTCTCTCGATGCAATCGTTGTGACGGACGGTCACCACCGCGTTGTTTCGGCGAATCCGAAAGCCTTAGATTTATTCGGCGTCTCGGAATTGAACATGAGGAAGTTCACCACCGACACCTTTCTTTCACATTTTCAAAAACTAGAACTTCGACGGAAATGGTACGCCATAAGACGAGACGAGAGGTATGGTAAATGCGAGATTAGGCGACTGGACGGAAGCTTGCGAGTCGCGGAGTATATTTTTGTTGCTAATTTTATCGCTCGTCAAGATTTATACAGCTTTCAGAACGTTGCTCCGCCTGGGATTTCTCAGTTAAGATTTGGCGCAAAAATGCCAATCAGCCACACTGAGGAATCAAGGAAATCGATTTCTGCTGCAAACGTGACAAGGCAAGTTAAGCCAAACCCGGGGCGGAATTGACGCCGCCCTGCTGGAGCGATTCTATTTTCCTCGGCGACACACCCTTTCAATTTGAACCACTGCGTCTCTGACCGCGGTGGCTTCTTCTGCTCCCGCCACACTCTGTCCCGACCAGCATCCGTATGGGTTTCTCCGATGGCTTGTGGTTGAAGCGCAGCTGGCGCGGCGAAGTGCGCAACGGCTGGTATTTCTTTGACGCGAACAAGTAGCCAAGCCCATGGCCGCCAGCTTTTCCGAACCAACGATGCATATTGAGTCTGTGTCACAGAGATAGCTGCCGCCGGCCTTGTGAATGCACGTGCCTTCCTTTTTTCTCAGATTTCAACTAAAGCCGGGCATCCTCCGGTGTTATGCTAAACCGGTTTTTTCTCAGGTGAGCGCGAAGATTATGGCATGCCACGTACGAATCGTGCTCCACGCGAGAACTGTTGAGAATGCAGGCACAGCTTTAGCGGAGTCACAATGATCCTGGCTGCCATGCTCAATCGCGACACGCGACGTGCCTTTCATTTGCTGTCGCTGGCCCTCATCCTGTCCCCTTTGTTCCTCGCAGCTCAATCCCCGCCTGTGCAGGTCACGGTCCTCCGTGCCGCACGGCTAATCGACGGCACCGGCGCGGCTCCCATCCTTCCGGCGATGATTCGCATCGAGGGCGAACGCATCGTTGAAATAGGATCGAACGTGCGCATTCCGAGGGGGGCCCGCGTGATTGATCTAGGGGATGCCACGCTCCTGCCGGGACTCATCGATCTCCATACACACCTTACTGGCGACGAGCGCGTGCACTGGGAAGACGCTCTGATAAAATCGACGCCCGCTCGTGACGCGCTCTGGGGCGCTCGCAATGCCCGTCTCACATTGCTGGCTGGATTCACCTCATGTCGCGACATGGGTCCCGTCTGGCCCTACGTCGATGTCGAGCTGCGTCGTGCGATCGACGCAGGCGCGGTACCCGGGCCCCGGCTGATGGTAGCGGGCAACTATGTCACTTCCACCGGTGGGGCGGGAGATGCGCGGCAGTTTTCGATCTATGTCGACGTTCCGCTGGTAAAAAACCTCGCCGATGGCCCAGACGAAATCACCAAGGCGGTACGTACCAACCTCAAGAACGGCGCGGACTTCATCAAGATTCTCGCGACCGGCGCAATGCTCTCAACAGGAATCGCGCCAGGCGCACAGCAGTATTCGGATGAGGAGATACGCGCCGCTGTGGTGGAGGCACGGCGCTGGGGCAAGCAAGTGGCGGCGCATGCTCATGGTGCTGACGGTATCAAAGCGGCGATTCGGGCCGGCGTTCGCACGGTGGATCACGGATCGTACCTGGATGACGAAGCGGTTGCTCTCCTCAAAGCCTCCAATCGGCAGGTGTTTTATGTGCCGACGCTCTTCACCTATGCAGCCATCGACCGGCCGGGTGAGGGCAATCCATTCCCCGAGAGCGAACGAGAACGCGCAAGGCAGATTCGCTCGATCGGGTACGCGGGCTTCCGGCGCGCGCTGGCCGCCGGCCTCCCAATCGGCTTCGCAACCGACGCCGTGGTGATTCCGCACGGCCAGAATGCCAAGGAGTTCGCTGAACGCGTGAAGCTCGGAGAGTCTCCCATGGCTTCCATTGTCTCCGCCACTTCTCTCAACGCCGAGATCATGGGGTGGCAGGACCGTGTGGGTTCGCTAATCGTGGGCAAGTTGGCCGACATAATCGCAGTACCCGGTGATCCCCTAGGGGACATCACCGCGTTGGAGCGAGTGGGCTTCGTGATGAAAGGCGGGGTAACCTATCGCGACGAATTGGCGCGGCGACCGTAATGTGACAGCTCCTTCGAAGGCGCCTGAAACGTATCCCGATAGGAAAATCTCCTTGGTGTCCCTGAATCAGCGGTGTCGCTGAGTTCAGCTTTTGTGCACCAAGCAATTCTCCTTCGACTTATACATTCAAACCAACCGGGCGGCGATAACCAGCACAAGAATCTCTCGCCCGGCTCCGGTCCTGTTGACCTCTCAACTAGCGGCGGCCTCGGCGGATGTTTCTGCCTGCGCCTCCCTGGTCGTGCCAACAGACTTGGCCGTAATTTCGAGTCCATTCTTGTTCATATCGAATTTCTGTTTCCGGTCCAAGCCTTTGACAAACTCACGTGCCGCCTTACCGACCGCTCCAGGAAGACTCGACGCATCCACCTTGACCGTCGATTCCACCGTTGCTTGATTTCGATCCAGATAACGGAATTGCACTTCAAACGTTTTCATGCTCCTAATCTCCCTTTTCTGACGGTGAAAATAGAAACCTGTTCAAGCACTCCAAACCATGTGCGGGCCTCAAAATTGCCGCGATCTCAGCTTCGACGATGCTTTCGACTCGCAGCCTTTTTCCCAGAGTGCTTGGTTTTCAAGGCCTTAATCTCCGCCTTAAGTTTCGCATTCTCTTTCGTCAACTCATCGCGGGCAGCCGTCATTGCTTCGAGATCGTTTCCCACTTGGCCAGTCTCTTTCTGAAGCTCCGCCACCTGGGCCTTCAGTTGCTCGTTCTCTTGCAGAGTTTTTGTGTCCTTGCAGGCAGTCAAAGGCAAACTCAGCGCTACCGCCACGGCAAGTATCGCCCACGTGTTTTTGCGCGTCATACGTCATCCTTCGTGAACAAGAATTTGAATTGAAAATGGAACAACCGAAAAGCGGGCGAGGAGGGAAGGCGCCGCTGGCAGCCGAAGTCAGGTTAATGGAGATTCATGGATCGCGCAAGCCTGACAAAGTGGCCTGACAAAGTGGCCTGACAAAGTGGATGGTCGTTAGCACACGCTCGAAAACCAAATATGTGTCGTCGTACCAATTCGCGGTGATTCATCTGGGCCTCGGCCACAATGAACGTGCCATCGTAGCCCTCGAAGAGGCCTATGACGAACCCTCGATGCTTCTCGGCTATTTGAAAATGGATCCACGATTCGATCCGCTTCGTTCCGACCCTCGCTTCCAGAGCCTGCTGAGTCGCATCCACATCCCCGAGTAATCCTGCCCCTGAAATGACTGAAGTATTGAAACCTGGTAGTCGTGCCTGGATTACGGGCATCAACCGCTCGATCGAATACCATCGAAACTTCAAGTTAAGGTGCTGGTGAAGTCCACCCGCAACTAGCCTACCCCGTCAAGTAAGCCTAGCGAGGGATGGGCTCGGCGGGAAGGCTATAGGAATTGCCAGGACTCTCGAAGTGAAACGGCAGCCGAAGCAAAGCCTGCAGGCGCCAGGGTTCTGAGCTCAAAACGGTCCGGTCAGCTCATTCTCATTTTTTTATAATCGTCAAATGAGGCGAGAAAACGGTTCACGTCTTTGTGCAACACAAAGTAGGGCGTGGAGATGCGGATCTTCGAAGGCGCACCTCCTCGAATGCGAATCTTTTTTTCCTTCCAGAGCCAGTTTTCGGTGTCCGGCATCTTCAGCGGAGCGATGTTGACCGTGGCGATGCCACAGCGCAACGCCGCACTCGGCGAAGTCCACGAAGTCGCTCCGCGCTTTAACATTTCCTCCAGGACATAATCGGCCATCTGCCGGTGACGCTTTTCGATTCGCTCCATCCCAATCTGATTCGCAAGCTCGATTGCTGCGCGCAGCCCGCATAGCGTCGGCACGTTTGAACTTCCGATTCGCTGGAACCTTTCCGCGCGAATCTTTGTATCGTCCCAGCCTTCCGTGGCAATCGTGTTCCAGATACGATCGATCACTTCGTCTCGTACGTACAAAAATCCCGTACCCTTGGTCGCCTGCAGCCACTTGTGCGGGCTTGCCGAATACAGGTCGCAGCCCAGGTCGTGCACATCCAGCTTCATCATGCCCGGAACGTGCGCGCCATCGACGGCAGACAAAATTCCTTTCGACCGTGCCAGCGCGCAAATCTCCTTTGCCGGCAGGACCACGCCTGTCACCGTGGTGATGTGGCTGAAGAAAATCACTCGCGTGCGCGGGGTGATTGCTTCGCTAAAAAGATTCAGCAACGTGGCGGCATCCGGCACGGGCTTCGGCAGTGTGATTTTCTTCACCACGATTCCGTAGCGTTTCGCTCGCAGATCCCAGGGGTGCTCGCCGCCTGGATGCTCCTGATCTGTAATCAACACCTCATCGCCGGCTTTCAAGTCCACGCCGTTTGCAATGTAGCTGTTTGCCTCCGTCGCGTTGCGCACCAACGCAATCTCATCGCGTTTGCATCCCACAAACGCAGCCAGCGGATCGCGAAATTGATTCCACGCCGCGTAACCCCAGATCGGATAATCTTCCGGATCACTCTGGGCCATCCTCTCCGCGTCGCGATAGCACTCGAAAATCGCCGTCAGCACCGGCATTGGCGAGGACCCGACCGTTCCGTTGTTCAGATACACTTCGTCTTCCGGAATCAAAAACTGTTTGCGAATCGCCGTCCAGTAACCCTCTTCATCCTTGTCGTACAACGACGAATCCGGCATCGCCGGCTGAGATTGCTCGATCCAATCGTCGTAAATTTTCGCGACAGGCAAAGCGGCTGTTGCGGCCATCGCACTGATAGCTGAGAGAAATCCGCGGCGATCGGGCATGTTCACGTCTCCAAAAAGGTCTTTACGCCTTCCCCTACAACCATGGGTTGCGCGAATTCTATGCGTTTCCTGTGCCACCAACAATACCCCTGCGATTTTTCCATCCTGAGGACTTCCGGCAAGGATGTTTGAAGGATGTCATCTCCAGAATGTCGGCAGCTTCTCTTGCGCCTCGGCCGTCTCCTATCGTACAAAGGCCCTTCGACCGATTTTAGGAGCGTGTCACCATGCGTCGCGCATTATCCCGGCTGTTCCTTGTCTGCATTTTTGTTTTTGCACCGGCATTTGCACAGCAAAAGAACACCTCAAAGCAGGCCGTCGAGAAGCGCCTCAAGGAAGTGGAGAAGGACAAAGCCTCGCCCGCCATCGAAGGCGCCATCCACGCGCTCGCGGCCGCCGGCAGATTTTCTGACGTTGTTCTCTCCCCGGACGGCAAAAAAATCGCCTGGGTCGAGGAGCTCCGCGACAAAAATGGCGCAGAGACAGGCAACTCCGCAATTTTTTCGACGACGATCGACGGCAAGGCGCCCGCTCGCAAGATCACCGCATCTTCCGGCGGGCCTCGCGCCGAAAGCGGCATCGCCTGGGCGCCGGACAGCCGCCGCGCCGCATTTCTCTCCGATGCGCAAAAGCCCGGGCAACTTCAGCTGTATCTGGAAGGCGCGCCGGGCCAGCCTGCCAGGCGCCTTACGGATGTAAAGGGTTTCCTCGCTTCGCCGAAATTTTCGCCGGACGGAAAGACCATCGCCGTGCTCTTCACCGAAAACGCCACGCGTGCCGCAGGACCGCTGGTCGCTGAGACTCCTGAAACCGGTGAAATCAAGGACGCCTTTTTCGAGCAGCGCCTGGCTGTCATTGATGTGGCCACGGGCAAGCTGCGCCAGGTTTCGCCCGCCGACACCTACGTCTACGAATACGACTGGGCTCCCGACAATCTTCACCTCGTCGTCACATCCGCGCTCGGCAACGGCGACAACAATTGGTGGATCGCGGAACTTTCGATTCTTGACGCCGCCTCCGGCCTGATGAAATCCATTTACAAGCCAACGCTACAAACCAATTTCCCTGCGTGGTCGCCGGACGGAAAGTCCATCGCCTTCATCGAAGGCCTGATGAGCGACTTCGGCTCCGTTGGCGGCGATATTTTTCTGATTCCCGCGGAAGGTGGCGAGCCGCAAAACCTCACGCCCGAGCGCAAAGCCTCCGCGAGCTGGCTGACTTGGACTCGAGACGGAAAAATCACTGCCGGAGAATTCGCGCAGGGCAATTCCTCCATTATCTCTCTCGATCCTGCGACCTCGAAAATTGAATCGCTCTACGCCGCCGCGGACCAAGTCTCCGCCGGTACCTGGGGACCTTCCGTTTCTGTTTCAAGCGACGGCAAAATCTTCGCCGCCGTTCGCAGCTCCTTCTCCGCGCCCCCCGAAGTTTGGGCCGGCGCGAACGTCGAATGGAAGCAAATCACACACCGCAACAATGGTGTGACTCCAGCCTGGGGCCAGGCAAAAAGCATTCATTGGAAATCCGATTCGTACGACGTCCAGGGATGGCTAATCCATCCGGCGAATTTCGATCCGTCGAAGAAGTATCCTCTGGTCGTGGCAGTTCACGGCGGTCCGAGCGCGGCCGTCCTTTCCAGCTGGCCGGGCAGCGGCGACTTCGTGATGGCGCTCGCTGCGTCAGGATATTTTGTCTTGCTGCCCAATCCGCGCGGCAGTTTTGGCAATGGCGAAGCGTTCACTCGGGCCAATGTTCGGGATTTCGGCTATGGCGATCTTCGCGACATTCTTGCGGGGGTCGACGAAGCGATCAAAATCGCACCTATCGACTCGAATCGTCTTGGCATCACGGGTTGGAGCTATGGGGGCTACATGACCATGTTTGCCGTTACGCAAACCCATCGTTTCAAAGCCGCGATGGCCGGCGCCGGGATTGCCAACTACCAGAGTTACTACGGACAGAACAAAATCGATCAGTGGATGATTCCGTTTTTCGGCAAATCGGTCTATGAGGATCCTGAAGTCTATGCGAAAAGCTCGCCCATCACCTTTGTCAAAAAAGTCAAAACGCCAACGCTGGTCATCGTCGGCGACAGCGATGGCGAATGCCCCACGCCCCAATCCTACGAATTCTGGCACGCACTGAAAACTCTGGGCGTTGAAACACAGCTCGTCGTTTACGAACGCGAAGGCCACCGCTTCGTCAACCCGGAACACATTCGCGATCGGATCCGCCGCACCGTCGCCTGGTTTGACGCGCACCTCCAACATTAATTCGGCATCGCCTCCCGGAAACCTTTCTCCGTTTTCGCGCATCTAGCCTTCGAACGTGTGTTGGCCATCGTTAAAGCGATTGACTTGGGGCAACAATTTTTACTTGCCGCTCCGTGAACAGCACTGCGTCGCTCTGATTTGTCCCGCGCACCATTACGATCAGTTTTCCGCCAATGTTAGGTGGGCCCTGCAGTCAAGTCAACGAATGCGAGCGAGCGGATTCCGGTAGGACGCTACTTCGCTTGCCAGGGATCGTAGGTCCCAATATTCCAGATATGCCCTTCCAGATCGCGGCAGGTAAAACCGCGTCCGCCGTAGTGCTTGTCCTCAATGTCGAAAAGTATCTCCGCACCCGCCTCCTTGGCTCTTGCATACACCGCGTCGGCGTCATCCACTGTCAGGCAGACCGTCATCGTCTCTGCGCCGTCGATCTCGTCCGGCTGCTTGATGTACTGTCGGTACGGCCCATCGCCCAAGGACGCCGGCATGATCATTCCGCCTCCCAGAGTCAACTCGGAATGCAGAATCGTGTTGTCCGGACCCGGATACACCGCGTGTTTTTCGAATCCAAAGACCCGGCACAGCCATGCGATGGCCGCAGGCGCATCGCGATAGAGAATCGAAACCGTCACGCAACTCTTGGTTTTCTCGTTCATGCGCAGAGTCTCTCAAACCCGCTTGCTTGTGTCTCGCTAAATTTGAACCCAGGCTCGTCTCAGGATTTAAACCAACCTTTCACCGTTCCGTAAGACTGCGCCCCTCGTCGTCTCTTAGAGTTTCCGCTACTTCGCTCGCCCGTGGATCACCACAGGCGACCTTTCAGGAGGAATGTGGAATGAGGAACACTCTGGCTTCCCAAGAGAGCTTACAAAACAACCGGGCAAGCGGCTGCCGCGCGAGAGTCTGGGCGGGCGCAGTCGTGGCGTTGCTGGTCGCCGCTTCGGCCTTTTTGGTTTCTGGCGGCAGGCCCGTGGCCGCCGACGACAGCGGCCAGGATGACGCCCACGGCCGCGACGGCTACGCCATCGGCCTCTGGGGCGACCTGCCGTACTCGACCGTGCAGGCTACCACTGGTGTGCCAAACCTCATTGCCGACATGAACTCCCAGGAACTCGCCTTCACCGCCCACGATGGCGACCTCAAGAGTGGTTCGAGCGAGTGTAAGGATTCCGTCTACACGCAGGCGCTCGGATATTTCAATTCGCTCAAGGCGCCTGCCGCTTTCACGCCCGGCGACAACGACTGGACCGATTGCGACCGAGTCGCCGGCTATAACTCGCTCGCCCAGCTCGATAAGGAGCGCAAGCTTCTCTTCAGCACGCCTTTCACTCTCGGCCAGCGCAAGCTGCTCGAGGAAGTGCAGACCGATCCGCTTTGCCTCGGCGTCAGCGGCCCGGTTCCCTGCGTCGAAAACCGCCGCTGGACCGTCGGCGGCGTCACCTACGCCACCCTCAATATTCAGGGGTCCTGCAACAACCTCTGCGACACGGCTCCCAATCCCGACGAATTCGCCGCTCGCAACCATGCCGACATCGTCTGGCTCCAGCAAACCTTCGCCGAAGCCAAGCAGCGCGGCTCCGCAGCGGTCATGATCATTTCTCAGGCCGACCCGGGCTTCGACGCGAACGACGGCACCCGCGCTCCCTTGCGCGACCCGAAGACCCTAGCGGAAACCGACGGCCAGCCCGACGGCTTCGTGGACTTTCTCGTCGCGCTCCGAATCGAAGTCATTGCCTTCGGTAAGCCCGTCGCCTACGTTCACGGTGATTCACACTACTTCCGCATCGATAAGCCGTTTCAGGATGAAAAAGGCCAGCGCCTGGAAAACTTCACCCGTGTCGAAACCTTCGGCGATCACCAGGAAAACGGCAACAACGACGTCCACTGGCTCAAGGTCTTCGTGGATCCCAAATCCCGCGAAGTCTTTTCCTACCAGACTCAGATGGTTCCGGGGAATCGGGTCGCCGTTCCGGCTCCCTGACGACCGCGAAGCAGATGCCAAGTTCGTTCAAGCAGCGGGGCAGATCCGCCGCCCCGCTGTCTCTTTTTGACGCCAACGTTCTCCCGCGCTGGCGCCTTCCCTTCCCGCGCGCCTACGACGCCATTCGTTTGACCGCCCCACCTCGCGAGTCTAAAATAAATTGTCGCTGCCCAACCGAACCGACAACACCCGGTTCTGAACGTAATACGGATGACTGAAAACTGTCTTTATGTTTGAAAACCTCACCGAAAAGCTGCAACGCACTTTCAAGAATCTCCGCGGGCAGGGCAAGCTCACCGAAGAGCACCTGGACGCCGCGCTCGCCGAAATCCGCGAAGCCATGCTCGAAGGCGACGTCGCGATCAGTGTCGTGGACGAACTGCTCGCCAGCATTCGCAGCAAGGCGCTCGGCAGCGAAGTCATGCTGCAGCTTTCGCCCGATCAGCAGGTCATTAAGGTCGTTCGTGACGAGCTCACTACTCTGCTCGGCAAACATGCCAAGCCGCTTTTCGCCTCCCGCCCGCCTTCGGTCTGGATGATTGTCGGCCTGCAAGGTTCCGGTAAGACCACCACCACCGGCAAGCTTGCAAAATGGCTGGCGCAACATGGCCACCGCCCCATTGTCGTCTCGACCGACGTCTATCGTCCCGCGGCGCGCGAACAGCTCGCGCAAGTCGCCAAATCCATCGGCGCAAATCTCTGGCCCGGCGCGGGAACCGACAAGCCGCTCGAAATCGTTCGCGGAGCCATCAGGGAAGCGAAACTCTCCGCTAGCGACGTCATCCTGGTCGACACCGCCGGCCGCCTTCACATTGACGACAACTTGATGAATGAGCTCGGCCATCTCAAGAAGGAATTGCAGCCGAGCGAGATTCTTTTCATCGCTGACGCCATGATCGGTCAGGACGCTGTTCGCTCCGCCGGTGAATTTCACAAGCGCCTCGGGCTCACCGGCGTCATCCTCACCAAACTTGACGGCGACGCACGCGGCGGCGCGGCGCTTTCCATCAGCAAAGTCAGCGGCGCGCCCGTAAAATTCGTCGGCCTGGGGGAAAAATACGACGCCCTCGAAGGCTTTTACCCCGAGCGAATCGTTTCGCGCATTCTCGGCATGGGCGACATCCTTTCGCTCATCGAACGCGCCGAGCAGGCCGTCGACAAAAAAGCCGCGCTCGAACTCGAACGCAAGCTGCGCACGGACGGATTCACACTCGAAGATTTTCGCGATCAGCTGCGTCAGATTCGCAAGATGGGTCCGCTCGAACAACTCGTTGACATGCTCCCCAAGGTCGGCCCGCTCCAGAACATTCCCAAAGACGCCAGCGTCGACGAAGGCAAGCTCAAGCAGGTCGAAGCCATCATCAACTCCATGACCAATCAGGAGCGCCTTGACCACAACGTCATCGACGGCAAACGCCGCAAACGCATCGCCAAGGGCAGCGGCACCACCGTCCAGGACGTCAACCAGGTCCTGAAGCAATACATGCAAATGCGCACGATGATGAAGCAATACGGCTCAATGGCCGCCCGCGCCAAAATGAAAGGCCTCGGCAAACTCGCCGGTCTATCCTGAGCCACCGCCGGAGGATTTATCGAAGGCCCGGTGGAATTCAGTTGGAAGGAAGCGCGAACTGAGCGGCTTTGAGGGTCAGCGCACCCGGATCAAGGTCGCTGCGGTTAGAGAGAAGAATCACGGTCACTTCGTCTTGTAGGTAGCGGAAGATGGCGGTCTTGAATCCCATGGTATCGCCGTAGTGCCACATCAGCGGATGAGCGTCCTCGAGATTCAAAAACCAGCCGAACCCGTACGCAGCGGCTTTCCCGCGCAGCGAGCCGGGAACATCGTCAGCGAGTTTTGATTCTGCGCCGGGCGGCAGGGAAGCTGCGGTGATGGCTAGGGCAAATTCCTTTTCGCCGAGCAGAGTGTGATTGCGCAGAGCGTCGTCCCACTTGGATAAATCTTCCAAGTTCGAATACACGCCGCCGTCACCTTGTGTTCGGGAAGTGGAGCTCTGATCGGTTTCGACAAAAATATTGTCCTTTTTCGAGTGCCCGTATGCGCGATCCGCAACTTCGTTTTTGCCTTTTTCGAAGACCAGCGTGTGATCCATTTCGAGCGGCGCGAAAACTCTGTCGTGCAGGAATTCGCCAAAAGATTTTCCGGAAACCCTCTCGACGAGCAATCCAAGAACTACGTAGCCGGAGTTGCTGTACTCCCATCTCGTGCCGGGAGCAAATTTTCCGCGCGATTCCTTTTCGAGCAGCTGCAAGACTTCATGATCCTGAATCTGTTTTTCCGGAGACCAGATGGTTCCTTTCTCTTTCTCGAGCGCGTCCATCAGGTCCTCGTAATCCGGCAGGCCGGAAGTGTGATTCAGCAGATTACGAACCGTGATGGTTTTTCCGTACGCGGGGAATTCCCTGAAAACATCCGTGAGCGATTCGTCGTAACGCAATTTTCCGTCGTGCACCAAAAGCATGATGGCCATCGCGGTGAATTGCTTCGTGCAGGACGCCAGCCGGAAATTCGTGTGCGCTTCAATCGCGGCTTTTGTTCGCGTATCGCGCACGCCGTAGCCGCGTTCAAAAATAATCTTTCCGTCTTTCTTCAGCAGCACCGCAAAGCCAGGAGCATCTCGGGAAACGATCCCGGAAAACACAGTGTCCATTTGTTTTGCGAGTTCCTTTGGAGATGACTGCGCGAGTGCAGAAGATCCCAGGGCAAGTGTAATCATCAAAATCAAAAGGGCGTGATGCGCGTCGCGAGCGCCGACCAAACGGCAGAATGGTTTGCCGACACCTCGACCCACGCTCATGCGTCGGTCTTCAGCGCGCTTGGTCCGCGCGGAATGAGAGGCAAACTGCGCAAACGAATTCCCGTCGCGTCGAAGATTGCGTTGCCGATTGCAGGCGCGAGCCCAACGATTGGAGTTTCGCCTGCACCCGCCGGAGGAAGGTCTTTGCGGTCGAGCAGCACCGCTTCGATTTCAGGAATATCGCGGAAGCGGGGCACGCGGTACTGAGAAAACCGCGGATTCACGATGTGACCATTTTCGAATTCGATTGTTTCAAACAGCGCGCCGCCCAGTCCCATAATGTTTGCGCCGATCACCTGATTGCGCAGGCCGTCGGGATTCACAATTGCGCCGCAGTCGAACGCAGTGACGACGCGGACAACGCGGACTCCGCCCGAAGATTGATCCACAGCGATTTCCGCGAATGTCGCGACATAGCCATTTTTCTCTACACCGCCGCCCATTCCGAATCCGCGTCCCGGTTGCTTTGTCTTCTGTCGCCAGCCGAATGCCTTCGCCGCGCTGTCGAACACTGCGCGTAGCCGCGCGTCCGACAGGTTTTTCAGGCGGAACTCCAGCGGATCGATTTTCGCCTCATGCGCCAGTTCATCCATGGAGCATTCGCGCGCGAAATGGTTGGCTGTTGCCGCAAGACCGCGGTAGGAACCCTGGCGGAGAGGCGAATCGACCGGATGAAACTGAATGCGCTGATCCGGAACATCGTAGGGAGTCTGAATACCGGAGCCGCCGGAGTTGTAATTGTGAAATTCCCACGCGGTCAGCTTTCCGTCCTGTGAAATTGCGCCCTTGATTTCAATCACGCCGGCCGGCCGAAAATATGCCCAGGTGAATTCCTCTTCGCGAGTCCACACAATTTTGACCGGACGATTCGCGGCGCGCGCCAGGCGAGCGGCTTCGAGGGCGGCGTCGCCCGTGTGCTTACCGCCATACGCCGAACCGGTATCGGGAACGACCACGCGGATGCGATCTTTGGGAATGTGCAGGGCAGCCGACAATTCTTCCTGAACGCCGAAGGGCCGTTGAGTGCCGGTCCAAACGGTCAACTTTTCGTCTTTCCATTCCGCGACAGCGGCGCGGGGTTCGAGCGGAGCATGCGCGATGTACGCGACGGTGTAGGTTTGTTCGACCCGCCAAGTTGATCCCTCCCAGGCCTTCTCGACCGAACCTAATTCATGGACCTTCGAGTTGCTCAGGTCGGTATCCGAGTTCTTTTTCAGATAGGGATACAACTCTTTGCTCGAGGTTTGCGGCTTGCTTTTCCATTCGGCGCGAATTGCCGCGAGGGCTTTTTCGGCTTGGCGTTCAGTGGGCGCCGCCGCGGCGATAAAATCCCCGTCAAGAACGACGACAACACCCGGCAATGCCTGCGCGGCGGACACGTCGGCCGACGAGAGGGTTGCCCCAAGCGACGCCGGCCGCAAAACCTTTCCATGCAGCAGGCCGGGAGGGCGCAGATCCGGAGTGTAGGGGTGCCGGCCGGTCACAAACGCGCGAGCGTCCACCTTGGGCGTGGACTTTCCGGCGATGGTCCACCGATCGGGCGGCGTGATGGGGTCGGCATCGGGCAGGTTGTGCGCGAGCGTTTTACCCTTTGCGAGCTGCGCGTAACTCAGCGTTGCGCCGGACGCAGGGTTGCTAACCTTCCCGTCGATCGCCACCAATTGATCCGGAGCAATCTTCCATTCTGCGGCGGCCTGCTCGACCAGCAAGTCCCGGGCGGCAGACGCTGCGCGGCGCAACTGAGGCGACATATAGGGAGTCGAGCGGCTGCCGAAGGTGCCCATATCAAACGGAGTGAGCGCGGTGTCACCCATGACCAGGCGAATGCTCCCGAGCGGAACGTGCAGTTCGTCGGCAACAGACTGCGCGAGAGTGGTGCGAGTGTTTTGGCCGACTTCGACTTTACCGGTGAAGACGGTAACCAGGCCATCTTCATTGATATGCAGCCAGGAGGAGATGTCTTTTGGCTGCTGCTGCTCGCGATTTGAGCGGCCAGCGCCGGATTCCTGCCGACCCTCAGAATTCGCCGCGAGGCTGAAAACCGCGATGCCCGCGCCCAGTACCTTGAAAAAGTCGCGCCGTTGCAGGCTGAAGTGATGGAGGGCGGGCGAATGCAGCTCGTAGCGTTCCGGCTCCAACGTGAATTTGTCGGGTCCGCGGCTCATTGTTTGGATCCATCGATCGCTTTGGCCGCCTGCAGAACTGCCGCCACAATTCTGGGATGCGCTCCGCAGCGGCAGAGATTTCCTTCGAGGGCCTGCACGATTTCAGAAGCGCTGGGATCGGGATTTCTTTGCAGCAGCGCCACGCTGCTGACGATCATTCCGGAGGTGCAGTAGGCACACTGGAACGCGCCCTGATCCAGAAATGCCTGCTGCACGGGATGCAGTCGGCCTTCCCTTTCGAATCCCTCAATGGTGACGACGGATTTGCCGGCAGCGTCGCTGACGGAGAGCTGGCAGGAGCGCCTCGGTTTGCCATTCAGCAGGACCGTGCAAGCGCCGCACTGCCCTTCGCCGCAGCCGTACTTGGTTCCGGTAAGGCCCAGCTCCTCGCGAAGCGCAAACAGCAACGAGGTCTCGGGCTCAGATAGAAAGGCGCGGCTTTTTCCATTTATTTGTGCGTGGATCGGCCCTGGCATCTGGTCCTCAAAGCGCCCGCATGCCGGCAGCTTGCGGCGGTTCCGAACCAGTCTGCGCCCCGGCGAAAACCAAGGCAAGAGCTTCGCGGTTCGCGGGCGATGTCAAAGAGGATTGCGCCATCTCGCCAGCAGGTGGCACACTACATGCCCGCCAACTTCTTCCGCGCCAGAGGACGAGCAAACGCATTTGTCGGGCCGTGGCTGTTATTGGCCATCACCTTGCCGTAGTACTCCTTCGCACTCGCCGCGTCGCCGGCCTTCTCATAGGATTGCGCGAGCAGCACCAGGATGAATGGGTCCTCCTGGTTCGCTTTCTGGAGTTCGGTGATCGCCGCCTTATAGTCGCCCCCATAGAACGCTACATATCCGGTCAGATACGGCAAGAACTCCGCCTGGTCCGGATGGTTCGCCTTCTCGAGTGCTGCCTTGGCCACCGCAACCTGTTTCTGTGCTTCTTCGCGCTGTCGGCGACGCGCGGCAATTCGGGCCTGGGCATGCGCCCAGCGGAATGCCCACAGGTTCTTGTCAGCGTCTTTCATTTCCGTTTTACGCATCGCGGTATCGTAGCCGGTTTTGTACCCATTTGCGGCGCCGTCGATATCCCCCGACTCGAGCTTGATGCGGGCCAGCTCATTGGCCACTCCAGCCGCCCCCTCAAAGTCCGACTTCGCCATCAGCGCGTCAAATACCTGCTTTTCGTATTTTTCCGCCTCGGCCGCATTGTTCTCGAACGCGTAGGAAAACGCCATCACTCGCAGCGCACGATTCTTCTGGTCGGCTGGTGCAACGTCGATCGCTTTCTGAAGGTGCTCGCGCGCCTTTCGGTAGTCGCCCGTCAAGTCAAGCGCCACGCCTGACTCCAGATGCGCCTCGTATGAATTCGGGGACTTCTCAAGAGCCTGCTTGTATAGCTTCAGCGCCTCATTCTGTTGACCTTCGCTATTGAGCTTTTGCCCCTGTTTCACGAGCGCCTGCACATCGTCGGACGGCGTCTGTGCCTTGGCCGCTTGCCCCATCGAAGCCGCAGCCGCCGCAAACGTAGTTACAAGAACCAGGGCCACACGACAAGGAGATTTCATGCGCGCGATTATAGCGCTGGCCGAGAGGGAGACGCCAGAGAGAACCATGCCGGTTCTGGATAGGCCGAAACTCCGAAGCTCCCTGGTTCCTCTTGCGTAAGCCACGGTCAGTTACGGAAGATCAGCGAAAAAGGAGCGCAGCAAAGTCTGCGAGGTTGCGGCGCCAGACCATCCAGGTATGCGAACCGGACGTTTCGATGTCCGCGTGCTGGATGGATTTGGAAGCGAGCCAGGTACGGAGACTGCGATTGATATCGATCAAGTTGTCTTCGGTGCCGCAGGCGATCCATAGCAGGCGGATTTGCGAGTTGGATTTCGAGTCCAGTGCCGGAAATTCCTTGTCGAATTCCTGCGTGATGCCCCCGGAGCTGAAAGCGCCGATCCATGAGAATTTGTCCAAGGTATTCAGGCCGGTGAGCAAGGATTCTGCGCCGCCCATGGAGAGTCCGGCGATGGCGCGGGAGTTGCGGTCTTTCTTCACCAGATAGGCCGACTCGACGCGAGGGATAACTTCGGTGAGCAGCGCTTGGCGAAACTTGTCAAAGTTTCGCTGGGTAATCGAGGGATCGCGAAAAACTCCGGAATTGGGCGTGAGAACTTTGGGCTCGCCATAACCGAGCGGCATGACGATGAGCATGGGCTTGGCTTTGCCTTGCGCGATGAGACTGTCGAGGATCACATTGCCGCGCCCGACGGCGGTCCATCCGCTTGCGTCGTCGCTATAGCCGTGCAGGAGATAGAGAACTGGGTAGGTTTGTTTTCCGCGCGGGTCATAGCCCGGCGGGGTGTAGACAAAAAAGTCGCGATCATCGCCGACTACGCCGGACTTATAGAAATGGCGATGAATTTCGCCGTGCGGCACGGCGCCGACCTCCCAGGGAAGGGACGCTGGTCCCGGGACGTAAACTTCACTGGCTCGATAGAGAAAATTCGGTTTTGTCCGATAGTTGGAAGGATCGAGCAGGCCGACGCCGTCGACGGTGAACGAATAGCCGTAATAATCGGGAGGAAGCGGATCGGAAGTGACACTCCAGACATCCCGATCGTCCTTTTGCATGGGCAAGGGCTTCTCGGAACCTTCTATCGAGACGGAAACTTCTTTGGCGTTGGGAGCGCGAAGGCGAAAAGTCACACGATGATCGGGTTGGACTTCAGGAGAGACGATGGGCGGTGGAGAAGGCTCTTTTGACTTCTCGGATAAGGCCGTCGTCGCCAGAAACAAGACCGCGAGTAAGAGAAACCTTCGCTTCATCATTCACCCTGGGTCAGATCGTCGTATCGGCGCTTTGATGCTCAGGCCAGCGCGCCGAGGATGTTACAACATTCTACGTTCACCCGAGCAGTCCATCGGCGACGTTGTTCGCGCAAGAGATGGAGTCCGGGAAATTTGCGGCCTCGGGCTCTTGGTCGACGGGGTTTCTCCGGGCCCTGCGGGCACGGCGGCGCCAAGCGGCCGGCCAAAGGGGACTTTCATCTCCTTGTAACAAACTTTGCTACAAACTAGCGGCTCTGAACGCACGTTCCCGGAAAACAAGCCATGCCACACCTTTCCCTCGAGGACCCGCGTTACTACCTGAACCGCCATGTGCAGTGGCTCGATTTCAACCGGCGGGTGCTCGAGGAAGCGCGCGATCCGGGGAACCCCCTGCTCGAGCGCGTGAAGTTCCTGGCGATCACCGCGAACAACCTGGATGAATTTGTGGAAGTGCGCGTTTCGAGTTTTCTGCAGCGGATCGAGCACGGTTCAACCGAACGCAGCCCTGACGGACTTTCGACGGAAGAAGAACTCGCGCGGGTGACTGAGGCGATGCACGGCCTGGTGCGGGACCAGTACAGATGTTTGAACGACGAATTGCTGCCGTTGCTTAAAAAGGAGTCAATCCGGGTGCTGCGTTTTGCGGAGCTCAATTTAAAGGCCGAGCAGTTCGCAAAGAATTTCTACAACCGGCGTGTGGCCCCGATGCTGACGCCGGTGACGGTTGATCCTTCGCATCCCTTTCCGCATGTGCTCAACAAGGCTCTTTGCATTTCCCTTTTGTTGCGCCGCCGCCGAGGTGGAAACGGCAAGCCCTATTTTGGAGTGGTCACGGTTCCTCGGGCTCTGCCTCGCTTGCTGCGGGTACCTGCGGCCGGCAACGCGATTCACTATGTTCCGCTGCAGGAGATCATTTCGGCCTACGCGCCGAAACTTTACCGCGGTTATGAAATTCTGGCGTCCGCAGCATTCCGCATCACGCGCAACAGCAATCTTTATCTGGAAGAGGAAGAAGCGCGCAATCTGATGGACGCCATCGATTCGCAGGTGGCGCAGCGCCGCAAAGGCTGGGCGGTGCGGCTCGAGATTGAAGCCGGAGCGCATCCCGGGCTTATCGAGCAGCTTGTCACCAATTTCGAGCTGGATGAATCGTTGGTATTTCGTGTTCCGGGAATGGTCAATTTGCAGCGGTTGTTTCATTTGTACGAAGAGACTCCTCGTGCGGCATTGAAGTATCCGCCGTTTGCGGCGCGGCAAATGCACCTGGGTCACGATGCCGATTCGCTGTTCCATACGCTACGGCAGAGGGATGTTCTGCTGCATCACCCCTATGATTCATACGACGCCGTTGTGAATTTTCTGGAGACTGCGGCGCATGATCCGCGGGTTCTTTCGATAAAGCAGACGTTATATCGCACGAATACGGACTCGCCGATTGCGCGGGCCCTGCTGGAAGCCGCCGCGAAGAAGGAAGTCACGGTGGTGGTGGAGCTGAAAGCCAGCTTTGACGAGGTTTCGAATATTCGCTGGGCGCGAAGCCTGGAAGACGCAGGCGTGCAGGTATTTCACGGCCTGGTGGGACTGAAGGCGCACGCGAAGTTGGCCCTTGTTGTGCGGCAGGATGCCGATGGACGAATCCGGCGATATGCGCACCTCGGCACGGGGAATTACAATCCTTCGACCGCGCGCTACTACACCGATTTCAGCCTGTTGACTTGCGATGAGGCGATTACGGCTTCGGTAAGCGACGTGTTCAATTTTCTGACGGCGTATGCGGAACAACCGAATTACAGGCCATTATTCGTTGCGCCGGGCGACCTGGCGAAAAACTGCGTGGCGTTGATCGACCGCGAGGCTCGGAACGCGAGGCGCGGGCGTCCGGCGCGGATCATCGTCAAGGTCAATGCGCTGGTCGATCCTCCGGTGATTCAAGCGCTCTATCGGGCTTCCCAAGCCGGCGTGGAAATCGACTTGATCGTGCGCGGCCAGTGTGCGCTGGTTCCGGGCCTGCGCGGGATCAGCACGCGCATTCGCGTCCGCAGTATCGTGGGGCGCTTCCTGGAACACAGCAGAATTTTTTATTTCGAAAATGGCGGCGAGCCGGAAATTTATCTGGGCAGTGCGGATTGGATGCAGCGGAACCTTTACCAGCGGGTGGAAGTACTGTTCCCGTTGAAGGATCCGGAGTTGCGAAGCCGCATCGCGAGCGAAATTCTGCCGATTTACCTGGCAGACACTCGCAATGCACGCTTGTTGGGGCCGGACGGAAAATTTTCGCGGCCGCGCGCGGGCCGCAACGGACACGGGATTTCCGCACAACAACAGCTGATGCGCATCGCAGAGCGGCCTGATTCTCGGTTCGCGCGCGCGCGGAAGACAACGCGCAGCCATGGCGAGGCGGGTCCTGCTTTTTCCGCGGGCAGCGCCGCTCCCGATGAGCCCCCGGCCGGATCCGCCGCCGAGGCTTCCGTAAATGCAAACGTATGATCTGATTGTGATCGGCTGGCCAGCGGGTCGCGATTCAAGCATGCCCGAAGCCGTGCTGCGCCTCTGCGGTTTCTACTACTAGGATTGCTACGACGCCAACGATCATGTGAAAGACGTGGCGACGATGGCCGACCTGAATTTCCGGGTGCATCGCGTGATTGAGAATGAAGTCGCGGTCATCCAGGATCCGTTCGAGCGCAGTGGCGTGGATTTGCTCGAGAGAACGGGTCCGCAAATGGCCGGTTTTTAGGCTTCGATAGCGCGTCGACAGATTGTCGTCGACCCTGAAGTTGGTACCGGGCCGCCAGCTCCGAACGAATGGGGGAGCGTCAATCGGGCATTGCCCCCAAAGGCGTTGGCAGGATAGAATGAAAGGTTCAGGAGGAGTGTTTTTGTGCTAACGATTCGTCTGGCTCGGATTGGCAAGAAAAAAAAGCCTTATTATCGAGTGGTGGTCATTGAAAGCAGCCGGCCACGCAACGGACGCGTGGTGGAAGCGGTCGGAACCTACGACCCGCTGAAGAAGCCTGCGGAGATTAAGTTGGACGCCGAGCGCGTGAAATACTGGCTCGGAACGGGCGCTCAGCCAAGCGATACCGTGCGTAGCTTTATCCGCCTTCAGAAGATCGCGTAACTTCACTGCTAACCGCGTTTCGCAATTCTGGCAGGTTTTCACCCCCCTGCGGCAACGGGGGGTTCTGCATCTAAGGAGTAGTCCGTTTGGTCCCCGAAAGTGGAAGATAGGGAGGTGCCGGAATGAAGGAGCTGGTGGAAGTCATCGCCAGGGCACTCGTGGATCACCCGGAAGACGTGAAGGTCGATACCGTCGACGGGCCGCAGGCAACGATCGTTGAGCTGCGCGTGCATCCCGAGGATTTGGGCAAGGTGATCGGGCGGCAAGGACGCACGGCGAAAGCCATGCGGACGCTGCTCGGCGCTTCAGGCATGAAGCTGCACAAGCGGTTCACGCTCGAGATTCTCGAAGAATAAATCTACCGGAATGAGCGAACCACCGGTTCAGAAATATGTGACTGTAGCGCGAATTCTCCGCGCCCGGGGTAATAAAGGCGAGGTTAGAGCGGATCTGTTGACCGATTTTCCTGAACGCCTCCCGCATCTAAGAGAAATGCTCTTGCGGGGTCAATCCGGCGCTGAACGAGCGGTTGTGCTGCGTGCATTCTGGGTGGATCAGAATCATCCGGGACAAGGCGTTTTTCATTTTGAAGGTTGCGACTCGATTGACGCCGCGGAAAGATTGCGCGGCCTGGAAGTGCAGATTCCCTATGAGCAGCGCGCGGCCCTGCCTACCGGAAGCTATTTCGTTTCCGACCTGATCGGGTGTTCCGTTTTTGAGCTTCCCGCGCCGGCCCGCGGGTGGAGTTCTTCGCTTGGAAAAGTGCGCGATGTTTATTTTCCGGGTGAAGGCCAGCCGGGGACGCCGCTGCTCGCGCTGGATACGGTAGACGGCGAGTTGTTGGTGCCGCTGGCCGCGGATATTTGCAGGCGGATCGACATCGCGGCACGGCGGATTGAAGTGGAGCTTCCTGAGGGATTGCGCGGGCTGAACGGATAACCCCGCGCTTTCGCAGGCTGGCGCACTTCGAACCCACTTCCAGCCACTCTTGACACGGAGACGATCTCTGTTCATGCGCTTTGACCTGATTACAATTTTCCCTGAGTTTTTTGCCGGGCCCCTCGAACACGGCATTGTCCGGCGGGCGCGCGAAGCGGGTTTAATCGACATTCGCGTGCAAGATTTGCGCGACTTTACGAAAGACAAGCATCGCACGGTCGACGATCGGCCGTTCGGCGGCGGCGAAGGGATGGTGTTGAAGCCGGAGCCGTTGTTTGAGGCGGTAGAATTTCTGCTGGGGAACTCCATGGGGCAGGCGGACGCGAAACCGAAGCTCGATCCGAAGCTTTCGATCGTGCTGCTGTCCGCGGCAGGTAGGCGGTTCACGCAGGAAACGGCACGGCGTTATGCGCAGCTTGACCGCATCTTGTTTATTTGCGGGCGATACGAAGGCGTCGATGAGCGGGTGGCGGACCACCTGGCGACTGAGGAAGTCTCCATCGGAGATTTCGTGTTGTCAGGCGGAGAATTACCCGCTGCATTGATTCTGGACGCCGTGACGCGGCTGCTGCCGGGCGCCCTCGGAAACGAACTGTCCTCGCAAAATGAGTCGTTTAGCCTGCTCGAACGTGCCGAACACTCTGAGGTCGCGGCCATTCACAAGGCGTTAGCCGCGGGCCGAACGGTGCTGGACTATCCGCACTACACGCGCCCTGCAGACTTTCGCGGCTGGAAAGTCCCCGAGGTCCTGGTAGGGGGGAACCACGCCGAAGTGGCCCAGTGGCGCAATCGCATGGCGCTCGAAAAGACGCTACGCAACCGGCCAGATCTTCTCGAGACGAATGAACGCCAATAAAGAGGAAAGGTCTCGGGATTTACGTGGCTGTGTTTGCGGGCCGGGACTTTGAGGAGTCAGAAGCAGCCGCACCGGAGGAATTGGCTAGTTTAATCGACAGAGTTTCCCTATAATAGATGTTTGACTTAGAAGAGCTGGCCCCGCCTGAGTGGGTCTGCAGGGAATAAGGAACATGAATCTGGTTATTCAGAAATTGCATGAAGCGCAGCTGCGTAAAGATTTGCCTGAGTTCCGCCCGGGCGACACGGTAAAGGTGAATGTGCGCCTGCAGGAAGGCGAAGGCGAAAAGGTCAAGGAACGCATCCAGGCTTTCGAAGGTATCGTGATTTCTAAAAAGGGCCGCGCATCGAGCGCGACCTTCACCGTGCGCCGCGTCAGCTTTGGCACCGGCGTGGAGCGCATCTTCCCGCTGCATTCGCCGTCCATTTCGTCGATTGAAGTGACCGGTAAGGGCCATGTTCGCCGCGCCCGCCTGTATTACCTTCGGGAATTGAAGGGCAAGGCCGCCCGCATCAAGCGCGCCGGCAAGGCCCGCGAGGAGGCGGAAGCCGCAGCGGTGGCCAGCGAGGCCAAGGCTTAGACGCTTCGTTACCGAGTTTCAGGAGCCTCTCGATGGACAATCGAGAGGCTTTTGTTTTGCCGCGAGTTTTTCACAAGTCTTAGAAATTCACACGCTGCAATCGTCAAACAGGGCAGCCGGGCGTGCTAGAATCTGCGCCATCCATGGCACGCCTGTGCTCATCCCGTTTCGAACGAGCGGCGCGGCAACTTGGCTGGACGCGGATCGCCGGGATTGACGAAGCCGGGCGAGGAGCACTGTTCGGCCCGGTGGTGGCCGCGGCGGTAATCCTCAATCCCAAAAGGCGAATCGTCGGCCTGGACGATTCGAAGAAGCTGGTTCCCGAACGCCGCACGGAGCTGGCCGAACGCATCCGCGAACACGCCCTTGCCTGGGCTGTGGCAGAAATCGATGCGGCTAGAATTGATGCCTGGAATATCTACCAGGCCAGCCGCCAGGCCATGACCGCGGCGTTAGAACAACTCGCCATCAGGCCGGACTACCTGTTGATTGACGCCATGCAACTCGATGTGCTCATTGAGCAGAAGTCGTTGATCAAGGGCGATGCCCGCAGCGTGTCCATCGCAGCCGCTTCGATCCTCGCCAAGACTCACCGGGACGCGCGGATGAGCGAATGGGACGCCCTTTATTCCGGGTATGGGCTGGCTCAACACAAGGGCTACAGTACGCCGGAACATCTCGAAGCGCTCCGCCGGCTGGGCCCCACGCCGCTGCACCGGCATTCCTTTGCGCCGGTTCGCGAAGCGGGTTGCTGGTCGACGGGCGCAACGCAAGCCCCCCTGCCAATCTTCCAGTAGCAGAATCCGCCACCGGACCCTTTATGGGGATAACTGCCTGTTCACACGCCCGAGCGGCCGCGTTGACTCCCCCTTTTCGCACCTGTAGCGTACAAGAGTGGCGTGCTGCCGTCCTTTGGCAGCCTGCAACCAGCAGGCCGCTTTGCGGCCGCGAGAGTGTTCTCTGCCCAGCCGCACGGAGACTTAGGAGAAAGTCTTGGAAGCGCTGTCATCGGCCGCTTTGCGGTCGCATTCGAATTGAGCGCTATTCAGGTCCACGCATGGCCTACAACAAGAGCAAGTACGTCGACGCCGCGCAGAAACTGTTGAACCAAGGCAAGGTCCCCCAGGCCATTGCGGAATACCAGCACATTCTGAAATACGAGCCGAAAGATCAGGTCACGCTGATGACCATCGGCGAGTTGCACATCCGGCAGGGCGAAACCTTCCGGGCTATCGAATATTTTGAGCGGCTGGCCCAGATCTTTGTGGGCGACGGATTTCTGACGAAGGCCATTGCCGTCTACAAGCGCATTGCGAAGCTGGCGCCGGAGGAAATCAAGCCACTCGAGCGACTCGCTGACCTCTATGTACAGCAAGGGGTAATGAGTGAAGCGCGCCCGCTGTTCCTGCAACTGGCGGAAATCCACCTGAAGCACAACCGGCAAACGGAAGCGGTCGCTTTGCTTAAGAAACTGCTGCTGGCGGAACCCGACAACCTGCGCATACAGGTGCGCCTGGCTGATTTGTACCAGGCGATGGGCAAGCCGGCGGAGGCCGTAGAAACCTACGTTTCGGCGGCGCAGCGCGCACTCGCTCGCGGAGACCATGCGGAGTCCGACAAGCAGTCGGACCGCGCTTTGAAGCTGGATCCGACGAACACCGCTGCGCTGACCGTGAAAGCACGTTCGGCGTCGTCGCAAGGACGATTTGCCGACGCCGCAGGGTTTCTCGAAAACGTTCCCGGACTGGAAAAGGGCGGCGAGCAAAGTGAATTTCTGCTCGATCTTTATCTGAAGTCGGAAAACTGGGAAGAGGCGACGGCGCTGGCTTTGAAGGTGTTTGACGGAGACGAAAAGAATTTTGGGCTGGCGCAAAAAGTAGCGGAGTCCCTGCTGGAATCGGAGCACACCGACCGGGCGCTCGCGCTGGTATCGCGACTGCGCATTCCGATGCTGGATTCGGGAGAGTACGATGCGGTCACGCGAATGCTGAACGAGCTGGTGGCGAAGATGCCCGGCCGGCTGGAACCCCATGAATGGCTCGTCGATTCCTATGGGCGCACCAGCGATTCTTTCCGCATGCCGGATGCGCTTGCGCAACTCGGCGACGCGCTGGTTGCCGCTAATCAGCTCACGCGCGCCAAAGAGATCTTTGAACAGCTGGTAGACCGCCAGCCGGAAAGCGATTCGGCGAAGCGCAAACTGAATGGCGTATTGCGAAAAATGGGCTTGCCAGCTCCGGATGAAGAACCCGAAATGATCGTCGAGTCGCTGCAAGCGGAAATTCCCCAACCGGAAGCGCCAAAGCTCCGGCCGGACGTCGTGACACCTCCGGAAGAAAAAGTGGCGGCGGCTCTGGTGGTTGAAGAGCAATTGGATGAAGACACGCAGAAGTTTATCGCCCAGTCGCTGACCGACGTGGACCTGTTTGCGAGCTATGGGCTGACGCAAAAGGCGATAGGGTTGCTTGAAGCGATCTTGCGGCGCGCTCCCAGCCATACGCCGACTCTTGAAAAGCTTTTGGACTTCGTGCTGGGCGCTGGCGACGACCGGCGCACGGCCGAACTTGCCGGACAACTCGAGCGAATTCACCGCGACCGCGAGGATGCGGCGGGAGCCGAGCGTTTTGGCGAGCTGCGGCGCAGGTTCCAGCGCGCTGCCGGACTTTCCGATGAAGAGATCGCCGCGGCAGCGAACCCATCCGCGATTGCCGCCGGCAGTCCGGAGGAACCGACGGCCGGCGACGAGACCTTGGAAGAGCTTCCAGTCGGGATCGAGGAACCCGGCGCGGCACAAGCGACCACGTCTGTGCCACCGCCTCCGAAACCTGCCGCCGCCAGTTCACCGGTACACGAAGTGGACCTTTCCGAGGAGTGGGCGTCTTTGCTGGCGCAAAGTCCGGCTAGCGAAACGGCGCCCGCCGCCCGAGCGCCGTCGTCCAGCCTGCCTGAGCCGCCAGCGTCGCACGAGGTGAACGAGTTTCAGATTCCAATGGAGAGCCCCCTTGCGGGGGCTCCTCTATCGCCGCCCGCAGCAACTTCGACTGAGTCTAGCAAGCCGCCGGCCGCAGAAACGGTCGTTCCGGACGCGGAAGAGATTCTTGAATTCACCCCTGTCGTTGAAGCCCCAGGAAAGCAAGAGCCTCCCCCGCCCGTCTCGAAGCCCAGAACTGCGAAGCCGCCGGCCGCAGTGCCGGTCCCGGAAATTGAACTTGACCAGGAGTATGAGCTGATACTCGAACCGGAATCGGAGGAAAGGCCAACGGCGGAATCGGAAAAGGCGGCGATACCGGACCGCGGCCAGGTTCTCGCCTCCGACCAGTTCCTTGCGGACCTGGCTAATGAAATCGATCAGTTGGGTATGGACCAACTGACCCCTTCGTTCTCCGAGCCGGCGGCAAGGGATCAGGTCCCGGCTGCGGCGGCGAAGCCCGAAACTCCTCTGCCGCCTGCTGAACACGAACCGCTCAAGGAGGTATTCGAAGAATTTCGTGCGGAACTCGGCGAGATGGGTGCCGAGGACGAAGACCTCGAGACGCATTACAACCTGGGCATTGCGTTTCGTGAGATGGGCTTGCTTGAGGAAGCGATCAGCGAATTTCAAAAAGTCGCCAAGGCCAATGAAAAGGGCAAGGCATTTCGCTATGCCATGCAGTGCTGCACGCTGCTCGGCCTGGCGTTCATGGAAAAGGGCCAGCCGTCCATCGCCGCGATATGGTATGAACGAGCGCTCCGCACGCCGGGCGTGGACGGAGAAAGTACCCTGGCCTTGCGGTATGATTTAGGAGTCGCCCAGGAATCTGCGAACGACCTGGATGCGGCGCTGAAGAGTTTCTCGCAGGTCTACGCGGTGAACATTGACTACCGCGACGTGGCGGATCGCATCGCCGCTCTTCAGAAAACCACGCGCTGACCACAGCGTTCCCAGGTTCTCCGGCGTTTCATGAATAAAGCGTTGCGGGCGATGTTAATCGTTTTGTGCTTCGAAATGGGAGCGCTGCTTCTGTATCTGCCGTGGTCGAACTTCTGGGAAAAGAACTATTTCCTCACGCATTTTCCCGGGCTGATGGCGTTTGCTCTGCACCCGTCTGTGCGCGGGCTGGTCAGCGGGCTGGGCGTGCTGGACATTTTCGTCGCGCTGGGCCTGCTGCAGTCGCGGCCGGAAGCCCCTCGTGTCACTCCTCGCTAAGCCGGGGCGGCCAATTCTGTGCTATGTGACGGATCGTCGCAGCTTGCCGCTTTCGACGTCTGCCGACGCGCACCAGCTGCTATTTGAAAGCGTGGAACGCGCCGCCGCGGCGGGAGTCGACTGGATTCAGCTTCGAGAAAAAGACTATTCGGGCAAAGAGTGGGAAGACCTGGTGGGAGAATCGACGCGGCGGATTTCCGCGATCGGTGCCGCCACGCGCATCTTTGTCAATGACCGGCTCGATGTGGCTCTGGCCTCTCGGGCGGGCGGCGTACATCTGAGCGAAAACGGCATTCCGGTTGCCGAAGCGTGCCGGTTGCGCAACGAATTGTTTTTGAAGCGCCATGACCAGCGAGAATTCCTAGTTGGCGTTTCCTGCCATTCTCTTGGAGCCGCACTGGGTGCCGCGCGGGCGGGAGCGGATTATATTTACTTCAGCCCGATTTTTTACACCCCATCGAAGGCCAATTACGGTCCGCCGCAGGGGTTAGAGAGGCTTGCTACGGTTTGCCGTGCCGTGCCGGTGCCAGTCATCGCTATCGGGGGAATTTCCGCGGAAAACGCGCCGGCATGCTTCGAAGCGGGAGCCAGAGGAGTCGCGGCGATTCGATTGTTTCAAGAATCCGCGCAGTTGGACGAAACCCTGCGCTCGTTGCATGGATTTGAGAATGGGCAATCTGCGTAAGTGGCCGGGCTACGGTTCCATCAGTCGGCGCAGCAAGCGGATTTGCCCCGCGTGATACACGTCGTGAAACGCCACGCCCCACAGCATGTGGCAGGTCTTCGCTGACGCTGGCTTTGCCAGCGCTTTGGCGATGGCTTTTCGCAGGGCCTCATGCTCTTCGCGCAGAATGGCCTTGTCTCGGTGCCAGGCGGCTGCGGTCAGTTTTCCCGATTCGGGCCGCGGGAAAAAGTTGCTGCCTTTGAGAACGAACGCGCCGCGCTTGCCGCCTTCCAGGCGGCGGCGAACCGCATACTTCCAATACGCGGCGTGAAGAGTCTCCTCCCAGATGTTGTGACGAGCCGGATCGGGACGCCAGGCCGCCTGTTCGGCCGTCACGCCCTTGAGGGATTGCCAGAGGTTCGGACCGTGCCAGGCTTTCTTCTCGAAAGCCTCGTCAAACAGCGCGAGTATCGCGGAACGCGTGCCCATCACCGCCTCCTGAATCAGCCTGCATGGTCCATCGCCCGGGCGAGCGAGTCAAGATCGACAGAAAAAGCTCGTTGATCCGGCGACAAGCGGTTGCAGGAAATATCGGACTAAGTTAGTCTGATATCCGCTATTTGCAACTCATTTGCAAGGAGATGGGCTTGAAAGCGTTCTGGTGTGTTCCGTTCATTGCGGCTGTTTTCTTTTCCGGTCTTTCGGTTCGGCCCCTGGCGGCGCAGGAAAATCCATACTTCGTTACGTACGACCACTACCTCGAGGAACCCGGAAACCTGGAGATCGAATATTTCTCGACGTTCGGCACACAGCGGGGCGGGAACGGTTTCCACTCCTTCTGGACTGAATTCGAGTACGGAGTCACGGCATGGTGGACCACGGAATTCTATCTGGACGGGCAGACCACGTTCGACGACAGCACGGTGTATTCGGGATTCAAGTGGGAAAACCGCCTTCGGCCGCTGAAGCGAGAGCACTGGATCAATCCGATTCTGTACTTTGAATACGAGGACCTGAACGGCACCGACAAGACCCTGAAAGAAGTGGTTGGCCACGATGTCGAAGAGGAGTTTCTGACGCCCAACGCCATAGCGCGGCGCGAGCACGAGCGCGAGATCGAGTTGAAATTGATTCTGTCCAGTACGGCGAAAGGCTGGAACTTTTCAGAGAACGTGATTGCCGCCAAAAACCTTTCGAATGAACCGTGGGAGTTCGGATACGCGCTTGGCGTGAGCCGGCCGCTTAGCCTGAAGGCTTCGGCGAAGCGGTGCAGCTTCTGCCGGCAGAACTTTGCGGCGGGAATGGAGATGTACGGAGGACTAGGCGACCGTTACAGCTTCGGTTTGAAGGACACGGCTCATTATCTCGCGCCTGCCATTGCCTGGAACATGCCGTCCGGCTGGACGCTGCGCCTCTCCCCGGGATTCGGATTGAACGAAAACAGCCACAGATTCCTGCTGCGGTGGGGCGTGGCGCGGGAAATTAACGGATTTGGCGACATTGTGCGGCGAATGTTCGGGGGCCGCTCGTGAAACCGGCAATGGTTTCCCTGCTGTTTTCCGCGGCGCTGCTTTGCGTTTCCGCGGTCCTCGGGAACGGCCAAAACAAAGAGATGGCAGACAAGAACGCGGGAGTCTATGCGGAACTTGGCAAAGCTCCGGAGAAAGCGCGCAACCGCGTGAATCCGCTCGAGAACGATCCGGAGGCAATCGCGGCGGGGGGCCTGCTGTTTGAAGATCACTGCGCTGAATGCCACGGCGAAACGGCCGAAGGCGGACGGAAGGGTCCGAACCTGCGCGCCCCTGAGGTGCAGAACGCCACGCCGGGGACGCTGTTCTGGTTGCTCACAAACGGCGTAGTGCGAAAAGGGATGCCAGTGTGGTCAAGGCTGCCGGAGCCGCAGAGGTGGGCGCTCGTGCGCTACCTGAAGTCCTTGGGAATCTCCCAAAAGACCCCTGAGGAACCGGCGGTGAAGGCGAAGCAACCGGAGCTACCCTAAGGAAAGTTTTGCGGTTAAGCGCTGAGCCAGCGGCCGATCGGTTTCCACGATTCGGTATGATCGCAAACCACGCGAAGCGTGGCGGTGATTGGGATGGCCAGAAGCAGGCCCATGCCGCCCCACACCCATCCCCAGAACAACAACGAAACTGTGATGGCCACCGCGTTTAGCCGGAGACGGCGTCCTACGAGTTGCGGCGCGATCAGATTCAGGGCGAAAACGTGGATGCCGGAGAGCACGCAGGCGATCAAGATGAACCAGCCGACGGTTTGCCATTTGGTGAGTGCCAGCATGAACGCAGGCACCCAGGCGAGAACAGCGCCGATGTACGGCACCATGTTGAGGAAACCGGAAACGATTCCGACCAGGATCGGATACTCGAACCCCAGCACCCAGAAAAACAGGCTGCTGAAGGTAATCACCATCATGGTGACGACGGTCATCCAGAGAACATAATCGCGCAGAACGACGCGCAGGTCTTCGAGCATTTCCTTTACTTGCGTGCGACGAGATGCGGGAAAAAGCTGCAGGGTGCCGTGCCAGGCCTCCCGCTTGCCGGCGAGCATGAAGAAGACCAGAAAGGGCACGAACGTGACCTCGAGGAAGAGCGCATAGAGCGAGCCGATGCTGCGCAAGATCAGGTTGCGCACAATTCCGCTGTCGCGCTGCGGTTCAGCGGGCGGCGCAGCTGAGCTTCCGGGTGCAGGGGTCGTGCCGGACACCCCGCGCTCGATGCCGCTGATTTTTTTCTCAATCGAGGCCGCCGTTTGCCGCCAGACGCCGCTGTATTTCGGCCAGCTTTCGGCAAAATCCGATACTCGGGACCACAAGCCGTACCCCACCGCGCCCACCACCGCACCGAGCAAAAGAACTATGACCATCGAGCCGATGGTGCGTGGAATCCGCCAGCGCTCCAGGAATTCCACCACCGGATCGAGACAGTACGCGAGCAGAATCGAGAGCACCAGCGTGATCACCACGCCCTGGGCGTAGTAGGCGAAGAGCAGAATGATGGCCCCAGCGATTACCCTCAGGCTGAAGGTCGATCCCGCCAAGCGGACGTATTCCTTTACCTCTCTCGATTCTTTGGGCGTTTCCGTTGTTGACAAGCGGGACTCCGTCCTCTTCTGACTATTCAAGGTAACACACGATCGAAGCCGGAAATTTGCCGCTTCGAAGGAAGTTTCCCGCCGCAAGACGAGCGGTTTTCCTTCGCCGGAACTCCTAGATCGCTGTGCTAAACTTTTGATAGGCAGCGCCATTCCGGCCGCGCTCCCTTTCAACGCGGGGTTTGCCAGTACAACCTGTTCATCGCAAGGTTGCTGGTACAAACCCTGGAACCCGTCCACTATGGCAAAACAATACTTCGGCACTGACGGCATCCGCGGTGTCCCCGGAACGCCGCCTCTTGACGATAGGACGTTGCATGCCGTGGGCCGCGCTGTCGGAGACTATCTCCACAAAAAGCACCAGGCTCCGCATGCCTTGATCGGTTTGGACACCCGCGAATCGGGACCGCACATCGCAGCGATTCTTGCCGACGGACTGAGAAAATCGCGCGTGGATGTGACTCTGGCCGGCGTTTTGACCACACCCGGAGTAGCGTGCCTGGTTCGCCAGAATGATTTTGACGCGGGCGTAGTGATTTCCGCTTCTCACAATCCATATCACGACAATGGCATAAAACTCTTCTCGCACGCAGGGATGAAATTTCCCGACGCGGTCGAAGAGGAGATCGAAGCGCAGATTCCGGGATTTTTGCGCGAGGCATGGATACCCGCAAGGGCTTCGCTCGCGACGGATGAATCGCTGCATTCCGAGTATCTCGATTTTTTGCGAAGCCGGGTGCTCGACGGCGCTCGCCTCGAGGGACTACGCATTGTGCTGGATTGTGCGAACGGAGCTGCGTACAAGCTGGGACCGGAGTTGTTTCGCTCACTCGGCTGTGACGTGGTCACCATTGGAAGCGAGCCTGACGGGCGGAACATCAATGCAGGCTGTGGTTCCTTGCACCTTGAAGGATTGCAGCAACAGGTGCGGTCGGCGAAAGCAGTCCTGGGTGTTGCGTTTGATGGCGATGCGGATCGCGCGCTGTTTGTGTCGGGTTCCGGCAAGATTGTCAACGGCGATGGAGTCCTGCTGGCAGCGGCGCGCTTTTTGAAGCGTGCTGGAAAGCTGCCCGGACACCGGTTGGTCGCGACTTCGATGTCCAACCTGGGACTGGAAAGAGCGCTTGCCGGCGAGGGCATCGGGATGGCGCGGACCGACGTTGGCGACCGCTACGTGCTCGAAGAGATGCTGAGGAGCGGCAACGTGCTGGGCGGAGAACAGTCGGGGCACATTATTTTTCTGGACGACTCTCCTGCGGGGGACGGTTTGCTGACGGCGGTGAAGGTGGCCTCACTCGTCGCGTTGAACGGCAACCTCGACCAAGTGGTTGATGGGCTGAAGGACTATCCGCAGACCATCGTGAATATAAAGGTGAAAACCAAACCCCCGCTCGAGTCGGTACCCGCGGTGGCGAACGCGCTCTCCGAAGCGCAGACGACGCTCGGCGAGAACGGCCGCGTGGTGTTGCGTTATTCGGGCACGGAGCCGCTGGCCCGCGTCATGGTGGAAGCCGAACACGCCGCCGACGTCGAGCGCTTCAGTCAATCCATCGCCTCCGCAATTCGCTTGACCCTGGGCACGTAAGATCTTTTGTCAAAAGATGGCCAGATTCGGCGCAGCCCAGGTTTCGCCGATTTCCGTTTACCGGGTCAGAACCGCGCCGTCCGCCAGAACCTGACTGCTCGACCGAAGGTCTTGGGGCTCTAGAAGCCGCCTCGGATTCTGCCGATGTGGATCCGTTGGGGAATGGTGTCGTTCTTCCCGCTGCGTTGGGGGTGGAAGCCTTTAGAGGCATCGCTCGGGAGGGACAACCCCAGCCAGACTCTCCCAAAGATTGGAGAAGAGAGAACGAGCATCTGTGGGATTTTGTAGGCTGATGACACGGCTGAGACAGACCCTTAAGGCTTTGGCTAGGTAACTGCCTTTTTTTCAATGCTCTGGGTTTATCACAGGCGGTGTCGCATTCCTGGCATCGGAGTTGCATTCCTTGTTGCACAACTAACGAGATTGGCTTCCCGGGGTGGCCGGAACACAACCTCGACTGTGTTCTGGTTTTGGGGGGTCAGTTGACAAAAAGGGGGCTTGCACCGGCCCCCTTTCTTATTTTCTAAACCCCCACTCAAAGTTCCGCGCTTTCCTCAAACTCCCTGCTTTCCCCAAACCATTCTGGCAAGGGATCGGAGTGCCCCTTCCGCCAGAAAGCAATCGTCCCTTAGGCTGTGATTCAGGTTCCCCCGCCGAGTGCGAATGACGTGGACAAGATTGAGATTGACGAGTGCGCGCGTAAGGTATAAAGCGATTATCATATTGGCACGTCCATCGTCCCCACCTTGCCCAACGGTTTCGCTAATTCGAGCCCGGACTCTCTTTCGGAGAAACGGAGCCGGCGCAGGCGCGACGACGCTGAGCAAGTATCCCAGCGAACTTTCTCAGGGGAACCCATGAACCATTCCGTCAAGACTCAAATCAAAAGCCGATTTTTCTTTCTGTCCTTATCCATTCTGGTTCTCTGTTTGACCAATGCCGCCCGTACGCAGGCCGATACAATTTCCGGCACGGTCCGGGATCCCTCCGGGGCGGTCGTCGCGGGCGCGCACATCGAGATTACCGGGAGCCACCTGACCCAACCGGTCGTCCTCACATCGGATGAATCCGGCAAGTTCACTCTACCGGATCTCGGTCCGGGAAAATATTCAATCCGCGTTGTGAAAGAGGGCTTCGACGAGATCACGACGTCGGTCGACCTGAAGGGTAGGGCCGATCTGGAGCTCAACCTGGCGATTGCCGCACAGCAGACCAGCGTCAACGTGAGCGAAAAGAGCATGGCTTTCGCCAATTCCGACTCCCTCTATCGCCAGCTACGCGACATCGGGCTCGGAGCTTCTTACCGCTGCGAAAACTTCACGCTGAACATGGACGTTGGAAGGTTTGAGTTTAAGTCCGGAACGCTCACCTTTCTGGCTCTCGTTAACCGCTTCGAGACCGGCGCCGTTTTTGTGGGCCAGGGACATTTCACGCTGAAGCCGCTCCTTCGCGCCGACACCCAGGAAATGATCCGTCGCAATGGCAGCGCTACCGCTGAGGAAGATTTCACCGAGGCGGTGTTTCGTTTCAGCGGAAGCGTGTATCCGCAATTCGCTGCAGTGTTTCAAAGCAAGGTGGAAACTCCGGCCGAGACCGCCACTGCGTTTCAACGTTGGAAAAACAAGGTTCGCCGCCGCCACGAGTTTCCCGACGGCTTCACGCAGGAACTCCTGGAGGGCGGAACGATCGATAACGTTGATGCCGATGTCCTGGCGGCGATCTACAACCCGAAGCACCCGCAGTTCTTCAACGCCTATATGGTCGGCGCGCCCCACAAGGATCTGCGCTTTTTTGTGCGCGCTCGCACCGGAGCCATTCCGCAGATGGATTCGCCCGAGGAAACGGCGCTCATCAATTACAACGGCAGCAACATGGACGACGGAATCTGGTACTCCCAGCATCTGGGGTCCGAATGGAAGGCGAACACGGCAAGCTCGCAGCAAGAAAAGAGGCTGTTTCGGACGCGCCGCTACAACATCGAAACTGTCATTGGGAAAAACAGTCACTTTTTCAGCCGCGCCACGATTACCTTTGAGCCGCTGCTCGAAGGTGAGCGCGTTCTGAAGTTCGGTCTGCTGCCTACGCTGCGCGTCTCGCGCGTGAGCGACCAAAACGGCAAAGACCTGCACTTCATCCAGGAAGGAAAGAAGGAAGACGGATCGTTCTACGTGATCCTCGACGAAGCGCCTCCGCTCGGCAAGGAACATTCGATCACCGCGGACTACGCTGGAGACAAAGTTCTATACGATGCGGGCGGCGGAAGCTATTACGTGGGCGCGCGCGATTCCTGGTATCCCAACTTGAATGGGTTCGGTGAAAAGGCGCTGTACGACCTGACCTTCAAAGTTCCCAAGTCGAACATCGTCATCAGCGTCGGGAAGCTTCAAGGAGAATCGACGGAAGCCGGTTTTGCAGTCTCTCATTGGGTGACGCCGGTACCCGTGGCTGTGGCCGGTTTCAACTATGGCCAGTATCAAAAGATCGATCTTCCCGACACCATCACTCACTACAACATAACCGGATACTATCTGACGGATCTGCCGAACACCCTGAAACCGTTCCAGGGCGGCTCCGCGGGTTCGGTGAACGCACGCTCGGAAATGCAGATGCAGGCACTGGACGCCATGTCTCCAAAGGCCATGACCAAATACGCCCTGGACCAGACTCGGGCGCAGATGCAAGTCTGTACGTTCTATTTCGGCAAGGCGCCCTTCGACAACATCGCCATCACGGAACAACCGAATTTTAATTTCGGCCAGTCCTGGCCCAATCTTGTCTATCTGCCGATTTCCGCCTACATCGACTCAACGCAACGCTGGATGTTGTTCGGACAGATCGATTCTAACTTCACTGGCTTCGTGCAGGAGGTGACACCGCACGAGGTGGCCCACCAGTGGTTCGGCCACAATGTGGGTTGGGCGTCCTATCACGACCAATGGTTGTCAGAGGGTTTCGCAGATTTTGCCGCGGGGCTCTTCCTCGAACAAGCCGTCGGAGGGAAGTGGCAGAAAGACTACATCGATTATCGGGAACGCCAGCGCACGCGCATCCTGGAAAGGAATGCCTTTGGCGTGTCGCCGAACGACGCCGGTCCCTTATGGCTGGGCTTGCGGCTGATTTCGCCGCGCAACGGGCAGGCGTACCAGGGCGTTACCTATTCCAAAGGCGCCTACGTCCTCGAGATGCTGCGATCGATGATGTACGCCGATCAGTCTACCAGCGGCAATCGTGACCAGGCCTTTATCGACATGATGCACGAATTTATGGAGGCTCACCGAGAGGTATCGGCTTCTACGGAGTCGTTCAAGGCGGTCGTCGAAAAGCACATGACGAAGCAAATGGACCTTCAAAGGAACGGCCGCCTCGATTGGTTCTTCGACCAATGGGTGTATGGGACCGAAGTGCCGCGTTTCCATTTCAAATACGACGTTCAACCCGGCCAGGCCGGCAAAGGCTCCTTTGATGTGAAAGCGGAGATCAGCCAAAGCGAGGTGGGCGACCATTTCGCTGTTTTTGTTCCGGTATACGCCGACTTTGGGCAGGGTATGGTGCGGCTTGGCCAGGTTCTGACCGTGGGAACCGCGACGCGGACCGCAATTTTTCATTTGGACCGCCAGCCCAAAAAAGTAGCACTCAATTCCTTCAAAGAAGTTCTCGAGCGCTAGCGCAGGGGCACGCCGAAACCAGGCTGCCGGCAGCCGCTCCCCTCTGAGCAATTGCGGGGGCGATCGGTGGCTCAAAAAAGTGAGCCGCCGGTGGGGGTGCCGGCGGCTCGGGCGTGGGGGTGGAGGGAGACAGCCTGAAGATCACTAGCGCGGGCGTTTGGCCAGCGCTTTCCGCGGGTATTCCGTTCCCGCGGCGCTCAATAGAATCAGAATCATCGAGAAAACCAGACTTGCTACGATCAAGATGGACTCGCTTTGGCGTCTCGAGCTCGCTCGATTCAGAGCCGCCCTTCAACTCCCAAAGTTTGCGGTCAGAGGTTGCTGGCGTCACTAGCTCGGGGGGTCCATTTCCGGCAGTACCCGGAGCCAGTACTCCGGTACCCTGTGGTACCTGCCAAAGGAAGCGGCACGCCGCGGTGCGGTTGCGGAGGGCCGCAGCCGCTGCTAAAATTTCTGGTTTGTCGGGTCGTGGCGAGCCGCGCCGTGGGTAGAAGCGCCACGCCGGGCATAAATCCGGCCAGGAAAGCCCCCTTTGCATCTCAGGGTGAATGAATTCATGCGCCGTCGCACGAGGGCCGACTTCCTAACCGTCGCGCGGTGATGCGGTCAGCAGGGTAAAGATTCGTGAGGTTCGCCGCGTGCGTGTCCTCGGGCGAGGGGCCCACGCGGAGGGGAGAGGGCGCGTGGCAAAGTATGACGTGGCGATTATCGGGAGCGGACCGGGCGGCTATGTGGCTGCGATTCGCGCGGGCGAACTTGGCCTGAAAACCGTTGTTGTCGAGAAAGATCCATTTCTGGGCGGTACTTGCCTGCACGTTGGCTGCATCCCCACCAAGGTGTTGCTGCACCACGCCGATATTTACGATCACTTCAAAAATGGCGCCGAGCTCGGATTTGAGGTGAGCGGCCTGAAGGTGAATTGGGCCAACGTGATGGCTCGCAAAGACAAGATCGTCAAGAAGCATGCCAAGGGCATCGAGTTTCTGTTCAAAAAGAACAAGGTCGAATGGGTCCAGGGTTGGGGCCGGTATGAAGGGCCGGGGAAAATCAGCGTCGAAAAAGACGGCAAGAAAACCACGATCGAGGCGTCGAATATTTTGATGGTGAGCGGCAGTGAGGCCCGTGCTTTGCCGGGAATCGAGCCCGATCACAAGACGATTCTGACCAACCGGTCGATCCTGGAGCTGCCGTCGATCCCGAAAACCCTGATGGTCGTGGGAGCGGGAGCCGTGGGCGTGGAATTCGCCTCCATCTACAATTCGTTTGGAACACAGGTGACGGTTCTCGAAGCGCTGCCGCGCGTAGTCCCCGTCGAAGACGAAGAGATTTCCGCGGAACTCGATAAGACCTTTCGCAAGAAAAACATTCAGATTCAAACCAGCTGCACCGTCGAGAGTGTCAAGAAGGACTCCAAGGGCGTAACCGTCTCGTTCAAAGACAAAGATGGCAAGGCGCAGACGCTGCAGGCGGAAAAGCTGCTGCTGGCCGTGGGCCGCATGGCGCTGACGGAAAACTGCGGCCTCGAAAAGTCCAAAGCGAAAATCGAGCGCGGATTCGTTCACGTCGGCGAGAACATGGAGACTGCCGAGAAAGGCTTGTACGCGATCGGCGACATCGTCGCGGGATTGCCGCAACTTGCGCACGCCGCCATGATGGAAGGCATCATCGCGGTAACTCACATCGCCGGCAAACCGACGCAGCAGATCCGCAAAGACCGCATTCCGAACGCCACCTACTGCGAGCCGCAGATTGGTTCCATCGGACTTACCGAGAAACAGGCGAAGGATCAAGGCTATGCCGTGAAAGTTGGCAAGTTCCCGTTCGTCGGCAATAGCAAGGCCACAATTCTGGGGAATCACGGCGGATTCATTAAAGTTGTGAGCGACGAAAAATACGGTGAGGTCCTGGGCATTCACATCATCGGGCCGCTGGCGACGGAAATTCTCGCGGAAGCCGCTGCCGTGCTGAACCTCGAAGGAACCATCGACGACTTGATGAATATGGTTCACGCGCATCCAACCGTTTGGGAAGCGATGGGCGATGCCTTCGCCTCCGTGCGCGGGTTGCAGATTAACGTTTAGTGAGCGGTAAGCGATCGATGGCGGAAGCGCTGCAAATTGACCTCGGGCTGGTCGGCTATGCCGAAGCGCTGGAGCTTCAGAAACGCGTGGTGACAGCGCGAAAAGCCGGGGCCATCGGGGACGTGGTGCTCTTCTGTGAGCATCCGCATGTCATTACGCTTGGACGCAGCGGAAAGCGCGCAAACCTGCTTGCCAGCGAAAATGTCCTTCGGCAAAAGGGCGTTGAATACTTTGAGACTTCGCGCGGCGGCGACATCACCTATCACGGGCCGGGGCAGATTGTGGGCTACCCGATCCTGAACCTCGATAAGATCAGGCGTGATGTTGTGTGGTATGTGCGAATGCTCGAAGAGGTCATGATTCGCGCGACAGCGGAGTTCGGCGTTGTCGCCGGGCGCGAAGCGGGAAAGACCGGCGTCTGGGCTGGCGAGTCCGGTCCGCGGGAAAAACTCGCGGCGATCGGCGTGCACATCAGCCGCTGGATCACTTCTCATGGGTTCGCCTATAACGTAGCGACCGACTTGCGCTTTTTCGATTTGATCGTGCCGTGCGGCATCGCGCAGCGGAAGGCGACTTCGCTCGAAAAATTGCTGGGGCGGCGGGTGAATCCGGACGAGCTACGACCGCTTTTTGCGAAGCATCTCGGCGAAGCTTTTGGTTTCGAAACGCGAGTAGCCGAGCGCGCGGAACTTTCAGAGAAGCTGGACGCCTTCGAACGGGTTCTGGCGGTTCCGGCATAACGAGGTTCGTATGCGAAGCGGTGCGGGTGCGGGAGCAGGAATGAAGAAAGAACTGAGCAGGCAGCAGTATCTCGACCTGTACTACTTCATGCGCCTCAACCGCGCAGTCGAAGACACCATGGTCAAATTGTTCCGCCAGAACAAGATCGTGGGCGGCTTGTATTCGAGCCTGGGCCAGGAAGCGGTTTCCGTCGGTACCGCTTATGCTTTGGAAAAGAAGGACTGGTTGGCGCCGATGATCCGCAACATCGGGGCGCTGCTGGTGAAAGGCGTTCCGCCGCGCGACGTTTTCATGCAGCACATGGCGAAATACGATTCGCCGACGAAGGGGAAAGACGGCACCAGCCATTTCGGCGACCTCGAAAAGCTGCACATCGTTTCTCCGATTTCGATGTTGGGCGACCTCATCCCGGTCATGGCCGGCGTGGCAATTGCGGGCCGGTACCTTGGGCAGAAAATTGTCACCATGACGTGGATCGGCGACGGGGGAAGCTCGACCGGCGTATTCCACGAAGGATTAAACTTTGCGGCCGTGCAGAAAGCACCGTTTGTCCTGGTGCTCGAAAACAACCAGTGGGCGTACTCGACCCCCGTTAACAGGCAAGTTCCGCTTGAGAATCTCGCCGACCGGGCGAAAGCGTATGGCATCGGAAGTTACAGCGTGGACGGGAACGACGTGGTCGCCGTGTATTCGACAGCGAAGGAAGCCGTTGAGCGAGCGCGCGGTGGCGAAGGGCCGATCCTGATGGAAGTAAAGACGTTCCGTCGCCTGGGCCACGCGCAGCACGATCCTGCCGAGTATGTGCCAAAACCGATGCGCGCGTACTGGGAAGCGCGCGATCCCATTGCGCTCTATGAAAAATTCCTGACGAGCGAAAAACTGCTCGACGCAAAGGGCAAGAAAGACATCGACGAAAAGATCGACACCCTGCTGGCCAAAGAGCGCGACTTCGCCGAGAACTCCCCCATGCCGCCGGCGGAATTTGCGGCGCAGGGCGTCTACTGCACGGGCGCCGACTGCCACAAGATAGAGCCCAGATGGGAGCGGCCGATTGCCGAGGTGACGCCGCCGAAGTCCAGCGTCGAAGCAGTCTGGACCGTTGGAGGTTTCGGCAGCGGGAAAGCTTCCGGCGGCGCCCGCGCGCCCATTCATTTCGGCGACACGGAAAATGCTCAGGGGAAAACCGAGACGCCGCCCGAAGCTCCGGAAGCGGTGCCGAAAGGGCCAGCGAAAACCACCGGCTCCAAGAAGATCGCCAAGCCCGTCAAGGCTGCCCGCAAGCCGATTCGCGCGGCAGGAAAGGCGCGGAGATA
>JBKOXA010000046.1:0-43461 GCA_046724685.1 Acidobacteriota bacterium | reverse complement strand
GCGCAGACGCCCGGAGCGCGTCCACGTGATTTGTACCGGCCGCAACGCACACCCCAAGCTGATCGAACTCGCCGATCTGGTAACCGAGATGAAAGAAGTCAAACATCCTTACACCAAGGGCATTCTCGCCCAGCGTGGTATAGACTATTAATCGGGTAACGTCCGACACAGCTACAGTCATTCCGAGCGAAGAGAGGACTCTCTTCATGCTCTACCGCCAGATGAAACGTCCGGTCTGGCGGTTTGCGCTCTGGCTAGGGTAAGGGCGATGACGACAGGAAGAAAAGATCGCAAAATGGCTTGGTTTAAGCGCGACAAGAAGTCGATTGATCAGGCGACTCCGCCTGAAGAACGGCGCGTTCGCACCGAAGGCCTGTGGACCAAGTGCGAAAATTGCCGCACCATTACCTTCCGCAAGGATCTTGAAGAAAATCTGTTTGTCTGCCCCAAATGCCAGTTCCATTTCAAAATGGGCGCAAAACAGCGCCTTGAGATGCTGTTTGACGGCCGCTGGACCGAACGCGATGCGGGCATGACTTCGACTGACCCGCTGAAGTTCGTCGATACAAAGTCGTACGCTTCGCGCATCAAGGAAGCTCGCAAAAAACTGGGCATGAACGATGCCGTGATGACCGCGGAAGGCCAGTTGAATGGACGACCGGTCGTGATCTGCGCCATGGAATTCGGGTTTATCGGCGGCTCGATGGGCGCGGTCGTCGGAGAAAAAGTCACTCGCGGCGTGGAACTTGCCATGGACACTCGCCAGCCGCTTATCGTCGTTTCCTGTTCTGGCGGCGCACGCATGATGGAAGGCACCATTAGCCTGATGCAGCTGGCAAAAGTTTCCGCGGCGCTGGCGCGGCTCGATGAAGCCAAGTTGCCGTACATTTCCGTACTGACCGATCCCACGACCGGAGGCGTCACGGCAAGTTTCGCAATGCTTGGCGATCTGAACATTGCCGAGCCCGGGGCTCTGATCGGCTTCGCTGGGCCGCGCGTGATCGAACAGACCATCCGGCAGAAACTGCCTGAAGGATTCCAGCGCTCCGAATTCCTGCTGGAACACGGTTTCCTCGATGCCATCGTTCCGCGCAAGGAGCTGAAGTCCTTTCTGGCATCCTCGCTCGATCTGCTGATGAATTGAAATGAACTTTCAGGAATCGGTCCGCTATCTGCTCTCCCTGGGGCGGGAGCTTGCCGCGCCGACGCAGGCCACAGCCGCCAAGTTCAATCTCGAAAACATCGCCGTTCTCGCGCAGAGCCTCGGCCGTCCCGACAAGAAATATCCTTCGGTTCACATTGCCGGCACAAACGGAAAAGGCTCGACAGCAGCGTTCCTCGAGTCGATTCTTCGCCGCGCGGGTTATCGCACCGGACTCTACACTTCGCCGCACCTGGAAAGAATCAACGAGCGCATTCAGGTGAACGGGCAGGAAATTCCCGATGCTGCGTTCGCTTCCGCATTCTCGCGCATTCAGGCCACCATCGAAGAATTGCTGGCGAAGGGTACGCTGCGCGCTCATCCGACATTTTTTGAGTGCGTCACCACCCTTGCATTCGCTCATTTCGCGGAAGCGAACGTCGAATTTGCGATTTTCGAAACCGGCCTGGGCGGGCGGCTGGATTCCACGAACATCCTCACTCCGCTGGTGAGTGTCATCACCCGCGTCGATTTTGATCACGAGAATTTTCTCGGCCACTCGCTGCGCGAGATCGCTATGGAAAAGGCGGGTATTATCAAACCGGACGTCCCGGTAGTGATCGCAGGGCAGCAGCACGAAGAAACCCGCGAAATCCTTCTCGCGCGAGCGCTCGAATGTAACGGGTCCGTGGTTGACGTTGGCGGCGCATTTGCGATCGAAGCAGAACCTACGATCGAAGGCCGTACCCGCGCCATAGCGACCCACATCGCTTCTGCGACGCGATTCAAAATCGCACCGCAACTCGCCGGGCGTTTTCAGTTGCATAACGCTTTGAACGCCGTAGCCACCGCGCAGATTTTGCAGTCGAAAGGGTTTCGGGTTAGCGGTTCCGACGTCGAACAGGGAATCGCCGCCGCAACCTGGCCCGGCAGAATCGAAAAAGTCCAGGCCAATCCGGACATCTATCTCGACGGCGCCCACAATCCCGCCGCGGCCCGCGAACTGGCCGCTTTCCTCGACGAAAATTTCGCGAATCGAAAGCTCATCTTGATTTTCGGCGCGTTGCGCGACAAGGCCGTCGACGAAATTGCCGGCATCCTGTTTCCTCGCGCCACGGAAGTAATTTTCACCGAGCCGCGTACGCCCCGTTCCATTTCCGCCGCCCAACTGGCAGAAATAGCGGGCCACCACGCCTCGCACTTCGAAATTATTCCTGACGCCGAAAAAGCGCTCGCAGCCGTACTGGCGAAAACCAAGCCCCAGGACGCCATTTTCGTCACCGGCTCGCTCTACCTGGTCGGACAATTGCGTCCTCGCTGGCTGCCGCGTTCCCAGGCCGTTGGCTAGGGGAATCGCGCGGATTGTCGATGCATTGTCCACCAAACCTTTTTTGTTGCATCTAAAGGGAACAAACTTGGAGGATTGCCCATGTCTGAGCCAGCCGCGGCCGGTGAACTCACCCTGTTCCAGCGCATGATGCAACACAAGGCGCCCGTCGGAGATTTGATCGGATTTGACGTTCCCCAGGCGGGTAACGGCCGGGCCCTGGTCACCTTACAGTCCGGACCGCAGCACTTCAACCCCATGGGCACTCTGCATGGCGGCATTCTGTGCGACATCGCCGACACGGCCATGGGCGTTGCATTTGCGAGCACCCTTGGTTTGGGCGAGTCCTTCACCACCGTGGAACTCAAAATTAACTATCTTCGTCCCGTCCGCGAAGCCCGCCTCCGCGCCGAGGGCCGTGTCGTCCAGCGGGGCCGCACCATCGGCTACGTGGAGTGCGAGGTCATCGACGAAAACGGGAAACTCGTCGCAAAATCGAATTCCACCTGCCTGGTCCTCCGCGGCGAGCAAGCCGCCGGCCGCTAGACCAGACCGTCGGAAACCGTTCTTTCGGAGTCCCGCGGCCTAACGCTGCCTTGTCGTGTGCCAACACCGGAAGCAACTTATCGCCGGCCAAGGAGCGTCAAGGTAGCGGCCGCCTTTAGGCGGCCATCCTTGCTCTTTGCTTCCTTTTCCAAATCCTTGCCGTGCGCGATAAACTTGTCCCTCTCTCGGGCGCCTAGCACATGCCCGATTGCCGAGGATCTCCGCATGGCGGGCAAAGTCAATCCGCATGGCAAGCAACCGCTCGTCGGCATCATCATGGGTTCGACGTCTGACTGGGAAACGATGACTCATGCAGCCCAGACGCTGGATGCGCTGGGGGTTCCGCACGAGACCCGCGTTGTTTCCGCGCACCGCACGCCTGATCTTCTGTTCGCATACGCTGCCGGAGCCGAAAGCCGTGGAATCGAAGTCATTATTGCCGGAGCCGGCGGTGCGGCGCATTTGCCGGGAATGACCGCTTCGAAAACGGTGCTGCCGGTTTTTGGTGTTCCGGTGGAGTCAAAAGCGCTGAAAGGTTTGGATTCGCTGCTTTCCATCGCCCAAATGCCCGGCGGAATTCCCGTGGGGACTCTCGCCATCGGCAAAGCCGGTGCGATCAATGCGGCATTGCTCGCGGCGGCCACACTCGGAAACAAGTATCCGGCAATTCGCGAAGCGCTCAGAAAATTCCGCACGTCGCAAACCAAAAAAGTTCTGGCCGTTCCCAATCCTGCAAGATTTCACGCAGCAGGATCTGCGCGCAAGAAGGGAAAACGCAAGTGACCATCGGAATTCTCGGCGGCGGTCAATTGGGTTACATGCTTGCCCTCGCCGGCTACCCGCTGGATTTCCATTTTCGTTTTCTCGATCCCTCCCCGCAAGCTCCCGTTGGCCGCATCGCCCCTCGCGTCACGGCGGAGTATTCAGACTTTGACGCGCTTGAAAAATTCGCGCACGGTCTCGCGCTGGTCACCTATGAATTCGAAAATGTTCCTGTCGAGGCTGCGCGTTTCCTGCAAAAGATGCTCCCTGTATATCCGCCGCCGCAAGCCCTCGAGGCGGCGCAGGATCGTCGCAAGGAAAAAAATCTGTTTCAGAGTCTCGGCATCCCCACAACCGAATTTGCCGTCGTGAATTCTGGCGCCGATTTGGAGCAGGCCGCCCGCAACCTCGGTTTTCCTGCGATTCTAAAGACTTGCCGGCTCGGTTACGACGGAAAGGGCCAGTGGGTGCTGCGCACGCATCAGGACCTGGAGCGGGTGAAAAGGGAAATCCCCGCGGCGCCGCTGGTCCTCGAAAAATTCGTCAACTTTTCTCGCGAACTTTCCATCCTGGCTGTGCGCGCACGCTCCGGCGAGACTGCGTTCTATCCCCTCGTCGAAAATCATCATCGGGGCGGAATTTTGCGCCTGTCGCTCGCCCCTGCTCCGCACCTGTTGCCATCCTTGCAGCATGAAGCGGAGAATGCCGCGCGCCGCGTTCTTGAGGCCCTTGATTACGTGGGCGTCCTCGCGATCGAACTGTTTGAATTGGGTGGCCGCCTGCTTGCAAACGAAATGGCCCCTCGTGTCCACAATTCCGGCCATTGGAGCATCGAGGGCGCTGTAACCAGCCAGTTTGAAAGCCATTTGCGCGCCGTGGCCGGCTTGCCGCTGGGCGACACTCGAACTCTCGGCTACTGTGCGATGCTGAATCTGATCGGCGAACTGCCGGAGCCTTCCGAACTGCTCTCGGTACCCGACGCGCATTTGCACGTCTACGGGAAGCCGCTACGCCCCGGTCGAAAAGTGGGTCATGTGACCTTGCGCGCGGAGTCAGCCGAGCAACTCGGGTCGCGCTTACGACTGCTTCCGGCATTTTTCGACCGCGAGGAATTCTGCCTCTCTGGCTCGCCCGTAGGGTCAGCTAAGTAGCTATAAACAAAAGCCTTAGACGGTCCCTGGTCGCCGCGCTTCCCTAGCGGTTGCCGCCCTTCGGCGCGAATGCTACGATTTTGCTTCTCCATGTCCCTTGAAATTCCAAGCAAACCGCGCATCGGGATTCCCTGGCGCACACGGGAAGAAGAACGCCAAGGCAGCGTTGAAAAACTCAACTATTACTTTGACGCAGTGCGGCGCGCGGGCGGCGATCCACAGCATGTTTCGCTTGGGCTGCCGGAGGCGGAGTTGAAACGCCAGGCCGCCTCGCTCGATGCGTTCGTGCTTCCTGGCAGTCCTGCCGATGTTGACCCGGCGCGGTACGCCGAGCTTCGCCACGTCAAGACAAAAACGCTGGACGCAGATCGCGACCGCACCGACAGCACAATTCTGGAGCACGCGCTGGCCGCTCACAAACCGGTACTGGCGATCTGTTACGGCTGCCAGATCCTGAACGTGCACCAGGGCGGATCGCTGTTGCAGGATATTCCAAGCGAGAGGCCGCGAGCCGAAGCGCACGGGAAGACCGACCTAATAGCGAGCGCAACCACGAAGGATTTCGAGCATGGAGCAACGCTCGCCGAAGAAAGCCGCTTGCAGAAGCTGGCTGGCGCGGGGCAGGTCAAAATCAACAGCAGTCATCATCAGTCGATTGACCGGCCGGGGAAACGGTTGCGTGTGACGGCGCGCGGAATCGACGGAATTATCGAAGGCGTGGAGCTGGAATCGCCGAACGACTGGGTGGTTGGCGTGCAGTGGCATCCGGAACGAATGCCGGACGACAAATTTGCACAGAAAATATTTGAGGATTTTGTCAGCGCGGCGCGCAGGGTGCGTTTGGAGACTGCAGGGAAGCGCTGAGCGCACAACGTATAGTGCGCCGTCGCAAAGGTTTTTTCTGATTCATTGGGGGAAACATGATTTCTTTGGCGGGGAAAGCGGCACTGATTACCGGCGGCTCGCGTGGAATCGGAGCAGCCGCGGTGAAATTATTTGCGCAGGCCGGCGCGGACGTGGTGTTCAACTACAACAAGGCGAAGGATGCCGCGGCCCTTGTGGAAGCCGAAGCGGGAAAGCACGGAACGCGCGTCGAAGCGTTCAAAGCCGACGTGGGCCGCCACGCTGACAACAAGAAGCTTGTGGACCAGACGGTCGCCCGGCTGGGGCGCATCGACATTCTGGTGGCGAACGCAGGCGTGTGGAATGCGGAGGATCAGCCCATCGAGAAAATGACCGAAAAGCAGTGGGACGAGATGGTCCGTATAAACCTGAAAAGCGTGTACTCAGTCGTCCACTTCGCAGCGGCGCACATGATCAAGCAGAAATCCGGCAAAATTATTCCGATCAGTTCCACGGCAGGACAGCGCGGCGAGTCCTTTCATACGCACTACGGCGCGACCAAGGGCGCGGTGATCAGCTTTACAAAAGGACTCGCCACCGAGCTGGCACCGCACGGGATTCTGGTGAACTCCGTGGCGCCCGGATGGGTGGCCACGGACATGTCGAATCCGGTGCTGGACACGAGAGCCGGGCAGAAGATGGCGGCGTCTTCAATCCCCCTCGGACGCCCGGCGACGGCGGAAGAGATTGCCGGGCCGATCCTGTTCCTGGCGTCCGACCTGGCCAACTTCATGACCGGAGAAATCATCAATGTAAACGGGGGTTCGGTGCTTTGCGGATAAGGTTACTTCAGGTTGCGATTCTGACGTTGCTCGCCGCAGCGACGCTGGTGTCTTTCAACCCAGGTTTTGCCCGTGCGCCCTCGCAGAATCCGGACACCATAATGCCGGAAGCGAGCGCGACCAAGGCCAAACAGATTCTGGCGCAGATGCTGAACGCGATGGGCGGGCAGTCCTATATGAATGTTCGCGAATCGCAATGCACCGGGCGGCTTTCGCATTTCGGCCACAACAACGATCTTACCTCGTACTTGGAATTCAAGGATTACTGGCGCTATCCGGACAAGAACCGCACCGACTACGGAAAAAAAGGGAACATCATCGACTTGTTCAGCGGAAAAGAAGGTTGGACGATGGACCATGATGGCGTGAGCGAACAGCCGGCGGATCGTGTGGATGAGTTTGCAGAACAACTCTTCAAGGATCCCGAACATCTCTTGCGCTACAGGCTAAAGGAAGAGGGCATGGTCTACCGTTATGGCGGAACGGACCTGATTGATCTGAAGCCGGTCGATTGGATCGAACTGGTGGACCGTGCTGAACGCACGTACCGAATTGCGGTGCAGCGCGACAGTCATCTGATGGTGCGGTTCAAGGTAATCACGCGCGACTCAACCAGCCGCGAGCGCACGGAAGAGGAGACTTCCTACGCGAACTATCACGCTCTCGATGGTGTCGAGACCCCACTGCAGGTGGCCCGTACGCGAGACGGACGACGAATCTTCCAGGCCTTCTACGATACCTGCATGTACAACCCGAACCTCGCACCGGATTTTTTCACCAAGGCCGCGCTGGAGCAGCGCTTCCAGGAAGTTGCCAGCAAAGCCGACAAGAAAAAAGCGGCCAAGGCCAAGCAGGAGTGATTCGGCGGCCGGTGATTGGCGACCGGTTTCTCCTATGGTTCGCTTTCTGATGACACCGCACAAGCCCAGGTCTATCTCCTCAGATGCCCGATAGAGGTGTGTGCTACTGTGGCTCTTAGCGAGCTGCTGTATGAAGATCGTTTCAGTAAATGTTGGGCTGCCGCGCGAAGTGATCTGGCATGGAAGGAATGTAACCACTTCCATCTACAAGGAGCCGGTGAAGGGGCGCCTTGCCTTAGGAAAGCTCAATCTGGACGGCGACCGCCAGGCTGACCTGAGCGTTCACGGAGGCGAATACAAGGCCGTCTACTGCTACCCGTACGAGCACTACGGCTTCTGGAAGCGGCAGCTGCCGGGCCACGAGTTGCCGGCGGGGATCTTCGGCGAGAACTTCACCACGGAAGGCTTGCTCGAGCAGGAGGTGCATCTGGGCGACCGGTTCGCGGTGGGCTCCGCTGAAGTGGTGGTGACGCAGCCACGGCTGCCTTGCTACAAACTGGGCGTCAGATTTCAGGCCGATGACATGGTAAAGAAATTCCTCTCGAGCGGGCGGACTGGTTTTTATCTCGCCGTGATCCGCGAGGGAGAAGTCGGGGCTGCTGACCCGATCAAAGTAATTGCCAGGGATACGAACTCGGTGCCGATTTCTGAAATCACGCGGCTCTACGTTGCAAAAAGATACGGAGAGGATGACCTGGCGACCGTAGAGCGCGCGATGCTCGTGGCCGCAATGCCGGATCCCTGGAAAGTGTATTTTCGAGAACGGATTCTCAAGATGAGTGGGTGAGGGCGTGCCACGCCGCCTCCGTCGATTCTGGCAACGGTTATCTTCAGTTGCGCAGTTGTGTTGCCTCCAGGAACAAGCCTGATCCGTTTCACCGCAGAGTTTTCGGTGAACCTGTTTGCCGTGTGCTGTTTCGCGACGGCATTGCTCTGGGCGTGTACCTTGTACAGGAGCCCCTCGAACCGAATTGCGAAACGGATCACCAATGTCCTCGGCGTATATTTTGTCCTTTTTATCTGCGATACGCACTTCGCCTGATGACCCCGCCCGGCCCTTATCTCGTTGTCCTGCCCACCATGGCCATTGCGTGGTTGCCGATTGGATGCAGCTTTGCGCTGATGGCTTCCGAGTAGCTCCGACGGAGTTATTTTTTTAGGAGCGATTTCCAGCGCTGCCACGCTTGTTCGCGGGCGGTCTTGTTGGCGGGGTTTGTGTCGTCGGGAGTTTCGCCGGCGCGCATGAAGCCGTGGCCTGCGCCGTCGTAGGTGACCGGGTCGTAGGTTTTTCCGGCGGCCTTCATCGCGGCGGTTGTGTCGGGAATTGTAGCGTTGATGCGTGCGTCATTGCCCCCATAGAAGCCATACACGGGCGCTGTAATGCGTGACATCGCGTCTTTGCCGGGCGGCGGTCCGTAGAAAACGAACGCGCCGGAAAGGTTGCCGCGGTTGGTAGCGAAGCGGAAGGTTTGCCCTCCGCCCCAGCAGAAGCCCGCGACAAAGAGCTTGCCGTTGGTTGCGGGAAGTTTGAGGCCATAGTCGGCGACGGCGTTCAGGTCGGCCGTGACCTGGTCGGGAGGAAGCTTGCCGATGGCTTCCATCACTCCGCCGGAAGCGAAATCCTTGGTGCGGCCGCCATTCGGTCCCATGCCGCTCAACAAATCGGGCGCGACGGCGATGTAGCCCGCGGCAGCGACTTCGTCGGCAAGTTCCTGCGCCCAGTCACTCAACCCGAAGATCTCGTGGATGACAAGCACCACAGGCCGCTGGTCTTTTGTTTCAGGGTAGACCACCAGTGTTTCGACGCTGCGGCCGTCGTGCTTCACTGTGACCCATTCGCTGTGGCGGGGCGATTTGGCAATGCGTTCGCGGGCCCAGGGCTGCGACCATTCCTGCGCAGCAGCCGCTCGCGCACCGATCAGCACTCCAGCCAGAACGAAAATAACTTTGGTGAATCGCATCATCGCCCACCTCGACGTGCCGGAATTGCGACAGCGATACTATTTGGGTGAGGACGCTGCAGCAAGACCTTTTCGGTGGGCCCGCAGACAGCAGGCGCACGAGCTTTCTAAGCGTCTCACCTTCGAAGTCGTCCATACCGGACCTCGGAGCTCCAAGCGGAAATGAACGCGGCGAATTCCCCTCGGTTGAAACGGGAGCGTGAAACAGCGCGACTGACCGCCACCAAAGCCGGTCTCACTTGCCCAGGTGCTTGTCGAGGAAGGAGGCCATCAGTTGATCGGCTTCTTTGGATTCGGGCAGTGAGGGATTGTTCCAGAAGGCGTGCGGCAGAGCTTCGAAGACGACCAGTCGCGCGTCGACGCCGGCGCGGAGATAGGCGCGGTGAAGGATCGTCGTGCCGCTTAACAGCAGGTCGCGGCCGCTGCTGATGAACAGAGTCGGAGGGAACCCCGTGAGATCCGCGTATACAGGAGAAAGCACCGGGTCATTGAGAGGAGTCGAGCCTGTGTACTCCTTGCTGCCGCGGGCGTTGGGATCTGGATCGTCCAGGTGGCCAGAGAAGCCGTTCAATGCAAAGAGCGCGATGGAATCGCCAGCGTGGCCGAGGTCGCCTAAGCCGGAAAAGATTCCGGTCGCGGCGGGAAGAGGGAGCCCGAGATGCCTTAGTTTCACCGTTACTTCGGCGGTGAGAATCGCGCCCGCCGAAGTGCCGTAGATGCCGATGTGATTCGGCTTGTAGGTCTTCAGCAATTCCTTGTACACCGCCACCGCATCGTCGAGGCCTGCAGGAAACGGGTGCTCGGGCGCCAAGCGGTAGAGCACCGCGATGACTTTTGTGCCGGTGAGATTGGCGATGGGAATGGTCTCTGACAGCGATCCTGAATCGGAATTGAAACCGCCGCCGTGAAGATTGATCAGCACACGGTCGCGTTTTTCCGGCGCAATCTTGAGCGGTGTCACGATACGTACGGGGATGCCTGCGATCGTGTCCGAAGAAATGTTCACGGGGTAAAGCTTTTTCGACTCCTCGCCGACTCCGGCCTGCCACTTGTCGGTACCGGCACGCCGCTGCTCGAGAGTTTCGGGTATGGCCGCATCCCCTTCCGAGCGCGCGAGCATTTTCTGGGCCTCCGGGCTGACGGTGGCCGGCACGGGCACGATGCGGGTCACGTACGCGGTTCCGTCCGGCGCGATGGTGCTGCTGTTGGTGTGCTTGCCGTCAGACGGAGGTTGTTGTGCGAAGGTTTGGTTCGCCGCGAGCGCAGCGATCATTCCGCTGAGAACCAGCACTCTTCCGGATGCATTCATGCGCAAGCCTCCTGCGATCGACAGAGGGCCAGCATCATACCAGCTTGGGGAAGGCGGAATTGCGTTTCGCTGATTGGCAGCCCAGCTGGTAGGCTAGCGGCGACATGGAGCTGACTCCCCGCCAGCATCGGGCGCTCTGCGCGATTTGTGATGCGTTCTTGCCCGCGGTGCCGGGCTGGCCTTCTGCGGTCGAACGAGGCGTGCCGGAGGCGCTGGCCGCGGCGCTGGACTTCAATCCACGTGCTGTGGATCGCTCGGAATTTCTCAACCTGTTGGACCTTTGGGATTCTTCGCTGCACTCGTTCATCGAAGTTGGCAGCTTCGCGCGATTTTCGGAACTTCCTGCCGAAGAGAAGAACCAGATTTTGTTGTCGTGGGCGGACAGCTGGCTCGTGCTGCGCCGTGCGGCTTTTCAAGCACTGCGGAAGGCTGTGGGATTCTTGTACGTGATGCTGCCTGCCGCGGCCGGGGAAGCGAACCCGGTATGGGAAAAGCTCAGATATCCAGGGCCCCTTGGCGTTCAGCGGCCGGAGGCCGCTCGACGGTTGAGCGTGATCGTGCCGCGCGAAGAAATGACGCTGAAATGCGATGTCTGCGTGATCGGATCGGGCGCAGGCGGAGGAGTCGCAGCCGCAGTGCTCGCAGCGGCGGGGAAAGAAGTGATTGTGCTGGAAGCTGGCGGCTACTTTGACGACGCGGATTTTGACGGTGCGGAGTTAGCAGGATTCCACAGGCTGTATGCCGAGGGCGGATTTGCTTCGACGCGGGACCACAGCGTGGGATTTTTGGCCGGCGAATGCCTGGGCGGCGGGACGGTGGTGAACTACTGCACATCGTTTCGAACCCCAGACGAAATTCGCGAAGAGTGGGCGGAACAGGGCGCGGAGTGGATTCGCGGTCCGGAATTTACAAGGAGTCTGGATGCGGTATGCGAGCGAATCTCCGTGAACACGGCGCACAACCGCGTTTCGAAGCGCGAGCAGGTGCTGGAACGCGGGCTGAAGGCGTTGGGCTGGCACGTAGGCGCGATGCCGCGCAACGTGATCGCGTGCGATCAGGGCCGGGTGTGCGGGTACTGCGGATATGGATGCGCAATCGGGGCGAAACAATCCACGGTGAAGACGTGGCTGGCGGATGCGCAGAACTACGCCGCGAAATTTGTCGTGGAAACGCGCGCAGAAAAAGTGCGCGTGGAACGCGGCTCGGTTACGGGCGTGGAAGCGTGGTCAAAGAAGGGCCATCGAGTCGTCGTGAAGTGCCGGCGAGTCGTCGTGGCGTGCGGCGCGATTCATACCGCGGCGTTGCTGCTGAGGTCGGGACTTCGAAATGGGCACATTGGCCGGCATTTGCATCTGCACCCTGTGTCGAACGTCAGCGGCGTGTTTGACGAAGAGATTCGCCCGTGGGAAGGGACGATGCAGGCGATCTATTCGGACGAGCATCGATTCATGACCGGGAACTACGGCGTGAAATATGAGACGACAGCGCTACAGCCGGTGATTGGCATGGCGGTGATGCCATGGCGCGAGCCGGAAGATTTCCGCGAGCGAATGGAGCAGTTGAAGAATACTTCAGCGATTGGGGTGTTGCTGCGCGACCGCGGCGCAGGACGCGTAAGGACTGACCGCGAAGGACATCCTGTGTCGAGTTATGCGCTTTCAGATTTTGACCGCAGGCATTTGCAACAAGGATTTCGCGGGGCCGCGGAGATTCTGGAGAAAGCAGGGGCGCGGCGCATTTATTCGCCGCATGCGAAGCTGTGTTCCTATGAGCCGGGCAAGAACGGCTCCCTTGAGACGTTCGTGCGCGACATGGACGCCGCGGGCTGGGGAAGCGCTCAGCTCGCGCTGTTTTCGTTTCACCTCATGGGCACGGCGCGGATGGGGGATTCGCCCCGGTTTTCGGCGACCAATCCGGACGGCGAGACCTGGGAAGTGAAGAATCTGTATGTGATGGACGGATCTTCGTTTCCGAGCGCGTCGGGAGTGAATCCCATGATTTCGATTGAGGCGATCGCGCATCGTAACGCCAGGGTGCTGGCGGCGAAGTCCTGACCGAAAAATCGAATGGCTATTCGGAAGCAAGCGGGGACTTTCCAAGCGGACTACTTCCTCCACCCTTGTGCCGCTCGGAGGCCTCGGCGCGAGAGCTCGCAAGCACTTCGTTCAGCCAGTCGACAAAAAGCTCTCGAATCCGTTTCTGCTCGAACGGAGACTCGTTTATTTACCGGAATTATTTCTGGTTGACGAGATACCGATCGGCGTGGTCGCCGGGGCGCGCATAGACAACCATTGAAAGATCGCGCGTTAGGTCCTATGCATTGCCTGCGACTAAACTCCGAGCTAGCGTTTAATTGAGCCCGCCGCGGCCACCGTACAGGTACCTATCGTGCCCAAGTACTGGCGCGAATGCACTTACCGCGCCGTCCACCCACCATCAATCAAAATCGTCTCGCCGGTGATCAACGATGCGGCGGGGGAGGCCAGAAACACAACCGCCCCTGCCACTTCCATCGGCTCGCCAATACGGTGTAGCGCAGCGATCCGCTCCAGTGTGTCCGCGTGAAATGCCGTATCTGCGAGTGCGCTCTCCGTCCCCGGTGTGCGGATGAACGTAGGCGCGACGGCGTTTACGGTGATCCCGTATTTGCCCCATTCCACCGCCAAACATCTAGTCAAATGCGCAATTCCCGCCTTGGTCATGCAATATATTGATTCGGTCGGTAAGGCCGCGAAGCCTGCCTGCGAGCTCATGTTGATGATTGTCCCGCTCTTCTGCCGGATCATTAGCCGTCCTGCGGCCTGGCTCGCAAAAAATGTACCTTTCAAGTTCACGGCTATTGTTGCGTCAAAGTCTTCCTCACGTACATTCTCGGCCAGATTTTCGGGCGCGATCCCAGTATTGTTCACCAGGATGTCGATTCGACCGAACTCCTTCGCAGTTTCGTCCACGGCGTGAGAAATCTGCTCCATCTTGCGCATGTCCATCTGAAGGGGCAGGACTCTTCTCCCCATCTTTCCTATCTCTGCGGCTAATCCAGAGTCCGCCTGTACATCACGCAAACCCAGCGCCACGTCCGCGCCTGCATTTGCCAAGGCCAGCGAAATTGCCCGTCCCAAACCTCGCGCCGCTCCCGTTACCAACGCCACTCGCCCACTCAACCCAAACTGCGGATACTGCATTACCTTTCCTCCATCGCTTACTTATTATTTCCCCTTGCAATGCTCTCTGGACGTTCGAGTATAGACGATTCGAGCGACACCACATGCAGCCAGCTTTTTGCCAACACATGGGACAAGTGGCATTACTCGAAGCCGGTTGTGTGGAATACGCCGCCATGACAGACCCACTTGCCGAGGATTCTGTCAGAGCTTACCACCTGCCTCCAGAAGGATTTGGTAGAGCTGGCAGGAAGCTGCTTGGGCAGAGGGTCGTGTAGCCGGATATCAGCCCTTGGGTCATAGGCACCACCTTCGAAGAGAAGATCTATCTGGTGTTGCAGCGACCCGTTGACAACTGGACTCCATCGGTCCGGTACCTGCGGCATGGATGTAGGCGACTCAGCTGGAATTTGGTTATCCTTGGGTCATGGACGCGATCATCAAAGGTGCGATTCCCGTTCTTCCTGCCGCCGACACGACGGATTCCTTGAATTGGTGGACGGAGATATGTGGCTTCAAGGAAACCTTTCGCGATGCTACCCCGCCGAACTACGCAGGAATCAACCGCGGCGAGGCCAACCTGCACTTAGCTGGCATGAGCGACAAAGAACTGGCGCGCAAGGTCGGGGACCAGACCATGGTGCGAATCGCGGTTCAAGGCATTGAGGCCATGTATGCCGAATACCAGAAACGCGGAGGAAAAGTGCACCCCAATGGTGCACTGCAAAGCAAGCCCTGGGGCACGAAGGAGTTCGCCGCGATTGACCCCAATGGCGTGTGCGTGACGTTTCAGGAATGAGCGTTATCCGGGCTTGATCGCCTAACCTTTTTCTTACGATTCACCGACTACCCGACTTAACGTCCACTTGGACGCCTGCAGAATCGGACATAACGCTGCCCTTATCGGTAACTGGCTTTCGCGTGCCCAACCGAAGGAAACGCTTGTTCTTACATCCCTCCGATCCCGCGCTATACTCGGATCACTCGACATTCTTGTCGACATCGGCGTTTCTGCCGAGAAGGAGGTGATCCAGTGAGGTACGGTTTACGTTGACGCAGTAGAGGAGGCGCTTGTGAGGTTACCGAGCGCCTCTCTCCTTTGCCCGCTTGTCGAATTCCCTGTGATTTGATGAATTTATTCAGCCTCTTACCTCTCGCCGGTGCCTGATAAACGCGGCGGTCTCAATGGGTCGACGCTATACCGGCTCGAAGTCTGCTTGGAGCGGTCTCAACAGCCAAGGTCGTTCGTTAGCGTTGATTCGAACGGAATACCACCCTTTGTAGTCTTGATTGAGTACAGCCCGGACAGGCCGGTTTTCTAGGGGGAAGTATTGTTCGATTAACTAATGAGACGGTGTTCGATCGTACCCAGTACCGAATTTTGCGTGCTTTGGCGCGAGGCGACAGGCAAGCGTATAATGGTCGAATGGCAAATGAGCAAAATAGTGCGCAGAGGCGCGGCGCAATGCATGGAACTACGGTATTGTGCGTGCGCAAAGAGGGGAAAGTGGTGTTGATCGCCGATGGCCAGGTGACGATGGGCGACCACGTGATGAAGCATACGGCGCGCAAGACGCGGCGGTTGTATCAGGACAAAGTGATTGCCGGGTTTGCCGGGTCGACCGCAGATGCGATTTCGTTATTCGAGCGATTCGAAGGAAAGCTGCAGGAATTTTCAGGAAATTTGCAGAAAGCAGCGGTGGAATTGGCAAAAGAGTGGCGCAAGGATCGCGCCCTCCGGCATCTGGAAGCCCTGCTGATTGTGGCCGACGCCAAGGGAACATTTATTTTGTCCGGCAACGGTGACGTGATCGAGCCGGACGACGGCATTGTGGCGATCGGATCCGGCGGCTCATATGCACTTGCGGCGGCGCGCGCCCTGATGAAACACTCAAAGCTGAACGCGAAAGATCTGACGATGGAAGCGATGCGGCTCGCCAGCGAGATTTGCATTTATACGAATGCGAATTTCACGGTCGAGGAATTGGGATAAATCCGGCGATAGAAACCGCCGGACAACGGTGAAAGTGGAACGCAACTCTAAAAGTGGGGAGCAGGTCGCAAAGATTTCATATGGCAAGCAAGTCTGACAAAGAACTGATTTTGATGCCCGGAGGCACGAACGGCGCTGTGGCGGAGGGCGAAGAATTCTTGCCCGCTCTGGATGACATGACGCCGCGCGAGATTGTCGCGGAGCTTGATAAATACATTGTTGGCCAGGCCGCCGCGAAGCGGGCGGTGGCGGTAGCGCTGCGTAACCGCGTGCGGCGGCAGAAGTTGCCGGCAGAAATTGCCGAAGATATCCTCCCGAAAAATATCTTGATGATCGGTCCCACCGGCGTGGGCAAGACCGAAATCGCGCGGCGATTGGCACGGCTGGCCGGGTGCCCGTTCGTGAAGGTGGAAGCATCGAAGTACACGGAAGTGGGCTACGTCGGGCGCGATGTGGAATCGATGGTGCGCGACTTGGTCGAGATGTCGATCGACATGGTGCGCGAAGAAAAGCTGGACGAAGTTGCCGAGCGCGCCGAGCAGGCGGCCGAAGACCGCGTTCTGGACGTTTTGTTGCCGCCACCTCCCCCACCCGCGCAGGGAACCCTCGAAGGCGATGCGGCTGCGCAGCGCGAACAGAATCAGCGCACGCGGGAGAAACTCCGCGCCCAGTTGCGCGAAGGGAAGCTCGACCAGCGCATGGTGGACATCGAAGTGCGCGAGAGGATGATGCCTTCGTTCGAGGTGATCTCCAATCAGGGCGTCGAAGAGATGGACGTCAACTTCAAAGAGATGCTGAGCGGGATGTTCGGCCAGCAGAAAAAGAAGCGCAAGATGAACGTGGCCGATGCCTTTGAGTACCTGATCCAGGAAGAAGAGAGCAAGCTGCTAGACATGGATCAAGTGACGCGGGTCGCGGTGGAACGTGCCGAGCAGATGGGAATCATCTTTATCGATGAAATCGACAAGGTGGCAGGGCGCGAATCTGGACACGGGCCGGACGTGAGCCGCGAAGGCGTGCAGCGCGATATCCTGCCGATCATCGAGGGGACGACGGTAAACACGCGCTATGGAATGATTCGGACCGACCACATTCTTTTTGTGGCGGCTGGCGCGTTTCACGTGACGAAGCCGTCCGACCTCATCCCGGAGCTGCAGGGCCGGCTGCCGATTCGCGTCGAGCTACAGTCGCTGAGGGAAGAGGATTTTGTCCGCATTCTGACCGAGCCGAAGAACGCGTTGATCAAGCAGTACGTGGCGCTGCTCGAGACCGAAGGAATCAAGCTGAACATTACCGAAGATGCGGTTGAGACCATCGCGAAATTTGCCACCACAGTCAACGAACAAACGGAAAACATTGGCGCCCGGCGGTTGCACACAATCATGGAGAAGGTTCTGGACGAACTTTCGTTTGAAGCGCCGGATTTGAAGAAAAAATCAGTGAAGGTGGATTCGGCTTACGTCAACAAGCAGCTTGCGGAAATCGTAAAGAACCAGGATTTGAGCCGGTACATTCTCTAGCACGGTAGCAGCCGAAATACGGAAGTTGAAATTCGAAAACGGGAGCTGCGATTTCGGTGAATGGCCGCTCAGCCAATTTTTTCTTCCGCCGATCTTTTGTATTTTCAGTCGCCCTACTTGGTTTGCTTCTCCTCAGCGGTTGCGGCGCCCCCGGAGAGCCGCTGCCGCCTTCGCCTCCGATTCCGGCGCCGATCAGAGATTTGAGCGCACATCAGCAGGGCAACGGTGTGCAACTCGTTTTCACCATGCCGGGACGGACCGTTGCGGGCGACCGCTTAGGACAACCCCCGGCAATCGAAGTCTATCGGGGCGGGCTGAGGCCGAACGGCACGCCGGACAACAAATCCTTCAAACTGGTCTATACGATCCCCGGAGCACTCGCCGGCGCTTACAGCGCTGACGGGAGAATTCAATTTACCGACCCACTTCCGGCGGAAGGATTGCGTGCGAACCCAGGAACGACGTACGCATACCGCGTTAGAACCCGCGCTTCAGAGAAAAGGGATTCCGATGACTCGAATACCGTACTTGCGAAGGTGTATCCCGTCGCGGAACGGATTTCCGCGCTGGACGTTCGGCTAACCCAGACCGCCATCGAGTTGTCATGGCCGGCACCTGCGGCCGGCATGGCCGAAACCGTTGCTGGCTATCGCATTTATCGCGGCGAACTCGAAGATTCCGTAGCGGTCCCGACTTCCGCAGACCTTTCGCAGGCCAAATGGAAGTCGCCGCCTGCTTTGCTCTCGCCGTCGCAAACTAGTTCCTACCGCGACACACTCTTCGATTTCGGCAAGACCTACGTGTACCTTGTGCGAAGTCTGGTGACCGTGGATGGGAATCCCGTCGAGTCGGACGATTCGGCGCCAGCCGTTGTGACGCCGCGCGATACGTTCCCGCCGGCAACCCCGCAGAACGTAGTCCTGGTGCAAATCCCCGGAGCGGAGGGCAAGACGATCGTCGACATTTCCTGGTCCATCAATCCCGAAAGTGATTTGGCGGGCTACCGCGTGTATCGCTCTGAAGGACAAGAAGCACGCGGCCAACCGCTGGAAATGGAGCTGTTGCTCTCGCCGTCGTATCGTGATATTTCCGTTCAGCCCGGACATCGTTACTGGTATGTAGTGACGGCGGTCGATCGAGTCGGCAACGAAAGCGGGCCCTCAGAACCCGCAGCCGCCGATTTGACGCAGCCGTGGCCATAAACGCTGACCTGATACACTGGCCTTGCCTAAGGGACCAACAATGAAGTTTTGCAGATTTACTTCTCCTGCCGAGGGTGCCGGTTCCCTGGTTCCTCGCTACGGCATTCTGGCCGGCGAAGCCGTACAAGAAATTTCCGCCCCTCCTTGGACCCGATGGGACACGATGGGGCGATCGTTTTCCTTGGCGTCGGTGCGTTTGCTCGCGCCGGTCGAGCCGAGAAAAATCGTTTGCGTCGGGCGGAACTATTCGGCGCATGCTGCGGAACTCGGGAACGACGTCCCGAAAGAACCGCTGATTTTTTTGAAGCCGCCGACATCGCTCATCGGGCCTTCGGAGGCCATCGTTCTGACGCAGTATTCCCGGCGCGTCGAGCACGAAGGCGAATTGGGACTGGTCATCGGCCGCAGATGCGCTCATTTGCAGGATCAAGACGACGCACTCGGCTACCTGCTTGGCTACACTTGTGTGAATGACGTGACCGCGCGCGATTTGCAGAAATCCGATGTGCAATTCGCGCGCGCGAAGGGTTTTGACACCTTTTGCCCAACCGGGCCGCACATCGAATCGGACCTGCTACCGGACGATCTGCTGGTCGAGACTCTGGTGAACGGCCAAGTGCGACAGTCGGCGAGGACTTCACTCATGGTCTTCCAACCGGCATTCCTCGTTCGCTGGATTTCCAGGATGATGACCCTGGAGCCGGGAGATCTGATCGCCACCGGAACCCCTGCTGGCGTCGGGCCGCTCGTCAGCGGGGATACGGTGGAGGTTCGAATCGGCGGGATTGGCGTGTTGCGCAATCCGGTGCAACCTTCCATCGCGTAGATTCAATTCGGCAGCCTGGATTGGTTAAAATAGGTGCTCTTGGGAATCCTCCAAACCGACTCTACGGAGATAGATCTCGCGAGTCGCGGTTTCCTGAGCCAATCGTCGCTGAGGGTCGAACGTTGAAGAGCTTAATTGCTGATTGGAAGATGCTTGCCGCGGTCGTGGGCGCGGCGCTTGCCGGTGGCGCGATGATCGCGTACGCATTTTTCCGCCCTGCTGTCGATCCGGAAGAAGCCGAACGCAAGCGCAGGCTGCACTTGAACCAAATCGGGCGCATCGCGGAAGGACAGGTGGTGGAGCTAGCCGAACATGCCGCAGAGCCAAAGCCCTCATCACGTGGAATTTTTGGCGGCAAGGCGCAGCCTCTTGCGACGACCCGTGCACGGCAGCTGGTTTCCTACAGCTACGCCATTTCCGGTGTTACGTACCACACCGCCCAGGACATCACGGGTCTCGAAAGCCAGGTACGGCTCGAGCGGCTTGTTGCCGGGCAGCCGGCCAGCATCAAGTACGATCCAGCGAATCCCGTGGATTCGATTCTCGTCGCCGACGATTGGTCCGGTTTGCGCTAAGCTAAGCCGCCTGTGATTTCCGGCCTTGGCCGCGCGTTCGTCATGAAACGACTTCTAGCCTCCGTCCTGACCACGATATTGATCATCGCGATGACGCTGGTGGCGATGTTTGCGCTGGTTTCCGCGACGCTCAAGGTCACCGCCATCCGCTCGCCCGTTCAGCGGGGATTCGCGATCAGTATTGAGCTGGTACTTGGAATCGCCCTGCTGCTCGGCACCGTGTGGCTCGCAACGCACCTAGCCGTACGAATTTTCCACGTGCACGATCCGCGATCCACAGGAGAGCCGCGTGCCTGAAAGAAAATCATCGCCATCCACGGCAAATTCGCAGCAGGGACGAATCGAAGAATTGCGTCGCCGTAGCGAGGAAGCGGAAGCCGGCGGCGGCCCGGAACGTCGCGAGCGCGAGCACAAAGCGGCCAAGCTGACGGCGCGAGAGAGAATCAATTTGCTGCTCGATGAAAATTCCTTCGAAGAGCTCGACAAGTTTGTCCGGCACCATTGCACGGATTTCGGCATGGAATCGCAGCGACCCGCAGGCGACGGCTTTGTCACAGGATTCGGGCGCGTGGACGGCCGGTTAGTCTACGTATTCGCGCAGGACTTTACGGTTTTCGGAGGTTCGCTTTCGGAATCGAATGCGCAGAAGATTTGCAAGATCATGGATCTCGCTATGCGCAATGGCGCTCCGGTAATCGGCCTGAATGATTCCGGCGGTGCGCGCATCCAGGAAGGTGTGATGTCGCTTGCCGGCTATGCGGAGATCTTCTTGCGTAACACCCTGGCCAGCGGCGTGATTCCACAAATCAGCGCCATCATGGGTCCATGCGCGGGCGGAGCTGTCTATTCACCCGCGATCACCGACTTTATTTTCATGACGCGCGAAACTTCTTACATGTTCGTGACCGGGCCGGACGTCATCAAGACCGTCACGCACGAGGAAGTGACCAAGCAGGAGCTTGGCGGCGCGTTGACCCACAACGAAAAAAGCGGCGTGGCACATTTTATTTCCCGCGACGATGCCGACGGCTGCGCCATGATTCGTGAGCTCCTTGGCTTTCTGCCTTCGAACAACCTGGAGGACCCGCCGCGCCGAGCGACGAATGATCCGCCGACTCGCCGCGATGCCGCGCTCAATTCGCTGATTCCGGCCGATCCGCTGAAACCATATGATATTAAGGACGCCATTCATTCCGTGGTGGATGACAGCTATTTCTTCGAGGTGCACGAACACTTTGCAAAAAATCTGGTCGTGGGGTTTGCGCGCATGGACGGGCGTCCGGTGGGGATGGTCGCCAACCAGCCGGCTTTTCTCGCGGGAGTTCTCGATATCAACGCGTCGGTAAAGGGAGCGCGGTTTGTTCGCTTCTGCGATGCGTTCAACATTCCATTGATCACATTTGAGGACGTGCCGGGATTTCTTCCCGGAACGCAGCAGGAATTTGGCGGAATCATTCGCCACGGAGCGAAACTTCTCTATGCCTTCGCAGAAGCAACCGTGCCGAAGATTACCGTGATCACCCGCAAAGCCTACGGCGGAGCCTACTGCGTCATGGCTTCCAAGCACATCCGTACGGATGCGAATTTCGCGTGGCCAACGGCGGAAATCGCCGTGATGGGACCGGAGGGCGCCGTAAACATCGTCTACAAGCGCGAGCTCGACAAAGCCCCTGAAGACCAGCGCGAAAACCTGCGCCAGGAAAAAATCGCCGAGTTCCGTGAACGCTTTGCAAACCCGTTTATTGCCGCCGAACGTGGCTATATCGACGCTGTCATCGAGCCGGCGGAAACGCGTACGCGTATTATCACGGCGATGCGCGCTCTTGAAAACAAGCGCGACGTGAATCCCCGCAAAAAGCACGGCAACATCCCGCTTTGAGGCCTGTCGTTCCCGAGAAGAACCAGCACGCCCGCACGGCGGTCTGACGTTTACCGGCTCATTTCAAGAGATATTCCTTCAAAAATTCCACAGTGGCGTAGAACTGGAAATCCTGGTTGGTCTTCTTGCGGAAGCCATGACCTTCGTCCTTGCCGGTCAGGAACCAGACGGGGGTGTTCTGTTTTTTCAATGCGGCGACTATTTGTTCGCTTTCGCTCACCGGAACGCGAGGATCGTTTTTCCCTGCCACGACCATCATGGGCTTCTTGATCTTTTCGATGTTGTTCATCGGAGCGATTTTTTCGAGGAAGTCATGCATCTTTGGTTCGCGCTCGTCGCCATACTCCACGCGGCGAAGATCGCGTCGGTAGGACTCCGTGTGCTCGAGAAAAGTGACAAGGTTCGACATTCCAACGATGTCCACCGAGCATCGGATGCGGTCGCCGTAGAACGTCGAAATAGCAAGCGTCATGTGCCCGCCGTAGCTGCCTCCGGTCACGCAGATGCGGCTTGCATCAAGATTCTGCTGCCCGCCAATCCAGTCGAAAAGGGAATTGATGTCCTTGTAGGTGTCCTCGCGCTGAAAACCATTGTCCAACTGCGAAAATGTTTTGCCGTAACCCGTGGAGCCGCGGACATTGGGATAAATCAGTGCGATGCCAAGTTCATTCAAATAGTAGTTTCCCCGGCCCAAAAATACGGGCTGCGATTGTCCCTCGGGGCCGCCATGAATCACCACCAGCACCGGCCGTTTGCCCGGGAATTTCGCAGCCGGCGGCCGGTAAAGAAAACCCGAAATCTCTTTGCCGTCAAAGCTCTTCCACGTCACGAGTTCGGCTTCCGGAAATCCGTCGGTTTTTACCGCGGTTTCGCTGTTGGTCCAACGTTCGACCTTGCCAGCCATGACATCGATCGAATAGGCGTCACCCGGTCCTCTCGCGTTGGTCACCGTAAAGCCAAGATCGCGGCCATTGCGATGCCAGCGAACGCCGCCGACCACTCCTCGAGGTAGCTTCGGCAACGGCATGTCCTCATTCAGGCTGGAATTCCGCACATGCACAACGCTGACTCCCGCTTCATTCGTGACAAACGCAATGCGACTCCCGTCAAGAGCAAGGTCGAACGATTCGACGTCCCATGGAATATCGGAGGTTAGATATTTAGGATGTTTGATCGCCAAGTCAACGTATGCCAGACGGTGGAATTCGGAATCCTTGTCAGTTGTCACATAGATTCCTTTTCCGTTCTTGCTGAATTGGCCGTCATTGTAGGAAATTTTTTCCTTGGCGTCGCGAGGCGTGAGTGCGGTTTTCTCTCCCGTAGCCGCATCCACGATCCAGAGATAGGACTCGTTGATCGAAATGCCTTCGAGCAGAAGAATGTGTTTGTCGTCCGGCGACCAGTCGAGCGGCTGCCAGCCGCCGCCTTCGAGCTTCGCCAACAAGTGATCTGTTTTTGGATTGGCGGGATTCATGATCCAGAGGTCGGTATCTTTTCCTGTGCGCCGCGTGGACATGTAGGCGATCTCATCGCCTTTGGAGGACCACGGGCCCAGCAGATTCCGCGCTTTGCCGTCGGTCAACAGGGTTACTTCGCCCGTTTTCAGGGTATAGCGATACAGCTGATACCATTCGCCCCCGCCGATGTCTTTGCTAAATACAATGTAGTCGCCGCCGTTCGGATGGAATCGTCCATTCGTAACAGCATCCGGATAGAACGTGAGCTGCTGCCGCGCGCCGCCGGGCATGGAAACCAAATGAAGTTGGGGCGTATCGCCAAATCGCGTAGCGACTAACATTCGACGATTCACCGGGTTCCAGTCCGCAAGGCCCGCACTGCGGTATGCCCCGTAGCGGCCCGCAGTTTCGGCCAGCGAAGCAGGAATCTTCGGAACACCCTCAGCAATAATGCTTTCCGGCGGCGTGATCGTTGGCTCTTCGGCGCCAAGCGATAGAGCAGCCATCAGCAAGATTGTTCCGGCAGACATCCATTGTTTCCGCGTCATCATTTTCACGCCCTCAGGCTGTCCTCTGTTGCGAAGGCTTCCGTTATACCCGAAACAATTGGGCACGCAAGCCAAATGGCTCGGATTCGCACGGCAAGCCCGCGTGCTAGAATTCCGCTGACTTCGACTCAAGCATGTTCCGAAAAATCCTCATCGCCAATCGCGGCGAAATCGCCGTGCGCATCCTCCGCGCTTGCCGCGAACTCGCCATTCCCTCCGCGGTGGTATTCAGCGAAGTGGACCGCCGTTCGCTCCACGTGAGACTGGCCGAAGAAGCGTACCCCATCGGGCCCGCGCCGTCGCGCGAAAGCTATCTGCGCATCGACAAGATACTAGATGTCGCGCGCCGCGCGGGTTGCGACGCCATCCATCCGGGCTACGGATTTCTTGCGGAGAATCCTGCGTTGCCGCGCGCTTGTGCGGACGGTGGCATTACGTTCATCGGGCCGTCTGCGGAAGCGATGGAAGCGCTGGGAGCGAAGACCGCCGGGCGCCAGCTCGCTCGCCGCGCCGATGTTCCCACGGTTCCGGGGACCAACGATCCGCTGGAAGATCCGCAGCAGGCGCAAGAACTGGCCCGCAACATGGGCTACCCCGTATTGCTGAAAGCAGTGGCGGGCGGCGGCGGCAAAGGCATGCGTCTGGTTGAGAGCGATTCGGTTTTTGCTGCGGCGTTCCGCGAAGCTTCGTCTGAAGCCCTGAACGCGTTTGGCAACGCCAGCTTGTATCTCGAAAAATATCTGGAACGGCCCAGGCACATCGAAATTCAGATTCTGGCGGACGCGCACGGCCGCGTTGTTTCGCTCGGAGAGCGCGAATGCTCTGTGCAGCGCCGCCACCAGAAGGTCATCGAAGAAGCGCCGTCGCCGATCATGACTCCGGAACTACGCAAACGCATGGGCGACGCAGCTGTGCGGCTGGCGCGTGCGGGCGGCTACACCAATGCAGGCACCGTCGAATTTCTGGTTGATGCCGAATACAATTTCTATTTTCTCGAAGTGAATACGCGGTTGCAGGTGGAGCACCCCGTCACCGAACAGGTGACCGGCCTCGATTTGGTGAAGCTGCAAATCGCGATTGCCGCCGGACACCGCCTTCCCTTTGCATGGGAAACCATCACGCCGCGCGGCCACGCGATGGAAGTGCGCCTGTACGCAGAAGATCCTGCGAACAATTTCTTCCCTTCACCCGGAAAAATTCTTTCGCGGCACGTGCCGAGCGGCCCCGGCATTCGCGTGGATGAGGGCGTTTTCGAAGGCTGGACTGTGCCGATGGACTACGATCCGCTCCTGAGCAAGTTGATCGCTTGGGGCAACAGCCGCGAAGAAACCATCGCCCGCTTGCGCCGCGGGCTAGAGGAATATTCTGTCACCGGAATCAAAACGAATACGGCGCTCTTCCGCCGCATTCTCTCTGAACCCGATTTTCTAAGAGCCGAGATTCACACCACGTGGCTGGACGAATTGCTGCAGCGGCCCCAGCACCCCGGAGATTCCGGGGCGCACGGCGACGCAAACGGAGCAGACGCCGCTGCCATCGCCGCAGCCTTGTGGCAGGCGACGCACAACGGCGCAACTTCGGAGGGGACGGTCGGGGCACCGGAATCCGCATGGAAGCGCGACGGGCGGCTCCGGCGGCAGGAGCGGCTCCGGTGAAGTACGAAGTACTTCTGGCGGGAAGGACCCGTGTCGTGGAACTGGTGTCCAACGGTGGAGACTGGAAGATCACCCTCGACGGAACAGAGCTCGATGCGAGCATCGCGGAAGTTGCTCCGTACACGTTCAGCGTCCTGCTAAACGGCGCGTCGTGCCAGGTGCGGGTTGCGCCGCGTCCGGACGGTACGCTCACGCTTCATACTGGACTGGCGGAGTATCACGCGGAAGTCATCGATCCGCGGGTGTGGCGAGGCAGACGTCATGGCGCGCTGGAAGCGGAAGGACGGCAGCAGATCACGGCGCCGATGCCGGGAAAAGTGGTGCGCCTGCTGGTCGCCGAAGGCGACGTGGTCGAAGCGGGACAAGGGCTGCTGGTCGTCGAAGCGATGAAGATGCAGAACGAAATCCGCTCGCCCAAGAGCGGCAGAGTGGAGAAACTGCTGGCGAAGGAAGGGCAGGCCGTGAATGTGGGAGAAGTTCTCGCCTGGGTCGACTAGGAATTCAGAAAAAGGATTCGACTCGGCCGAAGCCTTCGGTTCTCGGAAAAAAACAAATAGCGGTGCAAAATTCAAAACACGCAAGTCTTAGTTCTGCGGAGGGGTTGTGGGAATCGCGGGTGCTGCGGCTTTCGTAGGAGCGGCGGATTTCGCCGCGGCTGGTAGCTTACCGTTCGATTCCAGAACCTGCTGGGCGAGGTAGTTCGTTACGCGGGCGTCGTCACGCGCAACGGCCAGATACGATGCGCGAAGCAACTGCTCTTTGCGGTTGCGCAGAGTGTCGCGGATGGATTGCTGCACCTGCGGGTCGGTGAGGCCGCGCAGTCCGGGGGCCTCGCGCGTCACAAGTTTCAGGATCCGGATACTGTCCTTCAACACGATTGGCGGGCTCACCTGTCCCGGCTTCAATCCAATGACAAGCTTTTTCAACGCCGGATCAGACTGATTGAGCGCAGACTCCGGAACGTAACCCAGATCGCCGCCGGTTGCAGCAGAGTTCATGTCTTCGGAATAGTCCATCGCCAGCTGCGAAAAATCCGCGCCGCTGTTCAGGCGGTCCACCAGCATTTTGACTTTGCGTTGCGCTTCCGCTTCGTTGCTCGCGTCGTCGTTCTTGCGATTGCGGATTTGCGGTTCCTTACGCGGAGTCACGACGATCTGCGCGATGCGGTATTGCGGCTCCGCGACATTGAACTGCGGCCGGTTCGCGTTGTAAAAATCGCCGATGTCCTGATCCGTGATCGCCACTTTCGAAACGACTTCGCGATTGATGAGCTTCTGGATGGAGAGCTCGCGCCGCACGGTATTTTTCAGATCCTCGACGGTCACACCGCGTTCCTTGAGCTGGCGCTGAAATTCGTCTTCGGTATAGGGGCTCTTGAATTCGGTGAACTTATCTTCAACTTCGCCGTCGCTGGCTTCGAGGTTCAGCTTCTTCGCGCGCTCCAGCAGGATTTCATTGTTGATCAGCTCGTCGATGACGTTAAGCTTGAGTGAGAGAGCTTCTTCCTGGGACGGCTCCTGGCCCTCGGGACTGATCCGCGTGCGGTAATACTTTTCGACTTCGTCGCGCTTGATTTCCTTGCCGTTGACGACGGCCCACACGTCGGGTGCGGGTGCCGCGGTCTTCTTGCAACCGGCAGCAGCAAAAAGCAGCAGCGCCGCGAACGGCAGAAACGTCGAAGCGAGGCTGCGCCCCCGCCCTGCGGTCATTGCAGAGTTGCGCTTGCGGAAGGAAATCGGGCGCAGAGTTTGCAAAGGATATGGTCCCGCTCAGGCGGCTTTTTTGACTTTGCCCGCGCGGATGCACGCGGTGCAGACCTTCACGCGCTTCCGTGCGCCAGACACAAAGGCACGGACAGACTTCAGGTTCGGGTTCCAGCGGCGCCGCCGGGTATTGTTGGCGTGGCTGACCACGTTGCCGTAGCCAGGAGCCTTGCCGCAGTATTCACACTTCATTGCCATGATTCTTCCTATTAGCTCAGGGTTTGTAACCCTGAAACCCTCTTCCAATAAATTGAATTCGAGAGAGCAACAAGTATAGCAAAGGTTCGATTGCGGAGAAAGCGCGAGGCGCGGGCATACTCCCGTCTCCTTGATCTCACCGGCCGCGGATCGTGTTCCGGAGAAGGTCCACGCCGCACGCTTCAAAGATGGCCATCCAAAGCCGCCTTAAGAACTGCGGCCCAGGACTACTTGCCGGCGTGGATGCGGTCGGCGGGGACTTCCATCTGGGAGACGCCGCGGAAGGAGAACAGAAGTTCCACGAGGTATTTGGGAGGCTGCTCGGAAGTTTGTTTGATGATGTGGGCAACGGCGTCGGTGACGGCCGCCTGGAAGGTTACGCCGCCGGCGTCGAGGCCGGCGAGGTTTACGCGAACGAGTTGCCCGGGTTGGAGGATCGCGCCCATATGCGGATGTTCGCGCTGGGCGGGGAGAAATGCAAGGCCGGTTCTAGAGTAAGAATCGGACGAGGATAACGCGACAGACGACGACCGGATCACGGTAGACGCCGAGCGCAGAGAGGAAATCGAAGTGCGCAAGATGAAAATGAAAAGACCCGCTCGAGCGCAAGCGAGAGAGATTCCTCAGCGCGCCCGCTTGTGCCGCGGAAGGCTGCCCCTACAAAGTCAAACGCAAGAGCCGGGCTAGAGCCCGGCTCGACAAGTGAGCTTCGTTAATGGTCAGGGGGCATTTGGGACATGACGTGGTGGCCATGAGCTTCCTGGGAAGTGCCTTTGGCAGGGTGGCGGAGCGAGGCGAGGGCGGCGGGGTCTTGGGGGACGAAGTAGCCGACAACGATGCCCATGGCGCCGTCGCGGAGGAGTTTGCCGGTGCGATTGTTGTAAGTGGAGGTGACGGTTAGGGTGTCGCCTGCGGTGAAGGCGTAGCCGCCCGTTTGGTAGAACGTGACAACCGGCATCTCCAGCAAATGGCCTTGTGCGTCCACCTTTGCCGAAAGAACAGCCACTTCCTTCCTCTTGCCGGAAACTTCGGTCTCTTGCGCTTTCGAAACTCCAGCGTTCGCGCCTTCTGACTTTGAGGCTACGGGTGTTGAGACATCCGGCTTCGATGCTCCGACCTCGGGAGCGGAAAGGCTGGAAATTTCCAGAATGAGCTGCTGGCCGTAGTCATGCATGTGGCCGCCGACTCCCAGCAAGATGCCGGAATATTTTATGGGAACAGTCCCGGTTTTCTTGCTGGCGCCGGCCGGGAGATCGTAGCCGGAGCCGCCGCAACCGGCGACATCCATCCACGCCGGATAGAAATTTTTGACCGGAGCAGGGGAAGCATCATCAAGGTAAGGAATGGAGATTTCCAGGAAGACTTTTTCGTAAGATGTGGCGGTCGGATTGTGAATCATGGTTTCCACGCGGATACGGTCGCCCTTTTCCACGCGATAGCCGAATCCCGGGATGGGTGTCCAATCGGTGAGTTCGCCTCCCGCGCCGAAGATGTGTTCGTCCTTGTTGGGGCACAGAAAATCGGAGCGATTTTCGTTCCAGAAGGCCACGTGATGAAGAACCGTGCCGGGGACTGTGTTTCCCGCCGAGTCCACTAATCTCGGGTGATAGGCGAGAAGCCAGCCGCTCATCGGAATTGACCAGATCAAGTCAGCGGGTTGTGGCATTTTCATGTGTGAAGTGTCGGCCGGCAAATTCATGGGGCCAACGCGAAGGGTGACGTTGTGAGATGCGGCATCGGTCTTCGCCTCAAGGACTACGCCTTTTGCGATTTCATGGTGCATGCCGCCCTGCATGAACCCGCCCTCATGTGGTTGAGTCTCGTGCTGTCGAGCGGGCGGCTGTTGCGCGAAAGAAAGCGAAGCAAAGAGGAGCGGAAGCAAGAAACGGAAACCCATGGTGCACCTCGAATGATTCAAGGCTCTGACTCTTATGATACGCCTCGTTCGCAGTGTTAAGGTGAGCGCGACGAGTACTGTTCAAAATCAGACACTGCCGTAAATTTGGTTCAAAACGTTACCGCGCACGTGTGCCGTAATCTTCACTGCGTCCCCAAAGGGATTACAGAAGTATTACAAAGCAAAAACGCTCCGCATGTTACGTTCGCAATGGTAGTCAAACAAGCAGCGCCCCTGAGGATCTCATCTATGAGCGTTTCGGACCACGACAAGACATTCTCTGAGCCCATCAATTGGACCACGACATTTTTTCTAGGCGCATTTCACGTTGGCGCGATCGCGGCATTGTTTTTCTTTACCTGGAAGGCGCTGGCGATCTCCGTCGTGCTTTGGTGGGTTGCGGGAAGTCTCGGCATCGGCATGGGCTATCACCGCTTGTTGACGCATCGCGGCTTCAAAACGCCGAAATGGGTGGAATACATCCTGACGACCTGCGGAACGCTGGCATTGGAAGGTGGCCCGATCGCGTGGGTGGCGACGCACCGTGTTCACCATCAGCTCACCGACGTGGAAGGTGATCCACACTCGCCGCGCGACGGCGGCTTGTGGGCGCATATGGGCTGGATCATTACCGGCCGTGCGATGCACAACAAGGCGAAAGAGCTGCTGCACTTTGTGCCGGACCTTCGGAAAGATAAGTTTCATGTATGGATCACGGAGTGGCATTGGGTTCCCATCGCGGCGGTGGGAATTCTGCTCTACGCCATCGGCGGTTTGCCGGTATTGCTGTGGGGACTCTTCCTGCGGACGGTGATAGGACTTCACGCCACGTGGCTCGTGAACTCGGCGACGCACATGTGGGGCTCGCGGCGTTTCCTGACGAACGATACTTCCAAGAACAGTTTTTGGGTGGCCATCCTGACCTTCGGTGAAGGCTGGCACAACAATCACCACGCCCATGCGCAGGCGGCACGTCACGGGATCGTGTGGTACGAGGTCGACGTTAATTGGTATGGAATCTGCGCGCTGAAAGCGCTCGGCCTTGCCTGGGACATCAAACTTCCAAAACTAACTCAGCCGCAGGCCGCTCCGGCAGGCGGCGTTTCCCATCCGGTGTTTGAGCCCGAGAGAGAAGCCGTCGCGCAGATCGCTGCGGGCGACTAACGCGATCGAACGACCGCGAAGCGGCGTGCGGCGTTGCTCTGGCCCGACAAAAGGATGCTGCGACCTTCACAGGCCGACGCGTTTGGATCGCAACTCTAACATAAGCCGCAGGTCTGACATAAACTACAGGGCATGCGCATCACCCGCCGCACGAAGGCCATGGCATTTTTCATCGTGCTGGGCACGTGTCTGGTCGCCACCGCCATTGCGCTGAACGTTGGCTGGATCATTTTTCACTGGCGGCAAGTTGTTCCTCTCGTTCTGGGCATCATCCTGTTTGGCTTGCTGATCGCCGGCATGGTGATCAACACAATTTTTCTGGTCCGCGAAATTCGCCGCAACGAACAGCAAGACAGCTTCCTAAATGCCATCACCCACGAACTGAAAACACCGATCGCTTCGATCCGGCTGTACCTGGAGACGCTGGAAAGCCGTCCGCTCGAGGAGCCGCAGCGTCGCGAGTTTTATCGAATCATGCTCGAAGATACGAATCGCTTGCTTGGTACCGTCGAACAAGTGCTGAAGGCCAGCCAGGTGCGGCAGGGAAGCACACGAAAGAATTGGCAGGAAGTTGATTTTGCGACGGTGGTGCGCGATGCGCTGGACCTGGCTCGTCTGCGGCAACACCTATCCGAGGAAGCATTGTCCTTCGGCAGCGGGCCACTGGAAGGCATCACGGTGCTTGGCAACGTCGAGGAATTGCGCACTGCAGTGTTCAATCTTTTTGACAACGCCATCAAATATTCCGGCGAGAAAAAGAAAATTGTCGTGGATATCCTGGCGCCCAACATCGACACCGTGGCCCTGCGCGTAATTGATCATGGTGTGGGAATCGATCCAAAACAGCTGAAACGCATTTTCAAGCGATTTTACCGCGCGCCTAATTCGATGAGCCGAGAGGTCAAGGGAACGGGCCTGGGCCTGTTCATCGTGCGTTCGATCGCGCGGCGCCACGGCGGCGACGTGTACGCGGAAAGCGACGGAGAGGGTTTAGGCAGCACGTTCACTCTGCGCCTTCCCAGAATGTATCGCGCATGAGCCGGATCCTCATCGTCGAAGACGAAGCGCACCTTGCACAGGGGCTCCGCTTCAACCTTGAAGCAGAAGGGCACATTGTGCAAATTACGGACCGAGGCGAGGATGCGCTGGCTCGGCTGCTCAAGAACCGAGAAAACTTTGATGCACTGGTGCTTGATGTGATGCTGCCAGGGAAGGACGGGTTTGCGGTGGCGCGCGAATTGCGCGAAGCAGAAAATTACATTCCGCTGCTGATGCTGACAGCTCGCACTCGGCCCGAGGATGTCCTCAAGGGATTCGAGGCCGGCGCGGACGACTATCTGCCGAAGCCGTTCAACCTGGCCATCCTGATGGCGCGCGTGGAAAGCCTGCTGCGCCGTAAAAAATGGACCCACAACACGAACAGCGTCACGGCGGACCGCCCGCAGCAAGATCCCGAACTGCCGGACATTTTTCGATTCGGCGACAAAGTCGTGGACTTTCGCAATTTGCAGTTGCGAGCCGGCGACAGGGTGGTTCAACTGACGGTCATGGAGACGGATCTCCTCCGCTATTTGATCAGGAACAGCGGACATCCGGTTTCGCGCAAATCGATTCTTCAGGAGGTGTGGAATTTGCATGAAGAAACCGATACGCGGGCGATTGACAGTTTCATCGTGCGCTTGCGGCGATATATCGAACCAAAGCCTTCCAGTCCGCGGCACCTGCTAACGGTGCGTGGCCTGGGCTACCAGTTCGTGCCCGACCCGAAGAAATAGCGTTTTTGCCTTGTGCGGCCCTGAAAAACAGGGTGAGAAGCCCTCATATCAACGGCTGAACTGGCGTACACTGCTTACAGAGGTTTAACCAGAGTGCAAGAGAGTGCAAGCGATGAGAAAAGGAAACGCGAAGAATTGAAGGCCAAGAGGGATCTACTCTTCGAACGGTATCTGAAACACCCTATGGATACTCGCCTGGCTTTGGAAATCAAGACCATTGACGATCAGCTAGCGGAAGATACCCAGCAAAGGAAAAGAAAGACAGGAAGTTCGAACTCAGTCCTGTCCAAATGACCCTTGGTTATCCGGATCCACTACGAGCTGAAGTCTCATTTTCAGAATCTTTAGCCAAGTACACGTCCGCGGCTGCCAGCCTCGCTAGGAACGCTGCAATGGAAAGAGTTTCGCGGCGAGTGCCAGCGGAAGAACCGCAAATCGCATCGTTCACAACAGAACGGCCGAACGACAAATGACGGCCGGAATCCTACTTTCAATAACGCCGTTACTTCTCTATTGATCGATCCGCTCAGTTTGTGCGGCGCGAGCAGATCACCATTGCAATGTTCATCGTCAACGCGTCAGCCTCGATGTGGTTTTGTATGTGACATGCACCTGTTCAAAACTGGACAGACTGGGATTTCTCGCCCGGGTACTATGACGCTGAGAGACTTGCGCATGCGAGTTTCATCAACCACTCGCCTGGACCACATTTGGTTATTCCCCACATGCTTTCCAAATTACATCTCTCTGAGATTGAAGCACAACCTGTTCAACCGGGAGTGCACAGCGAAGGCACGCCTTTTCACAGAAGCCGCTCCCTCTTTGTCCTTTTCGTTCATCGCGACGCGGATGCAATAAAAGCCTGTGTGCAAGAACTGGAGAAGGGGCAATTCGCGGTTACGTCTGATTCTGTTTTGAACGTAACACAATGCGCGGAACAGCTCCGCTCGCGATCCTACGATGTCCTCGTTGTTGAGTACCCCAGTCCGGGCTGCAAAGGCTCCCAGGTATTGCAAGCTCTTCATCAGACTGAGCAGGATATCCCGCTGATCTTCTTGACGAACGGTTTGGGAGGTCAATCCCTGGAATTAGGCGTCGAAGGCGTATTCGAATCCATTGAACAAGGCCATATAACACAATTGCCGATGGCTGTTCGCCGGGCGCTCAACGGCAAGAAACTGCGCGAGGAACTGGAAGAGGCGCGAAGAGCGTTGCGCCATTCGCAATCCCTTTACAAGGCGCTGGCGGACAATCCCACGTACGGGATCTACCAGTGTGACGCAGATGGCGAACTGCTCGACGTGAATCAGGCATTGGCAACGATGCTTGGCTACGCGTCTAAAGTTGAACTGCTGGCGGCAAATCAAGAATCCGAAATTATTCCCAACCTCCGCAATGATTCGCCTTTCGCGGGCCTTATCCCTGAGACCAAGCGAATCGAGCCGGTCGAGGTGGAATGGCAGCGGACGGATGGCACGACGCTGAAAGCCAGGCTAAGCGGACGCGGTGTATATGACGATCATGGAAACTTTGCGGGCCATGAAGTCATCGTCGTGGATGTCACCGAGCAGCGGACGCTCGAGGGCCAACTGCGTCACCAGGCATCAAGCGATTCCATGACCGGTTTAGCCAATCATAGACGCCTATTCGAGGTATTGCACGCGGAGATCTCTCGATCAAAGCGAACGGGACGTGAATTTTCACTTCTACTGCTGGACCTCGACGGATTGAAGAAGATCAACGATCAATTCGGGCACCTAGTGGGAAGCCGGGCGCTGTGCAGGCTGGCAGAGATTGTTTCCGATTGCTGCCGTTCGGTGGACACCGCAGCGCGCCACGGCGGGGACGAGTTCGCCCTGGTTCTGCCCGAAACGGGCGCAGCCGCCGCCACATTGGTGGGACAGCGAATTTGCGATCTCCTTGCTAAGGATGCCGAACAACCGCCGCTCTCGGTAAGCGTCGGCGTGGCCGGTTATCCGAGCCATGCCGAATCCATCGGAACCCTGCTCTACGCAGCGGACCGAGCTCTGTATGCAATGAAATCAAAGAAGCCGAATTCACGCGTGGCCGCGGACGCGGCTGTTTCGCGTGTAACGGATTTGAACGCTGAGTCCGGCCGAAGCCAGGAATAGCCCGTGCGGCTGGTCGTTGCTTACTGTAACGGGCTGGCAACAACAGTACGCGCGCCAGGCGAACAAGCGTAGACGCGATCGGGTCGTTCCGGAATCGTGTCACGGTTGGTGCGTCACGGAGAGGTCAGCGCGATGCGCGGCCAAGAGACCTGAAGATTGTACACAAGTGAACAGACGCGGGCTCCTTGAAGGTTCAGGATGAACTTACACGAACAAGGATTGTCTTGCTGGCTACAGTCGAGTTGGGTGACGAGCAAACACTCTAGATTTTAGCGCGCGGCGTTTCGATGCAAGCACAGGTCCCGGCAGTGGACGCGCCATTCATTGACGACTGACAGGCAGAAGTAGATGCGATGGAGGCACTACCTTGAAACGGACAGCAATCATTCACACGACGGCGCTCTTTCTGCTGCTCGGAATCGGTTTTCCGGCTGGGGCACGACAGGAGAAACCGGACAAACAAGACCAGAGGGCCAAGTCGGCGAAACCAGACCAGCAGGAACAAACCCGAACGCAGCGAGATCAGCAACGACAGCAGCATGACAGCTCGGCAAAACAAGAACAGCGACAGCAGCAACAAGACAAGTCAAATAAACACGAGCAACAAATTGCCAAACAGCAACAAGATCAGGAGCGACGACAGCAACAGCAACGGCGAGACGATTCTGCGAATGATCGGCAGAAAGCTCAGCAGCAACAACAGCATCAGGATCGCGAAGACCGGTCAGCAGAGCAACGAAGTCCATCTCAGGCGCAGCGGCAGCAGGTTGCCTGGCAGGGCGATCGCGCGCGTAGCTGGCAGTCCGAGCACCGTACCTGGCAACAACGCGGCGGTTACCAGGGATACCATGTTCCAGATGACCGTTTCCGCACCCATTACGGCCGGGATCACAGCTTCCGCATCGATAGTCTACCCGTGGTGTTTATTGGCGGCCGTCAGCGCTTTCACTACGGCGGCTATTGGTTCGGTCTGATTGACCCGTGGCCAGAATACTGGTCAGACGATTGGTACGACCGTGATGACGTCTACGTGGACTACTACCACGATGGATATTATCTGTACAACCGCAGATATCCTGGCGACCGCATTTCCATCAGCTTCTACTTGAACTAAGGCGCTCGGCGCAAAACCGGCCCCGGGGTGTCAGTCTGCCAGACACTCCAGGCGGCTGTTGGGGCGCGGCGCTGGGATTCAGTGGCCGAATTCTCAAGCAGAAGAAGAGCTGCTTGATCTTGATCGCGTTTTTAGTCTTGGCACTTATAGGCGCTTCACCAAGTCGGATGCACAGCCGTGACTGGGTTGTTGTGGTTCTCGTGTTCGTCGGCCGCAGTTCTTCTAACGATGCCGGGTTGGAGGTCAGCAATGGACGAATCCAAACGAATTGCAGTCAAGTTTCTCGAGAAAGAAATCAAAACGTACCTGGCATTGTCCCTCTTCTTGTCGAAGAAGGGCATTGAGGAGCACGTACGAGTTGGCGACAACAAGATCCTGATCAGTCCGACGTTCTACAAAGAGCGTATGAAGGAAGCGAAGAGAATTGTCACTGAGCTCAAAAGGTCAAATTAGGACGCTGCTTGCTCCTACCCGCGGTCGTTGCGGCCGAGCCGCCGGGTTGTCCGAGTGGCGGCAACGTTACTGGCAACGATCCTCTGCGCTGGCGAAAGCAAAAGTAGCCAGAAAGGTGTCCTTATGTGCACAGACTCTTTAGCGGCAGAGGTTTAAGATGTTCTCGTAGGGAAAAGAAAAAAAGACTTTTGCGCAGGCCTCAAATGCTTCTCGGCAGATCGTCTCGGCCAAGTCCTGCGTGCGGAGAAACAACTTCATGCAACGAGATTGGATCCGGCCACGGCGCGACGTCTAGTTTAGGCCAAGAACGATCAGTAGAATTCCGAGCAATACCACTGGTTTTATAAACCGCAACAACGTCCCGCCTGAGAGTCGGCCAACTGATCGCCCTCTCGTGATGTAGGTATCGGAAGCCCCTCAGTGAAAGATCTGCTCCGGGGCGAAACGTGTGCACTAGAAGTTTTGACCGTGGAGGTCAGTGATGAAGAAACATTTAGTTGCCGCAACATGTCTCATGCTTGCAGCAGTGGCGGTATACCCAACCAAGCTGAACAACGAACAGAAACGCCTTGAAGAATGTGGCGTTGTAATGCAGGAGGTGCTCAACGTTCCGGACAACATTCCTCAAGAGCTGCTGGAAAAGGCCGAGTGCGTGATCGTGATTCCGTCCGTGATGAAACTTGCATTTGGTGTAGGCGCGAGCTACGGGCGCGGCGCGATGGTTTGCCGCCAGGGCCAGAAGTTCCGTGGGCCCTGGGGAGCACCAGCCATGTACGCATTGGAAGGTGGCAGCATCGGTTTTCAGATCGGAGGACAAGCGACCGACTTGATCCTGTTGGTCATGAACGACCGAGGCATGGAATCGATTCTCAGCAGTAAGGTTAAGCTGGGTGCGGATGCCTCCGTTGCCGCGGGCCCCAAAGGACGTGATGCTTCCGCAAATACCGACGCCTGGATGCGAGCTGAAATTCTTAGCTACTCGCGTTCCCGCGGTTTGTTTGCCGGCATTTCGCTCGAGGGTTCCACGCTTCGTCCCGACGATGACGCAAGCGCAGACGTTTATGGTCATGCCATCAAGGCAAAGGACATCGTAAGAAGTGAAAAGATGGGTGTACCCGCGGCCGGCCGTCATCTTGTTAATGCTCTACAGAAGAGTGCACCGCGCAACGAATCGGAGCGAGCTTCGAATCAGTAGTCGGGTGTAGGCAGCTCGGCTGAAATGTTTCTGATCCGAGCGAGCTGTGAATCTCGAGGGGCCGAACTCCAAGGGTCGAAACGGTTTGCAACATCCTTTGCAGTCTGGCCTCTTTTTTTTGCGTGATCGTGCGCGAAAAGCTAGGGCCATCAGCTGTGACGGCGGTTGTTGCTGTGCTCTGAATGGCCGTTGGCATCGAGCCAACTCAGAAGGGCGCGAATGCTGCCGTGAGCCAAAGCAATGCTGGAATCCGCGGCGCCGTAATAGAGATTGATCGTATCTCCGTCTGCCGCGACAGTATAGCCGCATGGGAATACGACATCTTGGACGTCTCCGTGTCGCTCGTAGTCAGCCTCCGGCGCAAACATCCACGAATCTCCGCGCACCAGACATTTTTCCGGCCGCTCGAGATCGAAGAGCGCCAGACCCAGCCGGTAGATGGAACTAGACGGCGTCCTTCTGACGCCGTGATAAATCATCAGCCAGCCTCGTGAGGTTTCAATCGGTGGAGGCGACATGCCAATCTTGTTTGCATCCCACCACGCACCCCGGCGCGCTTCCAGCATGAGCTTGTGACTTCCCCAATGTCGCAGGTCGGGAGAATACGAGATCCAGACGTGCGCTCCAAGAGGGGTCATGGGCCGGTGGATCAAAGCCCAGTATCCGTTGATCCTGCGCGGCAGCAGAGCTGCGTCCTTGTCGTCTGGAGGCATGATGACGCCGATTCGTTCAAAGCTCCGAAAGTCCTCGGTGAGAGCCAAGGACACACCGGGGCCACCGCGGGAATATGACGTGTATGCAATGGCATATTTTTTGAGCTCCGCTACGTATGTGATGCGGGGATCTTCGATGCCCCATAGCTCCTCGGGATACTGCTCGGGATTCGGCAGGAGTGTGGGTTCGCGATCGATTTGCCATTCGTCAACGCCGTTCACCGAACGAGCTACGCACAGATGAGAGAGGCCGCGGCGATCCTCGACGCGACATAGCAGGAGAGTTGAACCGTCCGGCAGAAATGTCGCGCCGGCATTGAAGACGCTGTTGATGGAGTACGGCCAATCCTTTCCAGTCAAAATGGGATTGGTAGAGTGCCGGTGAAACAGCGTTTCGTACCTTTTCGTTGTTGCTTCTATGGACAATTTTGAAGCACTCATTTATCGACCTTTCGCAGTCCCGCTTGTTCTAAACTGGCTATTCAGAAGATCAGACCTGGTTTGCTGTGCCGTCGGATTCTTCAAGCTTGCGCATTTCGAGGAGAGCCATCAGGAACGACAATGTGGATTCCGCTCCCTGATTTTCGTTTGCGCGGTCGGGATGCAGGCCGTCGCGGCACCCGCCGGTGGTCGGATCGTAGAGCTCAACTTGAAGATCGTTGTCTCCCAAGAACCAGTTCATCGCGGACCACGCTGCTTTGCGCCAGCGACCTTTTCCTGTAGCACGATAGGCCTGCAGGCAGGCTGAAACGACTGCACAGGCCTCGACCGGTTGCTGATCGAATCGTGCCCTTTCCGTTTTTTTGGAGTAGAAACCCTGCGATCCAATGGGCACGAAATGGCCCTTCACTTGGCATCGCTGAATCGTGACCAGCCAATCCAACGCCTCGAGCCCTGCCGACACCATCTCGTCGTTTGCGCCGCGCAATCCGGCCCGGATCAGGGCCTGTGGCAGCCGCGCGTTTGAGTACGCCAGACCATTTTCAAACCAATTCCAGTCGGCGGAGCGATTGGAGCGATAAGCGTTCAACAATCGATTTGCCAAGACGTCGGACGCACTCAGAGCCGCCCGATCTCCCGGGAAGGAATCGAGATACTCCTGCAGTCCGAGCAGGGCAAAAGCGCAAGCGCGCGGACTCTTGAATTCGGTTGCCGCCGGCAAGGCCAGCTCAAACATGCGTCCCGCAGCGCCGCGCCACCCTGCGTCTTTGGATCGGCCCAGGACCGTGCCTAATCCCCACAGGGCTCGCCCGTGGCTGTCTTCGGAGCCTTCGTGCTCCTGCCATTGGCGTTCGTAGCTCAAGCAATTCCTGAAGCGCTTTGTGGCCGGGTCAAACGCAAGCCATAGGAATGCCAGGTAACGCGAGGCTAAATCGGCTGCATTTCTTACTGCGCCCGCTCCGAACTCTTCAAGGAGAATCGCCACGATGAGCGCGCGGGCGTTATCGTCTGTCGAGTAGCCTTCCGGATAGTTCGGGATCACGAAAACCGCGTGCTCCACGATTCCCGTATGGTCGGTCATGCGATACAGGTGGTCCAGATTTACCGGCGGAAGCCGGTCGAGAGTCTTTTCGGTGTTCCGCGCCAAGAAAGTGGCGCGTGGATTTCGTAGACGCTCATTGTAAATGCGTTCAAAACTCTTCATGTACTTCTGGGCAACGCGACTCCACACCATATCTCGAGCATACAAATAGGCGCGTTTCCGCATGGCGTGCCTTGCCGTACCGTTATCCAGAAGTTCTACGGTTTTGGCGGCAATCGCTTGCGGATCATCGAAAGGAACCAGTGCGCCGCGCTCGTCGTCCAGGAGTTCAATCGCATGTAAGTAGGGCGTCGAAATGATCGCTTTGCCGGCGCTTAAAGCGTAGGCGAGCGTGCCGGAAACGACTTGCGCCTTGTGTTTGTAAGGCGTGATGTAGATGTCCGCCGCGCCAATCAGTTCCACCATCTCTTGAGGGCTTACGAAGCGATTGCGGAAGATGACGTTGGCTTCAACTCCTAGGTCCTTCGCTAGGGTCTCGAGGGATTGTCGGTATTTGTCGCCTTCTTGCCGCAAGATATGCGGGTGCGTTACGCCGGAAACCATGTAAACCACGTTGCTGTGCTTTGAAAGAATGCTAGGCAGTGCCTTGATCACATTTTCGATGCCCTTGTTAGGCGAGAGTAGACCAAACGTCAGCAACACGTCCTTTCCTTCGGTCCCGAATGCGTCTTTGTAGAAAGTCGGGTCGGTGAAAGGCAAATCTGGAATGCCATGCGGAATCAGATCGATTTTCTCACTTGGAACGTGGAAGGTTTCCTGAAGGATGTCCGCGGACTGCTGGCTCATGACAATCAACCGGTCCGCAAGGGTCGCAATTTCTTCCATCACCGCGCGCTGGTCGGGATCTGGATCGCGAAGGACAGTGTGCAACGTCGTGACAAACGGCATGTTCAGCCGCCGTAAGAGTTCGAGGATATGTGCGCCGGCGCGGCCGCCAAAGATCCCATACTCATGCTGCAGGCAAACCAGATCGATATTGCTGAAATTCAGGAAGTCGGCTGCCTGCCGGTAGGAAGCCAGATCGTCCTCAGACAACTCGAATCGCACTCTGGCGGGATATCCATAGCCCTCTTCGGTATCGTTCACGGGGAGAGCCAGCAACTCCGTCGCGCCGTATTCCGCATGAATGGCGTCGCACAAATCTGTTGTGAATGTCGCGATCCCGCAGTGTCTTGGAAGATAGTTGCCGACGACTGCGATTCGATTCGGAAGCGCTGGACGCACCGGAAGGGCCACCGGTTCGTTTGGCCTTTTCTCCAGGACGAGAGGTGCCAATTCAATCAGTGCGACGGTTTCTGCAACGGGAATTATTTTCGGAAGTGACATTCGATTTCCTGTGAATCCATGTGTTGCGGAACGATCACCCAAGCACCAATCGTGCTGGAATGACTTGGTTCAACGGCCTTTCCATTTGATTCCGGAATGCGCCCCGGACATAAGAGACGATTTACGGACTTACTCGTGCAAGACGACGGTCAGCAATGACTTATTGACCTTAATTTTGCCGTTGTACTCGATGAAGCCCAGCTTCCTGAATTTGTTCATGAAGAAATTCACGCGCGAACGCGTGGTTCCAACCATGCTGGCCAGGGTCTCTTGTGAAACTCGCGGCAAGATGCGCACTGGCTGATCTTGCTTTCCGTAGCGTGCGAGAAGAAGAAGTGTTCGTGCCAAGCGCTTCTCGCTAGAGTTAAAGAGCTGGTCAATCAGGTCTTCTTCGACACGTATGTTGTGCGCGAGCATATAGGCGATGAAATGATCCGACAGTTCATGCTCGGCGTGGAGCACCCGCAGCAACTCATTTTTTTGGATCACAAGAAGGGTGGTCGGCGTAATGGCCGACGTGGTGCCCATTCGGAGAGTCTGTCCCGCCATGCATCCCTCGCCAAAAAAATCGCTGGGACCGAACATAGCGACGACAGCTTCTTTTCCGGACCCATTCACCACCGACAATTTCACGCCGCCCTTCTGGATGTACATCACGGTCTCTGCGGCCTCGCCTTGCGAGTAAATGGATTCGCCTCTCCGATAGTCAATGACCTTTCTCGCCACTCCCGCGGTATCGAGGAAGGCTTGGGCATTGAAAGAGGCGAGGGCTCCGCCGGTTTTCGGTTTCTGGACTTTCATATTCACGCCGAAACGCCCCAGCGTCGTCGAACGTTCGGGGCGATCTCCACACTACCAAGATAGTCTTTACAAGACTGTGCAAAACAGGACATCGCGCCGCCTGGGATCTCCTCTAAGATCGTGAACCAGATGGGGAGAATGAGCGATCATTGCTGGCACTCAGGGCTGGCCGGTGTGGTATGCCCTCTCGTCGTTCTACTCAGCTCGATCCGGAAGGCGCACCGCCTAAGTCCGCTGTACGAATTGAAGAATTCCGGTCTGCGTGTGTCGCCGGGAGCGAATGGTCGCGGGTTCTCGATCGACAGCCGGCGCTCTTGAATTTGGAGAAGGTTAGATTAGGCAACGGCAGTTTCCAGGTCTTAAAGAATTTGCGGGAGATATGAAAATGAAAGCCATCCGTGGTTTAACCCTTTCTCTTGCGGCCTTCCTTTTGGCCGCCCCGCTCCTCCGAGCGCAGAACCTTTCGAAGTATCGTGAATTTTCACTGGGAACGAATCTCGCAACCGTCTTGAAGCGCGCCGAGAAGAGGTTATCGGATGTAAACACAACTCACGGTGCTCCAACGTTATTTCAGGAATTCACATGGTGGCCGCCGAGCCTTCCCGGAGCGTCCTACCGGTCGGATAGCGTCGAGCAAGTTCTTTTCTCCTTCTTCAACGGAGAGCTGTACAAGGTCACTGTCAGGTATGATCAAAGTTCCACCGAAGGGCTTACCGCCGAAGATATGATGAATTCCATTTCGGCGAAGTATGGACCTCCGTCGAGCGTTTTGTCAGAACCCACTTCCACGCCGAACCTAGGATACGACGCGCAGCAAAAAACTGTGGCGTCCTGGGAAGATTTGCAATATTCCTTCAACCTTGTCCGTACTCCCTCCACCGGCCGCTTTGGTCTCGTTATTTATTCAAAACGAGCGAACAGCGACGCTGAGCTTGCCCTGGTGGAAGCCGCGAGAGTCGATAAACTAGAGGCCCCGGCGAGAGAAGCCGAGCGTCAGAAAAAACAGACAGATGATCGCGAGTTAGCGCGACAAAAGAATCAGAAGAATTTTCGCCCGTAGCATCCTGGCCCTTAGGCCCGAAAATGGAGCGGGTCTCTCAGGCTTTGCAATTCGCGGTAGTAGTACAGTGGAGTAGGCCGTTTTCCATTGAACCTCAGCTTTCTCAAAAGCTCTATTTCTTCCTTGGAAGCACTTCCGCTGAGGGAACGATCCTTCATAAATTCCGTGAACCCCGGTTCTACTTCGGGTTGAAGCGGTTCCGCCTCAACAAACTCAAACCTCCTGGGATCCCCCGGCACGATTCTCCGATTTAAAACGATTTCCATGCCAAAGGTGGTCAGATCGACATCCCAGGACTCGATCAGTGGATCCAGGAAGGAGACACAGTTTTCAGGCGACAAGCTGAAGACGTCCGTGTCCAGAAACTCAAGGAGGGTTACCCGTGTTTGTTCATAGCTCCGGCCCGCGAGTCGAGCCACCAGATGGAGCCAGTTTTCACTGTTCAATTCTTCTTTGGCGACTTTTTTGATCACGTCCAAAAGCTTTTGCGTGACGAGGCGTTCGAGTTCGCCGAAGGGCTGCTTCTCAAAGATCTCACGTACCTGTCTTTCTTTGTCGGGCACGCACTTGCGGAGGACCAATTCCCGAATTTCCCTAAACATTGGTGCGGGCGGGCCCGTGAGGTCTCTTTTCAGTTCTTCCTGGCGCTGGAGCTCAGCCAGCTTCGACAGTCTATCGCTCGGAAGCTTCAACACTTTCGCCATTTTCTGGTAGATGTCTGTCCTTTCTGGTGCCGGGGGCAGCTTCTTGCGAGCGAGCAGCTGTGAAA
>JBKOXA010000109.1:0-4538 GCA_046724685.1 Acidobacteriota bacterium | reverse complement strand
GATTCATAGCGCTGTGCGGCTTTTTCCAGGTTTGCGAGGAATTGCTTGTTCGCGAACCGCTCGCGGCCCTGAGGCACAATGCCCTTCACCAGTTCCCAGACGCCGAAAAACTCGCCGCTGGTTTCAAAAAACAGGTCTTCGTGCAAAAGGCCGTGGTTAAGATACGCGCAAGCCTGCTCCCAGTAGCTGAACACCATCATCGCCAGCGCTCCATTTTCCGTTCCTGGTGGGGCAAGACGCATGGCGTCATCGAAGGTTTCCACATGGTAGTTCTGGAAGAACCAATCACGTGCCTGTCGCAACTTGGCTTCGCGCCGCAAGTCGTAGATCTGTAATTGAAGTTGCCCTTGTTGGTGTGTCGCTTGTGACATTGTTCGTTGTCTCCTTTTTCTGCAGTTTGTGAACCAACCAGCTGGAACTCGGCTTTCGCGACTGTTTTTCCGTCACTTCTGCTCGAGAACGGACAAAATGTTGCCGGCGGGGTCTTTGAACCACGCTATGACCGGGCCGCCGCCGCGGAAAACTCCTCTTTCGTCGGTTTTGAGACTAGGCTCGCTATAGATCTCAAAGCGAACGCCACGCGCCGTAAGGTCGTCCACCGCTTTGTCCACACTATCCACCGGAAAATTGAGGATCGTGAAGGTCGCCGGAGCATGATTGGGCTTGGGATAAATGAGAACCGTGGTGCCGCCAGCAAGGTGAAGTTTCAACAGGCCATTGGATTCGGAAACCTCCAACCCTAGCGTTCGGCTATAAAAGTCCTTGGCTTTTTGGGTGTCGTTCACCGAAAAGCCACTGTATGCTTTGCTCTTTTCCAACATCGCTCTACTCCTTGAAGATTTCTCCGAGGCCAAACCACCCGCACAATCACAAATGCTCCTGCGAATCGGTAGTGTAACTGGACTGTTGCAATCAATATTTCGGTGACCGACTGCTCCTCAGGCGTTGTTCTCGGATCGCTTACAGAATTCTCAGTGTTGTAGTCATCTCGAAGCTCGATTTTTGTTTCGGAGACGATTTCAAAGACACCGCAACATGTTGGGGCAGTGCCTCTCCTTCGCCTTTCAAAAATCCATCGCAGTTAAGATCCGCTTGATCAAGCAAGGTAAGTCTGCACAGTTCACTTGCTAAATGCAAGTTAAATGATACTGTATGGATTTGCAAAAAGAGGAAGCCCAACCCAAAGCGGCGGTCGCTGAATGCTCAGCTGGAAATTCCCGGAGATCGCTGGTCGCCGCTGATCCTCTGCGGCATGATGCAGCGGAATTTTCACACCTTCTGAGGATTTCCTGGAATCTTACGAGAGAATTATGAACATCCTGGCAGACGTCCTGCAGGGGCTCGCGAGGCTCATGGAGTCATCACAGCCGACCGAGATCCGTCGGATGCCGGGAAACTGATTCACCCTGGCTCTCTCTGTGCGAAGCGCGCGGTAAAACACAACTTCCTTCGCAAGGCGGCTAATCTCAGTAGTTTACGAGCCGGGCGAAAAGTGCCGTGTATAACGATCAGCTCCCTTGTCAGTTTCTGTATCTAACTGTATCTATGAGGCTTAGAATTCTGGCAATTCCTTGCCTCGCATTCTCTCGAACGCAATCCACTCCAGCCGGATTGTCGATGATGTGCTGCCGCTCTTTCCAATAATATTTGTTACAACGATTATCGTTATAACGCATCTAATGGAGAGAAAGGATGGCAACCATGAGCACACCCGCTAGAATCCAAACCACAACTGCAACGACAACTTGGAATATCGACCCGGTACATTCCGTGGCCGAATTCAAGGTCAAACACATGATGATCTCCAACGTGAGAGGGCAATTCCCAACGGTCGCTGGAATGCTGACCCTGGACGAAACCGATCACACGAACTCTCGTGTCGAGGCTTCCATCGAGGCGGCCTCCATCAACACGCGCGATACCCAGCGCGACACTCATCTGAAGAGCCCGGATTTCTTTCACGTAGAGAAGTTTCCTACGCTGTCCTTCAAGTCGACGCGCGTCCTCCGCACCGACGAGGGAGAACTGACGGTCACGGGCAACCTGAGCATTCGCGACGTCACCCGCAGCGTGGTTTTTACCGTCGACGGACCGACCCCGCCCGCCAAGGATCCATGGGGCAATACCCGCTTGGGGCTCTCGGCGACCACCAAGATCAACCGCAAAGACTTTGGCCTGACTTGGAACGCTGCTCTGGAGTCTGGCGGTATTCTTGTCGGTGACGAGGTGACCATCACTCTCGACCTCCAGTTCGTGAAGGCCTGAATGGTTCGCGACCGTCATACATCGAACTTGCCAAACAGCTAGAAAGGAAATTTATGTCACTCCGACCCGTCAAGCAGATTCTTCAAACGCAGCCCACCATCGAAGGTGCTGGCGTCAAGTTGCAGCGCGCTTTTGGATTCGGCAAAACGAAGGAGTTCGATCCATTTCTCCTGCTGGACGACTTTCGCAACGACAATCCAAGAGACTATCTCGCCGGATTTCCGTGGCATCCGCACCGTGGCATTGAGACCATCACCTACGTCCTCGCGGGCTCGGTCGAGCACGGCGACAGCTTAGGCAACAAAGGCAAGATGACTGCCGGTGACGTTCAGTGGATGACCGCCGGCAGCGGCATCCTGCACCAGGAGATGCCCAAGGGTGATACCCACGGGCGAATGCACGGCTTCCAACTCTGGGCCAATCTACCTTCTGCGCTGAAGATGACCGCCCCGCGTTATCAGGACATCCCGTCGAGCGCCATACCCGAGGTTGGCGACGACGACGGCACCCGAGTGCGCGTCATCTGTGGCGAGTTCTGGGGTAAAAAAGGTCCCGTCGAGGGCGTGGCAGCTGACCCGAACTACCTCGATATTTCAGTTCTGCCCGGTCAGCGCAAGCGGCTCAAAGTCGAAACCACGCGCAACGCGTTTGCTTACGTGTTCGCGGGTTCCGGCACGTTTCGCGATTCCTCGGAACCTCGCGCGGTTCTCACCGAGCAAGCCGCGAAACCCGATGCACCGGCCAAGTACGACGCCAGCAACCACTCGCTGGTGCTCTTCGATCGCGGCGACGAAATCACCGTCCAAGCCGGCAACGAAGGTATCCGCTTCCTTCTCGTCTCCGGCAAGCCCATCGAAGAACCGGTGGCCTGGTACGGCCCCATTGTGATGAATACGCAAGCGGAGCTGCGCCAAGCAATGGCCGAGCTGAACGACGGCACGTTCATCAAACACGACTAACATAAAAGCAAGCCGCATACCCCTCTCGAAGACAAACTTTCACCGCACTGAGCGGAGTCGGTCACTGCTGGGGCGTTTTGTCGGGACTGATCCGACGGGCGAACAGATAACTTCCGGCTTGCCGGTACTCGGGCGCAATCACGAGAGACATCAAATGGCCCCGGATGGCCAAGTTCTCAGTGACTGTAATCGCCTGATTTCGCCAACAACGAGACTTCTTGGTGGCGAGAGTTCCCAGTTTCGACGGGTTGCTTCCCGGGCCGTGATTCCCATCGGTTCGATGGCCTCTCATCTGCAATTGAACACTAAATTTGTTCTGCATTTTGCGATACAGTCAACCAGAGGTTTAAACGAAAGGTGTGCGTATGAATCGGGTCCGCATGGTGATTGTCCTAATCATGCTGATTGTGCTGGCCGTCACCCTGGCTGGTGCGTTTCTGACTCGCGGGGTGATGGCATATCTTCCGTTTTTGCAGGCTAGGAAGGGGAGCTGGACGGGGGCCTATGTACCGCCCGGAGTTGTGGATCAACGGCCCTGGCAGACAGCGGCAACTCTGGCTGCCTTGGCACAGTCGGCGGAGGAGAAGGAACTCGCCCGGGAGGCGGAGCGCCTTGCGGATCACGAAGTCGACCAGGCGTTCTCGCAGTCACTGAGGCAGGCAAGCATTGAAAAACCAAATCTAAGCGGTAAAGCATTGGCATTGCAGCAAAGGGTCACCGAGCTTCAGGAGACCATCAAGAACGACCAGGCTCGGATCGTATCACTCAGTGCAGGCGCGGGCACGAAACCGGCGGTTGCGGTTTCCAATGGCAGCGACTTGGAGATTGCGAAGGCGCAACTTGGCCTCGACCAAAACGAGCTGACCGATTCGATCGAAGACCTCGCCCGCGAAAGCGGAGATCAGCGAGTCAAGCTTCAGCAGGAACTAGCGGCGCGCCAAGCCGCCATGCAGCAGTACAGGGATAGTGCTTCTAAGGACGATGGGCAAACTGCTGTCGCCTCAGCCGAACAGTACACGACGTTTGCACAGCAGCTATCAACATGGCGATCCCTACGCAACAGGAAACAACTGATTGCGCAGGCTGAGCAGTTGGCCAGGGCCGACGTGGTCGCGCTGACGGCTGATCAGGCAAGACTGAAGACAGAAGCCGCTGGCCTTGGCGATAAAACCGTTGGAGAGTCAAGTTCCAAACGAATCGACCGGCTGCGACAGATAAGCGCTCAGAAAAACATCCAGAGCATCCTCAACGATCGTCTGGGAGCGCAACAGCAGCTTGCGGCACTCTACGGGCGATGGGGAGAGCAGGTCGAGA
>JBKOXA010000078.1:0-14189 GCA_046724685.1 Acidobacteriota bacterium | reverse complement strand
ATTGTCGAAAAGAAGGGAATCGCCAGGCATTGATCGGAAGCGATCTCCGTTTCCCGGAGTTTACCGAATGGAGCGAAATACAGGTCCTTCATATAAGGTTGGCGATGAATGGCGGGGAAGTAGGCCTGGCAACCGATACCGGAGGAACGAAGGCCATTCAAGACCTGATCGCGCTGCTCCGATCCATTTTTTGAAGCCAGTTGGACGACGTATACAAACCAGCTTCGCGCGCTGCCGTTTGACTCCTTTGGGGTGGAAAGCCCGGTGATTCCACGCAGCTTCTTGCCGTAGGAAGCCGCTGCATCGCGCCGCCTTTCGAGCAGGGTGTCGATGCGCTCCAGTTGAGCAAGCCCGAGCGCCGCATGAATGTCACTTAACCTGTAATTGAAACCCAGCCGCGCGTGATCCAGCCACTCTGACTTGGAGTTTCTGCCCTGGTTGCGCATGCTGCTACACGCTTCGGCGATGGCGTCGTCGTCCGTCACGATCATTCCGCCCTCGGCAGTCGTCATTTGTTTGTTGGGATAGAAGGCGAAGCACGAAGCGTCCCCGAAGCTGCCGGCGCGGCGGCCGCGGTAGTCGGCCCCCAGCGCTTCGCAGGCATCCTCGATCACCGACAAGCCGTACTCCTGTGCAAGCCGTTCGATTGCGTCCATATCGCATGGCAAGCCGAAGACATGGACCGGGAGGATCGCCTTCACGCGGCGCCCTGTCTCTTTGTTGATACAGGCACCCGCCGCATCGAGCTCACAGCGCTGCGACAGGAACCGGTGTATTTGCTCGGGCGAAAGATTGAAGGTGTCCGGATCGACGTCTACGAAAACCGGCACTCCGCCTTCGTACAAAATACAGTTCGTCGAGGCCACGAAGCTAAACGAAGAGGTAACTACTTCGTCGTCCGGCCCGATGCCGAGAGCGCGCACGCACAGATGAAGTGCGGAAGTTCCGCTATTGACTGCTATAGCGTGCTTGCGTCCGACAAACGACGCGAACTTTGATTCGAACTTAGGGACGGTGGGACCCAGGCTCAGCATCCCGGACTGCAACACCTCCGTGACGTATTGGAGCTCCAAATCGCCCACATCGGGCCGCGCCAGCGGAACGGACATGCTCAATTGACTCTCCCTGTCGCCACGGCCGGTGTGGTGATTGTGGATTCGATCTCGAACTGTATCTCCCTGCGGTTTCTAGCAAACTGGGGTACCATGCGATAGACGTAGTCGCGTAGACCGTCGCGGTCGTTTTCGGCAAGACAGGTTTCCAACTTGTGAATTTTGTCGAGCACCCTTTCGGACGCCGGATTTCGTTCCGTGATGACCAGGATCTCTTTAATGGGTGTCCGGGCAGGGTATTCCCACTCTTCCCACAGCTCTTCGGCGACCTTTTCACCGCGTTGTAAACCGACAAAGTGAATCGAGATGTCCTTGCCCGGCATGCGGCCGGCGAGGAGGCTCATGCTCTTGGCCAGTTCGTAGATGTTGATCGGCTCTCCCATCTCAAAGACGAAGGTTTCTCCTCCGCGTCCCAATTCTGCCGCGCGCAAAATGAGGTAGACCGCTTCAGGGATGGACATGAAATAGCGGGTAGCACGCGGGTCGGTGACAAGGAGTGGACCGCCTTGTTGAATTTGGTCCCAGAAGAGACGCAAAACGCTGCCGGTGCTGCCCGCCACGTTTCCAAAACGCACATTCATAAATCGGGTGGTGCCGTGCCGCGCCAAGTCCTGCATCAGCAATTCCGTGATTCGCTTCGTGCAGCCCATGTAATTTCTGGGGTTCACGGCCTTGTCCGAAGAGATGTTCAGGAAGAGCGAAGCCCCGCACCGTAACGCGGCCAGGGCCAAATTGCGAATTCCGAGCACGTTGTTTCGAATGCCTTCGCGAGGATGCATCTCAATCAGGCCGACGTGTTTGTGCGCCGCCGCGTGGAAGATGATCTCCGGTTTTTCGTCGCGCATGAACTCATCCACAAAGTCACGGCAGGCGAGATCGATGAGCAGGGGACGCAGCAAGAGGTCGGGGTAACGTTCGCGAAGTTCCCGATGGATGTAGAACAGGCTGTTCTCGGATTTGTCGAGGAGCAGGAGAGTTGTAGGCGAACCTGACGCAACTTGCCGGGCAAGTTCCGAACCGATGCTCCCGCCCGCCCCGGTGATCAGCACGACTTTGCCGCCGACAACCTTGCGAATCTCCTCCGGGTCGTGACAAATCTCGTCCCTGTTGAGCAAGTCGCGTATGTTCAGTTGGCGGAGGGAGCTCTGAGATACCTGCCCATCCATAAGTTCCGCAAGCGTAGGCAAGGTGCGTACAGGCAGATTGGCTTGGCGGCAGACGGCAAGAATGCGACTCATCTGCTGGGGCGTCGCGCTGGGCACGCAGATCAATACCTCGTTGGCGTGACATTGCCGTGCCACGGCTTCCAGGTCATTTACGCCGCCGGCCACCGGGACACCATAAATCGACTGGCCTTGCCGGGCGGTATCGTCGTCCAAGAGGGCGATCGGTTTGGACAGGGTGCTGTGATCGGATGCCAGCTCCTTGACCAGGCTCGCGCCTGCGTCGCCGGCCCCAATGACAATGGCGCGCTTTTCCTTTCGCCGGGGTCTCAAGCGCAGCGAATCGTAGAGTCTGGCGCCACAATGCACGCCCATCCAGACGCAAAGGAGCAAGGAACTGTCCAGAACGAAGACGGCAGCGGGAAGATGCATTCCGGAAACCACGCGAATGCAAAGAAAAAGCAAGATACTGCCCGTGATGACTCCTTGGATGACCCGCAGAGCATCCCGAGAACTGGGATACCGCAATGAGGTTTCTTCCAAGCGCGCCCCAAAGATTCCCACCAGGCGTGCGAAAAGCACGCAAGGGAATCCGACGGTCAGTACATCCCTGCTCCAGCTCACGCCTCGCTGGTCCTGCAGCAAGAACACCGCAAGAATGAATGAGCCGACGCCGAGAGCCAGATCGAGGGCCACGACGATGCCGCGGTCCCGGCGACGCACATGCTGCCTAGCCAGAGCTTTCATCGCATCATCCTGTAAATGAATTGGGGAATTGGGTAACTTCTCTTGTTCAGGATCGCACCGATCGTTCGTACTCTTGCGGCCCGTAAACTCATTGCTGCGCGGCGAGCGGCGTCCCGGTGCGTGGATTCGGAATCCAGCACCAGCACCACACCGTCCGTCATCGCTCCGAGTGCGAGCGCATCCGCGTAGTGGTTGGCTGACGGAGCGTCGATCAGCACATAGTCAAATTGGTCCCGGAGCTCCGTTAGACGAAGCTCCATTTCGAGCGGTGTGCAATGTCTGGACAGATCCGACATTTCCGCGCCGCTAGGCAGAAGCCACAAATTCGTGTCGCCAAGTTGAATCAAGAAGGCTGAAATCGACTCCTGGCCAGTCACTGCAGCGGCGAGTCCACCGGTATTCTGTACCCCAAAAAAGCGGTGCAGCGCGGGGTGACGGAAGTTGGCATCGACTACGCAGACTCTGCCGGCGACCTGGGCCGCAAGAGTTCGTGCGGCGCAGACACAATTCCAGGTGCTGCCAACGGCGCGTTCGACGCCAGAGAAGACAACGCTTCTGGCCGCGTCATCGTCCTGCGAGAGAAACACTCTTCTCACGAACTTTAGCGACTCCTCGCGTCCGAGGCCTTCAATGTCAAGACGAAGCCTCCGGATTTCAGACGGACGAGTTGGCGACTCCTCCCAGATTCGGGTCGTCTTCGCCGCTGAGGCTTCCTCCGTGATCGGAGGTTCGAGGAAGAGTCGTTGGCTCTTGCCCGTGCGCTGAAGCAATTCAAAAGTTCTGCTCATTGGATGTCTCTGCGATCTGCGGATGCATTACAGATAAGTTTTTGGCTTAACCTTCGTTTCATATTGTCAGACAGGAAAGTGCGGGAGCTGGCGGGACGGATTCGATTCCCGCGGCATCGCCGCGAGCACGGGCACACCAAGATAGGCTTCCACCTGATCGGGCGAACTCAACGAACCGTCCATCTGTTCCTGAACAAAAACGAGGCCGGCGCTCAAAAGACAGCCGAGAATTGCGGCGAGCACCAGTGTGAGGGAAGCGGGATTGTTTGGGAAGACGGGCGCCGTCGCTGCCTCCGCAATGGACACGTTGACGATCCGCATTTTATCGAAAGCGTCGGAGATTCGAGCCTCCTCACGTTTGTTCAAATATAGGAGGTAGTTCTGCTCCGCTGTTTTAAGATCGCGGAGAAGCGACCCTTGTTCCAATTGTTTCTGGTCGCGGTCGACAGCTTCGCCCCGGTAAGTCGTCCCGACCTTGCCATAGGAAGTCGCCAGGGCCCTTAACGATGCAAGTTCCGCGCGGGCCTTCACCAGTTCCTGGTGCAGCAGTTCAAATGTAGGATTCTCGTTGGTCACTTCTTCTTTCAAGGGCGCTTTTTGATGGGTCTCGATAGCAGCTTTGACTTGGGCGATCTGCTGTTCGACTTCCTTCACTTGCCGATCGTCGGCCGCGTACTTCGTGGTGAGATCTGTGTGCTGCAGCTCGAGGTTGACAAGGGATGACTTGAGCTGTTGCATCAACACCGCATTGTCGCTGTTGCGGAGTTCCGTGGTGATCCGCGGGGCCGTGCGCCCAAGCTGCGATTCGAGGTTTCGTACGTTCTCTTCGGCGCGGGGAATCGCCGCCTGCGTTTGGCGCAAGTTAAATTCAAACTCGGCGAGCCTCGGAGCCACACTGTCTTTGTCGCCCTGATCGGTGATGAGACCCTCCTTTCGATTGAATTCCGCCAGCCGGCCCTGAGCTTCGTCGAGTTTTTGCCTGTACTGTTGAGTCTCTTCGTCGAAAAACTGGGCCGTACCGGGCGTCCGCCGAACTTCGGCGTGCTTGTCCAATAGAAAGTTTCCCAGCGTGTTCAAGACCTGCGCTGACAGTTGCGGATCCGATGATGCGTAGGACACGTCGATTAGATAAGATTTTTTTTCCGGTTCAATTCTCAAATCCGTCGCCAGTTTCGCAGCCGCTTTCGCCCGTCGCTCCTGGTCTGTCAATGGCGCGCCCGCCGTGAGTCTCGACAGCAGAGATGGCTTGACCCTCTGATCCAGTCTGGTCGCGACCACAACTTTTTCCAGCAAGTCCTGGCTTCTGAGCAACCCTACTTCGGAGTTGATGTCTTCCTCCGTCAAACTCGGCGCGGCCTGTTGCATGACCCCGGTTTGCTGGGAGGTCAACGGTGGGTCTACGCGTTCACGATGCAGCAGAAGCTTCGTGTGAGCTTCGTACTTGCTCGGAAGCAGCAGCACGGCAAGAATCGCACCGCCCATCACCGCCGCAAAAGTGTAGGAAATCGTTCTGCGACGCCGAAAAATGATGCCAACCAGGTTTCGCGGCGCGACGCGAAACGTCGAAAGCTCGTTGCGATCTCTTAGGAGGATTTCTTGTCCGCTCATCTTGCCCTCTCTCTGCGAAAAACTCTGCCGCGATTGATCTGCGCGTTGCTTATGGCAGCGGGCTGAAGAAAGTGCCCAGGGACGTACGGGGTAGAAACTTTTCGATCTTTGCGAACGTGGATTTTGGTACGAACAGCATGTCACCCGGTTGCAGCACAGTGTCCTCGTTCAAATTTTTGCCCTTCAGGACGGTCTTCAAGTCGAGGACCTTCGTTTCCACCCAGTCATCCGAATAGCGACGGAACAGCACGACCTGCGAATTCTTTGCGCCGTCGGCGAAGCCCCCGGCAATCGCGACGGCCTGCGAGGCCGTGGTTGTGCCGCGCAAATCATATTTTCCCGGCTTTCCGACAAATCCCCCGGCGATGAAATACGGCTTGTCAAAGTCTTTCAAGATGATGTTGATCACCGGTTCCCGGAGGATCGTCGAATATGCCTTTTGCAAGCTGGCTGTGAGCTCCACGACGGTTAAGCCCTGAGCATGGACATCGGCTGGCAGTCCTTTCAGTTGAATGTATCCGTCGGGCTGCACCGTAACTTCCTGGTTGAATTCCGGCGTGTATCGAAACGTAAGATCCAAAACGTCGTTCGCTCCGATCTTGTACCTGGGGTAGCGCTGGTGAAGTTCCGGGCGGCCGGCGTCCGGGGGCGGAGCTCCTTGCGGGATTGTGGAGGCGGCAGCCGCCGATCCCGGCTTGGGCTGCTGCGGTTGCTGGGACGGCTGCGACTGTTGCGACTGGTTCTGCTGCTGCAGCTCCCTTGCACGGACCCGAGCTGACGCGAACACGATCAGAACAACAACAAATGTCATGCGTGAAGTTGGTTTCATTAGAGCGCCTCTGTCTTTCGACCCGCAGGGAGGGCCTGCTAACGTTGCGCGAGTTCCTCAGGAAGTTTTATCCATTGGCCTCTTTCAAGTATCTGATAAGGGTCGCGAATTTGCGGGTTCGCTGCGCGTATCTTTCCGACAGTAGCCCAGTCCCCTCTGCCAAGCTCCTCCATCGCAAATTGAAACAACGTTTCATCACGCTGGACCCGCACGCTGCCGTATCTTCGGGCGCCGCGTTTTTCCGATTGAGCCGATTCCTTTGCGCTTGATTGCTCCTTGGGCTCGTCGGCGGTTGCTCCGGCGGGCAGCACCAGCTGTGTTCCGGCCGGGAGCACCTGATATGCGTGCCGGATTTTGGGATTTTGCGAAAGAATTGACCGAATCACCGTCTTGTCCGAGGCGCCGAAATATTCCGCAGCGAGATCGTTGACGGTCTGTTTGCGGGTGAGTCGGATGACTCGCGCTTTCCCGACGCTCCCTTCCAAGGGAGCGTCAGCGTTCTTTTCGCTGCTCGTTGCATCGTTCCTTGCGTCGGTTGCTGGTTTCGACGCCCGGTCCATGTCCGGTGCCGAAGAAGACGTCGGGTTCGGGCTGTTCTCGACGTTCGCACTGTTGTGATCCGGAGAGTTTGTCGGGTGCGCTGCGGCCGTTGGGGAAGGCGCAGGCGCCGCCGGCGTGGAACGTCGTACCGCGCTGGTCAGGCGCTCCATCACCTCGTTGCCATTGACGACACCAGTCTTGGTCAGAGCTGCGAACGTCAACAGCGGCAGGAAGACCATTAGAAACACAACCACCCCGAAGCTCATCCGCGCGCCGCGTCGCTCGGTGGAATGCGGCATGCCGTAGTACCCGAAGTCCACCGCCTGAACCGACGCCGGAAAAGAGGGCCAGGTCGCAGGAGTAACTTCAGGAATCCGAGTCCGCGGGCGTTGCGGCTCGACCACCTTCGGACCTGCGGCAATGACTTTGGGTCGTGCTTCTTTTTTCTTTAGTTCCAGATCTCGCTCTACTTCCTTCACGATATCAACGTCGATCTGTGGTTTCTGATAGACAAAACCGAGGGCTAGCGACTGAAAACATATACTGTTGATGTTTCTTGGTATTCCTTCGCTGAGAGCGGTGATGACCTCGATGGCGTTTGGCGTGAACAGGGAATTGCCCTGGTATCCGGCCGCCTTCAAGCGTTGGTCAATATACTCCCTGGTTTCGCTCAGAGTGAGAGCCGGCAGGTGCGCAACGGCTCCTACCCGCTGGCGCAATTGCGTCAGCGCCGCGCTCCCGAGTTTGTCCGCCAGGCCGGGTTGTCCTGCGAGCACGATGTGAATCATCTTCGCCGCCGGCGTTTCGAAGTTGGAAAGCAGCCTCACCTGCTCCAGCATCTCTTCACTGAGGTTCTGCGCCTCGTCGATCACCACCACGACGCGCCGGTTCGCTTCCATCTCCTTTACCAGCATCACATTCAGCGACTCATGCAGGGCCGGCAGGTCGGTCGATTTCGCTTTGATTCCAAGATCGCGAACCAGGCTGTCCAGAAAATCTCTCGAGTCCTGTCCGGCTTGAAATAGGAAAGCAGTCCTCGCCGACTCCTGCAACGATTCGAGCAGTCGGAAGAGCAGAGTCGTCTTACCCATGCCGGGCTTGGCGACCAAAGCTGAAAAGCCCCGGCGCTCCTCAATCGCGTAATAGATGGAAGCAAGGGCCTCGCGATGTCCCTGGCTGAAGAAGAGAAACCGCGGATCGGGCGTTACACCGAACGGTTGTTCATTCAAGCGGTAATAGTTCAGGAGCGTCATGATGATAAAAAACTGCCGGCCTAGTTCAAGCCGGCAGCAATGTCACACCGTTCCACTTCCACTGAGACCGAGCGTCCCAGGAGTTCGACCGTGAGCACAAGATGATAGCCGTCTTTCCAGCGTTGCAGGATGCCTTCGACCCCTGCTAACGGGCCGTACTTGAGGCGGACACGCTGGCCCTCCCTTAGAAATGGATGCGGTTCGACGGGGCGCTGGCTGAACGCGGCGCGACGAATCGACTCGATCTCCGACGCGCGCACCTGTGCCGGCGTATTGCCGCTTGAAACGATGTTGCATACTCCCGGAGCTGACAGCAGCTCAACCTTCCTGTCCAGTCCGTCTGCGAAAAACAGGTACCCCGGAAAGAGCGGAAGCGTGACCTCTTTCTTGCGGTCCTTCCAACGGTGCACTTCCGCATAGGTCGGGCAAAACACTTCAAATCCCTTTTCCGCCAAAAGATGGGTAATGGACTTTTCGTGCTGATGTTTCGTGCGCAGTGCGTACCACGCTCTCTGAACGAGGCACGTCTCGACGTGTTGAACCAGCCCACTCATAGCTTCGCCCTCTGACTTACAGTCCCGTTCGAAAATCCCGGACTGTCGCCCATTTCCTCCCTGAACTTTCTTCCGCGACCTCGAGCGCAGCTCTTCGCCGCGGTCTTGTCTACTGCTTTCGCTCGACCCGAAATTCGTTCTCTTCAAGCCGCTTCAGCAGGGTCTTCTTAGAGGAGATCGCAAAGCCCCATTTCTGCTCATGGCCGGGAGGAACATCCACTCGAATCACCTCTCCGGTCATCTCCATGCGAAGGGCTGCCGCGCCGACTTGCCAAGCAGGCAGCTGGATGGTCACATCGATCGAAGCACCAACCGGTGGCAAAGCATCCGCCAGGACGAAAGTTCCGCCTTCACTGACATCGCGGCTGTGGCCTTCTCCCTGCCCGAGCATCAACTTCGGTGTTGACCACCGGTATTTCACCGCGGCGGCAAGCGGATACCGAAGATGGCGCCTTCGACGGAAAGAATTGCCCGGAGCAGACCTAGTGGTTGCGACGGACGGTGGCTCGGTTGTCGTTGCTAGCTTCATCGCTGCTGCCTTTGCTTTGTGGCTGGGTCACGCGGGGAGGATAGAAAGGCGTCAAGAATCGAACAAGAAGCCGATTGTCACTTTCAAGGGAGAGGCTGATACGCCATCGGGGGTCCGTGAATGCTTGTTCCCCCGCTGTGCATTCATAACCTTAGAGGATGGGGAGAAGGTACGTCCGGTGCGAACTGGTGACGATCGTCTTCGAGGTCAGGGAACAACTGTCTCTATCGTTCTAGGACTCCAAATGTTTACAAAGAGATTGGCATTTCGAATGCACATTCCCAGGTTGGGTGAGGTGCAATCGCTGAAGCGGAACCTTCAACACATTGCGCGTTTGCAATTATTCCGAGGAGAATCGCGGAGAATGCACATTGATCGAAACTTGGATCTACACTATTGAAAGATCGGAACGAATCCGTTATCGCAAACGCGTGAATACTTTACGCGCAGCAGGGAAAAAAGGTCCAAACGAAAACTACACTTATTACCCGAATTCCATGGCCTTTCGAATGATGTAAACTCTTATTGTTAGAACTCCGGTCCTCAGAGAAAACCGTTGCAGCCAAGCCCCGGCTACTTTCAGAAAAAGGTTGGTCGATGATTTCGAACCTCAATGAGAACGAGACTGCCGTTTCGGTGTTGGTCGCCGAGTCCTGTGCCATGAGTTGCGAATTGATGGCCACAGCTCTAGAAACCAATCGCTCAGGATTGAGTGTGGTCGCGTCCGCGACAGACGTGACTGAGGTGCTCGGCTCGTATGAAGCTGCGACCCCGGATATATGCATCGTGGGCGCGAACTTGAAAGATGGCGTTTCCTCAGGCTTCAGGGCCACTCGCGAACTCAAGAATCAGTTTCCGGAGGCCCGCGTCGTCCTGTTGCTGGATGCGGAGCAAAGCCAGACAGTGGTCGACGCGTTTCGCGCGGGCGCTACCGGCGTGTTTTCCCGAGAGGAACCATTCGAGGTGCTGTGCAAGTGCATTCGCAAAGTTCACGACGGGCAACTGTGGATCAGTAATCGACAGGTCCAATATCTTGTCGACTCGCTAAAGGATCCGCAGCTCACGATCACCGACGCAAAGGGGACACAGCTGCTGACCAGGCGAGAACAAGGATTGGTTCACCTCGTAGCGGAAGGCAGGACGAACAAGGAGATCTCGCGGGAGTTGAACCTAAGCGAGCATACGGTCCGTAACTACCTGTTTCGAATTTTTAACAAGCTCGGTACATCGACTCGCCTGGAGCTCGCCCTATATGCGATAAATCACGGACAAAGCTCGCGCGACGCGCAACCCGGCAACGACTAGCAGGTTTCCTCCTGGCCTCCGGCGAAGTCTGTGCCTGCTGGCGGTTCGGGGCCCCAAAATACAGGGTTCAGTGTATGTCTTTCCCGCGCCCGTAGGCTAAATTATGGAGGGTAATAACGGTCGAGGGGGGTCCAGCCTATGCGGATTTTGATTGCGGATGATCATGACGTCGTCCGAACCGGGTTGCGGCAGCTCCTGCTCGAACGCCGCGGCTGGGAAGTATGTGGCGAGGCAAAGACTGGCCGGGAAGCGATCACCCTGGCGCTTCAGACCAAGCCAGACGTCGTCGTGATGGACATCGGGATGCCCGAACTGAACGGTCTCGAAGCCGCCCGGCAGATTCGCAAGGCCCTGCCCAACACAGAAATTGTCATCCTCAGCCTTCACCTTTCCGATGAGCTCGTTTATGAGATTGTGCAAGCTGGCGTTCGCGGATATGTCCTCAAATCTGATGCCACCCGCGACCTGGTGACGGCGGTAGAGTCCCTGGGATCGCACCGCACCTTCTTCACGGCAAAAGTTTCCGAAATGATGCTGGATGGATTCTGCAACAGGAAGCCCAGAGGGGGAGAGGAAGGCGGCGTCAGGGATCGCTTGACGAGCCGGCAGCGGGAAATCGTGCAGCTTCTCGCGGAGGGTAAGAGCAGCAAGGAAGTTGCGGTGGTGCTGAATATCAGCGTGAAGACCGCGGAGACCCATCGCGCCAATATCATGCGGAAGCTGGAGTTGCACTCCGTGAGCGAGCTGGTTCGCTACGCCGTAAAAAACCAAATCATCGAAGTTTGATGGCAAGGACCCTCGGAACTCGCATCGGAACTCAAACTCGAGTGCCACGTGCTAAGACTGAACAGCCGATACCTCTTCAGTTATCAATTTCGCTTCGCACTAGCCGGTCGACGCCGGATGGATTGAGGAGCGGGCATGAGTAGCGTATTGGTTGTGGATGACCACACCGTCATTCGGCGGGGAATCCAGAGCATTCTGCAGGCATGGCCAGAATGGGAGATCTCGGGTGAGGCGGCGAACGGCGAGGAAGCGATCCGGTTGGCACAGGATCTGAAGCCGGACATTGTTTTGATGGACATCTCCATGCCCGGCATGGGCGGTTTGGAAGCGACTCGGGCCATCCGGAGGGTCCGTCCCGAAGCGAAAGTCCTTCTGCTGACGCTGCACGACTCTCTCGAGTGGGTGCAAACGGCGTTTCAGGCGGGAGCGCGAGGATATTTGCTAAAGTCGGATACGGAAGGCGAATTGATTCGGGCATTGACCGTGGTAGCGGGAAATGGAATCTATGCCAGTCCCAGCCTGGACCCTGAGCGAGTGAAGAAAATCATTCTCGAGGTAAGTCCGAGGGACTGAACCGGGTTTCTTACACGCGGGCGGAGAGTTTCTTAGGCTGCAAACAATTCGGTCGTAAGACCGCTGTTTCGCTGGAGTGCGCGCCTATGCTGACATCGCTCGACGCTCGGTCAGAATCCCTCAGAGGCCACTTTCCAGGGCAAGCGCGACGCATCCTCCTTCAGTCCTTTCAGACGAGTTGCGGCAGTCGTGCCTTTCCGCCGGGCCAACCTCGGTGGAGGCAAGGGCAGGTTGCCATTTCGTTCAGCGGATCGGGGCACCAAACTCGGGTCGAGGAGAGCTGGCATGAAGAAAACTGAACAAGACGGTACGACAACTGCCGCGCAACTCCCTGCCAAGGCACTGCGGGCCGCCAGAGAAAACGGTGAGCGCATTGCCGAAATCACCAAAGCCGATCTCGGAGCGATTCTTTCTAGCCTGCAGACCATGCGCGACGGCGATTTCTCTGTTCGTTTGCCGGGCGTCTGGACGGGAGTCGGCGGCAAGATCGCCGACACCTTCAACGAAATCGTGATCGCCAATCAGCGGATGGCGCAGGAACTGAAACGCGTCGGCCATGTGGTGGGCAAAGAGGGAAAGACCAAAGAAAGAATTCGTTCCTACCAGCCTCGCGGCGAGTGGGGCGAAATGGAATCGTCCCTAAATACTCTAATTGACGATTTGCTGCGCCCAACCACGGAAGTGACGCGCGCTATTGCCGCCGTCGCTCAAGGAAATCTTGCACAGACCGTGCAGCTGGACGTCGATGGCCGGCCACTGCAAGGCGAGTTTCTACGTTTGGCGAACATCGTGAACACCATGATCCAGCAGCTCAGCGTTTTCACGGCGGAAGTCACGCGCGTGGCGCGCGAGGTGGGTACCGAGGGCAAGCTCGGCGGTCAGGCAAAAGTGCCCGGCGTTGCGGGGACCTGGAAGGACCTGACCGACAACGTAAACCTGATGGCCAGCAACCTGACCGGTCAGGTTCGCAATATCGCTGAGGTGGCGACTGCCGTCGCCAGCGGTGATTTGTCCCGGAAAATCACCGTGGACGTTCGTGGCGAAATTCTTCAGTTGAAAGAAGCCATCAACTCGATGGTGGACCAGCTCCGCGCGTTCGCGTCCGAAGTTACCCGTGTGGCTCGCGAGGTGGGCACCGACGGCAAGCTTGGGGGACAGGCGGTAGTGCCTGGCGTTGCCGGAACCTGGAAGGACCTCACAGATTCCGTGAATGCGATGGCCGGCAACCTCACCGCGCAGGTTCGTAACATCGCCGAGGTGACCACGGCCGTGGCGCGCGGCGATCTCTCGCGAAAGATTACCGTGGACGTAAAAGGGGAAATTCTGGAGCTGAAGAACACCATCAACACGATGGTGGACCAGTTGAACGCGTTTGCTGGTGAAGTCACCCGCGTCGCACGCGAAGTGGGCACCGAAGGCAAGCTGGGCGGTCAAGCGGAAGTCCCTGGCGTCGGCGGAACCTGGAAGGACCTGACGGACAACGTGAACTTTATGGCCAGCAACCTGACCGGCCAGGTGCGCAACATTGCGGAAGTGGCGACGGCGATCGCCAGCGGCGACCTTTCGCGCAAGATCACGGTGGACGTGCGCGGGGAGATTCTGCAGCTGAAGGAAACGCTGAACACGATGGTCGACCAGCTGAATCGTTTCGCGGGCGAGGTCACCCGCGTGGCGCGCGAAGTGGGCAGCGAAGGCCGGTTGGGCGGCCAAGCCAACGTGCCAGGTGTCGCGGGAACTTGGAAGGATCTTACGGACTCTGTGAATTCCATGGCGGGGAACCTGACCGCTCAGGTTCGCAACATCGCAGAAGTAACCACGGCCGTGGCGAGAGGCGATCTCTCGCGAAAGATCACGGTCGATGTGAAGGGCGAGATTCTGGAGCTGAAAGACACGATCAACACGATGGTGGACCAGCTGAATGGTTTCGCCGGCGAAGTCACTCGCGTTGCGCGAGAAGTAGGAACGGAAGGAAACCTTGGCGGCCAAGCCCGCGTGCCGGGCGTTGCGGGTACCTGGAAGGACCTGACGGACAACGTGAACTTCATGGCCAGCAACCTGACCGGCCAGGTGCGCAACATCGCGGAAGTAGCGACGGCCGTAGCTCGCGGAGACTTGTCGCGCAAGATTACGGTCGATGTGAAGGGCGAGATTCTGGAATTGAAGAACACCATCAACACGATGGTGGACCAGCTGAATGCTTTTGCTGCGGAAGTCACTCGCGTGGCGCGCGAAGTCGGGACGGAAGGGAAGCTGGGCGGGCAGGCGCAGGTGCCGGACGTCGCCGGAACCTGGAAGGACCTGACGGACAACGTGAACTTCATGGCCAGCAACCTGACCGGCCAGGTGCGCAACATCGCGGAAGTGGCGACGGCGATCGCCAGCGGCGACCTTTCGCGCAAGAT
>JBKOXA010000089.1:0-30226 GCA_046724685.1 Acidobacteriota bacterium | reverse complement strand
AACAAGTCCGGCGAACTGCTGGTCATGTGCAGGTGCATCAACTAAATCCGTAACGGTGGCGATTCAAGCGCGGCATTAGGCTTTCTCATGTCCGTCGTTGCGAACGCACTTTTATATGGATTGTTGGGCGCGTTGGTTTCTCTTATCTATCGCCGATTTTTCCAAAGAAGTGTGGTCAACTCCTTCCATGAGAAGGCCGGTGAGTGTCAAGCCGTTCTTTCATTTTTTCTTTCTTCTTCTTTATTGTCTCTTTTTTCAAATGATTCCCATTGAGCCGAGCCGCCTCTGTCGCCACCCTTCCATCCGCACTCTTTGTTGAGCGACTGTCGCTCGGTGCAAGTTGGGTGTACTCGTTTCAGTAGGTGCTGCCACCTGATTTTCGACCTTACTCCCCTCTCTAGGGAAGGTGGGCCAGGAGTTAGTCGCAGTCACCTGATCTCGGCGGTCGAGCTCGGCCGCTTGAATACCATCTCTCTTCTTTTCTTTGCTCCTCTTTCTTTCTTCCTGCCTTTCCCAGTTTTCCACAGAGAAATTTCAAGCCAGGATCGCCTAGCAACGACGATCGTCAACTCCGTCGATCCCTAGCATCCCCTTTTTTGTGGAGAGTTCTTCACTCTAGGCCGCGGCGCGTATCGCTTTCTGGTTATTGCGCAGCGGTTCGTACACCTCTCCACTCACCCACAACCGATGCAGCAGTATTGCTAGCTTTCTCGCCACCGCAATAACGGCGCGCTTCTTAGCATTTTTCCCTCCTCGCGCCGCAAGTTTTAGCCCCCAACGTCGCAGATCACTGTCTTCTCCAAAGGGTCCCAGGATGTAGTGCGCCCCTTGCACCAGCATGGTCCTCAAATAACGGTCTCCTTCCTTACTGATGCGCATCTGCGGCTGGCTCTCTCCGGAGTCTCTGCGCCCAGGGCGCAACCCGAGAAAACAGCCGACCTCGCGACTCTTCGGGAACCGATGCGGATCGTCCAGGGTCAGGACATACGTCAGCGCGATTTGCGTTCCTACTCCCTTCACCTGTTTGAGTAGTTCGACGTGCGGGTAGCTCTCTTTGGCGATTTTCTCCACCCGCACCTCGTATTCCTGGATGCGCTCGTTCAGTGATTCGATTTCTTTGAGCAGCGGCTCCAGAACCTCGCGCAACTCCGCGTGCAATCCCGCGCCCAGCTCCCGGCTCACATGCCGCGTGCCACACTTGGGCAGCCGCTGGCCATATGACTTCACCAACCCGCGTGCTGCATTCACCAAGGCCGTTCGAGCACGCACCAGTTCGGCACGCGCTCGGATCACCGTCAGGTGGATTTGCGCTTGTGCACTGCGATGCCGCACCGGCCCCAACAGCTCGGGATCGATTCGCGCCAGCCGTGCCATTGTCCGCGCATCGTGTCGATCGTCTTTCCGATTGCTCTTGGTGATCAATTGCACCTTTTGCGCGTGCGCCACGATTACTTTGTATCCCAGCTCCGTTAACAGCCGGCTGACCCACGGGGAATGTGTTCCGGTTTCCAGAGCGATGAGACCTTGCGGTATCTTCGAAAATGTCTGCTTCATCGCTTCCGGTGTCATCGCCACTTTCTGCTCCAGAATGATTTCTCCCGCCTCATCCAAAACGCAGTAGCACGACCAGCGATCGCCGAGGTCCAGACCAATCGTGAGCTTGTGTCCTTTGAAAATCGTGTTTTTATTTACCCGAACAGTGCTAGTCTTTTTCATAGCCGGTCTCCTTTTCTTGTGCCTTGAGCACGTCAAACATTGGGAGCGTATCGCATCCCGCAGGAGACCGGCCTTCTCATCCCATCTGATTTGTCGCCTAACCGGCAAAGTTCTCCCCCGAAATTGAACTTGGACGATTGATGCCATAACGACGCCGGCCTCGCAACGGCCCGAGTAAACTGTTCGGTGTTCACCCTAACAGTGCTCGGACCGAAGGAGGCCGAGATGAGAATTATAGGATGTGATTTGCACGCTCGCCAGCAAGCAGTGGCAATGCTGGACACCGAAACGGGGGAAGTAGTGAGCATGACTCTGAAGCACGAAGGCAACAAGGTGCGGGAGTTTTATTCCTCGCTTCCACGCCCGGTGCGTGTGGGCATCGAAGCCACGGGATCGATGCAGTGGTTTGTGAACCTCATGGAAGAGCTGGGAATGGAATGCCTGGTCGGTCATCCGGCCGAGATTCGGGCCGCCGAGCCCCGGAAGCAGAAACATGATCGGCGAGATGCGGACTTGATTCTGAAGCTGTTGGTGGAAAACCGCTTTCCGGCGATCTGGCTGCCTTCGAAGGAGCTACAGGATCTGCGGTCCTTGTTGCGGCACCGTCATCAGTGGGTAAGGATGCGGACGCGGATACAGAATGCGCTGCAGTCGATAGCCCTGGCGAATGGTCTACGGCGAGGCACTTCCCTGTGGAGCCATGACGGACAAAACACGATAGCGTTGTTGCCGTTGCCGCCCCATACCGCATATCGGCGGAATGAGTTGCAGGCGCTATACGCGAAGTTCGAGGCGGAGATCGAGAAACTAAACCAGCGAGTCGAGGAGCAAGCTTGCAAACGAGCGGGAGCACGGTTGCTGATGACCCATCCCGGAGTGGGGCCGATCACGGCGTTGGCGACCGAGGTGTTCCTGGGCGATCCAACACGATTCGCAGACAGCAAGGCCCTGGCCAGTTATGTGGGGATGATCCCGCGTGAATATTCCAGTGGAGGGCGGCAGCGGCTCGGTGGACTGACGAAACAAGGCAATCCGCTGTTGCGGTTTCTCTGGGGTGAAGCGGGGGCGCACGCCGTACGTCGGGATCCGGAGTTGCAGCGTTTTTACCGCCGCAAATTAATCCAGAAAGGCTTCGGGAAGGCGAGTGTGGCCGTGGCTCGCAAATTGGGGATCCGGCTGTGGATCATGTTGCGGGATCAGATCGAGTACAACGAGTTCTGTCGTCGTGGACAGAAGCAGCAGAAGAGCAGTGAAGCCTGTGCGGGGATGCCAGAAACGCGGAATGGTGCGAACAGTCACCGGCCGGTTGATTAGGCTACCCGCCTCCCTTGAACGAGAGGGAGTTCGAATTACTCATCATGGTCGATGGTGATCGAAGAGATGTTTGGTGGGGCAACACTGAGTTGATGAACGTAAACGGGCTGGGCAGGTTAGGGTGACACCGATGAACAACAGCGGCAGGAAAAGACGCAGTTCGTGCGCCCAGGAAGTGGTGTGCTCGGATTCAGTGATAAACAGAAGAAAAAACAATTGACATGGCCGGCGTCGTTAGAGATACCGCGTTATCAGGACCTCCTTCAGTTTTTGCTCCCAACCTGATTTTGCAAATTAGGCACTGAGCAGAAAAGGCGTGCATAGGACGAGCTTCGCGGTCGAAAATATCTCTGAGATTAGGAGTTACAAACTTGGGGCGTCAGACGCTGGCGTTGACTTTAGCTCATCCAATCTTTTGATCAGCTCTTCCCATTTCTCCGAATTTCTCTTAGTGGCATAGCGTTTCTCGAGATTTGAGTAATACGAGAGGATGTCCTGCCGCAGGCCGCTCGAAACAGGTTTGCCGCTCACTCTCCTCAGCAGGGCCGCGTAGGTTTCATCCGTCAGCCGATATTCCGCAGCGGAAGTAGTCTCACCAGTATCGAGGTTGTCGTTTGGGGGTTGAAGCCGGTCTTGTTGTTGTGCGCGAAGCAACTCTCGGTAGCGGTCCAAAGTATCGTTGAAACTGCTCATAAAAAGGCGCTCTACTTCTGGAGTAGGTGGATGAAACGCGAGGCCACTCAACGGACCGATTTTGGGCAGCACACGCAAGAAGGATGCCTTGAGGCGCGCCCAGAACCCGGGCGTCTCATAGATGTGGCCCCATTCCTTTTGGTATTCCGAATTGGAGATATGGTAGATGAATTTGTTTTTGGTCTCGCTCGGGTCGCTATGCTGAATTTCGTCTCTCTTGAGATGCCACGCTACTTTGGTCATGCGTGGAATAACGGTGGAGGTCGCGTGGCGATAGCTGCCAATGGCCAAATCTAGCGAAAAGAAAACGCTGGATAGGTCGAGTGAATAAGTTTTGATGAACGCTCTTTCCAGGACTGGTTTTGAGACCTCAAACCCGATGAAATCGTGATACGCCTTCGGCGCATAGTGTCCTTTTGCTACCTGATCGACGTCGAAGCCATATTCCACCTTCATATGCGCTGACGGCTCATCTTCATAAGTGACGGCGGGGCCGTATTTGTGCGCCAGTCCGGGATACAAAATTGCAACCGAAAGGTTCGTGGCAAGCCGATGGCCCGAATTGTCGGCGGCGTAATGTGCCAGCGCACCCAGTGCGAAAGCATATTCATTTAGGTCGCGAGAATCCTCGATCAATGCCTGAACGAAATCACCGCTCCGAACGTAGTGCGTCAGGTCGCTGAAGAAGCGATTGCCGAAAGGGTAGTAACCCAGATCCTGGATGATTGCGCCTCCGTAGGCATAGGCATGGGCCTTGAGCAGATCCTCGGAGGTCGCATTGGGGAATCGCTTCAGGAGAAGCGGCTCGATGCTGTCTTCCCAGGCAGCGTCGATAATCGCTTCATGTGTGAGAATCGAATAACCAACGCAATTGGGGACGCAAAAAAGCATCAGTGAAAGCGCGAGCAAGACGCGCCCGAGTTTGGAATGCAACTTCATTAGACCACTTCGCGGCATGCCGTTTTGCCTCACGAGGATCTCCACGCATACTACACTGCGGCGCTCCCGATTTTTCCCAAGTCCTGATAAGTCGGGTAACCGGAGAAGTCAATTCACTTGTACGATTGCGCGTTTATCAGGCATGGTTCTCGCTCGCTGGCAATTGCGATTGCCTTTAGACGATTTGCTTCGCTTTAGCGAGTGAGAGATACGTCTCTCCCCTGCCCGCACAGGAACGTTTCTCATTTGCGCGCTTCTTTCGCCCACTCCGGTGAGATCTGGTCGATTCGCCACACCGGCCCACCTTCGTACAGCGGACCCTCTGACCTTAGAAGGGTCGGGGCCTCTCCCTCCATCACCCACACGTGAATTTCCGGAGGTTCCTTGCCTATCAACGGCGCGACAATTCCAGCTGCCCCACGAATACTGATCTTCAGCGCATATCTCGTTGCATTGCGGCTGCTCCCACCCACCACAAAAGGGTCCTTGCCCTCGCGGCGAATTTCCAGTTTCGTCAGCAGCGGTTTAGGCGTGGCAACCAGCAGCGACAGTGTTGGGGCGGAGCCATCCGCGGGCAAATTCTTCGTGAAGATCGGAATCATGCCGTTAGCCAGATCAGCCGGAAGTTTTTCGTGGCTGCTCTCAACTTTTTCCTTGCCCTTTTCGTCCCAGGAATGAACCGTCACCTCCCCGGACGTTCCGTTGATGAATAGTTCCGTCTGCGTCTTGAACGCTGGGCCTTTCTGTGAAAGCCGGTATTCCAGCATTCGGAACCTGCGCTTCTGCGAATAGCTCACCCGCTCGTCGTGTACCGAGCCATCCTTAAAACGAAAAATCACTTGGCTGGTCACTCGATCACCGTTACTGTTCTGAATCACATCGCCCACCGCCAGGGTTTCGTTTTCCAAAGTACGCAACAGCAGAAACCCATGCGTCACGCCCTCGGGATGACGCACGGCTAGCGGTTGAGCCCTAAGCGAGCCGGTGCCAAACATCCCGAGGCATATCGTCAAACACCCCAGTACTCTTGGCCAACCACGAACAGCCCTACACCACCCAGCCGCTGGATGCCTGTCATTCATGACTGCTCTCCATTCTTCTTGGCTGGACACGTCTCGCGGAAGATGATGGAACACTACAGCCATATCAGAATGGAGGCAAAACGAAAGGCACTCGAAGGGCTGTCGCCAGTCGTCGTAGCCACTGAACCGACTGCTGGAATCGTCGGACCGCACGTGAACTGATTCTATGTTGAACTCAGTGTTGAACTGACTGGCGAGATTCGAGCATGCCCCCGCAAATGATTGAAATGAATGGTAGGCTCGTGGGGACTCGAACCCCAGACCTCCACCGTGTCAAGGTGGCGCTCTAACCAACTGAGCTACGAGCCTACAGTGCAACTAGTTTAGCACGGGGTCGTGACGAGCCGGCGAGAATCGCCGGCGATTCCTAACCCGACGGACTTGGCTCAGCTGACAATTTCGCAGTCGATCGCGCGTCCCTGGGCGTGAAGTGCCAACAGGTCCGCCAACCGTTTGGTGGCGCTGTCGAGACCCGGTGTCCCGCCGAACGAAACGATGATGCTCAGGACCCGTTTCGTTGCTTCGGTGACCATCGTCCGTTCCGAATCGCTGGTTGCGCTTCCATGCGGACCTCGCGCGTCTGCAAACAGCGGCAGCCCTTCCAGATTCAGAGCGTACTTTCCGATTCCTTTGTACGTTTCTCGGGCACGTCCAGCGCGAAATTCGATCGCGCCTTCGACATGTGCAAGGTCATAGAGTCCGATGGGCAGCCGAAATTCCACAGAAACCAGATTAATGACATCCACAACATTGTTGATGCGCGGCAATCCCTTCTGCGCGATCAGCCGCCGCAACAGCGCCTCTGCCGAACCGCGGTAGCGGGCAGGATCTTTTCCGAGAGCTTTGTACCCTGCACGCGTTGCGACAATTGCAGAAGTTTCAAGCAAGGCCCGCGGCTCCGGCAGTTCCCTGACACGTTCTTCGCAGGCGCGAAGAGCTTCATTCAAGGCAGCCGGCGTTGCGCCTGTCTCCACGTCAGCGGCCACACAACCCAGCGCCACGTTCGGACACTTTCCGCGCAATTCGGCGGCAATCCTTACCTCCAACATTCGAGCTGACCGATCAGCAATTCTTTTTTCGCCATGCTTACTTCAGGCTCCGGATGTACGCGATGAGGCCCTGGATTTCCTCCGGCTTCAAGCTCTTACCGTAGGCTGGCATCTTGTTCCTGCCCTTTTCAATCGCGTCCTTCAATTGGGCGTCGCTTTTGCCGCCGACTTTCGGGTCGGCGAAACTCAGGACTCCCATGCTCTTGCCGGCCGGGGAGTCGCCTTTACCGCCCGCGCCGTGGCAGACAGCGCACTTCGATTTGTATACAGATGCGCTTTTGTCGTCGCCGTTTGCCGGCGCGCTGAACCCGTGTAGCAAGGTCAGCACCACGAGAATTCCAAACGGCACTCTAGAGGTACTCATTCCGAACCTCCTCGTTGGCGAGCAAGTCGCCGGTTTACTCCGCTTCGTCGGCCAGGTCGCTTTTAGCGTGCACCAGTTCTAACCCAAGTTTGACTGGAATTGTGCTCAGCGAAGAAGGGATCTCGTTACTGGTTACGTTTCTGACAAGCTAGCGTGGGTAAGCGCCCACGCCTGCTTCTTCGGAAGTGTCTACTCTAAAGGTCGTTAAAGCCGTTTATTTAAATACGGATCTGTAACTGCTGATTCTAAAAGGATATGTATGGGGCGACCGGCGGCTCGCTGTCTACTCCAAGCAGAACCCGAAGGCAGCGATTATGCAGATCAACATGAAGTTCTTTCTCGCGCCAATCTCGGCAGGCTCTTCGATGCCCTCGGCCCGCGACCGACGAGTCCGCGAGAAATCGGTGTCTACTTCAAAGAGAAAATTTAGTCGAACGATCCTCTACTGTGGTTACGGTGCAACAGGTTGGGGTTGCACACCTTCGCCGGCCGCAACACGCGAGCGGCTCAAGAGGCCGCGGGACGCGAGGAGTTCGGCGTTGAGAAGAGCCGCGCCTGCGGCCCCGCGAAGCAAGTTGTGCGAGAGCAGAGTAAGTTTTACGTCGAGCAAAGGACATTCGCGGATGCGGCCGACGACGGCGGCCATGCCGTTGCCAGCGTTGACGTCACGGCGAGGTTGCGGGCGATTTTCCTCATCGAGGACGACGACGGGATTCTTCACGGCGGTGGGCAGTGCGCCGAGTTCGTCGCTGACGGTGAAATTGCGCAGCGCTTCGCGAACTTCTCCAAGCGTGGCAATCTTCTTCAGACTTAGCGAAACGCATTCGAGGTGTCCGTTCTCGACGGGCACGCGGTTGCAGTGAGCGCTGATGCCGAGGCCTGCTTCAACAAAGCGTGAGCCATCCCACCGGCCGAGAAGCTTTTGCGGCTCTTCTTCCATCTTTTCTTCCTCGCCTCCGATGAACGGAACGACGTTGCCCAGAATGTCCAACGACGGCACGCCGGGGTAGCCCGCGCCGGAAGCCGCCTGCAGGGTGACCACAAACATTTTTTCCAGGCCGAAGGCGTCCGCGAGCGGCTTGAGAACGAGGACAAGTCCGGCGGTGGAGCAATTGGGATTGGTTACGATAAAACCGGTTCCGTAGCCGCGATTTTTCCGCTGCAAAGGAATTGCATCGAGGTGCGCCGCGTTCACTTCCGGAATCAACAGCGGAACATCGGGCGACATTCGATGATTCCTGGAATTGCTGACGACGGGATAGCCGGCACGAGCAAACTCTTCTTCCGCTGGACCGGCCACGGAGGAATCAAGGGCTGAGAAAACAAAATCGCAATCGAGCGTAGGTTCCAGACCCTTCACGACAAGATCTGCCGCGGCCGCAGGAATGGGGCCGTCGAGATGCCACCCTACCGCTTCGGAATATTTTTTTCCGGACGAGCGCTCGGACGCAGCGACTTCCGTGAGATCAAACCAGGGATGTCCTGCGAGGAGTTGCACCAGGCGCTGGCCGACGATGCCGGTGGCGCCGAGAACTCCCGCGCAGAACTTCTTATCGAACTTCGATCCAGAAAACTCTGGGGCTGAGCTCACGCTGCACCTCGAGAATTGGAATTGTGACCGCCGCGCGGCGCCGGCACGGAAGAATCGGGCGCAACCGCCGGCCCAATGCGAGTGCCGCGAAACTGCGGATTGAAGGTATTGCGCACCCAAACGACCATTTCGGTTTCTGCCGCCAGCGGAAGAACCTTGGCGTGCAGAACTTTTGCGCCTGCGCTGGCAAGCGCATAAGCCTCGTCATAGGAAAGCTCATGAAGAAGTTTCGCCTCCTCCGACTCGTGCGGATTGGCGGTATAGATGCCGTCGACGTCGGTCCAGATGACGAGTTCGTCGGCGTCCACCACATGAGCGATCAGCGCACCGGAAAAATCCGAACTGTTCCTGCCGAGCGTCGTGACACGGCCATCGCGCGTCGTGCCGATAAAGCCGGTGACGACAGGAACCAGTCCGTCCTCGAAAAGCGGCAAAAGAATTTCGCGGCCGCGCCGGCGCGTTTCCTCGATCAGCGGCCGGGCGTCACGGAACGTATCGCAGGTTAGGACAAATTCCGACGAGCTAACGGGAACAGCGGGTACACCCGATTTTTCCAGTGCCGCAGCAAAGAGCCGCGCGCTAAGACGTTCGCCGTAGGAAGCCAGTCGATCCTGCAGCGCGGCACGCTCGGCAGGTGTCGGCCGCGTTTTCGGCCAGGCGTCGTGGAGGAGATCGCTGCCGAGAAGACGAAGCTCGTGTCCGACGCGCTCACTTTCCGGCCGCTCAAGTTGAAAATCCCGAAGCACTTCCAGATGAAGGTGAAGTATGTGTTCAGCGTCGCGCCGCGCATCGCTACGGCAGCCGGCTTCGAGCGTGCGGACGATCCTAAGCAAACGATCGGTGACGCCCTTCATCGCCGATACCACGACGACGACGTCGCCGCTTGACAGAGCATCGCGAACCAGTGCGGCGGCTTTGAGCATGCGCTCAGCACCGAGCAGCGAGGTCCCGCCAAACTTGAAGGCGCGAACGCCCGCTTTGGATTTGCTCGATCGCTCGACATATGCAGGAACGAATGTTCCGGCACTCTGTTGTCCTTCGACTACGTCCTGCTGTGGTTCCGGGCTCATGGTGGCGGCTCCTGGTTGATGCGATCCTTTCGCCGCTTGGAGCGTCTGCTTCCGATCAGGATTTGTAAGTACAAACCCTGAAACCTGGGAGGGGGTTTAAAAGAAGAAACCCACCGCCAGGTTCGCTTCAGGCGGTGGGTTGGAAACTTTTCTTAGCTTACTGTTAGTCTCCGCCCTCGCCGGAAGCGCCCGTAGTCTTGGTCTTAATAATGGTAGTGGACGTCGTCTTGGACATCGACGACATGGCCATCTGCGACCGCAAAGCGGTCGACGGGGCGCTAATCGAAATGGCGAGAGACAAACTCACGAGAGAATCGTAACACAAAAGCCCGAAAAGGCAACAAGAAGCTAGCCCTTCGTTCCGTGCGGGCACTCCAGACAAGACCTAGCAGGAAGTCCGAGTTTGCCTAGCAGAGTTCCACCGAACCTGCCCGGCTCTCGCCCCATTGGGCGGCGCCGATGGCGACAGGAAAAGCGGCCGAACGGCAGCCGTATCCCTAGCATTGCTCTGCATAGCTTCCTGGCAAGAAGAAGATCGTGCTGCTGCCGGGCGATCTTGAAATCGTTGCGCGGCTCGCGGGATGCGACGGCTTTTTTCAAGACCATGGTGATCGAGCCGGGGCCAGGACAGAAACTACGCGTGGTCCATGTACAAAACGCGGCGAGTCCCGCCCCGCGAGGAAAACGCAAAACTAAAATTTTCCGTGAAGCCCAAACGCTCCGCCAATTTCCTGGACGGTCAGATCATGGGTCCAGCGAGTGATTTTGGAGGTTCCATGAAAGTGGCCGCTGGCCGGCACGCCGTTAAGATCGAACTGCCAGGGTACCGAACCTATCAGACGAGTGTGGACGCGGTTATGGGGAACAAAATAGAAGAAGGTCGAGCTTCCGAAAGGAAGCATTCATGACGCTGAACCCTTGTCAGGGCGAAGGCTGAATCACTGCGAAACGGACAAAGACGCGACTACAGGAGAACCGGTAAGAATTGCCCGAAATGCAGGGTCGCTCCGCCAATCTCGAATCCCGTGAGTCTGTAACTAACGGCAAGACATGAGCTTATGGACCAAATTTCAGCTCATAGTTTGGCGACGCGAGTGCTTTTGCATCGGTGTATAAGGTTCGCAGCACAACCGGACTAGATGGGGGCAAGCAAGGATGGCCGGGAGGCGGAATGCTGTCGACAACACAGAACTGGAATAAGCGCTGGCGCTTTATGGCGGGCGTGTTGGCATGGGCAATCGCGCTCGGCGGCGCGAATGCCCTCCGTGCGCAGGACAAGGTGGTGGGAGAACTGGCGTTTGAAGGGAAGACCAACGTGGAACGCAACTCTGGCGTGTGGATCGATGGAAACTACGTCGGCTATTTGAAGGAATTGAAGGGAAGCAAGAAGATTACGTTGCTCCCCGGAGAGCACGAAGTGACGGTCAGGCAGTCCGGCTACGTCGATTTCGTGCAGAAAGTCGTAGTGGAACCCGGGGAGAAGCGTCTCGTCAGCGTCACCCTGCACCTGGCTCCACGCGCGACATTGCCGAGCGTTACCGCCACACTGAAATTGAAGATCAAGCCGAAGCGCGCCGCCGTTTTCCTGGACGACAAGTACGTCGGACACGCGGGAGATTTTGGCGGAGCGTTCCGGTCCATGAAGATCAGTCCGGGCAAGCACCGTGTCCGCGTGGAACTGCCAGGATACCGAACATTCGATACGGAAGTGAATTTGCTGGCAGACCAGGAAACAGAGGTAAAAACGGAGCTGATCAAGGGCAGCATCCAGCAGAATACACCTCTGATCAAGAAGCCGGACTGAACTGCAAGCATCCGGCACGCACGAAATCCGAAACTGTGGATGAGATGCCTATCTCATTTTGGCGCTTTGCACTTCTTCGCTGTTTTCTTGACGTAGCCGGCGAGCTTTCCCTGCTCTCGCTGGGCCAACAAATCATCGAGTTGCGCGAGATGAAGTTGCGAATTCCTCTTCTTCATCGCCGCGTAGGCGTTCCTCCGGCCTAACCAATTCGAGGCTCGCGGGAGTCTATCTGAGGCCATTTCAAGCGAAAAGTTGTTTTTGCGGAATGCGGTTCTGACCTGCCTAGAACGCCTCGAACAACAGGCTCGAGCAGGTGAGACCCGACTCGGCTTTCTGCAATTCAGAAATATCGAGAGGCGCGACGCGGAACCCGCGCGATTCGATCCGGGCCCGGGTTCGTTCGAACGAGGTGGGAAAAATCACGGTTCCCGCAAGCGCCAGGGCATTCGCGGCGTGAGGTTCCCCGGGATCCACGTCCACCCAGTCATAACCATCAAAAAAAGATGAATCGAACCAGGCGCGGTTGGCGAGCAGCGTGTTGTTGCCGAGCGATGTGACTGCGGATTTAAGATGCAGGCATCCGTTCACGGCAACGCCTGCGACCTGGTAACCGCGCGGCGCGACGATCCGCGAAAGTTGAGCGATGCCCTCAGAGTTGCTGCGTGTGGTGAGGCCGACAAAAAGCTTTCGTCCTAGCCGGAGAATGTCGCCGCCCTCGACTGTGGCGGGCAGTTCGACGTAAGCGAGTTTGCGAAAGGGCGCAAGCGCAGCAGCGATCGTGGCGCCTTCCTGGCGGCGGGATTCCGTGCCGAGCGGAAAAATGACGGCTAGCTCGTCAAGTACGAGTGCAGGGTCCTCCACAAACATAGAATCCGGAAGGTCGGGCTCTGCCGGAAGGCAGATGACGCGCGCGCCGAGCGATTGAAGAAGCTTCTCGTAAGCGCGGTGCTGGTCGCGGGCGATTGCCAGATCGATCGGCTGGCGCGGGATGAAACTGAGTGCGCATTCTGCTAGTGCGGGACTAACCGCCCGGATAATTGCGGTAAGCATGTCGACAAAATTAGCAGACCAGCGGCCGCGTGGAAAAGTAGTTGCACCAACAAAGGTGTGTGAATAGACTCGCCTGCGTTCCCAAAAAGGAGCGGTGCACATGGCGACCCGGAAGCGGACTTTTGTGAGAAAAATTCCCGCCGGAATCTTAGCGCTGCCATTCCTTTTGCCTATGGGCGCATTTGCCGGCGCCCAGGAGAGAATGACCAAAGCTGTCGATGAGGTGTTCGCGGATTTGGCCAAACCAGGCTCGCCGGGCTGCGCGTTGGCCGTGGCGCGAGAGGGCAAGATCCTCTATGAAAAGGGATATGGCCTGGCAAATATCGAAGAAAACGTGACGATTACGCCGCAAACGGTGTTCGACATTGGCTCAACGTCAAAACAATTCACTGCCGCGAGTATTCTGCTGCTCGAAAAACAAGGAAAACTTTCTGTTCAGGATGATATCCGCAAGTATGTCCCCGAAGTTCCCGACTACGGCCATAAGATTACGATCCTGCATTTGCTGAATCACACCAGCGGTTTGCGCGATTATCTGACCCTGTTCGAACTTGCGGGCGTGAATACCGATAATGTGACAACGGATGATGACGCGCTGGCGATCATCGCGCGGCAAAAGGCGCTGAACTTCGAACCGGGAAGCGAATGGCTGTACAGCAACTCCGGGTTCTTTCTGCTGTCGGTCATCGTCAAGCGTGCCGGTGGGAAGACTCTTCGCGAATACGCAACCGAAAATATTTTTGACCCCTTGCAGATGAAGCAAACCGTTTTTCGAAATGAGCACACCCAGCTCGTGCCGAACCGTGCGCTGGCCTACGACCCAAAAGACGCAAACACGCGGTACACCCTGGATGTTTCGTATTTCGAGCAAACCGGCGACGGGGCCGTACATACCTCGGTCGAAGATCTTCTGAAATGGGACGAAAATTTCTATTCCGGGAAAGTCGGCGACCAGGATTTTCTGAAGAAGATCCAGGAACCCGGCAAGCTGAACAACGGCAAAGCGCTGGACTATGCGAAAGGATTGTTTGTTGGCAAATACCGCGGCTTGCGTTTTGTGGATCACGGCGGTTCCTGGGGAGGGTACCGGGCCCAGCTGCTGCGCTTCCCAGACCAGCACTTTTCGGTGGCCTGCTTGTGCAACCTGGCCACCGCCAATCCGGAAAAGCGGACGCATGAAGTGGCGGACCTGTTTTTGGCCATAGAGATGAAAGAACCAAAACCTGCTCCGGATGCGAACCGCGGGACCCGAGAGAAACGAGAGACTCTTCCGGTGGCGGCCGAGAAGCTGAGCGCTTACGGCGGAGAATTCAAAAGTGACGAGCTTGCGGCAACGTACTCGATCGGGGTGAAGGATGGAAGCCTGATACTACAGAGCATTCAAGGTGGAGACGGGTTTTCGCGCAGCCAACGAACGCTGATGCTACGCGCTGTGGCCCCCGATACGTTTGTTGCCGATGAAGAAGGGCTGGAATTGGTCTTCGAGGGCGACGCCAAGGGAACCGTCAGCGGCTTCCGTCTCAACGCCGGACGGACCAAGGGAATCGTTTTTCAACGGAGATAAATTTCAGCAGGCCCTGCTCGCGGACGAACCGCCAGGCCCCGGTAGAGCCGAATGGCGCATCTCCGGCGCAAAGTGCGAAATCCAGTAGGTGGCTGCACCGGCTCCGAGAAGCATGCCGGCAAGAATCAACGCGACGATAATCACAGTGAGCCATCGATTGGAACGGGCGCCTTCGCCTTCCCTCGTTCCGGAGATGCCCTCGGCGGATCCCGAAGTCTCGGGTTTTCCTGGCGGCACCGGAAACGGCACATCCGAAAATTCAGCGGTGCTGATGAAGCTGTAGCCCTTGCGTGGAATCGTTTCGATGTATAGCGGCTTGTCGGTCGACTCGCCCAGCGCCTGGCGAAGCTTGTTGACCGTCGTATTGACGTTGGCGTCGTAGTTGACATGCGTGTCCGCCGGCCAAAGAGCCTGCTTCAACTCGTCACGCGTGACCACTTCCCCCTGCTTCTGCAACAGCACAATCAACACCTGATAGACCTTGCCCTGCAAGCGAAGCCGCGCGCCATTGCGAGAGACCTGCTGGCGCTGCTGGTCGATATGAAATGGACCAAAGCGCACGTAGCGGGCCTTGATTGAAAGGTCCTGCGCAAAAGCCGGTTCCATGGTGGGATCCACACTCGAGCCCAGGTTCGGAGTCATACACACGCCCTTAAACCAGTAGACGCAAAAGGCGCGAAAGTGTTTAAGAGAGATACGAAATAATTCGCAGAATGTTTCGCGAACGGCATGAAGCGACTTACGGAAGACTGTAGACAGTTTTAAAAACGGTAGACGTAACATCCCCAACACGCACCAAGTTCTAAATTGCATGTAATTCGTGTGCTGATTTCGGCCGATTCATTCAATCTTCATATCCCAACGTCGTTTCCTCACCGCAGATACGAACTGAGACACGCGCAAGACAAAATTAAGGGACAAATTGTCTCCGCTGGCGGCTCAGATGCCCTTCCCTTCGCAACCAATTTGTGCATGCGGCGGCCCGGAAACGGCCCAGCGAAAGCCGGGCGGAGAGCGGGATGCGGCATGGCACGGGGGGAAACTCCGAAGGAGAAAAAGCAATGCGCAGACTGATCGTTATAGCTCTGTCCGCAATGATTTGTATCTTGCTCGGCAGTGCGGCAGAGGCGCAGCGACTGGACGGCACGCTTCGCGTGACGGTCACCGACAGCAGCCAAGCCGTTATTGAAGAGGCAAAGGTGACGGTCGAAAACCAGGAAACTGGGGTTTCGACGAGCACTACCGCCTCAAGCGCGGGCACCTATGTTTTCCCGAACCTTCTGGTCGGGACTTACACGGTAACCATTGAGAAAGACGGATTCAAAAAGGTCGTGCAGAAGGGAGTGGCCGTCGCTTCGAATCAGGTCGCCGAAGCCAAGGTGGTGTTGGAGCTCGGCGCTGTGTCTGCAGTGGTCGAAGTCGAAGCGGGAGCGGATCTAGTGAAGACCGAGTCCTCGACTCTGGAAAATACCTTCAGCGGTGTGGCCGTACAGAATGTTCCGATCAACACGCTTGGCGGCGACGTTAAAGAATTCGCAGTATATGCACCCGGAACCACAACACAGCAGGGCGGCGTGCTCGGTTCCGGCGGGTCCATTGGAGGAACGCGTCCGCGTTTCAATGGCTTCTCCATTGACGGTGTTGACGACAACAAGATTGATACGAACGGACCGACGCAGCCGGTGATTCAGGAATCAGTCGCGGAGTTCACGCTGCTGACAAATCAGTTCACCGCGGAAAACGGACACTCGGCCGGCGGCCAGTTCAACATCGTGACGAAGTCCGGCACGAACAACTGGCACGGTACCGGATGGGCGTACAACCGCAACCGCAACTACAATGCATTCGACAACCTGCAAAAAGACCGCGGCGAAAAAGACCGTTTTGACTACAACCGGGCTGGTGCCAGCGCCGGGGGACCGATCGTTCACAACAAGTTCTTTGTCTACGGAGCTTACGAGTTCCAGAATAATGGCTTGGCCTCGTCCAGCCCGACTTTCTCTTCCCCGACCGCGGAAGGCATGACCACGCTGATGTCACTCGCGCACGGCAGCGCGGTGACCGACATCCTGCAGCAGTTTCCCATAGCGCCCACGGCCGACGATACAGTTGTGGTCAACGGACAAGCGATTCCTGTGGGCACAATCCAATCCATCGCGCCGAATTTCGCCAATCAACACGACTTTATCGTGAATGCCGACGTGAGCCTGGGAAGACACCAGTTGCGCGGACGATTCCTTTACGACAGGTTCCGCGCGCCGGATTTCAACCCTTCGCAACCGCAAGCCCAATTTTTGGGAACGAACAGTTCGGATGCGCGGAAGATCATTTTTACGGACGCCTGGTCCATTTCAAACAACGTGATCAACGACTTCCGCACTTCGTATTCCCGGCTTAACGGCCCCAATCTCGTTGTGCCCAGCGGCTTCGAAAATTTCCCGAACGTTGAAATCGACGAGCTTGGCAGCAATCTCGGGCCCAACGGACTGGCGCCGCAGGGCTATGCGCAGAACGTCTATCAGTGGGTGGACAATATCTCCTACATCCGCGGAAAGCATACCTTCAAGTTTGGCGGAGAGGTGCGGAAATACATCTCACCGACGAACACGCTTCCGCGCGCCCGCGGGGAATGGGACTACGCGTCGCTCAGCCAGTTCATCAACGACTTTGTTCCCACGGGCGCCAACGGTGCGCTCCGCGGAGCAGGTTCCGGCAGCGTTGCGGAGAACTACAACGCCTTCTACTGGTTTGTGCAGGACGACTGGAAAGTGACTCCCAGGCTCACGCTGAATCTCGGCCTGCGCTATGAGTACAGCGGCGTGCCTCGCGACGAAAATCTCCAGGCCATCAACGGCGTTTCGGATGCTCCGGAACTTGGGCTGATCTTCCGCGCGCCGAAGCCTGACGTCAACAATTTCATGCCTCGGTTTGGTTTTGCCTGGGATCCGCGGGGCAACGGAAAGTGGGCGATTCGCGGCGGCGCCGGCCTCGCTTATGACGTCGTGCCGAACAACTTCGCGATTAACAGCCTGCCTCCCCAGCTGCAATCGGAACAGAACCCGGGGCTGACGTGCACGCTGGCGGGGGCACCACAGTGGTGCGCGACTTTCGATCCGGCCAATCCAACCAACCCGGCCGCGGGCCAGGGCTTCCTGCAATTCGGCGGCTTGCTGCAGGTCAACGTTCCGCCGGTCACGCAAGCCGACGCTCGAGCCGCAACGCAGTCGCTAATTCCTGATCACGTGTCGCCAAAGGTCATCACCTGGACCCTAGGCGTACAACACGAGCTCTTCCGCAACAGCAGCTTGGAAGTTCGTTACGTCGGAACCCGCAGCCTGGAGTTGCCCGTTCAGCGGAGGTTGAATTCGGCTTCTGCGTTTGACCCGAACTTCGCGGGTGGCGGTATTACGCCTCTTCCGACCTATATCAATGCGAGCGATGTGCCGGCGGTCGTCACAAATCCGGCGAGCACCCTGCAAAGTTTTGACAACTTCAATCCCCTTCCACTTTCTGGGGACGGATTCTTCGGAGCCGTGACCACATTTCCGCCGATCGGCTCCGGCACGTACCACGCCGGCTCCGTCGACTTCATCCATCGCTTTGCACGGGGAATTTATCTTCGCGCGAATTACACCTTCTCCAAGAACATTGACAATGCGACAAACGAGCTGTTCAGCAGCCGCGTGAATCCACGCCGCGCGCAGGACGGCTTTGACTTTGCCGGCGAACGCGGCTTGTCAGCCCTGGACATCACGCACAAATTCGCGCTGGCGTTCCTCTACCAGATACCCAACGTGTCTACCGATCACGGCTTCGTGAAGGTCCTCGCGCACGGTTGGGAATGGGGCGGCACGTACCTGGCCGAATCCGGCCAGCCTGTAACCCCGCTCTCCGGTGTGGATTCAAATGCCAACGGTGATGCCGCGGGAGATCGCACGATCATCAACCCTTCGGGCGTTGGCCGAACGGGCAGCACGGTCAACGCGGTGTGCAACGCAGGTCCCGGTGGTGCCACCTCGATCGTCGGTATCGATCCCGATACAGGCGCTTGGGCGTGCGGAGCACAAGATGATGCAAACATCGTCGGCTATGTTAGTGCGCCGGTCATTGGCCCTCCAGGCGTAGTCGGCGTCGACGCGGGTCCCATCGATCCCAACGCTCGGTTCATTCAGGCAGGCGTGGGCGCGTTGGCGAACGCCGGACGAAACACGGTGAGCACTCCGGGCTTGAACGTCTGGAACATGTCCCTGTTCAAGACCACCAGGATCTCGGAGCGTTTTTCCGTACAGTTCCGCGCGGAAACCTATAACACGTTCAATCACCGGAATTTCAGCATCGGATTGCCAACCAACAACGGTACGCTAGACCAGGTGACGAACCCAAATCCACTCAGCACCGGCTATATTTTCGTGACCACCGGCAACTTGTTCCTCAACAATCACCAGTTCAACGGCGGCAGCCGTACCATGCAGCTCGGCTTGCGCTTTATCTGGTAGGCGCATAGGCAAATCCAGACCGAAGCGAGGGGATGCTCATGGATCTCCTCGCTTTCCTAATGGAGGCCGGGAGCCGCACCGGCCGGCAGAACATCGATCGCCACGCTCGATGGATACTGCCTCGTTCGATAAATCGTGTGCGCGGCTTTCTGGTAGTCGGCATCCTTGGCTGCAAAAATGTTCGGCACGAATTTCTGCGGGTTGCGGTCGTAAAGCGGGAACCAGGTGCTCTGAATCTGCACCATGATGCGGTGCCCTTTTTTGAAGACGTGATTCGCGGAATGAAGATCGACCGTGAACGGCGTCACCTGATTCGGCGCGATCGCTTCCGGCTTTTCGTATGAGTTGCGATAACGCCCGCGGAAAATTTCGTCGGCGATCATCAACTCGAAGCCGGAGAGCTTCCAATCCTCCTCTACTTTTTCCGGGTAGACGTCGATGAGTTTTACAATCCAGTCGGCGTCGCTCCCCGTCGTCGAGGCAAAAATCTTCGCCATCACATTGCCCGCAACGGTTACGTCGTCCTTTAGCGTGCCCGTCTGCCAGGTCAGCACGTCCGGACGGCCATCGACGAATCGCTGGTCTTCCACCAGCCAGGTAAACCAGCCTCCGGGATGGTCCTCCGGATAGGTCCTGTCCACCGGACGCCGTCGATAAGGCACCGGATGCTCCGGATCGCTGACGTAGCTGTCCACGGCGTCTTTTGGGTCATTGGACGTGTCGGTCTGCGGCGGGTCGAAGGAAAGCTTTCCGTCCGAGTGAAAATAAAGATTCTTTGTCCGAGCTTCCCTGGGAGGCCAGGCGTCGAACGAGGTCCAGGTGTCACTGCCGGTCTGGAACATCGTAGCTTCCTTCACCGGCAACGTGCCTTTGTCATGCAGCCAGTAGGCGAACCACGGCGCTTCAATCCTCTGGCGGAAATACGCTCCGGTATCGCTGTGAAAAGGAATGTCCCCCAGCGATTTGCCCGGGCCATGCGCCCAGCCTCCGTGATTCCACGGGCCCACCACAAGGTAGTTGTGACTTTTCTTGTCGGATTTCTCCAACCGCTCATAGGTCATCATCGGACCGTAGAAGTCTTCCTGGTCCCACCAGCCTGCGACGTTTAGATTGGGCACCGTCGGCTCATGCAGCGTGTAGGAAACCGCGTGGCGCTTCCAGAAATCATCGTAACTGCTGTGACTGACGAAATTGTTCCAGGTCGGAATTGATCCGTGAAAGTATTTCTCATTGGCGTTCGAAAGCGCTCCCAGTCCCAAATACCATTCGAACAAGTCGAAGCGATCAAACGGGAAGCTGAAATTCTCATTCGAACTTTCCAGTAGGGCGGTGTATTCGAATCCGTAACTCAAGCGAAATGCGCCGTTGTGAAAAAAATCGTCACCCAGCCATGCATCGCCCATGCAGGCCTGCTCGGAAACCGCCTTCAGCGCCGGATGAGGATTTACCATGCCCATGGTGACCAGATAGCCCGGATACGAAATGCCGTTCATGCCAACACGGCCGTTGTTCTTCGCCACGTTCTTGACGAGCCACTCGATGGTGTCATACGTATCGGTGCTTTCTGTCACGCCTTTCGGGTCGCCCGGCGCGGGAGCGGTGTGCAACATTTCAAATTTTCCTTCCGAGCCGTAGCGCCCGCGAATGTCTTGAAACACAAAGATGTAGCCATCGGCGAACATGTCGGCATAACGATACAAGCCGCGGCTCATTCCCTTGTCGGGGGCGGAAATTCCATACGGCGTGCGCTCGAACAAAATCGGCAGCGGCCCCCGCGCATCTTTCGGCGTGTAAATCTCGGTGTGCAGCTTTACCCCATCGCGCACCGGGATCATTACCTCGCGTTTGTCGAAAATCTTCGCCAGCTCCGGACGTTTCTCCTGCTGCTCGGCTGGCGCCCTGAGCGCTCCGAACGGGAAACCGGTCGCCAGTGGGACGAGGAGGATGACCTGAAACACGCGCCTCTTGGAAAGGAACATCGCTAAGGCTCCTGTGATTTACCGCCGCTCAAGCGGCAAAAAGACCGGCAAAGAATACCACGGAGATGCACAGCAAGAGTGACGCCGCTGGCAGCATCGCCGCGCGTTTGATAAACTATCGTTTGCAACGCCACACCTGAGAATTCCTGATCCGGGCCCGCCCGGATCGCCAAGATCAAGGGAGATTCAAACGGGCTGCTGGTTGTTCCAGCAGCTATTTTTGTCTCTGACCGCCTTGCGGTCATGCTGAAACAGAGATACTGAAGGCAAAATTATGAGCCAGAACGTACGAAACATCGCCATCATCGCCCACGTAGACCACGGCAAGACCACGCTCGTGGACGCCATGCTCCGGCAGAGCGGCATTTTTCGCGCCAATCAGGAAGTTGTCGAGCGCGTGATGGACTCAAACGACCTCGAACGCGAGCGCGGCATCACCATTCTTGCCAAGAACACGGCCCTGTTTTTTCACGACACGAAAATCAACATCGTGGACACGCCGGGTCATAGCGACTTCGGCGGCGAAGTGGAACGCGCGCTGCGCATGGTCGACGGCGTTGTGATGTTGGTGGACGCCAGCGAAGGCCCGCTGCCCCAAACGCGCTACGTTTTGCAAAAAGCGCTTTCGGCAAAGCTTCCGCCGGTTGTCGTGCTCAACAAGATCGATCGCGTCGATGCCCGCCACAAAGAAGTGCTCGATGAAATCTACGATCTTTTCATCGACCTCGACGCGACAGAAGACCAGCTCGATTTTCCGGTCATCTACACCAATGCGCGTGACGGCGTGGCTCATCGCACGCCGGGCGACAATTCAAAAGATCTGCTCCCGCTATTCGAGACCATCGTTGAAAAAATTCCCGCGCCGGCCGGCGATCCAGCCGCGACGCTGCAGCTCCAGGTCATGAATCTCGACTACAGCGAATTCCTCGGCCGCATCGCAATCGCCCGTGTCTTCAATGGCACGCTGCAGCGCGGAACCGAAGTCGGCGTCAGCAAGCTGGATGGCAAGCTGCAATCGACGAGAATCACCAAGCTTTTTACCTTCCGCGGTCTCGAGCGCGACGAAGCCGACGAGGTGCAAGCCGGCGATATCGTGGCCCTGGCCGGCGTTGAAGGTATCCAGATCGGCGAGAGCATCACGGACCTTTCAAATCCCGCGCCGCTCGAGCCACTGATCATCGATGAGCCGACGCTGGCCATGATTTTCACCGTGAACTCCAGCCCCCTCTCCGGCCGCGAAGGCAGCTACCTGACGTCGCGCGACCTGCGCGATCGCCTGCAAAAGGAACTGCTCACCAACGTTTCGATTCGGGTCGAAGACACGGACACGCCCGAATCCTTCCGGGTGCTTGGCCGCGGTGAATTACAACTCGCAATCTTGATCGAAACGATGCGCCGCGAAGGTTTCGAACTGATGGTCGGCAAGCCGGAAATCGTCGTTCGAAACGAGAACGGCAAAAAGCTTGAACCGCAAGAGCGTCTGGTCATCGACGTCGCCGATAATTTTATCGGCATCATCATGGAAACCATCGGCAGCCGCCGCGGCGAAATGGTCAAGATGAGCAATCACGGTTCGGGCCGCGTGCGCATGGATTTCCGCATTCCTTCGCGCGGGCTGATCGGACTGCGCAGCCAGCTGCTTACCGACACCCGCGGAACCGCGCTGATTCACTCCATCTTTGAAGACTGGATCGAGTACGGCGGCGAAATGGCTTTACGCCCCACGGGCGCTCTGGTGGCCGACCGAGCTGGAGTTTCCACCGCCTACGCGCTCTGGAATATCCAGGAGCGCGGCGAACTCTTTGTCGGTCCCACGATCGATGTCTACGAAGGCATGATCGTCGGCGAAAATTCGCGCGAGCAGGACATGGAGGTCAACGTCACGCGCGAAAAGAAACTCACCAATATGCGCTCCTCCAGCGCCGACGAAGCCATCCGCCTGATTCCGCATCGCGAACTCAGTCTCGAACAAGCCATCGAGTTCATTGCCGACGACGAGTTCGTTGAAATTACGCCGAAGTCCATCCGCTTGCGGAAAAAAGTTTTGCAGTACAACAAGCGCCCGCGGCGCTGGCAGGAAATCCGCGCCAGCCAGGAAGCTGCCGGCTAGTCCGCAAACCAGCGGGCCATCGCGAAAGTCAGTTTGCGGATTTTTTCAGCAGTTCTGCCAAATGCTGTTTCCACAGCACGGCCCATGTGTGCGAGCCGTGCCCGTGAGTGTGCTCGCTCGCCGGAATCAGGATGAATGTTCCGTTCTTTAGCCGCTTCGCTTCGGTCTCCGCAATACCTAGCTCCGGCGGATTGATGAAGTCATCCGCCGAATTGATCCACATCACCGGAACCCTGATCTTCTCGAGCTGCGCCGACGGGTCGTAGTTCCTCGATGCATTCACTTGATAAAGAAGATCATTCGCATCCAGCCCGCTCGTCCGTGTTTTGAAATAATCATCGAGAAATTTGTCCGCGGCGTCTCGGGTGGGGAATGACTTTTGCATCGGCAGCGGTGCGGCGCCGGCAATGATCAACATATCGACCGCGGCTCGGAGTGCTTGTTTGGGCTGCTCCTGGTATTCGCCGTCGTTCCATTCAGGGTCGTTGCGGATCGCATCCATCACCATCTTCCGCCACAGCCGGTTGCGCCCTGCGATTTCAACCGGCAGGCAAGCTGCCGGCATCAGCGCGTCCATGAAGTCGGGATAAGTCTCCCCCCACACGAACGAATGCATGCAGCCCATCGACGTTCCAAAAATCAACCGCAGATGGTCTACGCCAAGGCCCTTCGTCAGCAGCAAATAATGTGCGGCCACCATGTCGTCATAATCGTAGGAAGGAAAATGCGCATGCATTCCGTCGCTGGGCTTGGAAGAATTTCCATGCCCGATTCCATCCGGCAAAACCACAAAATATTTGCGCGCATCGAGAAGCTGTCCCGCGCCAAAAAGCTCATCCGCAAATTGCGGCTGCAGGAATTGCTGCCCTGATCCGCCCGTGCCGTGGAGAATCAACACGGCGTTGGTAACGTGTCCTTGTGCGTTCTGAACCGGCTTGCCCAGAGTCCGGTAGTGCAGCTTCAGTTGCGGCAGCGATCCGCCCGACCGGAACTTGAAGTCCCTCGCGACGTAGTCGCCTTCCTGCACCGCAAGCGCAGGCTTTTCCTGCGCAACACCGGCGCTCGCACAAAGCAAGGCCAGAACCCCTAACAACTGAATCTTGAAGGCGTTCATCCTCACCTCACACTGGCTCAAAATCAATCACGGCAACAGATTTTTGCCTTCCGCGGTTGGCAACGATAGCCCGATCAGGTGCGCCAGCGTCGGCGCGATGCTTCGCATGTCGATCAAGCCAAGATTCTTCCCCGCCGGGACCCCGGGTCCGACCAGAAAAAAGGCCGAGCGCAGATCGGGCAGGTCCGGCAGATGTCCATGCGTGCCGCCCGGGGTTTTCATTTTGCTCAGCACCGGTCCCGTTAATTTGTGTCCGGTTTTCCAGCCCGGCTTCAGCCCCACGAAAAACGAAGCGTTCGGATAGCCTCCGCGCTCGTGCAGTTGGTCACCTTCGAGCACGCGATCGATTCCATTCGCCGGATCGGCCGCCAGCTTCCGAAGCAGCTCTCTCACCACGCCAGCAGTTGCCTGGTCCTTCGGATCCTTCAACACAACCGCAGCCGACCCGCCCGTTTCCCAAGGCATCGCTTTCCAATCCTTGATCTGTCCGCTGTCGTCCAGCGTGAACAGGTTCGCTTCCAGAAATGCCGGAAACAGGTCCAGCTCTGTCTCCGCTCTGAGAAAGCCATGGTCTGACGCCACCGCCATATACGCTCGCCGGTGCGCAGCCTTTTCTTCCGCTTCCCGCACTTTGCCGATAACCGCGTCGATTTGCTCGAGCACCGCGATTGCTTCCGGGCTGAAAGGACCCGTTTGATGTTCCTCGTGGTCCAGTGCCGTCAGGTGCAGCGTCAGCAGCGCGGGATGCTTCTTTTCCAAAATCCATTCTGCGTACCGTCCGCGGACCTTATCTCCTTCGATCGACGTGTCGATTCCTCCCCGATACTCTACGATTTCCGCCTCGGCTTCCTCGAGTAACCCCGGTGTGCAAAGCAGCCGCAAAAGCTTTGCGTCTTCCGCTGTGCCTGCGCGCCAGAACTCCGGGATCACCCACGTAATGTGAGCGCCCGCCGTCACCGGCCACTGAATGCTCGCCGTTTTCCTTCCGGCCTCAGCCGCCACATCCCACAGTGTCGGCACCCGCAGATCTTCAGCGTACCAATACCAGCCCTGATAATTTTTCTGCAGCGGATCGAACACGGTATTCGCGTAGATGCCGTGCTTGGCCGGCCACACCCCCGTTACCAAGGTCGTGTGGCTCGGATACGTGACCGTCGGCACCACCCCCTGCACTCCGTCCGCGTACGTCCCCTCTTCCATGAACCGCCGCAGGTTCGGCACTTTCGCTCCGTGCGCGTCGGCCGCAGTCACATAGTCCGGCCTCATTCCGTCTACGGAAATCAGGACCAGCACCGGCTCAGTTGATCGCTGTGCTTGCTGCGCGCCGGCATTGAGCGCCGTGAAACCAGCCAACACGAAAAACCCGGCGAGGAAACTACGACTAGCTTTGCGGTTCACCTCGGAAATGTCTCCTTTCGCGAGAACCAATCTTACAGCGAACCCTTGATTTTCGGACTTCAAAACAGAACTATGGATGTGTTGCTCCGGTGGCAAGGCTTTACGGCAACGCCAAAAACCTGCAGGTCTGTCAGGAATAGGGTAGAGTATCGAGTTCCATCCGCTTCTCACTATGCGTTCAGGGGAATCTGGCCAGAATGGAAGCTTCCAATCGCTATGTTTCACCGTGCTTTGTCGCCGCTACCGCCACGGCACTTCCGCCCCACGTCATCACACGCGACGACGTGAAGTATTACATGGGCCGGGTGTTCGAAATACCGGAGCGGCGTCTCGAAGCCATGATGTCCGTCGTAGACAACGCGCAGGTTCACCGGCGCCACGTCATCTTCCCGATTGATTACACGGTCGAGCCGCGCTCGCTCGAGCAAACCAATCAGGAATACATGAAGCACGCCATCGAGCTTGGGCAGCGAGCCGCGGAGGAGTGTCTGAACCGCGCGGGAATGCGGCCCGACGAAATCGATCTCATCATCACGGTCTCCTGCACCGGCTTCATGATTCCTTCGCTCGATGCGCATCTCATCAATCGCATGGGTTTTCGTTCCAACGTACGACGCATGCCGTTCACTGAACTCGGGTGCGCCGCGGGAGCCATGGCCATCGGCCGCGCCAGCGACTATCTCCAGGCATATCCCGGCGGAAATGTTCTGGTGATCTCCGTCGAGCTGCCCTCACTCACCTTTCAGCGCAAGGATATCTCGCAGGCGAATCTCATTTCGTCCATTCTGTTCGGCGACGGAGCGGCCGCGGTAATCATCAGCAGTAAGCAAAAAGGCTCCAACCCCCGCATTCTCGCATCAGAAACCTACACGTTTCCGGATTCGCTCGATGCGATGGGATTTGATCTGAAGGATTCCGGCTTCCACATTCTGCTTTCAAAAGACGTGCCGGAAATGATCGGTGCGAAAATCGAAGGGCTGGTGGACGGCTTTCTTGCCCGCCATGGGCAGTCGCGAGAAACCATTCGCGGCTGGATCCTCCATCCCGGCGGATCCCGTCTGCTCGGCAATGTGGAGATCGCTCTCGGCCTTACAAAGTGCCAGACGCAGCCCTCCTGGGACATTCTCGGCAACGTCGGAAACCTTTCGAGCGCCACCATTCTTTTCATCCTTCAGGAGTGGCTGGAAAAGCGGCCGCTCAAGAAAGACGACATTGCGCTGGCCGCCGCTTTCGGCCCCGGTTTCAGCGCCGAATTTCTGCTTCTCCAATGGAACTGAGCGTCTATCTTTTTCTCGCGTTGCTGCTGGCCGTAGCCGCGATGCGCATTTTCGAGCTGCGCATTTCGAAACGCCATCAGCGGGACATGACCGCGCGGGGCGCGGCGAAAGTCAAGGACCCCAACTTCCGATGGATGGCGATGTTTCACACCCTGGTGCTGGTAGGTTCCGCCGCCGAAGTCGTCTTCGTCCATCGCCCATTTTTGCCCACGCTCGGATACCCGATGATCGGGCTCTTTATCCTCGCGAATCTTGTCCGATGGTGGGTCATTCGAACCCTCGGCGAACACTGGAACGTCCAGGTTGTGGACTCCACAAAACTCGGCTTCGTCAGCACCGGACCCTTCCGCTACGTGCGTCACCCAAATTACGCCGCGGTCTTCGTGGAAATGATCGCGCTGCCGTTGATTCACACCGCTTGGATCACCGCTCTGGCCGGAGCCGTCGCTCACGTCATTGTTCTTTCCCTCCGCCTTTCGGTCGAAGATCCCGTCTTGCTCTCGAATCCCGATTACTTGACCACGATGGGCTCCAAGCCCCGCTTCTTTCCTGGCCTCTTCTAACTTCGCTTCTTAAACTTGTCATCCTGAGAACCATCCGATAAGGATGTCCGACCGAAGATTCCGACTCCCGCCGGAAAGGATCAATCCGTCCTAGCCAGGCGCTGTCCCGGCCCTGCTAGAATTCCATAAGACAAGCAAAGGCGGAACACCGTGTTCAAACCCGATCTCCTCAAAGACCGCGCCATCTTCCTCTCCGGCGGCGGTACCGGCCTCGGCCGCTCCATGGCCCTGCACTTCGCTTCACTTGGCGCAAAAATGTTCCTCATCGGCCGCCGCGAAGAGCCACTGAAGGAGACCTGCGAAGAGATTCGCAAGGTCGGAGGCGTGGCAGCCTACACCCCCTGTGATGTCCGCGATTTTGCCGCGGTCGAAGCCGCTGCCGACAAAGCCGACGCCGAATTCGACCGCATCGACACCGTCATCAACAACGCCGCCGGGAATTTCATGGCCCGGACAGAAAAACTTTCGCCCAACGCGTTCAACGCCGTCGTAAGCATCGTGCTCAACGGAACATTTCACTGCACGCAGGCCTTCGCGCGCAAATGGATCGCTCAGAAGAAACCCGGCAGCGTTTTGAGCATCACGACCACCTACGCCGCAGTGAATTGCGGCTCGGGCTTCGTCGTACCCTCGGCATGCGCAAAAGCCGGTGTCCTCGCCATGACCACTTCCCTCGCCGTCGAGTGGGCCAAGTACGATATCCGCCTCAACGCCATCGCTCCCGGCCCGTTTCCCACAGAAGGCGCCTGGTCGCGTCTCATCCCCTCAAAACAATTCGAAGAGCAGACACGCAACCGAAATCCCATGAAGCGTTTCGGCCGCCACGAAGAACTCGCCAACCTCGCCGCATTCCTCATCAGCGACATGGCGCCGTACATCAACGGCGAATGTGTGGTGATCGACGGTGGCCAGTGGTTGCACGGCGCCGGCGAATTTAACGACCTGCTGGCGCTCCCCGATTCTTACTGGGAACAACTGGAAACCGCCCGCAACAAAAAGTAACCGGAGACTTGTATGTCCCGCATTCCGAGCGCAGCCGGGAATCTCTGTCCGGTTACCTCATTGCTGAGCCAGCGCACTCGCTTTCAGCAGCACTTTCAAGCGCACTTCGCCGATCGGTTGCCCTTTCAAAGACCCGCGCACAATAACCTCCTGTGTGCCGACCTTCTTCAATTCCTCTTTTCCCAACTCCGGCGTCAGAACTTCCACGAGTAAATCCGTGCGGTCTTCCTCGGGCAGACGGAATGTCCCTTCGCCGTGAATGACTTTCCAACCGGCCGGCACGTTCAGTTCAACCTTCGCTTCAACCGCTTGGCCATTGCTGTGCGCAATCACAAGCGGAATCAGCACAGTTGAGCCCGCCTTGATTCCTATCTCCGGCGTCTGCGCAGCGCGAAGCTCATCTAGTCCGTGCTTCTCGCGAAAAGCCGAGTAGTAATACCAAGGCCCGCCCAAGGCAAACCTGGGTTGTTGTCTCTGTGCCGGACCGTGCGGCTCGGCAAACGCATTCTTGTCGGGGCGAGACGCATTGAAGCTTGCGAAGACATCGTCGGTCGCTTTCATCGCAACGACTCCCTTTCCAAATATTAGGGTCATCGGCTCCGGCCACCATCCAGCCTTCGGGTCGCTCATCATTTTATTGAGTTCTTCCTCGCTCATTTGTGAAAGCCGCTGGACGTCTTCCGGAAACTGCGTTAAGTGTGGCTTGGCTGCATCCAGCGCCAGCCGCCAGTAAGGCTTTTTCTGCGAAGGCGAAATGTCGCGCACCGAGTATACCGGGCCCGTTCCCGCAAACTGCTTCTGATCTTCCGCATCGCTAAAAAAATAGAGTTTCCCTGGCTGCCACGGCGTCAGATTTTCCAGATATTGCTCCAGCCGCTTCGAAGCGCCCGCCACCTGAGCCGGAAACGCTGTTGAATCGTTCGCCAAGTCAAACGCTTCGGTCGCCAGGACTCCCGCGGCCTGGTGGTCGCCGTGATTTTCGCCGATGAATACACCGGGTAGCCAGGTGATCACCACCTCCGGGCGCGTCAGCCGCACAATTCGCACCAGCGCTTCCAGGTTCGCGCCGTGTCCCCAGTTCGCCAGCGAATTCAGTACGTTCTGCGACGCCGTATCTTTCCCATCCAGAAACCACACGTCCGTAATCCCCAGCGCCGCGCACGCCTGCCGCGCTTCCTGCTCGCGAATATCCGCCAGCGCCTTCCCGTGTTCCCGCCTGTAGTCGTTTCCGCCGCTGCCTCCGCGGGTTGCGAAAACAACCGCCACGCGCTTGTGCTCGTCATAGATCGCTCGGGCCAGATACGGCGTGACCGCGGCTTCATCATCCGGATGCGCCACCACTACCAGGATGTCCGCCTTGACCCGCTCATCCGGCGCTTTCACGGTCTGAGCTGGCGCGGCAGTCTGCGCCTTTCCAGGAACCGCGGCAAACCAGGTCGACGCCACCACAAAAAAGAGAAGAATGCGTTTCATTCCACACCTTTCCTTGTTCTCTTTGCTTCCTAAAGGAAAAAGATTGTACCTGCTCATTCCCTGCTCCGCGAATCTCCGCCTGCTGGGCGTCTTTGCCTTGCCGTTTCTCCGGACCCGCCTTGACCCTCTTTTCCGCCGCCGATAAGCTACTGTTTTGCCCTTCCGGGTATGGAGCGCCCGGTTAGAGAGCTTGTTTGACAAGCCCTGAGGCGAACCAGCTTTCTGCGAGCCCTGACAAAAATGGACACTATTCACATCACTTTGCCGGACGGCAGCGTCAAGGACGTCCCCAAGGGCACGACCGCTGCGGACATCGCCAGGAGCATCTCGCCGCGCCTCGCTGATGCCGCGTTCGTCGCCAAAGCCTATTCCAACGACGGCCCTCTCTCCGGTTTCGGCGAACCCGTCACCGACGGCGGCTATCTCATCGATCTGCGCCGCCCCCTCGAGCAGGACCTGAAACTAAAAATCCTTACGGACAAGGATCCCGATTCACTTTTTGTGTTCCGCCATTCCGCCGCGCATCTTCTCGCCGCCGCCGTCATGGAGCTCTACCCCGACGTCAAACTCGGCATCGG
>JBKOXA010000007.1:0-76362 GCA_046724685.1 Acidobacteriota bacterium | reverse complement strand
CTCCCGACACCATTGAGGTGCAAGGCGACTTTACGATACGGGGGGTGTCTAAACCCGAGACTCTGACGTTCACGGTTACCGGCGCGGGGACTGGCTCAGGCGGAATTAAAGGACAATGGCCTTCGATCGTAAGCAGTAAGGCATGCACAGCGGCATTCCCTTCATCAAGATCGCCGACCGCGTCGAGGTGACTGTCGACCTGAAGGGGACGCGCGTCAGCGGTCCTCCAATGAATCTTAAGCAATAGCCAGCCCATGAGAAGTGTGTCCGCGGCGCTAATGCAGTGACGCAACAGCCCCTCGTTGTAAGTGCGCGTGTTGTGCGCGGATCGTGCAGGCATCGGAGCGTGGCCCGTCGCGCTCTGAAGCCGCAGGATCTCGAAGGGGGAGGCAGAAAATGCACGAACTGTCTCGCCTGCCGTTGTCGTTGAGGCAAACGTGCCAAGTCTTGAATCCTTCTCGTTGGGCAAACCTCCCGAACACGTTTCGCCACAATTCTCATGAATGACCGGAGCAAGACGCGCCCCGAGGACAGCGGCTTATCTGACGGACCTTTCCAATCGGCAAGGCCAGCGGGAAATCGACAAATCAAACAGGCGAAGCCGAAACTCTGAGGCGTTGGGCGGGTGCGCTGGGACGTGCCGAACTACCAGGTGTTGTACGGAGTGTTTTCGAACGGAGAAACCTTGTCCGACGCTGAATGGACATCGGAGATACCCGAACTGGCCTGATCTGGCGTCAGCACAATGGAGTCGATGACGGGCACCCAATCCTTAGAATTTGTAATTGGGTCGACGGGGATGGCGTGCAGGTATTTCTGGTCGACCAGATCGTCGAGTGACTGCGGAGCGGTCTGCTTGTCCATGGTGAAATGGTCGATGGCCTTGCGCATTTCCAGTAAGTCCTGCTTCAGAACGGCCTCTTTGGCGCGCAAAATGTTTCGTTGATACATTCCTGCGGCGATTCCGATCAAAATCATGATGATCGCCATCACGACCATCAGCTCAATCAGTGTGAAGCCGCGCTCCGTGGCGCGCGCCCTGCGGCCGCCGAAGGCAAAAAGAATATTGCGGGTTTGAGTCCTGTTCATGGCTCACCAATCAGAATACTTGGTACCGTCGATCGCGGTCGCTTGCGACTTCGAGTAGACGTCGAACACATTCTTGCCGCCCCAGCTCCTCGAATCGGGGTCGTCCTGCACTGCCCGCAGTCCCCACTCGGTTTGACCAGTTATCGGATCCACAGGGATCTTCCGGAGGAAGCGGATTTTTTTTTCGCTGCTGGCACCGAGTTGCACACCCTTGACCAAGGTTTCCAAGTCCGGCGGATAACCTTCGCTGCCCACTTCCACGCGGATCTGGTTGGCATCCGCAGCGTCCTTATATCGGTCGATCGCGTCCCGTATTTCCCGCAGATCGCGGCGAAGTTCGTTCTCCTTCGCGTGGATGATCGAGTAGCGGGCGATCGGGAGTGCCGCCGACGCCAATATGATCAAGATCGAGCAGGCAATGATCAGCTCCAGGAGGGTCATGCCGACTTCTGGATTTCGGCGCTTGTTCGTGGATTTTCTTCGGCTCATGATGGGAGCTTCCGCGGTTTCATTGCTTCTGCGACGCTGCGCAAGCCCTACTGCTTCACCTGAATTGCAGCTTCGCCCGTCAGCAGCGCCAACGGCCTTTGCTGCGAGTCCTTGGCATTAACCTGCACAATCGACAGGTTTGTGGAGCCCGGCGCCAGTGCCTTCACGACAACGCCTAGGAGCGTGCCGCTCCCGCTAACGCCCGGAGTGTTTGGCTGGCGCGTGGCTGCGATCATGGCCTGTCCATGTTCCTTGTCGACGCGCTGCACGATCGCGATTTCCTGATTCCCGGTCGAAAGGAACCCGCCGTGTTGCACTTCCTCGACGCTGATCACAGCTGGGTCGTACTGCAAGATCATCGGTATCGAATAAAGGTCGCTGACATTGTCGATAGACACGCCGAGCGTGGCGGTTTGGCCTGGCGCAAGGTTGAGGGTCTGGGGATCAAAACGCAGGCGCGGAGCCTGTGCGTTCGATCCTTCTGCCTGGCCGGCAGGGGCAGCCGCGCCCGGTGCCGGAGCACCCGCCAGCGGCGGTTGTTGCGCCGGGGCCGGCGCTGGAGGCGCCTGCGTTGGAGTGCGAACATCGCCGGTGCGCCGGGTGGTGATGTTTTGTTCGACGCCGGACGAGATGGGCTTCAGATTAGCCCTCGTCCAGTCCGGCAACCGCACAATCCGTGGAATCAGTACGATCAAGACATCGTTTTCCTGGCGGTCGGTCTTGTTGTCCGCGGTCAGATACTTGATAAACGGGATCTGTGCGAGTCCCGGCCAGCCATTGACAGTTTTCGTATCAATCCTCTCGAACAATCCCCCGAGAATGTTGACTTCGCCTTCGCGGAGGCGGATGTCATGCTCGATCTTGCGCTGGCCGATGATCGGCTGCTGAATGCCGCCAATCGTTGCCGTACCGGTAACCTGCGAGACCTCGATCGCGACCTTCATGCTCACTTCGTGGTTGGGATGGACTCGGGGCGTAATGTCAACGTTCACGCCCACATCAAGGTAGGTGAACTGCGTGTTCACCAATGGGTTGACGGAAGTGGTTCCGACTCCGACGCCGGCCTGGAAGCTGCCCGTTGCAATCGGCACGCGGCTGCCGACGCGCAACTTAGCGGGCTGTCCATCCACGGATCGAATCTCGGGATTCTGGATGATCTTGGTGTTGGTGTCGGTCAAAACGAAGTTCGCAGTTGCGCCGGGAAGCGTGTAGGTGTAGTCCGCGGTTGAGAGGCCCTGGTTGAGCGGCTTACCGGTCGTGGTCGTGGAGCTTGAAGTTGACGAAGTCGACCCAGGCGGTGTGAAAGCGATCGAAGCCGACTGTCCCGGCAAGACCCCCAAATCTCTCAGCCGTTCGGTGCTTGCGGAAAGCACTTCAACCTGGACGACCACTTCCGGTTTGGCCTTGTCGATATCCTTCAGAAGCTTGCGCGCAATCGCCAGCTTGTCCGGAGTGTCCCGGACAATGATCGCATTCTGTGAGTTCAATTGCTGGACCTTGGTGAGGTTCAACACCTGCCGAAGGCCGTTCGCAATTTCCGTCAAGTCCTGCGACTGCACGGTATTCGCCAGGTAAAAGGTCTCCACCAATTGCTCGTCGTAGTCCTTGTGCTTTTGGGTGGAGTCCTGAGCGATGAAAATAATGTTTTCGGTGACCGGTTTCCAAAAAGTCTTGCTCTGCATGCAGACGATGTCCAGCGCCTGCTGCAGCGTCACATTGTTCAGCTCCACCGGAATGCGCCGCGCGGGGAAGTCCGGGTCATAGGTAACAGTCAATCCGGCCAGCTTTCCGATGGTATCGAAGATGATTTTTACGTCATTGGTCATCTTCAGATTGATGGGAGCGTTTGAGAGCGGTTTGATCTCAGGCGGTGCGGAAGCCAGTTGGTTTCCAGCGGTATCTTCTGTTTCGGAAGACAAGTCATCCTGCTTGCGTGCCTGCTCGTTAATCTGGTCGAGAGTCTGCCGCAGCTCTTGAACCGCTACCGGGCTCGAAGGATCGATGGTCGATGCTCTCTGAAATTCGCCAGCGGCGCCTTGAAGGTCGCCTTTCTCCCGCAGCGCCAAACCCCTCTTGATGTGAGATTCGCTGGCTTCAAAGCGAAGTTGATTTACCTTAATCCTGTAACCGGCATTCTTCGGATCGCTGGCCAGAGCCTTTTGGTAATACTGGAGGGCGGTGTCGTAGTCCTGAATATTTTCAGCCTTTTGGCCCGCGTCGTAATGCTGGCCGCCTTTGGGGCAGCCGGCGGCGAGCACGCTCACCCCTAGGCACAAAATTACTTTTCCCACCCGCCTCATGCATTCTCCGTGATGATGTCAACGCCCCCGACAAAAAAGCTTATTTACTCTAGCATTCGCTTAGAGGCCGAACAAGAAGTCTTGGGTTGGCTGTTCTGCAAACGGTAACTGCCTTTGAATCCGGTGTTATAGTGAAAGGCTGTGGCCAAACCTGCGAAAAAGCCGGGGCAGTCCCCTAACAAGGCCGGTGAGTTGATCGTCGCCCAAAACCGTGCTGCGGGCTATAACTACCACCTTCTCGAACGCATGGAAGCAGGTATCGTCCTTCACGGGACGGAGGTGAAGGCGCTTCGCGAGGGCAAAGCCAACATTCGCGACGCGTTTGTGGATTTTAAGCCGAGCGGTCCCTGGCTCGTCAATGCTCATATTGCCCAATATATGGCGGGCGGGCCGTGGAATCATGAGCCTCTCGGCAACCGTAAGCTGCTCCTCCACAAGAACGAAATCTCCAGGTGGGCGGGCCGCACCCAATCGAAAGGTTTAACCGTCATACCCCTGCGGATTTACTTCCGTGACGGCATTGCCAAATGCGAAATCGCCCTGGCGCAGGGCAAGAAAGTGTGGGACCGCCGCCAGGACGAGCGCAACAAGGAAGCCCGCAGGGAAGCGGAAACAGCGATGTATCGCAATCGGAGGCGATAACTCAGTTATGGAAAAAACGGTCATGCACATCACGCTCGAAGACAAGCCGTACGCGACGCTCGAAACGGATGCCCTCGTGACGTATCTTTTTGAGGAAACGGGTCCCATCCAGGGCCGAGTGTCGGAGATAGACGCGGCGGCAGGCGGTTTGCTGAAAAAAATTGCCGGAAGCGGTGAAGCTACCGGAAAAACTCTCGAGTTCACCCTGATTCATTCACCTGCCGGCCTGAAGGCTTCGCGATTGCTTCTGGTGGGAGCCGGAAAGCGCGACCAATTCAGCGCTGCTACGCTGCGCAAGGTCGCCGGAGCCGCGCTGCGCTACCTTAAGTCCCGCTCGATCAAGAACTTTGTATTCCTCGTACGAGAAGGCTCCGCCAACGCGGAATCGGCGCAAGCCCTCACCGAGGGCTTCATCACCGCCAACTTCGAAACCGACAAATACAAGACTGAAAAGAAGAACGGCAAGGAAATTGAGTCGATTCGAATCGCCGGTTATTCCGATGCCGAGAAAGGCGCTGGCGAAAAGGGTGTGGCTGTTGGAAAGATCATTGCGGAGTCGCAGAATTTCACACGCGACCTCGTCAATGAGCCTTCGAACAAGCTCACCCCGCGAATTCTGGCCGAAAGGGCGGAGGCCATGGCCAAGGAAGCGGGTCTCGCGGTAGAGATTCTCGACGAAGAGAAAATCGCCGACCTGAAAATGGGAGCCCTTCTCAGCGTTGCACAGGGGAGTGTCGAGCCTCCCCGGGTGATCGTCGTCACCTATACGCCAGCCGACGTCAAGCCCGGCGCTCCCGTGATTGGTCTTGTCGGAAAGGCTGTCACCTTCGACACCGGCGGCATTTCCATTAAACCCGCCGACGGCATGGAGAAAATGAAATACGACATGGCGGGCGGCGCGACCATGCTCGGAGCGATTCGCGCGCTTGCTGCGCTGAAGCCAAATGTCAAAGTGATTTGCGTTGTGCCGTCTACGGAAAACATGCCGGGCGGGAAGGCGCAAAAGCCTGGCGACATCCAGACCGCGATGTCTGGCAAGACGATCGAGGTGCTCAACACCGACGCCGAAGGACGGCTCATCCTGGCCGATGCGATTCACTACGCGAAACAACTCGGAGCCACGCATCTTGTAGACGCAGCAACGCTCACCGGCGCGATCGTGGTTGCCCTCGCCAACGTCAATGTCGGGGTTTTCGGTTCCGATCAACCGTGGACGGACAAACTCTTGGCCAGCGCCAAAGCGACCGGCGAAAAGATGTGGCAGCTCCCGATGGATGATGAGTACCGCGAATTCATCAAGGGCAGCTTCGCCGACATTCAAAATATCGGTAGCGGCAAGGGCGGCGGGTCCATCACCGGAGCTTGGTTCATCCGCGAGTTCGCGGGTGACACGCCGTGGATTCACCTCGACATCGCTGGCACGGCCTGGAACGATGACGCCAAGCCTTGGCTTGCGAAAGGGCCGACGGGCGTGGCGCTACGCACGCTGGTGCATCTGGTGCAGTCATATTGATAGGTAGCTTTAGGCAAGGACGCAACATGTTGCGCCCAGCTAGCCTACATTCTTTCCGGCGCTTCGATGCCCAGCAAGGAAAGCGTTCGAAGCAACTGGCGTTCGACAATCTCGGTCAAGCCGAGCAGGAATGCGCGTTTTTCGGCATCCGGCTCCGACAGGATATGGTGCTTGTGGTAAAAGTTGTTGAAAGCTTGCGCCAGCTGAAACGCGTACTTTGCCACAAACGCTGGTTCCTGAGCGCCAATGGCCGCGTCGCTCGCGTAATCCAGCATCCCTGATTGCAGGAGTAATTCCCAAAGCCCCGCACCCTCGGCACCAGCAAGAAATCTGGTTGCGGCTTCCGGGCTCACGCTTCCGCCCCTCGTCTCCCGGCCTTTGCGCCGAATCCCACGAATTCGCACCACCGCATACTGGCAGTACGGCCCGGTTTCGCCCTCGAAGCTGAGCGCGTCCGCAAAGTCGAAGGCAATAATCGTATTGCGCGTGAACTTCAGTAGGAAAAATCGCAGAGCCCCGACCGCAATCGCATTTGCGGTAGCCTTCTGTTCCTCCCGATCCATGTCAGCGTGGCGCGTCCGCACTTCGTTGAGCGTCGCCTCCTCGAGCTTCGTGATCAGGTCGTCCGCTTTCACGCCCAAGCCTTTGCGTCCGCTCACTTCGACGTAGGGCTTCTTCGCTTCGTCGCCGCTGAGTTCATAACCCAACTCACTGGCGCAGCGTGGTGTGAGCGCGACAATCTCATACGAAAAATGAATCGAGTTCGCCGCTTCCTTCGCGTGACCCAGTCCGCGAAGTCCCTGCGCGACGACATCCTGCAAATACGACTGCCGCGTATCGATTACGTTGTAGACACGCGAAGCGGGCTCGCCAAAGTGCGGCGCGCCAGGGTCGTCCTCGTCTGTCGTAGTCGTCCAAACGATCTCGCCTTCGGGCGCATCGAGCCAGCGCTTGTAGTGAAAATCCTTGCCGAGCAGCCCGAATTTCCACAGCTGGTACGCAATGTCCTTACCGACGTAAGTCACCGTGCCATTCGATCGCACGATGATTTTGTCCTGCATGTTTTCCTCGTCGTCCTCCGGCGCCGTGCCTTCCTGTGCTTGCTTGGCGTTCTTGGCCTCCTTCTCTGCTGGCATGATCCAGCATCCCGCCATTTTTCCGGTTGTGGCCAGCTGAATCGCTCCCGATTCCGTCAGCTTCGCGAATGCCGCGTCCCAGAACTTCAGGTGCAGAATCTCGCTTTCTCGCGCCAGCAGCTCGTAGGAGATTCCCAGCCGTTTCATGGTTCTCAAATGAAATCCCACGATCGCTTCCGCGATAATTGTGCCCATCGCCGCCGCTTCGCCGCGGCCGTCCTCAATTGCGCGTAACGTCGCGCCTCGTAATGCCGCACTTTGCCCCTTGTCCTCATCGTAAAATCGCGTCACCCGCGCATAAAGATCCCAACACAAGTAGTCAAATCCCGGCTGCGCGGCCATTGCGCGAACTTCGGCGACGCTCTTTTTCTCCACGTGCAGAAACCCGATCACCACATCGGCCACCTGCACTCCCGTGTTGTCGATGTAGTTCTGCACCTGTACCCGTTCGCCGGCGCTGCGCAGAATCCGCGCAATCGTGTCACCCAGCACTGCATTTCGCAGGTGTCCGATGTGGGCGGCTTTGTTTGGGTTGATGCTGGTGTGTTCGACGATCACTTTTTCGGGTGCGATGCTTTTTGCGTCCCGCGCTTCGACTTTCGCGTCCGCCAGGCTCTGCCAGAACGCTCCGCGATCCAGAAATACGTTTAGATAACCCGCACCTGCCACTTCGACGCGGGCAACGCCAGCAACTGCAGGCAAACTCGTCGCAATCTCCTGCGCCAGCTGTCGCGGCGCACGCCTCAATCGCTTGGCCAGTTCAAAACAGACGGGAGATGCCGCTTCGCCCATTTCAAGCTTCGGAGGTCTTTCCAGCGAAATCGAAATCTCCATGCCATATTTTTCCCGGATGTGTGCGGCCAGTGCTTCCTTCAGTCTTTCTAACAGTATTAGGTACACATCGCCTCAATTTTTGCGTGATAGGAAACAGCCAGTATAAGAAATGCGGTACAGCGGGTCAAAACCGAGCCTGGTTTGACACATCTCCGGGCCGCCGATACTATCAACATTGCGGAAAAACTATCGTGAAAATTGCGTATTTTGACTGTTTTAGCGGCATCAGCGGCGACATGACTCTCGGCGCCCTGGTGGACGCCGGTTGCGACCTGGAAGTCCTGCGTGCGGGGCTACAAGGCTTGCAGGTGCCAGGCTGGACGATTTTCTCTGAAAAAGTCTGGAAAAATGGCATAGCCGCGACGTATGTACGCGTGACCACGGAAGACCAGAGTCAGCATCGCAGCCTCTCGACGATTTTGGAAATTTTGGAGAAGTCAAAGCTGGCGGAGCCGATAAGAAAGAACGCCGCTGCAATTTTCCGCAAGCTGGGCGAGGCCGAAGCTTCCGTCCATGATGTCCCGCTGGACAAAATTCATTTTCATGAAGTCGGCGCGGTGGACGCTATCGTGGATATTGTAGGCGCTTGCATCGGTTTCGACGCCCTCGGCATTCAGAAGTTTGCGTGTTCACCGCTCGACGTCGGCGGGGGTACGGCCAGGATGGCGCATGGCGTTTTGCCCGTGCCTGCTCCGGCCACGGCAAGACTGCTGCAGGGCAAGCCGACCTATTCGACCGGCGTGCAGAAGGAATTGGTCACCCCAACCGGCGCGGCGATTGTCGCGACGCTCTGCGAAGGATTTGGGCCGCAACCGCCGATGGTTGTCTCGGCCATCGGGTATGGCGCGGGGACCGCGGACCTTGAAGGCCAGCCGAACGTTGTCCGCATCATGATTGGCGAAGCCGCCGAAAGAGTCGTGCCCGGATTCGAGGAAGAGATTTCCGTCATCGAGGCCAATCTCGACGACATGAATCCGCAGATTTACGGATATTTTTTGGAAAAAGCTCTAGCCTCCGGAGCGCTCGATGTTTACACGACGCCTGTGCAGATGAAAAAGAATCGCCCGGGTACCTTGCTCACCGTGCTCTCTAAGCCGCAGGACACGAACACTCTAATCTCGCTGATTTTTGCCGAGACAACTACGTTCGGGGCACGGACCTATCGCGCGCAACGCCGCACGCTTCCCCGCGAATCTGTCAGCGTGCACACGCAGTACGGTGATGTGCACGTCAAATTGTCCCGCGTGAATGGCACGATCCGTCATGTGGCGCCTGAATACGAAGACTGCCGGAAACTTGCCGCGCAAAAAAACGTGCCGCTGCAGAAGGTCATAAGCGAAGCCCTTCGCAGCTTTGAAAAAATGTAACGGTCGTGTTCGGAAGCGAGCGCTTTTTTCAGTGCGGGTCGGATTTTCCGGGCACGCGAAGCTGTGAAGTATACGGAAGGATTTGCGGATCTCGATGGCTCAGAAAGAAAAATTCTATCTCACCACGCCGATCTACTACACGAACGGCCTGCCACATATCGGCCACACCTACACCACCGTCGTCGCCGACGTGATTCGCCGCTACAAACGGATGCGCGGCTACGAGGTCGTGATGACGACCGGCACCGACGAACACGGCGTCAACGTGGAACGTGCCGCTAAAATGGCAGGCGTCGCTGAATCGGAATTCGTCGCAAAAATGGCCGATGCGTGGCGCAATCTCTGGGACGAACTCGGCATCCCGGCCGACGAATTCGTTCGCACAACCGATCTCCACCACGTCCGCACGGTGCAATGGCTTTTCAAGCTCTGCAAAGAGAACGGCTACGTCTATAAGGGACACTACACCGGCCAATACTGCATTTACGACAATGCATTTGTGAACGATGCAAAACCCGGCGACAACTGTCCCGACTGCGGGCGACCCACGGAAACCGTTACGGAGGAAAACTACTTCTTCAAGCTGTCCGCGTTTCAGAAGCCTCTTCTCGACTTCTACAAGAAAAACCCCGATTTCATTCAGCCCGAAAGCCGGAAGAACGAAATTGTCTCCTTCGTGGAAGGCGGCTTGAAGGATCTCAGCATTACGCGCACCACAATTCGCTGGGGTATTCCCGTTCCGGGCGAAGAACCCCATGTATTTTACGTGTGGTTTGACGCGCTCACCGCTTATTTGAGCGCAGTAGGCGGCCCGGATTACGAAACGCGCGGCATGTGGCCCGCGGATTTGCATCTCGTCGGCAAAGATATCATTCGCTTCCACACCGTTTATTGGCCAGCGTTCCTGATGGCGGCGATGCTGCCGGTCCCCAGACAAGTCTGGGCGCACGGCTGGTTCTTGATGGACGCCAGCAAAATGAGCAAGTCCAAGGGGAACGTCGTTCTTCCGCGGCCCATCGCCAATATGCTCGGCATGGATGCGCTTCGCTATTTTCTGCTGCGTGAAGTCGTTTTCGGACAAGACGGAAACTTCAGCTACGACGCTCTCGTCACGCGCTACAACAGCGATCTCGCGAACGGTCTCGGCAATCTCGCTAGCCGCGCCGTCGCGATGATCGACAAAGGCTTCGGGGGCAAGATTCCCAAGGCTGGGAAACTTGCGCCTCAGGACGAAACACTTGTGCGCGAAACGCAATCTGCCATCGGCGGCATCCTCGAGCATTTCGAAAAAATGGAATTCGCCCGCGCGCTGGAAGCGATCTGGGCAGTCATCGCGGCTGCAGATAAGTACCTGACCACCGAAAAGCCCTGGGCGCTCGGAGATTCCGAGGCCGATGCTCAGCGAAAGGCAACGGTACTCGCGACGACCGCGCAGCTCCTCGGTGTGGTTACCGCGCTGGCGCATCCGGTTCTGCCGGACAGCACCGCAAAAATATGGACTCTGCTCGGCCAGCCAGGCACGGTTTCCGCCGTCGAGCTGGATGGTTTGCGGTGGGGCCAGCTGCTTACGGGAGTTGCGCTCGGCAAGCCTCAAACTTTATTTCCACGAGTCGAAAAATCCGAAGCAATCGAGAGGATCGAATCCATGGCAAACGAAGAGCTGAATCCAGCCTCAACACCCGCTCCCCCGTCCGCAGCGACTCCATCCGCCTCAGGGGCTGCGGCCGCAGCGGCGCCGGCGTCGAAGGAAAAAATCGGCATCGAAGATTTTGCCAAGGTCGAAATGCGCGTTGGCCAGATCAAGACGGCCGAGCGCATCGTTGGCGCAGACAAGCTTTTGAAACTCACCGTGGACATTGGCACGGAAATCCGCCAAATCTGCGCCGGCATCGCGCAATATTACGAACCGGATTCGCTCATCGGCCGCAAGGTCGCTGTAGTTACCAATCTCGCCCCGCGAAAACTTCGTGGCGTCGAATCGAACGGCATGATCATTGCCGCGTCGGTTGGTCCCGAGGGCCGACCCGTCCTGGCGGGTTTCCCCGAAGACGTTGAAGTCGGCGCCCGGCTGAAGTAGGGGCATGATACATCTGTCCGTGCAGCGTCAGAAATGCGGATCCTGTTCTCATGGACCTGATTGATTCTCACGCCCACATCGACTTCCCGCAGTTCGCCGACGACCGGGAAGCCATGTTGCAGCGCGCCCGCGAGGCTGGCGTGGGAACGCTGCTCGCCATCGGCACCGGCCCGGGCCCGGAAAGACTCGATGCCGCGCTCCCTTACGCCGAGCAGCACAACTGGGTCTACACCAGTGTCGGGGTTCACCCGCACGATGCGAAAGAAGTCACGCCGCAACATCTAGACGAACTCGCCCGCCTCGCCCAACACCCCAAGGTCATCGCCTGGGGTGAAATTGGCCTCGACTACTTTTACGACCATTCCCCCCGCGACGTCCAAGCAGCGGTCTTCCGCTCGCAGATGGAACTGGCTCACCGAGCGAAGCTCCCCATCATCATCCACTGCCGCGACGCCTGGGACGATTGCCTGTCACTCATTGAGCGGCACTGGAAGCCCACCGGCCTCGGTGGCATCCTTCACTGCTTTACCGGAACGATCGACCACGCCAGGCGTGGAATGGACATGGGCTTCTTGATTTCCTTCGCTGGAAATTCCACGTATCCTAAAACGCAGAATCTCCGCGACGTCGCCAAGGAACTTCCGCTCGGGGGCATCCTGATTGAAACCGACGCTCCGTACCTTGCTCCGCAGGCTTACCGGGGCAAACGCAACGAGCCCGCATACGTCGCGGAAGTGGCCAAAAGCCTAGCCGCTGTGAGAAACTTAGCTCCAGAAGAAATCGCCGCCGCCACCGCGGACAATTTCAGGCGACTCTTTCGCATCGCCCGGCCGGAAGCTTCTTAGGCCGATGAGTTCCACGAGCACCGACACGCAGGCCGCAAGGCCAGCCCAAAGGGGAAGTGCCATCGCGCTTCTGACGGTCAAGGAAATTTTCGATCTGGTCCGCGACGACCTGGTCCTGGTCGAACAGGAACTCTCCCGCCAGAGCGCCGCTGCGTACCAGCCTGTGGGTGAAATCACCAGTTATCTACTCGGCGGAGGCGGCAAGCGCCTGCGCCCCGCTTTGCTCCTTCTCGCCAATGCCTACGCCGGCGCAAATCGTCCCGGAGCCATTCGCCTTGCCGCTGTCGTGGAACTTCTTCACAGCGCCACGCTCATCCATGACGACGTCATTGACAGCGCAGACACGCGCAGAGGACGACCTTCCGCGAATTCTCGCTGGGGCAATCACCGCAGCGTTCTCGCCGGTGACTGGCTCTACATGCAGTCCTTCCAGATGGCGCTCGAAGAACGCAACTTCCGCATTCTCGATATCCTCATCGACCTCACGCAAAAGATGGTCGAAGGCGAGCTCATACAACTCGCGAAAATCGGACGTATCGACGTCAACGAAGAAGACGCATTGAAATTGGCCACTTACAAGACGGCGTGCCTCTTTAGCGGTTGCGCGCGTCTCGGAGCGGTTCTAGGCGGCTTGAGCGGGGGCGAAGAAGAGTCGCTTGCTGACTACGGCCGCTACGCCGGCTTGGCCTTTCAGATGGTCGACGATCTTCTCGATTTCACCGCTTCGGCCGAACAACTCGGCAAACCCGTCCTCAGCGATCTAAAGGAAGGCAAAGTTACGCTGCCGCTCATCTACGCGATGGAAAACGGCCACCGCGATGCCCGCGAACTCGTAGCTCGCGTCCTTGAAGAAAAAGACTTCATAAGTGTCAAGCCTGAAACCATCGTCTCGCTCGTGCACGATTCCGGCGCGTTAGACCGCGCACGCAATCTGGCGCACGATTACGCCCGCCGCGCCAAAGCCTGCATCCAGGGCAGCGAAGATTCCGAATACGCCCGCGCTCTGCTGATCCTTCCTGACTTCATCCTCGAGCGCGAAAACTAGCCGTCACCCCATGCTTCCGTTCAAGCTCGTCTATCATCCCCGCTACGACCTTAATCTCGGCGCGCACGTTTTTCCTTCGCAAAAATTCCGCCTCCTGTACGAACTCCTGCTGCGGGAGAAGATCGCCGATCTTGATGATATCATTCAGCCAGATCGCGCCGCCGACGAAGACCTCCTTCGAGTACATACTCCGGAATGGGTCGGCAAGCTGAAAAACGGCACGCTCACGGCCAGCGAAATTATGAAACTTGAAGTCCCCTACTCGCCCGAACTCGCCGAAGCCGTCTGGCTGGCCGCAGGCGGAACCATCCGTGCCGGGCAACTTGCACTTCGCGATGGTTTCTCGAGCAACCTCACCGGTGGCTTTCATCACGCTTATGCCAATCACGGTGAAGGGTTCTGCGCGATCCACGATGTCGCCATCGGAATCCGCCGCCTCCAGTCTAACGGCCTCATCAAGAGGGCCATCGTAGTGGACACCGACGTCCACCACGGCAATGGTACAGCGCACATTTTCCGCCAGGACGACTCTGTCTTTACTCTTTCGATCCACCAGGAAAACAATTATCCCGCCTATAAGCCGCCGTCGACTCTCGATCTTCCTCTCGACGACGGCGTCGAGGACGGTGAATATCTTTCCATTCTTTTACCCGCAGTCGAAAAGGCGTTCGATGAATTTCGTCCGGACATCCTGTTCTACGTGGGTGGCGCTGACCCGTTCTGCGAAGACCAACTCGGCGGCCTCCGGCTCACAAAGTCCGGCCTGAAAGCACGTGATAAAGGCGTCTTTCAAGCCGCCCGCAGCCGGAACATTCCTGTCGTGACCACCCTCGCAGGCGGCTACGCTCGCCGCGTCGAAGACACCATCCGCATTCACGCCAACACGATTGTTGCCCTGCGGGAAGTTGCCGCCGGATTTGCCTAGAAGGAAAATGCCGCGACGCGAGGTTGCCTCAGAAATTTGCCTCAAATTTCCAGGGACTCGGCCTGGATTCCATCGTCACTAAGGGCTTCGGCCCAACCGCGCCTGTTGGCGACAACAAGACCGCCGCCGGGCGTCAGTTGAATCGCCGCGTCGAAGTAATCGTTCGTAGCGAAGTGGTTGCAGCCAATCGGTACGTAACCGCACGGTTATATGGACGGACGTCTTACCTTCGAAGCGGGCTCGCGGATTCACTGTCTGTTTCTCTTTGGGTCGTCGCAGCGTTAGTGCGCCGTGGGCGCGGAAGGCTTTTCCGCGTTCGCGGGCAGCGCGAAGGCCAGTTGAACCGCGGCCCTTAATTCCTGCTCGATTGTGTCCGGGTCAAACCCATTTGCGCGAAACACTACCCTTCCCGTCCGATCCAGGATCAGCAGGGTAGGGAACGAGTTCACAGAGAAAAGCCCCTCCAACCCATCGGCAAAGACCTCGGTCGAACGCGGCTTGCGCTCCGCAAGATATGGCCCGACCAGCGACTCGTCTTCATCGCAATTCGCCGAAAGAAACACTACGTTCGGGTTTCCCGCATAGTGCGCAGCCAGCTTTTCATAGATCGGTTCGAGCGCGTGGCACGGCCCGCACCACGTTGCCCAAAAATTGATTACCAGCACTTTTCCTTTTTGCGCAGCAACCGGATACGCTGCCCCTTCCGGCGCTTTGCGAAGCACGAAAGCGAAGGGATCTTTGGCGCCGTCGTTCCTCCGCGCGCGTGATGCTGTGGATGACGCAGTCACGTCATCAATCGCCGCCAATAAAAAGTCCCCGAGCCCGGCGTCGCTTCCGTGCGCCAGCCGCCAGGCGTTACCAAGCTTCTGCCGGATATCCCGCCGGCTTCCGGACTTGCTGGCCGTATCGGACAACGCGAACGCACGCGCGTACTGCCTTGCTGCGCTGCTGTAGTCTTTAGCCAGTTCGTCAAATTCCCCCAGCTTTAACGCAGCGCTCGCATTCGGCAGCAACGCATAGCTCTCTTCAAAGTCCTTGCGCGCCAGAGAGGTGTCCTGCAGCCGGCCTTCCAATTTTCCCCGCAACGCCAATACCGCGGATTCATCGCGTCTCTTCTGGCCTTCCCACTCCTCGACGGAAACTCGCGGCGATTTCTCTGCGATCGGGGAGTTGTGCACCGATTCGTACACGCGAGTTGAGTACGTCACTGCGCGTCGCAGCCCTTCGGTGTCGCCCGTTCGTTCGAGCAGCTGTATCGCCAGCAGCGTCATCGAAACGTCCTCCGGCGTTAACGCAACGATCCGCTCCGCATAATTCGTTGCACACGCGTCGTCGTGGAACTGCATGCAGGCTTCCACCAGCGCCCGGTAGATTTGGGGGCGCTCCGGCGCGTCAGGATATTTCTCGAGAAAGGCCTGCAGATTCTTGACCAGTGCAGCCCGATCATTGCCTGCGTCGCCAATGGCCTTTTGCAGTTCTTCGGCGGGGGAGGGCGGCTTCGGAGTCGTCTGTTTTTGAGCGGACTTCTTGTCCGCCGCCTGCTTCCGGCTGGCATCGGGTTTGCCCGGCGGGGTTTGCTGCAGCGCCGAAGCGGAAACCACCAGGAGTAACGGGCACAGCGCCCGAAGTATGGTGCTTCGAAGCCTCATGCCGTGAATTGTAATCGCGAAAGCAGAAGTTAGGAAGCTGGCTGCACCCTGATGCCGCCGGATACTGTGCGGATCTCCACTCGGCCACCGGCATTCCCAACCCGTGCCCGCAGGCTGTGCTTGTCTTGGTCTTCAATCACGATGGGAATTCCCGCGTTGATCTGCCCGGAAACAGCCTCAGCAGAAAGATGGAAATTCGCGGAAGGCGGAACACTCACTTCGACGCTTCCCGAAGTCGTCTTCAAATTCCAATAGCTGTTGCCAGACGGATTTCCTTCGACCGACACTCGTCCCGAGATCGTACTCGCGTTGACGTCGTTCCCCGCGCCAACGATGTCCACGGATCCGCTTTTGGTGTCTGCCTCGACGCGTGCACCAGGGCCAGAAATGTTCATGGAGCCGGAGAGCGCATGAATGCGCACGTCGCCCTTCACTTTTGTGACGTTCACGCTGCCGGACGCGGAGGATGCGCGGAAGTCGTCGCCAAGATCCTGCGCGGTGATCGAACCGCTCGCGGAGGTGACCTGCACGGAGTGCTCAATTCCGCTGACTGCGATGGAGCCGGACGCCGACTCAATCTTGACAGGTCCTTGCAAATCGCTGATCGTTTGTGAACCCGACGCAACGGTTGTCGAAACCTCCGCATTCCGGGGCAGCTCGATGGTGTATTCGATCGAGACGCCATTCAGCCGCGTCAATTCCTTGCCCACGCGGATGATGTCCGGTTTTTTCTCGATGGGAGGATTTGCGGAAAGCTCTCGCGCTTGTTTTTCGGGATCATTAAACAGGAATCCGCGCGACCGGATCTCGCCTCGAATATGGACTTTGTCATCGCTGCTGCGCGAAATGTGCACGGACCCGCTGGCATTGGTAAGCTCAAATCGGAGTGGCCCGGAAACGTCGTAGGTGCGCTCAAACGAGCCTTGTGATGCCGCGTTCGTCCCGCACCCCGCCAGTACCATGGCCGAGACAAAAACCGGAAGCAAGCTCTTCAGATTCGCTCTGCGCAACATTCTTCCTCCGCCGATCGCTACAGCGTTGGGCCCGTCAACACCCACGCCTTCCTTATATGATACGGAGAGTTTGTCCTCAATGTTCCCCGAGCGGGGATGTGCCGCAGCACGCTCTGATCCCGACTCGCCCTAGCGGGTCTCGAGCGCCGCATTCAGCGAACCTTGCCGGTAACCTTCGAGGTCCAGCGTAACATACAGAAAACCCAAGGCTTTGAACCGCCGCGCAAGCGTAGCGCTCATTTCGGCGGTCATCACCAGCGGCAATTCCTCGGGCGCAATCTCGATTCGCGCGAGTTTTTCGTGGAGCCGAACGCGGAATTGCCGGAAGCCCAACTCGCGCAGCACGGCTTCGCCGCTTTCCACCAACCGCAAGCGTTCCGGAGTCACTTCCGTGCCGTACGGCAGGCGCGAAGACAGGCACGCCGATGCCGGACGATCCCAAGTAGGCAAACCAGCGCGATAGGAAAGCGCGCGAATGTCCGTTTTACTCATCTTCGCGTCCAGCAGCGGCGCCAACACCTGATGTTCCGCCGCGGCGCGATGACCGGGCCGAAAATCGCTCGTATCGTCGGCGTTTACCCCGTACGCGACGGCAGCAAAGCCTCGCGCTTTTGCCAACGCATCAAGAACGTCGAATAGCTCGTCTTTGCAGTAGTAGCAGCGATCTCCCGAGTTCGCCCGGTATGCCAGATTTTCCATCTCGTGCGTCTCGACGAATTCATGACGCACACCGGTGTGCGTCACGAACTTTTCCAACTCCGCACGGTCGTGGGCTGAAAAGCTTGGCGAGATGGCCGTCACGGAAAGAGCGTTTGCACCGAGTGCCCGGTGCGCCGCCCACGCCAGATAGGCGGAATCGGCTCCGCCCGAAACTGCAATCAATACCGAGGGGAGCCCCGCCAGACGTGCAAGCAATTCAGCTTCTTTCGAAGCAGCGTCGACTGCATCCGGCTCCTGCTTCCGAATTTGTACGAAAGAACTCATCGTCTAAGTATAGCCTACGGCAAAGGATCGCAATCGTCTCGCCGGGGTTCCTCTACTTGAAATCCAGTAGCACATCCACGGTAGCCCGCGAACTATCGGTTTTGAGCCAGTGTCCGACGCTGTCGTAGTGGATCGGCAATTCCCCAAAAATTTCCTTGGAATGATTTTGCAGGCCGGTGAGAAATTCTTCGTACTTGATCTTGTCGAAAATGTCTCCGGAGGCGATAGGGAACTGCGACCTCAAGCGCGTCTCCCCGTTGGTCGATATGCCCGTTATCACCCAGCCGCCCATACGGTATTGCGCGCCTTCGCTGATGGCGATCTTGTAGGAGACCGTATGCGCTGCCTCATTGAAGGACGTTTCAGGCTGCACGTTTGCTTCAAGATAGCCACGCCGGCCGTATTCTTCGCGAATTTTCTCGAGCGCCGCTTCCACTTCCATTCCATCGGCAACGGCGCCGGCCTTCAATCCAAAATACGACCCCAGCGCGATGGACGAAATCACGTTGTTCCCGGACCACTGCGCGTCCGCGACGTGATAGACGTCGCCAGCCACAATAGGAACAAACACCGGCAGCTGCTCCGGCAGCTGGGCGGTGGGCCGTCCGGTCAAGCGAACCTCAGGAGACCCGAACTTTGCCCGCAAATAGCCTTGCTTCCAGTACACCGGCCGAATCTGCTCCGCGAGAAACAGTTCGATCGTCGTCCGCGAGTACGGCTTGCCGACAATTTCAGACAGGTGTTGCTGTACCGTCGGGTTGGAGCCGAGCGCAGCGTCGCTGAAGCTGAGGCCTAGAATCTTCAGGCCGGCGCCTTCAACCGAGAATTGCTGCACGTTGCCGTCCGTCAGCGGGCTGGCCGTCAATTGATGCTGCACCGGCAAATCCAATTTGTGCGTCGCCAGAAGATCGCGGATCGCGTTTGCCGCGGTCTCCACGACGGCGCCGCCCTCCGGCAGCGTTCCATCGAAAAAGGGAAGTCGCGCGCGAATGGCGTCGTTCAATTCGGAATCGCCGAACCAGGGGAAATTGTCGTAGTATGCAGGAACTCGCGGCGATTCAGATACGTGGAAATTCAGCGTGACCCCGTCTGTGCGCGTCTTGAAATCGTACTTCACGGTCGCAAAAAGCCCGCTCCCGACCAGCTTGTCCGCCGCAGTTTGCAAATCCGCGCGCCCAACCTGCGCACCAGTTTGCAATCCAGTCAACGCAGAAATCTGCGCCTCCGTCAGCACCTTCTGCCCGTCGCTGTGAATCTCCAGAAGCGCCGCTGTAGTCTGTGCACGGAGAGGCGGGGAACAGAACCAGCTCATGCTCGCCCAGACGCAAAATGCCAGTTGGCGACTGACTTGTTTCCCCATGCGCCCATTCTATCGGAAAGTTGAGCCCTTTTTTGGGCGCAACCTCGCCCCGTGGTTGTTCGTTCGAAAGCATTTCCCCGCCGCTAAATTGGCACGATCGTTTGCAGTTTGACCGTCCGGCGCTACTCAACCGTAACGGATTTCGCGAGGTTGCGCGGCTGGTCCACGTCGCAGCCGCGGCGCACCGCAATGTGGTAGGCGAGAAGTTGCAGTGGAATGATTTCAAGTAGCGGTACTAAGAGCTCCGGAGCGGGCGGCAATTCAATCAAGTGGTCGGACGCTTCGCGAGCCAGGCGATCGTTTTGCGTCACGATGGAGATCACGATGCCGTCGCGGGCTTTCACTTCCTTAATGTTCGACACGCTTTTTTCGTAGAGCGTCACCGAGGCAGGATCGGAATCATCCCGGGTCGCAAGAACCACGACGGGAAGATTTTCGTCGATCAAGGCGTTGGGGCCGTGCTTCATTTCGCCGGCAGGGTACCCCTCGGCATGAATGTAGGAAATCTCTTTGAGCTTGAGCGCCCCTTCAAGCGCAATAGGATAGTGAATCCCGCGTCCGAGATAGAGAAAATCGGCGCAACGGAAAAACTGCCGCGCGAGATTTTCGTAAAATCCGGATTGATCCGGCTGCAGCACTTGCTCTAGCTTGTGCGGGATGCGCGTGAATTCCCGAAGAAGTTTCTTTGCTTCGTCTCCGGAAAGTGCCCCGCGGACTTGACCTAAATAGGCCGCCACTAAGACCAGCGCAGTCAGCTGTGAAGTGAATGCCTTGGTCGACGCGACGCCGATTTCAGGGCCCGCGTGAGTCAGGATCGTTCCAGCCGCTTCGCGGGTAATCATCGAGCCAAGCACGTTGCAGATCGCGAGTGTCGGCGACCCTTTTTGTTTTGCTTCGCGTTGCGCGGCAATCGTGTCTGCGGTTTCGCCAGACTGGCTGATGCAAACGGTCAGTGTTTTGGAATCGAGAATCGGATCGCGGTAACGGAATTCACTGCCGTAGTCCACTTCCACCGGCAGGCGCGCGAGACGCTCGATCATGAACTTGCCTGCGAGGGCTGCGTGCCAGCTTGTGCCGCACGCGACAATACGAACGCTTTTGAACTCACGGAACTGCTGCTCGGAGATTTCCATGTCGCCGAGATAGATTTTCCCGGTGTCCTGCGAAATGCGGCCAAGAAGCGTATCGCGAACCGCGCGCGGCTGTTCGAAAATCTCCTTCTGCATGTAGTGTTTGTAGCCGCCCTTTTCCGCCATGATGGGATCCCAAGTGACGCGGTGCGGCTGGCGTTCGACGGGCTTGCCGTCGTGATCCATCACGCGAACGCCCTCTAAGGTGAGCACCGCAATGTCTCCATCCATGAGGAAAAACATGTTGCGCGTGTGTTCAAGAAGCGCAGGAATATCGCTGGCGACAAAATATTCTCCGTCACCCAGACCGATCACCGCAGGCGGGCCGCAGCGCGCGGCGACAATCTTGTTCGGGTCGCTGGCGGAAAGGAAAACCAGCGCGTAAATTCCTCGGATCTGCGCAAGTGACTTGCGAACCGCTTCTTCCAGAGGAATTCCACCCTGCATATTCTTTTCGACAAGATGCGCGACGATTTCGGTGTCCGTCTCTGTGACGAATTTGTGGCCTTCGCGCTGCAGCTGTTCCTTGAGCTCCAGATAGTTTTCGATGATCCCGTTGTGAACGACCACAACGTTCCCGCTGCAATCGCGGTGGGGATGGGCATTTTCTTCGGTCGGTCGGCCGTGTGTGGCCCACCGCGTGTGGCCGATGCCATAGGAACCATCGAGCGGAGACTTCTGGATGGCGTCTTCGAGGTTGCGAAGCTTTCCGGGAGCGCGACGAATGTCCAGTGTTCCGGTGCCGTTGACGACGGCAATCCCGGCAGAATCGTAGCCGCGGTACTCCAGCTTGCGTAATCCTTCGATAACGACGGGAACAACTTTCTTGGGGCCGATGTAGCCCACGATGCCGCACATGCGGAAGTCTCCTGAAATCTCTTCTAAAAGCGTAGCATGCGAGAGAAACGGGGTGGCAAACTCAAAAACGAACTGACGCGAATCGTGACTGGCGCAATTTGGATAGATTGGCTCAGTCGACGATCTCGAAGCGGTACTCCTCGATGACCGGATTTGTCAGAACGTCCTTGGAAATTGTCTCGAGTTGTCTTTGAGCTTCTTCGCGCGACCAGCCGTCAAGATTCAGCACAAAGAACTTACCTTGGCGGACGTCGGTGATCGCTCGGTAACCGAGACCTGACAGGGCGTGCTGAATGGTCTGACCTTGCGGATCGAGAACGGTGCGCTTTGGCATAACCCAAACGTGAGCTTTCATAGGAAAAGTATAGCAGGAGAAAACGGACGAGAAGCCGGCGGGGATGAACGCCGCCGTGGGCCGGAGCGCGAGGCTTATCCCGGCGATCTTGTATCGGCCGGCGACCGAAAGGATTGCAGTGCAGTGAATTCGTCCGGGGCGATTTCAAAGACGCCGTCCAGCTTGGTCAGCCGCAGGAGGTGGTAAACATTAGCGTTCGGTCGTACGAGCTTGAGCTGGCCACCGCGGCTGCGCACGGTCGCTTGAGTCCGGACGAGTTCGCCCAGTCCAGCACTGTCGACGTAATCGACGTGTTCCAAGTTCAACAGGATTCGATTGTAACCGCGGTCCAAAAAGTTCTGAACGGTGTCGCGTAGCAATCCGGCTCCCCCGCCGTGGGCGATTTTGCCGGAGAAGTCGGCAATTACCGCGCCGTGCAGGTGCCGCGAGGTGACGGTACTTTTCGGCGCCACAACTTTCTTCATGCTCAATCCAAGCGTGTCCAGAATTTCGCAGGCAGTGGCGGCGATTTTGGAGGAATCCGTTCGGACGATGACGACAGAGTGGCCTTCGTTCAGGATCCGACGGAAGAAGGCCCAGTCTTCCGACGCGAAATCTCTTGCGAAACTGGCTCCTGCCGTGGCAGCTGCTCCTGCACCCGCTAAGGCAAAGAACGTGGCGGCACCGGGACCCAGGGCGAAGACCGGACCGACACCTGGAACTGTGAGTTGGGCTCCCGCGGAAATGCCGGCAGGCATTGCAGCAACGCCGTCGATCGGGCCAACTGCTTGCCCGCCAAGTTGCTGGCCGACGTTCCTCGCTTCGCTTTCGGACCGGGTGAGATAGATGATCCGTTCTTCGGGGACGTGTTGCTCGAGCAAGCGCTTTACCGCTTCTTCCGCTCGCCCGCGAGCGGCGAAGACTCCAACCGCGGTTTCCATAAGACGCTCCTGTTCCAGCGCCGACCCGTTCGGCCCACGATTCCAGAAGGGTGGGCGAAGCCCACTGAAGCATGAAAGACGGAAACCAGACAACCAGCAGGAGTTGGACGATGAAAAGCCAGGGAAGATGCCAGAGACCCGAGTCCACCCTGTGCCGGTTGGTCCCAGTCCCAATAATTCTGGCGTGAGTTTACTCCTCATCGCCGGGGGCCCGCAAGCGCAATGCCGCCAGCAATCAGAATCCGCCGATGATTTGGGAATCCCGGTCACGCGCATCGACACGAAGAGCAACGCCGTGGTTCGGCAATGGATCGGAGATGGCGGCGACAGCATCCGAACCAGACTTGGCTCGGTCTGGGTGACGAATTTGAGGGCCGGGATCGTGTGGCGAATCCCGCCGGAGAATTTGTAAGCCATTGGCAGGAGCAGCTTGTGGATACCGCGATTCAGAGAGTGCTGAAGTCGAACGCGTGCTGAAAGCTGGCGGCGGCGAGTTGGCGAAGATCGGATTCAACAAGGCCCATTCGATGGGCGGCCGCGTATTCGTCGTTAAGGTTGGTGTGAAACATGGCAGGATCGTCCGTAGAGAGAACGATTGGAATGCCATGGCGAAAAAGTTGGGGAAGGGGATGTTCTTCTAACGCAACAGCGCTTCGATTCAGCTGGCGGGCTAACGCTCCGGTGCGAATGTTGCTGACGGGACAAATTTCAAGCGGAATGCGCCGATCGACAAGCAGATCGATAAGTGCGGGATCGTGAATGACGGCGATGCCGTGACCAACGCGTTCGACGTTCAGTATTTCGACCGCTTCGCGAATTCTCTCGGGTCCGCCAATTTCGCCGGCATGAATCAGGCGATGGAAGCCGGCCGCCGACGCAGCGTCGTAAACTGGAATGAATTCTTTTGTCGCGATGCTTAGTTCATCGCCGCCGATGCCGAAGGCGACGATTTTCGATGAAGCGCAATTCTTGGCGCATTGAACGACGCGGAGCGCGGCATCGGGTCCGAATTGGCGCACCGCATCGAATATCCAGCGAAGTTTCAGGCCGCGGGATTCGAAGGCTTCTGCCGCTTGCTGAATTGCTTCGAAATTGGCTTCCGGTTTCTGGCCGCGAAGCAGCATCACTCCGACCGATAGCGTCACTTCGGAATACACGACCTGTTGTTGGAGCAGTTGTTCGCCAAGGTCGCGAGTGACCAGCGCGTAGTCTTCCGGTTCACGCAGAAACGACGTAACCCACTTGAAAGCGTCCAGAAATCCCAAAAAGTCGGCGTAGTTGTAACGGCGGCGAACGTCCTCCTCGGTTGTGATGAGACCGTGACGCGAACCGAGCGCGCAAACCGTGGAAGGCCGGATTGTGCCTTCAAGATGCAGATGGAGTTCGGCTTTTGGGAGAGAAAAAATACTTTCGAGGAGAGGAGGATCCGCGGTCATCGGGGGAAACGATTAGCGAGGCAGTTGCGGCTGGCCCGCATTCTTCCAGGCCGTCAGCCAGTAAGAGCCGACGTCGGTCGCGGCATCGGAGATTTGGCGGATGAGCACCGGGCCAGCCTGATTGTAAAAGTGGTCGTAGTATTCGTCGGTGTAGGCGTTGAGTCCGCGGCGCGCCTCGCGGTCGGCATAGAGAATCGTTTCGAGCCAACTGTGCGAGCTGAGGCACGCCTCGAAGGCGTGGTCGGTGGGATCGGCGATGAAAGCGGCGTCGTTCGGGCGCATGAAGAAGAAGGAAGAATAGCGATCGACGAGAGAAGTGCCGAATCGCTCGTTGATGCCGTTTTGCGCGCTGAGATGACCGTCCGAGTTGTCGGTGGTGTTGAAAGGATCATGTGCCGCGGCAACGTAGCTGGCGAGAACTGCCGCGTACAGCTTGGCGTCGTCCCACTTTCCGGCATGCATGGCGTCGGTGAGCTTTGCGCTGTAGACGCCGATCTGCCAGGGAAGAAGGCCGTTCGATTCCAGTTTGCCCTTGCCGAATTTGGCGACGGCGGCTTTGTAGTTGCGGGGCAGAAGTGCAAACGGAAAGCGGCCATATTTGTCGAGATAGAGAAATTGATTTTTGCGCTCGGCAGGAGTTTTCGCGACGGTGACAAACGGATCATTCACATGATTGAGCAGGTCGGAGCGGTTGGCTTCGAAAAATGGCCGAAGCTCGGCCGGAAGAGTGTCAATGGCGCGATTGACGACAAGTTTATTCGCGTTGTTTCCCCAAGGGAAGGCAGGAGCTGGAAAAATCGCAATAGCGAATGCGATTCCGATAAAACCTACAAATTGGGATCGCCGGGACATGACGAAGCGCCCTCGTTTAGTTATTTGTTTCCAACCGAAGCGTACTGCGCCTGCGGCTGTACGTGAAGTAGATCACAAGTCCAAGAGCAAGCCACACAAAGAAGCGAATCCAATTCATGATCGGCAAACCGGCCATGAGAAGCAGGCAAGTAAGAATCGTGACGATGGGGGCGACGGGACCGCCCGGAGCGCGAAAGGCGCGAGCGCGCTCGGGTTCGCGGTAGCGAAGAATGAGGACGCCAGCGGCGACGAGAGCGAAAGCGAAGAGCGTTCCGATGTTCGAAAGGTCGGCGAGGGTGCCGATGTCCAGGAGACCGGCGGGGATACCGACGAGGAAACCCGCAATCCAGGTAGAAAAATCAGGCGTGCGAAAACGCGGGTGTACGCGACTGAAAATTCTTGGGAAGAGGCCGTCGCGGGACATTGCAAACCAAACACGGGCTTGTCCCAGTTGGAATACCAGCAGGGAAGAAATCATACCCATCAGAGCCCCGAGCAGAACCACCAGGCGGACACCTGAGAAATTCAGCTTCTTCAAGGTGTTGACCACGGGAGCGGCGTCGTCGCGAAGCGTCTGCCAGGGCACGAGACCAGTGAGAACCACAACGACCGCGATGTACAGAATGGTGCAAACCAGCAAAGTCGAAATGATGCCGATAGGTAGGTCGCGCTGCGGGCGTTTACATTCTTCCGCCGCCGTGGAAACGGAGTCGAAGCCGATGTAGGTAAAGAAGACGATGGATCCGCCGGTGAGAATTCCTGGCCAGCCGTTGGGGGCAAAGGGATGCCAGTTCGATGTGTGAACGAATCGCGAGGCGAATCCAACGAAGACGAGAATCGCTACGATCTTCAGGAGCACCATGATGTTATTGGTTTCGGCGGATTCACGAATGCCGCGAACAAGAATCACCGTCAAAAGCATGACGATGATGAATGCGGGCCAGTTGAACCCAAAGTGCCAGCCCGGTCCGTAGATCATGTTGCCCGAGAAATCGCTGAGTCCGCTCGGAAGGTACGCCGGAGAGATCCATCGCGGATTGAAGTGGACGCCGAACCAATCGAGCAAGTCGACCATATGAGCGGAAAATCCAACGCTGACGGCCATGTTGGATACGGCGTATTCGAGGATGAGATCCCAACCGATAATCCAGGCAATAAGCTCACCCATCGTGGCGTAGGTGTAGGTGTAAGCGCTGCCAGCGATGGGAATCATTGCGGCGAGTTCGGCGTAACAGACAGAAGCGAACGCGCAGACGATAGCGACCAGAATAAAAGAGATGGCGATGGCGGGACCCGCTCCTGGGCGGCCGAACGACGTCGAATGATAGATGAGATACTGAAGCAGCGGTGCGTTCAAGACGGACGAGACCTCGAGCTTTTGTCCCGCGATGGCGGTGCCGACAATGGTGAAAATGCCTGAGCCGATTACAGCGCCGATGCCGAGAGAGGTCAGGCTGAGCCAGCCGAGGGACTTTTTCAGCCGAATTTCCGGGTTTTCCGCATCGGAGAGGAGCTTATCGATGCTTTTGCAGCGAAAAAGCGGTGAAGCCACTCGGGCGCTCCGATCGAATCCGGCGTGTCGAACGAGGAGCCGCCGGAAGCGGAAGTAGGGTATGAAGTGCGGGAGAGAATGTACCGCGAGAGACGCGACAGACGCAACAGACGCAATTGACCGAGAGATTCGCTAGTAGGCAGTTTGAAGTTTGAATTCTATTCTGGTGGCGTGGCATCCAAAAGGCGTTTTCTCTGAAGGCGTCTTCTCTTTTCCTCCAAAAGGCGATAAACCTCTGTGGTTAGTTCTCCTAGCTTTTTAGGGTCTTGCTCGACTGCGACTTGCTCGCAAAGTTCGCGCCAGCGTTCTTCGTTTTGGCCGATCATAAGAGACACCTAGGGACTGCTACAAGTCTGAGGATTACTCAAATTGGTAAAGGAGAGATACGTACCATGATGCGCTTACGGCCAAGAAGAAAGCAATCAAAAAGCGCCGCTACAATTTGACCGGACTACCAGAGATTCCTCGCTCCTCTCGGGATTGCAGCTCTCAGAAGATGGCCACCTGAAAATGGCCGCCACAATCGCGGCAGAGCTAGAGCTGCTGGAGTTGAGCGTAGCGCTCCACGAATTTCTTGGTGCCGCGGCCGGGAAAACTGACGGACAAACGGCGATCGTCCTCGTCGCCCTCGACACCGACGATCGTGCCCTCGCCGTATTCCGGGTGGCGAACTTTCTGACCGAGCAGGGGATTAGCGTCGGCGCCGCGACGTGAAGCGGGCCGAGAGAGTCCCGAGGAGAAGCTGGGACGCTGCGGCTGCCGCGCCGCCGGAACTGGGCCGCGGCGAACGCGCCGGTGAAACTCTTCGGCGGAATACGAATATTCGGGGTCGGGTTCGTAGCGCCGCGACTCGCCGATCTCAGCCATCGACCCGCGCACCGTGTCCACAAGGTCGCTCGGAATTTCCAAAAGGAAGCGGGAAGGCTCGGAAGCGCGGAGTTGCTGTTCGTTTCCAAAAACGCGCCGATAGACGGCGCGGGTCAGAATGAGAGTCTTGCGGGCGCGGGTCATTCCGACATAAACGAGCCGGCGCTCTTCTTCGATGTTATTGTTGTCGCCGTCGTTGATGGAGCGGCTGTGCGGGCAGATGCCTTCTTCCATGCCGGTAAGGAAGACGTGATCGAATTCGAGGCCCTTGGTGCTGTGGAGCGTGATCAATGTGACGCCGGGCTTGCCTTCGAAGGAGTCGGCGTCGCTGACCAGAGCAGCTGCGTCGAGAAAATCCGTGAAGGATTCGCCGACGTCGGTGCTTTCGGCGACGGCCCGAGTGAGTTCTTCGAGGTTTTCCATGCGTGCGACGTCTTCGGGCATGTTGCGGTCACGCAGCATGGCCATGTAGCCGGTTTCGTCGAGCACGAAGCGGATGAAATCTGCGGGCTCCTTTTCCGTGAGCGCCGACTGGATGCGGGCGATCAGTTCCGTAAAAGCTCGCAGAGGAGCAATCGCGCGCCCGGTCGCCGATGCGGTGACGAGGTCCTCCAGAGCAGTCCAAAGGGACGAACCATTCTTGCGTGACGCGTCGCGCAGAGCTTCAACCGTTGTCTTTCCGATGCCGCGCGGGGGAACGTTGAGGACACGAAAAAGCGCAATGTCGTCGTCGGGGTGCATGGCGAGGCGGACGTAGGCCAGAGCGTCCTGAACTTCGGCGCGCTTGTAAAAGCTGAAACCGCCGACGAGCTTATAACGGACTCCGCGACGGCGAAACGCTTCCTCAAAGGCGCGCGACTGGAAATTGGTGCGATACTCGACGGCGCAAGTTTGCGAAGCGTCGTCGTCCAGCACGTTTTGCAGCTCTCCTGCGACGAATTCGGCTTCGGCCTGCGCGTCGCGTGCTTCGAAGTAGCGGAGATTGTTTCCCGCGGGCTGTTCGGCACGAAGCATTTTGCCCAGGCGGTCGGAATTGTTTTTGACCACGGCGCCCGCGGCATCGAGGATGCTCTGCGTAGAGCGGTAGTTACGTTCAAGGCGAATGACTCTGGCTTCGGGAAAATCGCGTGAAAAGCTGAGAAGAATCGAGACGTCCGCGCCGCGCCAACGGTAGATGGACTGGTCCTCGTCGCCGACGACACAGATGTTCTGATGCGGGCCCACAAGCATGCGGAGGAGGTCGTATTGGACGCGATTGGTGTCCTGATATTCGTCGACGTGGATGTATTGGAAGCGGCGCTGCCATTTTTCGCGGGCTGCGGTGGATTCGCGGAGGAGTCGTGCGGAGCGGAGAAGAAGGTCGTCGAAATCGACCGCCTTGCTTTGCGCCAGGAGTTTTTCGTAATGAGCAAAAATATCAGCGATATTGCGGCCTTCGGAAGAGAGGGCCTCGCGACGCATCATCTCGGGGCTTTTCGCGTGGTTCTTGGCGAAACTGATCTGGCTGAGCACGTTGCGGGGCTGGAGTTCGTCATCGTCAAGATTGAGGCTGCTCATGGCGAGCTTGATCGCAGAAAGCTGGTCGGCGTCGTCAAAGATGGAGAAATTGGATGGCAGGCCGGCCGATGCGGCTTCGCGGCGCAGCAGGCGAGCGCAAAGCGAATGAAATGTAGATAGCCACGGGCGCTCGGGAGGGACTCCTGCTCGACGGAGAAGATCGGAGACGCGATTTTGCATTTCCTCCGCCGCTTTGTTGGTAAAGGTGACGGCTAGAATTGATTCTGCCGGTACGCCGCGCGCGATGAGGTTGGCCATGCGAAAAGTGATCGCGCGAGTTTTTCCGGTACCGGCGCCTGCTAGAATGAGGACCGGACCTTCGGTGCTTTCTGCGGCGAGACGTTGTTCTGGATTCAGAGATTCGAGAAAGTTTTGCATGAGTCCGTGAGAAGGAAAAGTTTGCTCATCTCATGTTAGCCGAGGGTGAGAAGCTGCGCAAATTTGGAAGAACAAAAGAGTCTAAGGATCGGTGAGCATGCAAAGGAAAACTGCGCCGGGAAACTGCAACCGTCGCGCAATCGTCGGAATTCTGGCCCGCTAGCGGGACGCTGGATGGCTCAAGTCGATATCGAAGTACATGAGCGCGCGATTCTGTTCGAGCGAGATCAGATCTGGGATGTAAAGCCGCGCACTAGAGAGCAAATCAAATTGCCCCTGAAGGTCGAAGTAGAGCAGGCCTTCGATGGAGGTGTGCGGGGCGATCACGCTGGCGTGGAGTCCGGCGTCCTCGGCGAGCTTTTGATATTCCTGCCAATGTTTGTCGCGACCTCCGGAGGAGCTCGGAAGCGGAATAGGAAGCCGGGGCTTTGATGGGCCCTTGGGTCTGGGGCGAAGCACCGCATCAGCGAGCAGTTCGGAGGTGAGCGCGGGAAGATCCTGCCGATTGCTCTCGTCAAAGGTCAGGTTGAGGCGAATGCGTTCGATACCGATCCTGATGCTCTCGTCCGAATCGTTGCGGAAGGTCATTTTGATGGCCAGAACGCCGGCGTCATACGGTGACTTTTTCGGGAATGTCGACTTGTAGCGTTCCGCGGACAACCAGGGATCGGCGGCGATCGTCAGGCCATCGTGAGAATCGAGCGAAGAGGTCTTGATCGGTTGGGAAGGCGAGGACTGCTGGGGCTCAGCCGGAGTGCATGGAAAAAACGCCACCAGCATGAACGGGATGAAAAGCGCCAGCCGGGGCAAGTGGGCATTCTTCATCCGGTTATAATAGACTTTTTGCATCTCGACGCCTTCGATTCCACGGGAATGTGCAGGGTTGCCCTGCGCCCCGCGGGTCAGACCGGAGCCTTGCTGAGTGTATCTCGTTTACAGCCTTCTGATGGGGCTCGCCGCGCTTTTGTTGACGCCGTATTGGCTGATCCAGGGAATTCGACACGGCAAATACCTTTCCAATTTGAAAGAAAGACTTGGGCTGATGTTTCCGGCACTGGAAAAAATGCCAGCCAAGCGTCCGGGTGCAATCTGGCTGCACGCGGTTTCGGTAGGGGAGGTGCTCTCGGGGCTCACGCTTGCGAAGCGGCTCAAGGGCGAGTTTCCGGAGCGGCCGCTGGTGGTCTCGACGACGACCATCACCGGTCACGGGTTGGCGAAGGAGCGGATGCCGTTTGCGGACGCCGTCATTTACTTTCCGCTGGATTGGGCATTTTGTGCCAACCGCGCCCTGGCGGCGGTCCGACCGGCACTGGTGGTGGTGCTGGAAACTGAGATCTGGCCGAATTTTTTGCGTGAGGCTTCGCGAAAAGACGTTCCGGTCATCTTTGTCAGCGGGAGAATCTCCGACCGGTCGTTTGCCAGATCGCAATCGTGGCTGAGTCTGGCCGGATTTTACCTTCGTCCATTCTTGCAGGACGCGCTCGGGCGGGCCGCGGGCTTCTGGATGCAAAGCGGGAATGACGCGGAGCGCGTGAAGGCGCTCGGCGCGCCTGCAGAGAAAGTGAAGGTTGGCGGGAACCTGAAATACGATTTGCAATTGCCGGAGCGTACGCCGTTGGCAGATTGGCTGGAAGCGGAACTGGCGCGATCGGGCCGCCGACCGTTGATTGTCGCGGGAAGCGTCGTAGCAACCGAGGAGCCGTTGGCGCTGATCGCGTTTGGTGTGGCGCAGGGGGAGTATCGAAAGGCGCTGCTGGTGCTGGCGCCTCGCAAGCCGGAGCGGTTCGATGCGGCGGCAGCGTTCATCACAGAATCGCAGAGAAAATATGTGCGGCGATCGAGCTTGAATGTTCCCTCGCCTTCAGGCCAGACACTCGGCGGAAATGGGACACAGATTGCCGACGATGTGGCTGTGCTTCTTTTGGACAGCATCGGCGAGCTTGCTTCGTTGTACCGGTTAGCGGATGGAGTGTTCGTCGGCGGCTCGCTGGTGGAATCGGGCGGACACAATATTCTGGAACCGGCGGCATTTGGAAAAGTCCCGGTGTTCGGCGAGTCCATGGAGAATTTTTCAGAAATCGCAGAGCGATTCGTCGCGGCAGAGGCGGCGTTGCAGGTAGGGAGCCCTGAGGATGCAGGCGTGTCGTGGATCGAGTTGCTCCGAAATTCTGAGCGAAACAAGAAGATGGGCGAGACCGCTCGCAGGTTGGTCGAGGAAAGCCGCGGCGCGACCGATCGGGCCGTGGAAACGATTCGCAGCGTACTGGCGAATGAACGAAGTCCGGCGTAGATGATGGACTGGCCGCTGCCAATTCGAGTCCTGTTGTTGCCGCTTTCCTGGATTTATGGGCTGGTTAGTCGCGCTAAGACCTGGTTGTACAAGGCGGGAATCCTTTCGCAGAAACGCCTGAACGGAGCAGTCATCAGCGTGGGGAATCTCACAGTCGGCGGCACCGGAAAGACGCCGATGGTGATGTGGTTGGCGGAGAAATTTCTTACGGAAGGGAAACGTGTCGCGATCTTGAGCAGAGGTTACCGCGGTGAGCAGGGAACCAGCGATGAAATCCAGCTGTTGAAGGGGCGATTGGGAGGAAAAGTCCGGTTTGGCGTGGGCGCCGATCGCTTCGCGGAAGGAAAAAACCTGGAACTAGCCGAGCCGGTCGATGTGTTCTTGCTCGATGATGGATTCCAGCACCTGAAGCTCGCCAGAGATGTGGATGTTCTGATGCTTGATGGCTCAAAGAGACTGAAAAACGAATGGCTGCTTCCTGCGGGAAGCCTTCGCGAACCGCTTCGCGCTTGCCGGCGGGCGGATCTGTTGGTGGTGACCCGGAAGTCCGAGCACCCGGACATCGAGCGAAACGACTCGCACGAGCATCACATCTTCTATGCCCAGACGAGGCTGCTGGGCTTTCGGAAACTTGGCGGCAAGGGCGTGCCCTCGTTGTGGAGCGAAACTGCGCCCGGTCCATTCTTGGCATTTTGCGGGATTGGAAATCCGCAGGCGTTTTTTGCGGACCTCAAACGCTGGAGCGTGCCGCTCGGCGGAACCAAGGAATTTCGCGACCATCACCGCTATTCAGATTCGGATGCGAAACAGCTGGAGTCGCTGGCGAAGAAGAGCGGTACGGCAGCGTTAGTAACCACGGAAAAAGATGAACAGAACTTGCGCCAGGCGAATTTCAAGACGGTGCCGGTCTACGTGGCCGTGATTGACTTTATCTTGCGTTCGGAGAGCGAATTCGGTTCGACTTTGGATCGCATTCTGAAAGAGCGGCGAGGCGGAGTTTCGTGAGACTTCTGATTCGCGCGACGAATTGGGTCGGCGACGCCATCATGGCATTGCCGGCGCTGCAGGCGGTTCGTGCGCGCTTTCCGGCCGCGCACATTGCGATTCTCGCGCTGCCGTATGTGGCGGATGTTTACCGGGGCCAGAGCGTCGCCGATGAGTTGATCCCCTACGACCGCAACGGCGAGCACAGAGGCATACAAGGTCGAGAAAAACTCGCCGCTCTACTGAAGGCGAAGAAGTTTGACTCGGCTTTGCTGCTGCAAAATGCGTTTGATGCGGCATGGATTGCATGGCGGGCGGGAATACCGGAAAGAATTGGATACAATCGCGATGCGCGGGGTTTTTTGTTGACGAGAGCCATTCGTGTACCGCGAGCGGGGGAAATCCCTGCGCATGAGAAGTATTACTACCTGGAATTACTGAGGCGGGCAGGCTGGCTAGAGACCCTGGCCGACGTCAGCGAGATTTCGCTGCGGGTTACGGAAGAAGAAGCGCGGCGAGCGGAGGAAAACCTCAGGAGTGCCGGTTCGCGCGAAGGCGCAGTGCGGATTGCCGTTGGCGCCGGCGCTTCTTACGGTTCGGCGAAGTGCTGGCCGCCAGAGAGATTTGCCGCTGCCATCAATCGGCTATTGGACGAGCGGCCGGCCGAAGTGATTCTGTTTGGAACGGCCGGGGAAGCGGCAGTATCTGCAGCGATTTGCGCGGGACTCCACGAACCGCCGCTGGATTTGACGGGCAAGACACAGATCGCGGAACTGCCTGCAATGCTTTCGCGCTGCGCTGTTTTCCTGGGGAATGATTCGGGCGCAATGCACGTGGCCGCGGCCGTAGGGTTGCCGGTGGTGGCGGTGTTCGGGCCCACGGACGCCGAAGGAACTGCACCAGTGACTCCCCGGTGCACGATTGTCCAGGAAAAGCCGTACTGCAGCCCGTGTTTCTTGAGGCGATGTCCTACGGACCATCGTTGCATGACTGCGATCGCGCCGGAACGCGTGAGCGCGGGCGTTCTCGACCTACTTTCGGAGGTGTCCGCTGGCTGACAGCGCTGCCTGCCCCGCCGTTTTTCTCGACCGCGACGGCACCGTCGCCGAGGAAGTGGGCTATCTAAACCATCTGAGCCGGTTCCGGTTGTTGGACGGCGTCGCGGGCGCCATCCGGCGGTTAAACGAAGCGCGGCTGCCGGTAGTCGTTCTGACCAACCAGTCTGGCGTCGGGAGAGGATACTTTCCTGAGCAGCTCGTGCGCGATGTTCACGAAAGGATGATCACGGAGTTGCTTAAATTTGGAGCGCGAATCGACGGCGTATATTATTGCCCGCACGTTTCCGGGGATGGCTGCGAGTGCCGAAAGCCGAAAACGGGAATGCTGGTGCTTGCGGCGCGAGAGCTGAAGGCGGATTTGGCGGAATCGTTCGTTGTGGGTGACAGGCACGCAGACGTTGAGTTGGCGCATCGCGCCGGAGCGCGGAGCATTCTGGTGCGCACCGGCTATGGAGAAGGCGAACTTGCGTGGCATGCCAAGGACTGGCCGCGGCAACCGGAATTTGTCGCCAAGGACTTGCCAGACGCAGTCGAATGGATTTTGAAGGAAGTGCGGCGATGAACAACGCAGCGGAAAGCTCCATGGACCTGGCGGCACTCGCTGAAATCGTGGAGCGCTTTGCAGGCAAGAAAATTGTGCTGTTCGGAGACTTCGTCGCGGACGAGTTTCAGTTTGGCGAAATTTCGCGAGTTTCCCGTGAAGCGCCTGTCTTGATTTTGCGGCATCGTGGAACAACTGTCGTTCCCGGCGGCGGAGCAAACGCCGCACATAACCTGGCTGCGCTGGGAGCGAAAGTCTCCCCGGTGACGGTGGTCGGCGAAGACGCTTCGGGCGATGCTCTGGTGGAATATTTTCGCGCGCTTGGCACGGAAACAAGGAGTATTCTGCGCTCAAAGCATTGGGCCACTGCAACCAAGACGCGTTTTCTGGCTGGCTGGACGCACACCGTGGGACAGCAGGTATTGCGCGTGGATCGCGAGCCTGGCGGTCCGCCGGCGGAAAGAGTCTTATCCAAACTTGCTAAAACCCTGAAAGCAAACTTGCGTTCCGCAGACGGGCTGGCGGTTTCGGATTACGGATTCGGGGTGGCTTCACCGGCCGCGGTTAGGAATGCGTCGCGAGCTTTGAGAGGCAAGGTTGTCGTTACGCTTGACGCGCGCTACAGGCTCGATGCCTATGCGCGTTGTGGAATTACTGCCGCTACGCCGAACGAGGCCGAACTCGAGGCGCTGCATCACACGAGTATCGGCCGTGATACGAACGAGTTGCAGCGCTGCGGACGGGCAACGCTGAAGAAAATGGACCTGCAGGCACTGCTTGTGACACGCGGCAAAGACGGTATGGCCCTGTTTGAGCGAGCGGGGAAGAGGCTGACCGAGATTCCCGTGCATGGAAGCGACCAGGCGGTGGATGTCACGGGAGCGGGTGACACTGTGCTTGCCGCATACACGCTCGCGCTGGCGTCCGGGGCGACGCCGTTAGAGGCCGCGCAGCTCGCCAACATCGCCGGCGGCCTGGTGGTGATGAAGCGTGGAACGGCCGTGGTAACCCGACAAGAGTTGCTAGCGGCGATCCGCGCAGAAGTTTCCAGCGGTCTGAGCTGAAGCATGCGATCCGCGGTGACGAAACTAGTGGAACGCGAGAAGCTTTCAGGAATTTTGGCTGACCTGCGCAACCAGGGAAAGAAAATCGTTCTGGCGAACGGCTGCTTCGACGTGCTGCATGTTGGCCACGTGCGATATCTGGCGGGCGCGCGGTCCGAAGGCGATACGCTGGTGGTTGCTGTAAACGCGGATTCGGGAGTGAAGGGGCTAAAAGGGCCGGGTCGCCCTGTACTGCACGAACGCGCCAGAGCTCTGTTGGTGGCGGCGCTTCGCGAGGTGGACTACGTCGTGATCTTCCCGGAGCCGAACGTGGAAGCCCTCCTTTTGGAGTTGCGCCCGGATGTGCATGCCAAAGGAACCGACTACACGGCGGACAACGTCCCGGAAAAAGCCACCGCTGACCGGTTGGGGATTCGCGTAGCGATCGTCGGAGACCCGAAGCAACATTCGACGCGCGAACTGCTCGAAACTGTCCGCAAGGCGCCACATGGCTGACCGGCGAATCCTCGTCGTGCGGCTTGGTTCGCTGGGCGATATCCTGCACGCGTTTCCGGCCGTTAGCGCCCTGCGGACTTCATTTCCCCACGCCGAAATCATCTGGCTGGCCCATCCCAAGTGGGAATTCCTGGTGAAAACCTGTGGGCTTGCCACGGAAGTGTGGACGGTCGATACGCGGGATCGATCCGATCTATGGAGCATCTTGACGCGTATCCGGAAGCATCGATTTGGATCAGCGATTGACTACCAGGGATTATGGAAGTCGGCGGCGATTCCGTTTCTTGGCCGGATTCCGCGGAGGATCGGTTTTGCGTCGGAGACGGTTCGAGAAGTCGGCGTTCCATTGCTTTACACGGACCGTGTCCGGACGGCGATCGCCATGCACATTGCGGATCAAAATGGCGATTTGTCGATTCGCGCGGGCGCACGCATTCCTGTCGACGAGGTGACCTTAGAAGTTCCGGAGGAGGATGCACAGGTGGCGCGGGCGAGACTCTCGGAGTTCGGCGTGGAGGACTACGTGGTGCTGAGCCCGGGCGGCGGCTGGCGCTCGAAATGTTGGCCCGCGGAACGTTACGGACTGCTGGCAGAGAGAATTCTAGGCGAATTCGGACTGCGAAGCGTGATTAACGTCGGGCCGGGAGAAGAAGAATTGGCGTCGGCGGTCGTGAAAGCGGCGGGCAACGCGAATCCGGTGCCGTTCACGGGAAGTCTGGGACACCTTATGGCGCTTTTGAAAAATGCGGCTGCGGTTATCGCGGGAGATACCGGCCCGATGCACCTCGCGGATGCGCTCTCCACCCGGGTGGTGGCGATATTTGGCCCGACCGACCCTCGCCGCAACGGGCCTTACCGGCGTTCGGGCGTCGTGTTGCGATGGGAAGGTGCGGTGACGACGTACAAACGATCGGCCGAGCCCGACCCGTCCCTCCTGCATATCAGCGTGGATGAAGTGATGAACGCGCTGCGCGGACTGCGCGAAGCGGCATGAGCGATACGGCGTCACTCTTCGCGCGCTGGCGCGTCCGCATCGGCTACATACTGGCTGTATTCGTGCTCCTGTTTTCTAGGCCCACTCCAAAATACGTGGCCGTGGGTGCTGCCGTGGGTTCGATTGGGCTGTGGTTGCGGGCCTACGCGGCGGGATATCTGCACAAGCAAAAAGTCCTCACAATCGCCGGCCCGTACGCATACACGCGCAATCCGTTGTATCTGGGCAGCGCATTTCTCGCCCTGGGTGCCGGAATCGCGACACGCTCGTGGATATCTGCCGGGATCCTTCTGATCTATTTCGCGGCGGTCTATAGCGTTGTGATGCGGCGCGAAGAAAGTGAACTGTTGACGCAACACGGCACGGCATTTCAGGACTATGCCGCAACGGTGCCGCTTTTTTTCCCCAGACTGACCGCGGCTAGGACTCCCGGCGCTGCCACGGGCAGGTTTTCATTCGCGCAGTACAAAAAGAATCACGAATACCAGGCCGCGCTAGGATACCTGCTGCTGCTGATCGCCTTCCTGATCCTGTGGCGCTGGCGCCTTGCCTGAAACCATCCGATCGATGATTTGCGGCAAGCGACGAAGCCCGACACTGCAATCACCGGCCGGGAGCCGATCGCGATTCCAGAGGCCAAGGCGGTCAAGATGACAACCGCTGGGAGTTTCATCCGACGCGTCGCAACCTTACGAGAGTTTCGATGTGAAAGGTCTGCGGGAAGAGATCGAAAAAGTTCACCGACTCGATTTCGTAGCGGTGCGCGGTTGCGGGTTTGTCAGCGGGCTTGCGCGGCGTTTGCATCAAGACGGCCAGGTCGCGCGCGAGCGTCGAAGGATCGCAAGAAAGATATGCAATTTGCTTTGGCCCAAGATCGGCGAGCTTTTGTGCCGCTGCTTGCCCCAGGCCCGCGCGTGGAGGATCGAGAACAACAAAGTCGGGTGACTCGGTAGCCGTCTTCAGAAATTCCTCGACCTGGACGTGCTGCGAAACGATTGTCCTGTCGGCTGTGTCTGCGTTCTCGCGTAGATTGCGCATCGCGGAGAGGTTGGAATCCACACTCACCACGCGCTCGAAAGTTTGGGTCAGGGGGAGTGTGAAGAAACCCACGCCGGCATACAAGTCCAGAGCGAGGGTGCCCGTTGCGCGTGCGATCACGGTTCGAAGCAGATCTTCGACGAGAAATCGGTTCACCTGAAAAAATGAAAGATGGCCTACGCGGAATTGATAGCCGCCCGCATCTTGAAGGAGATATCCGGGTCCGGAAAGCTCGAAACGGTTTTTCTTTTGGTCGAGCAGCAGCAGGCTTTGCAGCGTCGGCACGGTGTCTTGGAAAAGTTTGGTTAGCTCCGCGACTGGTTTTGAAAATTCACTGAACGCGACATTGAGCGCAACGTTCGAGTCAGCCGAATCCGCGAACGCTTCGATTTCGAGGGCCTCCGAGGGCAGGGAACCATCCCGCGCGATTTCCTGTAATCGCGCATAAGTATCGGCCAGCGCCGGCGACAAAACGTCACAGTGATCGATGGGAACAATAACGTTGGTTTCCGGCAGGTAGTATCCGAGCGTGCGCGGATTCGCGTTGCGGACGGCCCACTGTGCGCGGTTGCGGTAGTGCAGCGGTTCGCCGGTGTGAGACGTAACCTCGCCCGTCCAGTTGACCCCGCCCATACGAGAAAGGGTCTCGCCCAGAATTTCGATTTTGAGTTTTACTTGTGCCTCGTAGACGGCATGTTGATAGTGGCAGCCGCCGCAAGTTCCAAAGTGCGGGCAGACCGGCTTCGCACGAACGGCGCCTGCCTTCAGGATTTCAAGCGGCCTGGTCCAAACCAGTTTCTTTTTGCGCGTGACGATCTCCGCGCGAACCTCTTCTCCAGGCAAAACGTAGGGAACAAACACCGTGTTGCCTTCGGCGTGGCCGAGCCCGTCGCCGCCATACACCAGCTTCTCAATCGATAACTGTAATTCATCCGACATAATCGTTCCTTCTCCATAATCCGCACAAAAACACAAACTTTAGGACTGCCGCGATGGCAGGTCGGGCAGCGGCGCTACCAGAGATAGAAAAGACTCAGACGCGGAATGCGAAATTCCTCGAGCAGCCTCTTTTGCAGAAACTGCTTTTCGACCAGTGCCAATTGCTCGGCTTTCATCTTCCGCCGGTATCGCACCAGCGCGTTGTCCATCTCGCGGCGCAATCGCAAGAGCAGCTCGTCGTTTGCGTGCAGCAGCATTCCGGCGTGAATCCGTTCATCCTGCAGCGTCAAACGGCGTTCCAAATCTTCGACGTCGAGGGGCCCCGGCGAATCGAGCAGAGTGGTGTAGGACTCAAGCGCGCGAATTGCCTCTTCCCATACTGCCACAAGCTTGTAATTCTCCGCGTTCAGCCTTGCGGCGTTATTTAGCGAAGCTGCGTTGCGCTTGAAATACCCCCGTAGTTCTTCTCGGTCAAAGGGCGAGGCCTTGGTGCCGGCGCTCGAGGGCGCTTTTCCGGCACCCGCCTGCTGAGCTTCCTCCGCGGCATCCAGCACGGCGTCTGTACAATACGCCAGACTCTTCAAAGGCTTACCAGCCCCACGCCTCGATCGGCCGTAGCTTTCAAACGCTCTGTCAATTCCCTTGAAGACGCTTGCAAGCGGCACGCCCGCCTTCTGCCACGTTTCCATGATGGCCCAATCCAGCGGCGAAACCAGCAGGTGGGAGCCGCGTTTCTTCCAGAAATATTCCTCGATCTCCGTAAAGTAATTGAAGTAATTCCACCCGTTCATTTCCGGTGCTTCACCGCGTAGCCATGCGATCTTGTTTCTTGGCCGCCTCGGCGCCCTGATTTTTCTCCCAGATGATGCGTAGGCCGTCAAGCGTCAGAAAATCGTCTGTCGTTTCGATGTGTTTTGAGCCTTTGGCCACAAGTTTTGCCTGGCCACCTGTAGCGACCACCTTTGTGCTGGCGCCAAGTTCGGTCTTCATGCGCGTGAGCATGCCGTCCACCATGTCCACGGCGCCGTAATACAGTCCTGCCTGCATGTTGGCCACGGTGTTGGTCCCGATGACCTTTCCGGGATCTTTGATCTCGACGCGCGGAAGTTTCGCTGCCCGCGCAAACAAAGCTTCGGACGCGATGCCGAGCCCGGGAGCGATCACTCCGCCGAGATACTCGCCTTTTGCGGAAATCAGATCGAAGGTGATCGCGGTGCCGAAATCCACCACAATGCACGGCCCGCCGTATTTGTGAAACGCCGCCACGCCGTTCACGATGCGGTCCGCGCCCACTTCCAGCGGATTGTCCACCAGCACCGCCATGCCCGTCTTCACCCCAGCCTCCACGAACATCGCCCTCTGCTGGAAATACACTTTGGACAATTCAGCCAGCGTCCAATTCATTGGCGGCACAACGGAACTGATGATTACCCCGCGAACCGCTTTTGGATCGAGTTCCTTCAGGGTAAAAAGATTTCGCGTCAGAACGCCGTACTCGTCCACGGTCTGCAGGCGGGCAGTCGTCAGCCGCCAGTGTGCAATCAACTCCTCGCCGCGAAAAACACCCAGGACGGTGTTGGTGTTTCCGACATCGATCGTCAGGAGCATCTCTCTATTCTAGCCTATCGACACTCTGTGACATCGCCCGCAAGAACGGTGACCACGTTGCCATCCTCTCGCTGTACTTGCAGCAGACCCTCTGGCCGCAGACCAGCCGTCACGCCAACATAAGTCTCGTTGCCGTTGGTCACGCGAACCTTCTTTCCGAGCGCATAGGAAGACACCTGAGCGAATCGTTCGGTCACGGAACTTGAACCATCGCGTAAGAACCGTTTGTAGTCGTTCTCAAATTCCCGAAGCAAGCGCGCCAGCAACTCCAGCCTGGATTGAGTTTTGCCTGTCTCCGACCGCAAGGAAGTCGCCACGCCGCTCAGTTCGCCGGGAAATTTCTCCTGATTCACATTGATGCCAATCCCTACAATCACAAACCGCACCAGCGTGGTCTCCGCATGCATCTCGGTCAGAATGCCGCCAAGTTTCTTGCCATTCAGCATCAGATCATTGGGCCATTTCAAGTCCGGCTGCAGGCCGGTTTGCTCCCGGATGGCGCTGTACGCGGAAAGCCCTGCCATCATCGTGAGCAGAGGGGCCTGTACCGGAGAAATTCTGGGCCGAAGCAGCAAAGTTACGTAAATTCCCGTCGCCCGCTCGGAATGCCAACTGCGCCCGGCGCGGCCGCGTCCCGCGGTCTGTTCTTCCGCCAGCACGACCGCGCCCTCCGGCTCGCCAGCGTAGCCTAGTTCCAGCGCAACCCGGTTGGTCGAGTCCGTACGAAAGAAGTGATAGACCCTTTTTGCAAACAAGCTGCCCTTGATCTGCTGACGAAGCATGTCCGGAGTCAAAATATCCGGTACACGCTCGAGAAAATATCCTGTGTGCGGCTGGCCCTTTACGCGTACGCCGACTTCGCGCAGGCGCTCAACCCATCGCCAAACGGTCGAACGCGAAACGCCGATCTCTTTTGCTATCCGCGCGCCGCTGATCGCGATCGTTGCGTTGTCCGCAAAAAGCGTGAGCAAGGAAGCGAGCCGCCGGTCGGTGGTGCCGGGAAGAGAAGTGGGAGCCATGAACGTTGCCGTAGCTTACTTGTCCTCGATGGAGTCCACAAGCAAGCTCAGGTTCGCCGCGGGTGCCGAGTGGGTCAGCGTGCCTGACGAGAGAAAGTCGGCGCCGGTTTCGGCGTAAGCGCGGACATTTTCAAGCGTGATGCCGCCAGATATTTCCACCACGCAGTCGGTACACTGACTCCTGGCTACATCCACACAGTGCTTCGCCTCCGCGGGCGTCATGTTGTCCAGAAGCACCGATTCAGCGCCGGCGGAGAGCGCTTCGCGGAGTTCTTGCTCGTCGCGTATCTCAATTTGAATCGGCAGAACTGTGTCGCTTGCTCGTGACGGAACAGCCTCCTCATATGCGGTCAGCGCCACAGGCTTTGCGTGCATTGCAGAGTAAGTGTGAGCCTGATCGAGCGCATGCTTCACGCCGCCGGCCAGCGCGATGTGGTTTTCCTTGAGCAGAATGGCGTCGTAAAGGCCGATGCGATGATTGCTACCGCCTCCGGTTTTTACCGCATATTTCTCCAACAGGCGGAGGCCCGGAGTGGTCTTGCGAGTGTCGCGAATGCGCGCGCGCGTTCCTTGAATCTTCTCGACGAAGCGATGAACTGTCGTTGCGATTCCGCAAAGCCGTCCGAGGAAGTTCAGTGCGGTGCGTTCCCCAGTCAATATCGCCCGCGCTTTGCCATTCAAATGCAGCAGGACACTCCCTTTGCCGGTTAGGTCGCCATCGTGGATATGAAGCTCAATCTGCATCTCGGGATCGAGGGCGCGAAACACTCTTTCAGCCATGGGAAGGCCTGCGCATAAAAGTTCTTCGCGGGCAATGATTCGCGCTTTGCCGATTGCGCGACCGGGAATGGTAGCCAGAACGGTAGCGTCGCCGGCGCCGATGTCCTCTTCCAGCGCCGTTTGGACAAGCCGTTGAACGTATTCGGAATCCCAGTTCATCGCCCACCCGCGCAAGACTACATCACACTTGGGTCGCAGAGAGTTGCGAAAGACGCTCCGTGGTTTTGTTCAATTCAACGCGGCGCTCCTCCAGCGTTGCTTCGAGCCCCCGGATAATCTTTTCAGGAGCGCGGGTGCGGAAAGTCTCATCACCCAGCTGGCGCTCCTTGGAAGCGATATCTCTTGTCAGCCGCTCTTGCTCTTTTTTCAGACGCACTAGCTCGGCGGCAACGTCCAGGGTCTCGATGTGCGGGATCCGCACATCGAATAGAGACGTAGACCGCAACCCACCGCCTGATTGAGCGAGCTTCGTGTCGGTGATGGTAAGCTCCGTGAGCAACGCCAGCCTTAGGATGCCGTCGAGATTCGCCGCGATAGTCTCACGAATGCCCGCCGTTTCGCTCGAAAATTCCGCGGCGATGCGTTTTTTCGGGTCGAGCTTCATGTCTGCGCGGATCGCGCGAACAGACTTGACGACCTCCTGGACCAGTTGAAATTCTTCAAGCGCAGAGGCGTCACGCCAATCGGCTCGCGCATCGGGATAAGGCTCCAGCGCAATGGTTTTCGCGCCAGCCCGCTGCGGCAATTGGTGCCACAATTCCTCCGTGAGAAACGGCATTACCGGATGCAGCAGCCGCAATGCCGCGTCAAACGCGGCGAAAAGATTCTGCCATGCCACCGTCGCCCGGCCCTGATGAGGGCCAGTCAGTTCTGGCTTGATCCACTCGATGTACCAATCGCAAAAATCGTTCCAGAAAAATTGATAAATGCTCTGCGCCGCTTCATGGAAACGACATGCCTCCAGTGCCTCCATGACCACGCCAAGCGTCTCTGCCAGCCGCGCGAATAACCAGGCATCAATCAGCGGAACACGTCCGTCAAGCGGGTATGGCGCTTTAAGGCGAACCTCCGGCGCTGCCAGCCGTTCGAGTTTGGCGCCGCTTTCTTCAAACTTATCCAGATTCACAAACAAGAAGCGCGCCGCGTTCCAGATCTTGTTTGCAAACGAGCGCGCTCCAAGCAGCCGATCATCAGAAACAACAATGTCTGTTCCAGGCGCCGCCATCGATGCCAGGCAGAACCGCAGGGCATCCGTGCCGTATTGCTGATTCAGCGCAACCGGGTCGAGGCCCGTCCCTTTGGACTTCGACATCTTCTCGCCGCTCGTGGTTCGCACCAGGGAGTGCAGGTAGACTGTGCGAAACGGCACTTCTCCGGTGAAGTGGATGCCCATCATGATCATCCGCACCACCCAGAAGAACAGAATGTCGTAGGCGGTAATCAGAAGCGACGTCGGATAATATTTCTTGAAGTCGGCAGTCTGCTCCGGCCACCCCAGTGTCGCGAACGGCCACAGCTGCGAGCTGAACCAGGTGTCGAGCACATCCGGATCCTGCTCTAATTTTCCTGATCCGCATTTCGAACAGCTCGTCGGCGCTTCACGCGCTACCAGGACCTCGCCGCATTCGCCGCAATACCAGGCCGGAATTCTGTGCCCCCACCACAATTGGCGCGACAGCGTCCAATCGCGAATGTTTCGCATCCAGTGGAAATATTCTTCGCGGCGATTTTCCGGAATGATCTGAACCTCGCCGCGTTCGACCGCCGCAATCGCCGGTTCCGCCAGCGGCTTCATCCGGCAGAACCACTGGGTCGAGATTCTCGGCTCCACCACGGTCTTGCTGCGTTCGCACAATCCGACCGACAAGGCATGCTCCGTGACCTTGTCGAGCAATCCTTGCCTTTGCAGATCCTCTACGATCTTCCTGCGCGCCGCGAAACGATCCAATCCCACGTACGCGCCGGCGTTTGCGTTCATCTTGCCGTCATCGGTCATTACGTCAATTTCAGCCAAATTGTGGCGGCGCCCGGCTTCGAAGTCATTGGGGTCATGCGCCGGCGTGATTTTCACCGCGCCCGTTCCAAATTCTGGGTCCACCATAGCGTCCGCCAGCACTGGGATTTCGCGATCCATCAGCGGCAGCCGCAGCTTCTTGCCGATCAAGTGCCGATAGCGCTGGTCTTCCGGATGCACCGCGACCGCCGTGTCCCCAAGCATGGTTTCCGGCCGTGTCGTCGCCACCACCACAAGTTCGGAAGACCCTCGAACCGGGTAACGTATGTACCAAAGCTTTCCTGGACGGTCCTCGTGCACAACTTCCAGATCGCTCAGCACCGTCAGACATTCCGGACACCAGTTCACCAGCCGCGTGTCCCGGTAGATCAGCTTCTCGTCGTATAGTCGGACAAATACCTCACGCACCACTCGCGAATATTCCGGCGACAGAGTGAATTTTTCCCGCGTCCAGTCGCAGGTCTCGCCGATCTGCTTCATCTGCGCGACAATTTGTCCGCCGCTTTCAGCCTTCCACGCCCAAACACGTTTCTCGAATTCCTCGCGCCCAAGCTTGCGGTAGTCGATCCCCTGATCCGCCAGCTGTTTCACAACAACCCGCTGCGTCGAAATGCCGGCGTGGTCCATCCCTGGCACATACAAGGTGTTGAAGCCGCGCATGCGATGCCAGCGCGTCAAAATGTCGATCTCCGTGTGGTTCAGCATGTGACCGATATGAAGCGATCCGGTCACGTTCGGGGGCGGAATCACAATCGAAAAGACGGGCCCCGGCGCGCTTGCGTCCGCGCGAAAAAGATTGTCCTTGATCCAGAACTCCGCCCAGCGCGATTCAATCTGCTGGGGGTCGTAAGCCTTTGCGATCTCCCGGGGCATGCCGAAGAACTCTCCTGAAGGAATGCTGATTCTGACGCTGTTGGTGCAAACTTTGACTATAAGGGCAGAAACGGAGACACGTCAACGCAGCGAATGGGAAGCGAAAAGGCAAGTCTACCTAGGACTGCTGAGTGAAGGGGTGCTATTTCTTCTGCAACTCGTCCTTGATCATCTCTTCCACGAGCGGCTTCAGGATTTCTCTCGTGACGGCCTGCAGGACTTCTGGATTCATTCTCGCCAGAACCTTCGCGACGATTTCATCCATATTCGGCGCCGGCGAGGCCACAGCTTCGTCTGACGCGGGCGCTATTGAATCCGTCGAGGCTGCCGAATCGAGAAGCACGGGCTGCTGCTCAGCAACCACCTGCGCTGCCTCTTCTTGCAGGATTTCCTGAGTAGCCGGGGACAGCAGCGACTCAATCGCTAAAACCGTTTCGGCCGGGGGCTCAGTCGCAGCCGGTTCTTCCGGCGCCACGTCCAGAGGAGCTGCCGCGTTTGCAAGGTCCGTAGCCGGCTCTTCGCTACGTTCCGCTGCGCTCGTCATCAAGCCGGAATCGAGGAACGCCTCGGTCGCCGACGATTCTTCAACCATCGCCGCCGATCGAATGTTCGCGCTATCCCAACTCGAAGCAAGCTGGGCTGAATGCTGTAGTTCCGAATCCCACGGGCTGACCGCCCCTGCCATCCATGAATCGGCTGCCGGGCCAGTCACCGGCGTTGGGGGTTCCGGCAAAACGGCCGAAACCGGCTCGGGAACCGGTGGAGGCGGAGTCGGCGGCAATTCCTCCACCACGGGCGCCGAGTATTCCTTCTCCATGGGCGGCTTGTCCGGGAAAACCTCTCCGATGGCTTTAGCCCAATCTTCAGGCCCACGCGAATTGTTCACTGCCGGAACAGCATCTCGCTCGCGAGCCAAAGCTGCCGCTTCCTCTTCGGTAATCGACAAATTGTTCTTTTCAACCGACGGCGCCCATTCGGTCGCGTGTGTTTTCTCCTTGTCGATTCCCGAGAACGCAGCTTCCCGCCAATCCGTTTGGCCCGCTGGTACTTCGTCAACAGTCTCCTGCAGGGCACTCGTCCGCCACCCGTTCTTGGAGGCTTCTTCGGCCTCTTCCTCTACCGGAGAGGAACTCCCCCAATCTCGCTCAGGCGCGACACGGCTGGATGGGAGAGAAAACACTGCGTCGTCTTCCGGCACTGACTCCGATGCTTGCGAATCGAGCAGGCTTCCAAAAGCGAGCGGCTGCTCGCCCTTGTCGATCGTAAACGGCGCCGGCTGTGGCGGGCCAAAAGTCGGTAAACCCAGATCTTCTTCAGGCGCCACCATGAAAGGTACGGGTGCAGGAACCACGCGGGGCAAAGGAGGTGGCTCAGGTTTTGTCGCCGCCGGCATCGGCGGCGGTGGCGGAGCGCTGGCGCCCAGCACGACTCCCGCTCGCGCGAGCGCCGACTTCACCATGGAAATCAAGGGATCAGGCGGCACAAACGGCTTCTTCAAGACGCCGTCCGCACCGACCCTCTGCGCTTCCTGCTCATCCAGCGGATCAAACGCCCCAACCAGCAAAATGACCGGAATATGCGAAAGGGAAGTAGCGTCTTTCACAAACTTGCAAACTTCATAGCCGTTGCGAACCGGCATGAAAATGTCCGCCAGAACGAGGTCGGGTTTCACATCGGAAATCTTGCGGACGGCTGCCTCGCCGTTGCCTACGGCCACAACTTCAATTCCCTGATCCTTCAGGGCGAGAACTACCATCTTCTGGATATTGCTGTTGTCGTCCGCAACCAGGATCTTGGCCACCGAACTTCCTCCGATGCACCCACACAAACGCGGCGCGACCGCACAAGCGCGCATTGCCTACTTGATTATTGGAGCATCGGGGATGGAACGCGTCAACGCAAACCGCCCAAAGGTGTGTCGGAAGGGAACACGCCGGCGGTGACGGTTGGGGCGTGCTTTCTGACTGTCCGAAGTGCCAGGGAACTACCAGGGAATGATCTTCTTCAGTCCTTTTTTCTTTTTGCTGGACGACTCTTTCTTTGGATCCGGTGTGCTGTCGGCCGGCTTAGCATTGGGATCGGTCGTCGTGCCGTTCCCCGACGCTGCACTGGCATCACTGCCGTTGCCGGCATTTGGCGCGGAACCATCCGTAGCCGCCGGAGGATTCTCCGTGGTCGGCGCAGCCGTTCCAGTTGTGTTGTTGGCGTCGCCCGACGCCGAAGGCGTACCGCCTCCCGTGTCTCCGCTCTCAACCGTCGACCCACCCGAAGCGCCGCTCCCCGGTGTCGCGATTTCTACGACGGCCGTATTGCCCGTCGCACCGCTTGCACCGCCTGCGCCGATTTGCGATTTGCCGCCGCCGGACAAAACGTCGGCTACGCTGGTCGTGTCTGTCTCGGGTTCCATTTGTGGAGTCCCCGTTCGCGCGGCGACAATTCGCTCCCGCCCAGGGCCGCTGCGAACGAGCGACATCGGCTTGCTCATGAGCCCGGGTTTCGGGCGTGCCGCGGCCGCTTCCGCCTGCATCCATGCCAGTGCCTTCGGATCCGGCTGTGGCACCGGCACGTTAAACGCCACTAGTTTTGCTTTCGCGTCCCCTACTCTCGCCGAAAGCGGATATTCCTTTACGATGCGCGAATAGTAGACCGACGCAACCTCTCTCTTTTCGCTCTTCTCAAAAATATCGCCCAGCATCCACAGCGCTTCGTCCGACTTGCTGTATAGCGGATAGCGCTTCGTCACCGACAGCAGTCTTCCCGCGGACGCGCGCTTGTCGCCTTTCACGAAATAGTAGTAGCCGATGCGAAAATCGCCTTCCGCCAGAACTTCCTGAACTTCCCGCAGATGCTGCTCCGCTTTTGGCACCAGCGGATCCTTTGGATACTTCGCCATGAACGTCTGGAATTCTTCCTCGGCAGCCTTCGCTTCCGTCCGGTCGCGGTCGGGCTTTTCCATCTGCTTGTAGTGCGTCATCGCGACCTGAATCTGCGCATACGGCGCTTCCGGCAGGAAAGGAAAGAAGACGATGAAGTCCTTGTAACCGGCGATCGCTTGCGTCAAATTTGCCGACCCGCCCTCCCTATAATAGGAATCGGCGATCGCGAGCTTGGCTTTTGCAAGGTACTCGCTGTCCGGATAGGTGTTGATCAGAGTCTGCAGATTCAGCCGTCCAACTTCGTGCCGGCCCTTCTTGATATCCTTCTGGGCCCTGTCGTAAAGAATTTTGTCCGGCGCGGCGGAAGCATCTTCCGCCGAAGCCGCGTCCTTCTTCTTCGACGGCTTCTTCGAATCCTTCTTGTTGGCGTTCGTCGTCTCTTTTTTCGTATCTTTCCCGGTGTTGCTCAGGGTCGCGGTCGGTGTGCTCGTTTGTGGGTTCGTCTGAGCTTGGGCAGAGAATGCTAAGAAACCTGCGGCGATACTCAATATGGCAAGCAGAGTGCGGCGCAAACATCACCTCGCTGGCAAGATTCTGAATTGTTGCGCGGCCCTCGGACTGGATCTCTCGGCTGAAGTTAAGCGTATTGGTTATGCCGCTGGCAACAATTTCAGTATAACCTGAACCAAAGGACAGGAAAGGGAAACTTTGACCCTCTCCTCTTTTACCTAGACTCGCGTTCTCCTCAGCGGGTTGCTCGCACTTTATGGCCTCATTCCGCTTTTTTTAAACTTTTGTAACACGCCTGCGCCGGAATGCCCTTAACATTGAGACCGTCGTCTCGGAGCCCCCGCACAGCGCAATGGACAAACGCAAATTTCTCTTCGCCTCCATCTCCGGGCTCATCGGTGATATTGCCTGGGAAGTTCAAAAAGAGGGCCATGACGTCCGCTATTTCATTGAGGCCGAAGGCGAACGCGACATTGCCGACGGATTCGTTCCCAAATCCAAAGACTGGGAGCGGGACGCCAAATGGGCAGACATCGTCGTCTTCGACGACACCCTCGGCCAGGGAGCCAAAGCCCAGGCCCTCCGCGCCACCGGAAAGCCGGTCATCGGCGGCACGCCCTATACCGATCGTCTGGAGGACGATCGCTCTTTCGGCCAGGAAGAGCTGAAAAACGCGGGCGTCAATATCATTCCCTATGAGGACTTCGACTCCTTCGATCCGGCCATCGAATTCGTCAAGAAGAATCCCGATCGCTACGTCATCAAACCCAGCGGCGAAGCACAAAATGTCAAACGCCGCCTCTTCGTCGGCGAAGAAGAAGACGGCGAAGACGTCGTTCGCATGCTTGAAGCCTACAAGAAAGCTTTCTCCGACGAGATCAAGATCTTTCAACTGCAACGCCGCGTAACTGGCGTCGAAGTCGCCGTCGGGGCTTTCTTCAACGGCAAAAATTTTGTCATGCCGGTGAACATCAACTTCGAACACAAAAAACTTTTCCCCGGCAACATCGGTCCGCCGACCGGCGAAATGGGAACCTCCATGTTCTGGAGCGAACCGAACCGCCTTTTCACGCAAACTCTTCTAAAAATGGAGTCGAAGCTGGCGCAAGAAGGCTACGTCGGCTATATCGATCTGAATTGCATCGTCAACAATAACGGCATCTATCCGCTCGAATTCACGTCGCGCTTCGGATATCCGACCATCAGCATCCAGCAGGAAGGAATGCTGACTCCGATCAGCGAGCTTTTCTGGGAGCTCGCCAACGGCCTGGAACCCAAATGGCGCACTCGTTCCGGTTTTCAGATCGGCGTTCGCATTGTCGTCCCGCCGTTTCCGTTCGACGATGACGCCACCTTCGAATCCTTTTCCAAGAACGCCGCCATCGTTTTCAAGAAGCCCACGCAGGAAGGTGTTCACATTGAGGACGTCAAGCAGCTCAACGGCCAGTGGCTCGTCGCCGGAACTTCCGGCGTCGTACTCATCGTCGTTGGCACCGGCACCACCATGAAACAAGCCCAGGCGCAGGTTTACTCCCGCATCCGCAACATCCTCATTCCCAACATGTACTACCGCACCGATATCGGTGATCGCTGGGTCGAGGATTCCGACAAACTCCACAACTGGGGCTACCTCCGTTGAGATGGCTTCCGATCTATCTGGTCATTCCGACCGGAGCCAGGAATCCGCTTTGAGGCTTCGCTTTCTGGTCGCTATTTCGCGAAATATCCTGTCTTCGCCCGTATGCGAACGCCCTCGTCCATTGGCTTGATCACGATCTTCCGGAAGCTCTCATCCTTCATCGGTTCGGACGGGTAGTATCCGATTTCATACGACGTGCGGAGTTCCTCCGCAATCCGCCGAAAATATTCCGTCGGCTGCATCTCTCTGGCGTCGATGTTCGAAGCGCCCGTTTCCTTCGCAATCCTGTCCATCACGCGGATTCCATACTTATTCCTTGCTGACAGCTCCCCATGTTTCATGGGCTTCGTGTAACGGATCGTGTACACCAGCACGTTAGCGGTCTGCGCCGCCTCAATTGTGGTCATCATGTCGTGGGAACTGGAATTATCTTCGCCGTCGCTGAAAATCAGGAGCGCTCGCCGCCCATCCTCTTTCCCGAGCTTTTCCGAAATTGAATAGAAAATGGCATCGTAGAACGCCGTCCCCAGTTCGCGTTCTTCTTTTGGCCCGATTTCAGCGAATTTATCTGGCTTCTTTTCATACCGTTTCAAGTGTTCCAGCATCTGTCCGGCGACTACGTCGGGTGCGGACTGAACTTGCTCTCCGTTTGGATGGAGATCGCTCACCAGCCGCAAATGGTTCCCGAACCCCACCAAAAACGCCCGGTCGTTCGGTCCCAGCGCGTCCCTCAGGAAAACCTCCAGATCCTTTTCATGCTTCTCGGAAAAGTGCGATTGGCTTCCGCTGGCATCGACGATGAGTCCAAGAGTTAGCGGCACATCGGTGCTCTTTGCAAAATGTGCGATTTTCTGCGGGACTCCATCCTCCTGGATCACCACGTCTTCCTTCTTCAAATTCTCGACCAGCTTGCCCCGTGCGTCGCGGGCCGTGAACGATACCGTCACCAGATTCACCGTCGAGCGTATCTTCGGCGCCTCCTGTGCACGGGCGCCGGCGACGTTCAACAGCGACAGAACGGCGACGCATCCAATCGTTCGTCCACTTGCCGAGTACGCTTTCCCGACCGCCAAAGTCGACATTCGCCACCTCGCGACAGCTCCAGCCGCTAGAACCTAGTACGCCTGCTTCTCGAGCCAGGTTCCCGCAAACCGGGGCTGCCATGTCCAATTTTTATCTTTTGTCTTTCGGGGGGCTCCGTTCGGGATTAGAGTCTTAACCGCTTCATACTTCGGTACGCGTATTTCAAGGAGCATTCCCATGAAACGCATCGTCTGTGCCGCTCTCTTGCTCGCCGCCTTGCCTTCGTCCGCTCTTTTGACCACATCCGCCCAGAAAACCGAGCAGGCGGCCAAAGTCTCCCTCAAAGTCGGCGATACGGCTCCCGACTTCACTCTCCTCAGCGACCAATGGAAGACCGTCAAGCTCAGCGACTTTAAGGGCAAGAAAAACGTCTTCCTCGCCGTTTACGTGCTCGCCTTTACCGGTGGTTGAACCAAGCAACTCCAGGCGGTCCAGTCTGGAATCGACGCGGGCAAAATCGATGCCTCGGATACCGAAGTCTTCGGCGTCAGCATGGATTCCCCCGCAGCCAACGCGGCCTTCGCCAAGCAAATCAACATCAAATTCCCGCTCCTCAGCGACATGAACAAAAAAATGCTCACGGCCTACGGCATCCTCAAAGGCTATGACGTCCAAAGCGAAACCTATCAATGGGCGCAGCGCGCCAACATCGTGATCGACAAAAACGGCATCGTGCAGCACGTCGAAGAAGGCGACTCCGCCGTCAATCCCAACAACGCCCTCTCCGTCTGTACCGACTTGCACAAAAAACAATCTACCAAATGAAGGTGGTCGTCGTTCTTCGGGTGGGGCGCAGCACCACTGCGCTGCGCCGGTGGCCCGAAGTGAAATCGCAGGCGTCTCGTTAGTCTTACGCTAGATTTTCGCGCGCCGTGCTTCATCTTCGATGTTGAGAAACTTAGCGCTTCGTCCCGATGCTTAGGTCATCTGGTTGCGGTGGCGGAAAGGCCGTTTCGAGCAGCGGGGTATTCTTCCTGCTGCCCTCTCTTACTCTATCTGATGGAAAGGGCAATCCGCCTCTTTCCAGTTTCCGCCGATCGGCTAGGTGCGACGACGAAGGTCCTGACGGCGCATCGGCCCCAAGCAAACGGAGTTATCTGCACGTTCCTACGGATAGGCCATTCTTTTTTATCAGGTGGAAATCCGACGCCGCCCTGGCTCGGCGGGAAATCGGCCCGTTAGTTCCGGCCCGAGCGTATCTTCTTTGGATTCTTGCGCCTGGTGCCGGGGATACTTCGTCACAAAATCGGCACTGGGGCGCCAGGTGGTTTTCAGACCCTGGTTGAAATCGTTCTGCCTCCGGACCGCACCTGAATTTGTTGTCGCCGAAGTAATTGATTCATATACTCAGTCCCGATTCGGACCCGCTTTGGGGATATTGACCTGGAGGCCCTGATGAATCGACCCGTTGTCAACAGACGTTTTTCGATTTCGCTGCTGCTCCTAGCCGCCGCTGCGCTCGCTCACGGACAATCCTCGGTTCGCAAGCCCAATCCGCCTTCAGCGCCTCCCACATCCATGCCCACGTTCACAAAAGACGTCGCTCCGATCCTCCAGGCGAAGTGCCAGGTTTGCCACCGCCCAGGCGAAGCCGGGCCATTCTCGATGCTCACCTACGAGCAGACACGACCCTGGGCAATAGCCATGAAAGCTGCCGTCCAGTCCGGAAAAATGCCTCCCTGGTTTGCCGATCACCGCTACGGAAAATTCTCCAACGCCATGAGCCTCAGCCCAGCTGAAATCGAAACGCTTTCGAAGTGGGCCGACGCCGGCGCCCCCAAGGGCGATCCCGCCGACATGCCTGCTCCCGTGAATTGGGTCGAAGGGTGGGGAATCGGAACCCCCGATAAAGTTTACGAACTGCCGCAACCATTCGAGGTTCCCGCCTCCGGCGTCGTCGACTACCAGCACGTGATTGTTCCCACCGGCTTCAGCGAAGACCAATGGATCCAAGCCGCGGAAGTTCGTCCCACCGATCGCACGGTGGTCCATCACATCATTGCGTTTGTTCGCGAACCAAATTCCAAGTGGTTCCGCGGACAAAAGCCCGGAGTTTTTTTTACCGCGCCGCAGATCAAAACAAAGGAGCAGCCGGACACCAGCGCGTTGCCCAGTGATTTTCTTGTCGGCTATGCGCCAGGCCAGCCGCCTGAAATTCTTCGTCCCGGACAGGCCAAACTCATCAAAGCCGGCTCGGACATTATTTTCCAGGTTCACTACACGCCGCATGGTCACGCAATGCGCGACCAGTCTAGACTCGGGATCATTTTCGCGAAACAGCCGCCAAAAGAGCGGGTACTCACGCTGTCCGCCACCAACGGCACGTTCAGAATTCCGCCGGGAAATCCGAACTATCGCGTCGACGCGAGTTTTGTCGTGGGAACCGACGTAAAACTTTCCGGGCTGCATCCGCACATGCACGGCCGGGGTAAAGACTTCGAATATCGCGCCGTTTTTCCTTCCGGCGAAAGCACCACACTACTGAGCGTCCCGCACTACGATTGGCATTGGCAGAATTGGTACAACCTCGAAGAGCCGATCGCTCTGCCCGAGGGAACAAAAATCGACTGCACCGCGCACTTCGACAATTCCGCGAACAATCCAGAAAATGCCGATTCCACGAAAGAAGTGACCTGGGGCGAGCAAAGCTGGGACGAAATGATGGTGGGATTTTTCAACTTGGTTTTTGACGCAAAAATGCCCGTCGAGAATCTGTTTCCGGACAAGAAAAACTCTGCCGGAGTCGCCAGCAGAGCCTCGTCGAAGTGACCGGTCATTCTTGTTTCGAAGGCAGTTATGCACAATCGTCCACAGATTTGCACAGCGTTTCGTTGCGAATTTGATTGACGAAAAAAACGAACAAGATTATCTTGCGCACCAGATTGAACCGGGAAGCAAGAACTTTACGGATCAATTTATAAGGCGCAGCAAGCTTAACAGCGGCGGCGCCGCGAGATTGAACTGCAAAGCTCGAACCCTTGACGGTTCTGTTTGAACAGAGTGATACGCCTCACGGCGGGTTATTCGAGCAGACAGAATCGGGAAGCTGAGAAACTTCAGGGCTCGGTTGCGAAGGCGCAGCAGCTTAACCGCAGTTGCGACACGGAAGCGAACCAGGAAGTTGCAAGGTTTTACACTCTACTCGGACGATGCGCGGGCCGCAAGGCAAGTGCATCGAAAGATGGAATGGGCAAGGTTAGAAACTTTACGGCTCAGTAGAGCGCGCAACATGCTTAACGGCGGTTGCGCAGCGAAATTGAACTGGGAAGTCGAAACCGAACGTAACCGGACGAAGGAAACGGCAAGCCGCAAGGCAGGTCGGTACCGACAGAAGGGAACGAGAAGGTTATAAACTTTACGGATCAATTAGAGGGCGCAATCGCCGCAAGGCGGGTTGCGCCCTCGATTTTTTTGGTTCCCAAATTTTCGCTCACCAATCAAACCGGAACGGCCGCCCGGGTTCCGGCCTTCACCGTCGCTTCGCGAGTCCGGCATTCGCAAAACTTCCGCTGAGTTTTGCAGGGTAACTGACTCGAGTGGTGTATTCGCCGCCCGCAGGATTGGGTCAAAATTGAAAAGGAATATTGTTTGACTCGCCGAAACGCAAGGAAATACTGGCCGATCTCTTCGCAGGGCGCAGCCAGCTCGTCATCAGCCATTTCATGCTTGGTCCGGCATGGCACGAAAGCTGTGTAGGCTGCTCGTTCCGGTCGGAGCGCGTCGCGGGTGCGCTCGTTCACCTCGAGAACCATGACGTTTCATGAGTGACCGTTCCGCGTGCCGATTTCCGAAATCGAAGCCTTTCAAAAACGGATGGGCTGGAGCTTCAGATGGGTTTCGTCTCACGGAACCGATGCAACTACGATTACCACGTCTCTTTCAGCCAGGATGATATTGCGCGCGGAAAGGTCTACTACAACTACGAGCTGCGAGGCCACTTGGGCGAGAAACTCTCGGGCCTTAGCGTTTTCTACAAGACGCTGGCGGCGACATCTTCCACACCTACTGCACGTAGGGTCGCGGCGACGAACTGGTCATTGGGGCGTATAGGTATCTGGACCTCACCCCACACGGCCGCAACGAAGCGGGCCCCCGGCAAAACCTGACCGACCGGGTTCGGCATCACGACCGCTACGATGCAGAAGGCTTGGTCGATTCTACCGGTCGCTACGTCGCACCCGGCAAGGGCTGCTGTGCTGAGCATTCAGCCGAAGGATAGCCCCGGCCTGAGGAAGGGGCTCGCCTTTGTTTTCAATCGAACGGCAGCTCCGGCTACGTTCCGGCCAGACAACGAAAAAGGTCATACCTCCAGGTCGCCTCATCTGGCGTGGCTTGGCTTGCGTTAGTCGCGCTTGAGGCTGCGGTAGTGGAAGGACCACATGGCGAGAAGAAGACAGACGAAGGCGTAATCGAGCCCGTAGGCGAGAGTGGTGGCATGCTCGGCCCAGGTGGTTTGCCGGAGAGAGGCATGCCTGATGATCAGAAAACGATCCTCCGAGAGAAAGCTGGTAGACGGAAGAAAGTAGTAGATCGCTGTTTCGAGCCAGCGAAGCGCGAGATTCGCCGGTGGATTCGTGCCAGGAACAACCATCGCTGCTGCGACTCCGACAATCAAGGTGAAGGCCCAGGTGATGACCGGATGCGCGACCGTAGCGATGAACATGGCCATTGCGGCGTAAATCGCGTAGCGCACCATGGGGTAAAGGAAAAGAACCCAAACAGAGGACTGGATTTTCTGTCCGCCCATCAGAGCGAGAAGAAAGCTCAGGCCGACCATGGCCAGGACATAAACCAGCATGAGGATCACCACGCCGAGGTACTTTCCCAGCAGAAATTCCCAGCGTTTGACGGGCCGGGCCATGACCGCGAGGATGGTGCCGCTTTTCATTTCCGTGGGGACGGCGTCGGCCGCGGCCCAGGCGGCCAGCAGACTCCCCGCACCGCTGACCATGGACATGATGATAGCGACGGTTTCGAGGACGTAGGCCTGCATGTTTACGAAGTTTGCGGACGTGGTTTTGGCTTTCAGCAGAAGCAACGGCGTCATCATAAGGAGGACGACGCAGAGAAACAGTGCGGCAAAAACGATGAGCAGGCGATCGCGGAGAAAAAGGCCAAAAGTGTTCAGAGCGATAGCGCGAAGTTTCACGCAGAGCCTCCGCTGCCGACCAGGGCCATGTACAACTCTTCAAGCGAACCTTTTACGGGGTGCAAACTAAGTACGTCGAAGCCGACGGCCCATAATTTTTCAACGACCTCGCGCTTGTGCTCGCCGGCAAGCGTGATGCGCACGCCGGTGGGGAGCGGTTCAATCGTCGCACCCCATTGCCGCAACAGCGTTTGAATTTCTTCGTTAACGCCGTTGGCGAGAATTTCGACCCGATCGCCGCCGGCGAGCAACTGTTTCATCGCGCCGGCACGGACGACGCGGCCGCGGTTGACGATCACGGCTTGGTCGCAAATCTGTTCGACCTCCGAAAGGAGGTGCGAGCTCAGGAAAATGGTTTTGCCGCCGGCCTTGAGGGCGAGAATGATGTCGCGCACTTCCTTGCGGCCGGAAGGATCCAGCCCGGAAGTCGGCTCGTCCATGACGAGAAGGTCGGGGTCGGCGAGGAGCGCCTGGGCGATGCCGAGGCGCTGGACCATGCCGCGGGAGTACCTGCCGATTTTGAGCTTTTCGTAACCGTTGAGTTTCACTTTCGCAATCAGATCGCGGATCCGTCCGAGGGTCAGGTCCTCGGGGAGGCCGGCGAGTCTGGCATGGAAGCGGAGGAGTTTTTCGGCGTTAAGGTGCTTATAGAAAGAAAAATTTTCCGGAACGAATCCTATTTTGGCTTTGGCGCGAATATCGCCCGGTTCGTGGCCGAGAACATGAATGCTCCCCCAGTCGGCGTACAGGAATCCCATCAGGATGTTGATGCTGGTGGTTTTTCCAGCGCCGTTCGGACCGAGGAAGCCGCAAACGTCGCCCGGCAAGACGGCGAAAGAGACGTTGGCGAGTGCGGGAACCTGCATGCCGCCAAGAAGACGGCGGTACGTTTTGGAGACCTGACGAAACTCGATGGCAGGGATCGTCATGGCTTGGTGTCTCCGACGGGATCGTCTGCGCCGCCCTTTTCGTCCTTGCCCGCGCCAAGGGCGTCCGGGAACTTGATGCCGAGCTGCGACATCAACTGGAATTGCATAGCCTGATCGATCCCTGTGTGGGCGTACGTGACTTTTCTGGATTTGTCGATGACCACCATCGTGGGAATACCTTCCACGGAATAGGAGTCAGCGACTTTGCTATCGGTGTCGAGGAGGACCGGAAAAGGGAGCGATTCTGCGGAGGCGTAGCGTTCCGCGTCGGAGCGATTTTCATCAATGCTGATTGCGAGAATTTCAAAATCGGAATCGGGCTTGTGATAACGCTTGTAAAAATCGCGAAGCTCGGGCATTTCGACTTTGCAGGGGCCGCACCAACTCGCCCAGTAGCTGACCACTACTTTTTTGCCGGCATAGTCGGAAAGGGAAATGGTGCGCCCGTCCAGTGCGGGCAGCGAAAAGCCGGGGGCGGTTTTGGAGACGATTTCAGAGGCAGGATCGCGTTTGGCGATCGCCTTCTCGAGTGACTTCGCGCGCCAGGTGATGAAGATGGTGAAGACGGCAAGTGCGATGATGCCGGCAATTTGGAGCGGAGACAAGCGAATGGGCGGGCGGCCGGGCTCAGGTTCGGCGCCGAGCTGCGGCGCCCAAAGGAGGGGTTCGACTGCCGGGGTGGTTGCAGGAGCAGTCGCGGAAAGCGAAGACGAGGCACTGTCCGCCGATGCTGCGTCGCGGGGTTCTGGGTTGTCGTGGATCACCAGTCAGCGAAGTATACCGCAAAAGATGTTACAAGCAGCGTCGGGGAGAGCACGCGCTATTCGGCGATGGTCAGTTCGACGGTAGTGGAAGAAGCCACGCGGGCACCCGGTGAGGGTGATTGGTCGATTACAGCGCCGTGCGGCCATTGGGGAGCGCTGACAGTATTCAATTTGCGCTTGATGGAAGCGGATTCGAGGCGCCGAACGGCGTCGGCGTCGTTCATTCCGATGAGGTGGGGCATTACGTAGGCGGCTTCGCGCGGTCCTTGCGACACAAGAACGTCCACTCTAGGCGAGGCTGCACCGGCTCCAGCCTTCGGGCTTTGCAGCACCACGGTGTCGGCGGTCACGTCCGGCAGCGTGACGTTCGAGACTTCGCCAACCTGGAGGCCGGCGCGCAGCAGCTCAATGCGAGAAACGCGGAGCGAATTGCCTTCGAGTGACGGGATCTGGAGTTGTCGCTGGCCCAGGCTCAGGACCACGTGTGCTTGCTGGGAAACTTTCATCAGCAGCCCCGGCGAAGGAGTTTGCCGCACCACGGTGTTGATCGGCTGTTCGCTGTAGATCCGGTCCGCCACACGCAACACAAGTCCGCGGGAACGCAGTTCGCTGCTCGCGTCGCTAACATTTTTCCCGACGAGGTTCGGCATGCTGACTTCGCGTCCGTGGATGGCAATGCGCATCGCGGTGATTGCGCTGAGAAATGCCGCCGACGCAAGGATGAAGACCAGCAGGAGCATGCGCAGAAGCCACTCAAGTCTTTCGCGAAAGTTCATGACGGGTCAGCTCAACAATCGAAACACCGCCGGCTAGTGTAATTCGTCCGGACTCTCGACGGGAGCGGATTCTTGCGCGGAATGTCTACTTTGCAAAACGCCTGAATCGAGTATTTCCCACAGCCGCGAAAAACCCTGGACTGCCAATGGAGCGAACGCGCCCCTATTTCAGGGGTGGGGCCGGATACTCCGGCAATTTGTCCTTGCTTAGGTCGCCGCGCTTGACCTGCAACTCGTCGAAGAGCAGAGAAGGAGAGATGACCGTGGAGGATATTCCACCGAGGCGATTGCTGACCAGAGGATCGTTGCCGGCGGCGCTTAAGTCGCTGCGCAATGCGCGCACGTCAAGCTCGCTGAACACCGCGCCGCGCACGAGTTCCTCGTGGCCATCTTTCGCGTACACGCGATAGAGAAGGCGCGGAGCAGGTCCTGCCATCGTTTCGACACGGTAGCCGAACGGTTTGCCCTGCTCGGTAACGAGCTCTATGACGCGCTTTTTCAAGGCCTCGGGCGTCTGACTTTCGGAACTCTTCACGAGGAGCACGCCGAGACTGGGAGCAGGCGGTGCTGCGGGCGCAGCGCGGCCGTGCCCGTTGGACTCCGGAAAATCGCGGATCGGCTGGCGGCCCAAAAGATAGTTGGTGAGGACGCCCTTTTGCACGACGTCAACTTCCTGCGCCTTGACGCCTTCACTGTCCACATCGTAGGAACCGGTCAGGCTTTTTCCCTGAAATTCCTTCATCGTCGGGTCGTCGATGATATCGATGAACGGCGGCAGCACACGCGATTTGTAGCTGGTAGCGAACGTTCCTGTGGTCCGGTTGGGCGCGCCAAGTTGCGGTTTGCGCCCGAGAACGTTGTTTCCGATCAGCGAAGCGACCACGTCATTCGCGGCATCGGGGGAAAACAGAACCGGCCCCCGATATTCCTCTTCCACAATGGGGGCCTGGCGCAGTGCCTTGAGGCTTTCGAGCGCTTCCCTGGTGTCGTGGAGAAGTTTGTCTTTCGTCGGAAGTTCGGCAAGTTTCGCCGCGGTCCACGCCGGGGTGCGGCCGAGGCGCATGCCGTCGGGCGCCTGCGTGGAGGCGCTCACCTGTATCGAGTAGACCGCGCGGCCATTGCGGGTGACAGTGCCTTCGCTGTTCAACAAATAATCGTTAATTGCGGTAAATCGTGCGGAAGCCGAGACGGATTGAATTTCCGGATACTGGCGGTAGAGGCTGGTAGCGGATTCGAGAATTTTCTTCCAGTCCTCCGGACCGGCTTCCAGCGACACGGTGGGCTCAACTACCTGAACGGGCGTGGCTTTCGCAAAATCGTCGACCGGATGTTCGTCCGTGCTGAACTGTTTGAGGGCCGATTGTTTTTGGGCGAGCGCTTCGCCGGCATTTTTGTAGGCTTCGTCGGTTGCGAGCCAAATCTGGTGACGCAGGGCGATCGGGTCGTTGTCGAGAGGCAGCAGGGCGTTGCCGCCGACCCCCTGGCCGTAATAACTGTCCTGCTTGTAATCGCCGAGGCGGACGACAACACGAAGGAGGCGGACGTGGACTCTCTGATCCTCGCGGATTGCTCCGAATGCCGCTTCGGTGACGAAATCTTCGACGTCGCTGACGCGATACTCGATGTAATAGGGCGCTTCAAGAAGATTCATTTTTAATTGCCCTTTGGAGCGTTGAAGCTCCGTGAGCAAGGCGTCGAGGACCGGATCGCCTTTGGCCGCCGTTTTCGCCGCTAGTAGCGGGTCAGGGCTGGCCTTTGCATTGTCGTGCGCATCGTCCGGTGCGGAGAGTGTGGGTCTTGCGGACACCAGGAAAACCAGAGCGAAAGCTACAATGAGCAAGCGTCGAGTCACCTTCATGGTTTCACCCCGGCCTGGTCCCCCGCGTTCTGTTTCAGTTGCGAGTTTTCAAATCCGGGCGGCGGAAGAATGGGCGGGCGGTCGTGTTCATGCCCGCGCTTTTGCACTTCCATCTCGGAAAAGAGCATGGCGGGCGCGACGGCGGAAACCGGCACGCTGCCGCTCTCGGCGCCGCAAACACCGTTAAAAACATGCTGCTGGTCGCCCGTGGAGATAATGCGGGTCAGTGCGGCAAGCGGCGTGCCGACGATGTCGACGCCGCGGACAAGTTCATCGGGACGGCCGTCGGCATAAACCTTGTACACAACCACCGGCAGGACTTGGAAGGCTTGCGGGAGGGCGCGGGTGGTCAGCGTGAATCCGCCCTGAATGTCGTCGAAATAGAGGCCGTAGGGCTTGCCCTGTTTCTTTACTTCGTCGATCAATTTTTGGCGCATGTCCTTTTCGGGCGCAGTTTGCGAGGAACTGACGATCAAGTTTCCCTGGCGCCCTGTGGGCATCAAGCCCGGCTGGTTCCGACCGTGACCGTTTGAATGTGCAAAGTTCTTAATCGGCATGCGCGACATCAGGAAATTCTTGAGGACACCGTTGGTGATGACCTCGACGCGTTGCGCTGGAACGCCTTCGTTGTCGAACTCGTAGGTGCCTGCGAGTTTCACGCCGGCCATTTCGCTCCTGGTGGGATCGTCGGCGACGCTGAGGAATTTTGGCAAGACTTCCTGTCCGACTTTCTTCGTGAAGGTCTGTCCTTCGTCCTCGTCGCGCTGACGATGACCCTCGAGGCGGTGCCCGAGTACTTCATGAAAGAAAACGGCAGCGGCGCGCCCGCTCAGCAGTGCGGGTCCGGCGTAAGGTTCGGCGACGGGAGCTTTACGGAGAGCGTCGAGGTCGGCGGCCATCTTTTCGGCTTTGCCTGTCAGTTCTCGTTCGTCCGGCAGTTCTTTTGCCGACGGTGCCTGAAAAGTTTCGACGCGAAGAAGATCCATGCCGTCATCGGCGCGTGTTTGCGCTTCCATGACGAGACGAGTGGAAGCGCTGGGAGAAATGATCGCCGTGCCTTCGCTGGTCACCTTGCGTTCCTTCGCGTTTTGGATCTGCAGCACGACGGTGGCGAAATACACCTGCGGATATTTCCGAAAGACGCTCGAAACGCGGCGAATTTCGCCTTCCCACGCAACCCGGTCCAATTCCGGGAGCTTGATTTCTTTGCCGGTATGGGTGACCGAAGGTTCCTTCGAAAAATCGGGGGATTTGTCTTCTTCTTCGGCGCGAACGGCGGTATTGGTCTTGACGTTCAGAAAGGCCGGCGAGGCGCGCTTGTAGCCGCGGTCGGTCAATTCCCACAGCACGCGCGCAATCGCGTCAGAGTTCGTTCCAAAGGGTATGCTTCCGGAGATCATTCCACTGCCGCGGCTTTGGCCGTGAGTGTTGTCGAGCGCAGGGGACCCGACGCGCATGGTGACGTCGGCCTGGCGGCGGCGAACGGATGTGTTGGTGAGCAAGGAACCGTAGGCGCCAGCCAGCACGATAGAATCTTGGTCGTAGACCGTGTAGCTGAGGAAGTAGGGAGCGGGTTCGGACTTGGCCAGGCTGCTGGTGGCGCGTTCGAGCTCGCCCTGCATGACCTTCATCACCGAATCCGGCATCACCGAATCCGGCACCCCCGAACCTGGAGCGACCGGATTGGGTGTCGCATGGTCGTCAGGCGTGCGCGCGGCAATTCCGGCAGGCTGGAGCAGAAGCGCGGCCATCAGTGACGCGGCCGTCGCGCGGGCGAGCCGGCGCGCAAAAGCGCCTACACCCGTGAACTGGCTCGAATGGCTAAGTATTCTCAAGTATGTGCTCCCAGAGTGGCGTGACGATTCCTGTGACCCCGAATGGTTGAAACAATCCTGTGTCCGCGGCGAAATTTGAGTATGCCTGAGCGGTGAGTTGGCCGCAACGGAACCTCAGCCAAAGTGTTCTCCGGGCAGCAAGTGGGCGCCGTTTGCAAATTCGAGCCCGGAAACTTCCTTTCTTCCCTCCATTTTGACGCGGGAGACCCGCAGAAGAGTTTTCCCGCCGCATCCGGCCAGCAAGTCGGGGCGGTCGACGCGAATTTCGCCGGGCGATAGCTCGAGTTCCTGTTTCTTAGACGCCGGTTCGCCGGAAAGCTGGCAGGTCGTGTCGCGGAACGCGGTGTAGGCCCCCGGCCACGGCGCGAAACCACGCATCCGGTTGGAGATGGTGGGTGCCGGCAGAGACCAGTCGATCCGGCCATCTTCTTTCTTGAGCAGCGGGGCCATAGAGGCCTGCGTATGATTTTGGGGAGCGGGATGGACCGCGCCATCCCGGAGGCCCCGCAACGTCTCCGCGATCAAGGGAGCGGCGAGGTCCGCGAGGCGAATGGCGAGCTCCGGCGCTCTCTCGTTAGGAGCAATCGAAATTTCCCGTCGCAGTAGCGTTTCGCCGGTGTCCATGCCGGCGTCGATGCGCATGGTGGTTACGCCGGTCATTGTTTCCCCATTGGCGATGGCCCACTGGATCGGCGCGGCACCGCGGTACTTGGGCAGCAGAGAAGCGTGGGCATTGATCCAACCGAGCTTGGGAATGCCAAGCAAGCGCGCGGGAATAATTTGGCCGTACGCGATGATGACGGTAACGTCGGGGTTTGCTTCGCGGAGGAATTGTTCGGATTCAGCGGAACGAATTTTTTCCGGTTGAAAGATACGGAGACCCGCCGATGCCGCGGTTTCTTTCACGGGCGAAACGGAAACTTCCTGCCCCCGGCCGCGCGGGCGATCCGGTTGCGTGATTACCGCGGTGATTTCGAAATCGCTCTGCGCGAGAAGGTGCTTCAGAGTGGGAACTGCAAATTGCGGCGTGCCGCAGAACATGATGCGGAGGGACGGCAAGGCATCCTTGCGGTGAACTACCATTCACCTTGTTTCTTGAGTTTCTTGATCTTTCGCCGGATCAGGTCGCGCTTCAGCATGCTCAGGTGTTGAAGGAAGAGAATTCCGTTTAAGTGATCGATTTCATGGCAGAAGGCGCGGGCCAGCAAATCTTCGCCGCGGATTTCGAAGGGTTCACCTTTTGCGTTCTGCGCCTTGACCGTTACAAAATGCGGGCGGACGACATAGCCGCGGAAACCGGGAATCGACAGGCAGCCTTCTTCTTCCCGTTTTTCACCTTCGCCATGAATGAGTTCGGGATTTACGAGAACGATTCTCGCTTCGGGGTTTTTGCCGCTGGTGACATCCACCACCGCGAGGCGAATGCTCTTGCCGATTTGCGGAGCGGCAAGGCCAATGCCTTGCGCCGCGTACATGGTGGCGAACATGTCTTCGACAAGCTCTTCGAGTTCGGCGTCAAAGTTGTTGACGATCTTTGCGGGTTTTTCAAGGATAGGATCGCCGTATTTGACGATCGCATAGATTTTGCGCGGAACTCCGCCCTTTTCCTGCGCGGCGGGCGATTCCGCGGCATTCGATTTCGCTGCGAGCGGTTCAGAAGTCGTGGACTTGTCGGGCATAACCCTCGAAATTGCGGCGCATCTCCTTGATGGAGTCGCCTCCAAATTTTTGCAGAAAAGCGTCGGCGAGGACAAGTGCCACCATCGCCTCGGCCGCTACCGCCCCCGCGGGCACCACACACCAGTCGGAGCGCTCGTAGGCCGCCTGAACAGGCTCCTTGGTGACCATGTCCGCCGTGCGAAGCGCCCGGCGCAGTGTGGAGATGGGTTTCAGGTAGCCGCGTACGACCACGTCTTCGCCATTGGTGATGCCGCCTTCGAGGCCGCCCGCGCGATTGGACGAACGTGCAAATTTCCGGGAGGTCTTATCGTAAGAAATTTCGTCCTGGACTTCACTGCCGAGGGAACCTGCGGCAAGGACTCCGGCGCCAATTTCGACGCCCTTTACCGCCTGCACGCTCATGACCGCCTGTGCGAGTTTTCCGTCGAGCTTCTCATCCCACTGGGCGTGCGACCCGAGGCCGACGGGAACATTGTGCGCGACGATTTCAAAAATTCCGCCGACCGTGTCTCCCGCTTTCAAGACCGCATCGACTTCTGCCTGCATTTTCTTTTGAGCGGCGGCGTCCACGCAGCGGAGCGGCGATTCCAGGTCGTTCGCAATTGACTGGATTTCGTCCCATCCTGGCGCCCGATCGATGCGAGTGTGGCCGACTTGAATTGTGTGACTGGCGATTTCCGTTCCGAGCTCGCGCAAGAGTGTCTTCGCTAATGCTCCCGCAGCAACGCGGGCGGCTGTTTCACGCGCGGAAGCGCGCTCGAGAATGTAGCGTGCGTCGTGAAAATTGAATTTCTGCGAACCGGCGAGGTCGGCATGGCCCGGGCGCGGGGCAACAAGCTTTTTTGCCGTTGAGTCGTCTTCCGGGTAGGCCTCGACCGCGAGGATTTTTTCCCAATTTGCCCAGTCGCGGTTTTCAATCCGCAAGGCGACGGGTGCGCCGATGGTTTGGCCGTGGCGAACGCCAGCGAAGATGTCGGCGCGGTCCTTCTCAATCTTCTGCCGGCCGCCCCGCCCGTAGCCGAGCTGGCGGCGATGCAGTTCACGGTTGATGAATTCGATGTCCACGGGCAGTCCTGCGGGCAATCCCGACAGGAACGCCAGCAGCGCCTGTCCGTGCGATTCTCCCGCAGTGTAAAAGCGAAGCATTCAGGCAATGTCCTGAAACAAATAAACTGTGAAAAGGAAAAATAGAGTTTAACCGCCGAGCGGAGTTGCGTCTAGCCGTTTGCAAACAATCTGCCCGCTTCTGATCGGCTTGCGAATCCTCGCGAATGCGGTTGCATTTCCGCAAAATTACTTAGCGAGTACAAGAGATACTCAGACTTTTAGGTCATGGTACTGAATTCGGCGATTCGACCTCCCGATAAACGCTGGGGAACCGGCAGGCCGGTGCAACAGACCACACGAATCAAGAAGATGGTGAAGGTGCGGGTCGCGCAGAATGAAAGCAAGTCCGGTCGCTGACCGGTTTCCGTCAACTCTCGTGGCTCGGAAAGAGAACGCGCTCATTCGAAACGGATCAGCGCCCACAGGACTCTTTCGCGCCAGAACTTTCCTTGACGCGAATCGGCGCCACGGTTAGGCTTTCGTGGAAATGCTTCTCTGTGACTAAGTTATGGCGGACCGGCCGATATCAAGCACATCATCGCCGATGGAGTCGCGGAACACTTAGTGGTCTCGGAATAGGGATACGTGGCAGACACGCCTCTTCAGGGCATTGGCAAACAACCCCCACCGGCGGAGGTGGAACGCGCCCCCTCGATTTCTGAAGTTCTGATAGGCAGCGCCAAAGAAGTGGTGCTACGGGTTCAGGAATACTCCTTCCTAGCACTTCAGTCGATCAGGAACGTCTTCTCCGCTCCTCACTACTTCCAGGATACGCTCGAACAGATGGACAGCATCGGGGTCGGGTCGATTCCGATCGTCCTGCTGACGGGGTTTTTCATCGGCGCGGTGATGGTGTTGCAGACGGCCTCGCAATTTGTACGGTTCGGGCAGACGTCGCTCACCGGCGATGCCGTCTCGCTGGCGTTGGTGCGCGAACTCGGGCCTACGTTGACGAGCCTTCTGGTGACGGGACGGTGTGCTTCCGGTATTGCTTCCGAACTGGGCTCGATGCTGGTCACCGAGCAGGTAGATGCGATGCGCGCGATGGGCACCGACCCCAGCCGGAAGCTGGTAACGCCGCGGGTAGTGGCGACGATTCTGGTGCTGCCGCTGCTGACGACGATTGCGGATTTTATTGGACTGGTGGGCGGTTGCGTGGCGGCTGTTTTTTCTCTGCGCTTGGGTGTGGTGCAGTTCTGGACGCGGGCTATTGATGCGCTGGATTTCGCGGACATTATGCAGGGCATGATGAAGTCCATCGTGTTTGCCTTCATCCTGTCCACGGTTGGCTGCTACAAGGGATTGACGGTGCGCGGAGGGACGCAAGGAGTCGGTCGCGCAACGACCCAGGCTGTGGTGGTGTCATCGGTGCTCATCATTGTGGCAGACACTTTCCTGACCAAGCTGGCGCTGTATCTTGCCGGGAAGATTTTTTAGGCCGATATGCAAGCGACGATCTCCTTTCGCGGTGTACGCATTGGATTCGATGAAGGCGACATTGTGGACAACCTTTCGTTCGAGGTCTTTCCGAAAGAAACGGTTGTGCTCCTCGGAGAAACGGGCACTGGGAAGACGCTGACCTTGAAGATGGCAGCGGGCCTCCTGAGACCTTTGGAGGGCGAGATCAATGTGCTCGGGAAGCACGTCACGGGAATGACCGAGAAGGAACTGCTCGATTTCCGGCGGGAAATCGGTTTTGTGTTTCAGGAAGGCGCGCTTTTCGATTCGATGTCGGTGGAAGAAAATGTCGCCTACCGGCTGCGGGAAGAAAAGGTGCCGGAAGAAGAGATCGAGCCAAGAGTCAGAGAAGCGCTGCGATTCGTGGAGCTGGAGCATGCGATCGATCAGGTGCCTTCCGAACTCTCCGGAGGCATGCGCAGGCGCACATCCATCGCGCGGGCGCTGATAACCCGACCTCCGATTGTGCTCTACGATTCGCCTACCGCCGGGCTGGATCCGGTAACGGCGCAGACGATCATCGCCCTGATTCTGCGCTTACGGGACATTTACGGCGTGACCGCGCTGCTTGCTACGCATCGTCTGCAGGATGGTTTTGCGTTGGCGAACTTCCACTTCGACACCGCAACCCACCGCGTAGTTCCCAATGCCGCGAAGAGCCGGGGCGGCGCTTCGGATAGTGAGTCCAACACGCGCTTCGCGGTGCTGCGCGACGGCAGAGTTTTTTTTGAAGGCAGTCCGGAAGAACTTGCGGCCGTGAAGGATCCGTATCTGAAGCGATTTTTGGTGTGAATGTAAGGTAGTCTGGAGCGCAGAAAAAAAGGAGTCGTCGAAGATGGCGCAGCGCAAACAACTGACATGGACGGAGTTGCGCGTCGGTCTCTTTGTGCTAGTGGCGTTGTTCGTTCTCGCGGTCGGAATCTTTTATGTCACCGGGACGGGGTTTTTGGGACCGAAGTATCGTTTGCTCACGTTCCTGCCGGAGGTGGCGGGAGTTTCGAATGGGGCGCCAGTGCGCCTGGACGGAGTTGATATAGGAAATGTCGAGTCCATCAAACTGGTGCCGTTGATCGCTGGCCGCGCTCCTGAAAAGAGCCGGAGCATTGAGCTGGTCATGCGGCTGGATAAACGCTTTCAAGCGAATATCCTGACGGACTCGACGGCCAGCCTGGTGACAGAGGGCCTGTTGGGCAATCGTTATGTGAACATCTCACGAGGTTTTACCGGAGCGCCGCTCAAGGAAAACCAGGAAGTGCCAGGCACGGCCGAGAAGAGCCTGGCGGACGTGATGGCCAGCCTGCAAGGGCTGACTGCCGATGCTCAGGGTGTGATCCAGAGCCTGCGAGATGGAAAGGGCACGCTCGGGAAGTTGCTGACCGACGACCAGGCCTACAACAATCTGAACGGGGTGCTGGCGAAAAGCAACGACATGATCGGCAATATACAAAAGGGGCAGGGAACGCTAGGCAAGCTGGTGGCTTCGGATGAGATGTACGGCAAGATGAACGAGACGCTGGACAATTTCAATGGAGTGGTGACCGATGCGCGAGCAGGCAAGGGAACGATTGGCAAACTGCTGAACGATCCGACGTTGTATGAGGAGGCCAAGAAAGCGATCGAAAACGGCAACCTGATCATTTCAGATGTAAGGAGCGGCAAAGGATCGCTCGGAAAACTGGCGACGGATGACGAGCTCTACAACAAGTTGCGCGACACGAGCAACAACCTGGCCTCCGCGACAGCCAAGTTGAACGACAACACGACGACGGCTGGGAAGCTGTTCTCCGATCCCAAGCTCTACGACAACCTGACGGGACTGACCGGAGATTTGCGCCTGCTGATCGGCGACTTCCGCCAGAATCCCAAGAAATTCCTGCGAATCAAAGTAGCGGTATTTTAAGGACGAATCGCCGGCAGGCCGGCTTTGCGCTGCCCGCGCGGCTTGTGATGTAATTCAGCTGTAACAATTCCAGCCTAGGCTGAGAGCACTCAGGGTTCCAAAACGTCCTTATGGATAGTCAAGAGCAGTCGAAACCAACGCGCGGCGAAGCGGTTAAGTCCACCCTGCCTCAGCCGGGCAGGCCGGTGCCGAGTCGCGCATATCCCGGCGCGCTGATCGTCGTGGAGGGAACGGATGGCTCCGGCAAGAGCACGCAGCTCTACCTGCTGAAGCGATGGCTCGAAATCGGAGGTTACCGGCTGCACTTCACGGAATGGAATTCTTCGCCGCTGGTGAAATCGGCGACACGCCGGGGCAAACAGCGGCGGCTTCTGACTCCGACGACATTTTCGCTGCTGCATGCCGCGGATTTTGCCGACCGGTGCGAGCGGCAGATCATGCCGCTGCTGCAGGGAGACTACCTGGTGCTTGCGGACCGCTACATTTACACCGCGTTCGCGCGGGATGGCGCGCGCGGCTGTCCGCAAAAGTGGCTTCGCAATCTTTATCGCTTCGCGCCGGTTCCGGACATTACGTTTTATTTTCGTGCGCCCCTGGATGTGGCGGTCGAGCGTATCCTGAGCGGCCGTCCAAAGCTGAAATATTACGAAGCCGGAATGGATCTCGGTCTCTCCTACGATCGCCCAGAGAGTTTTCGGCTGTTTCAATCACGGATTCTGGACGGTTACGACAAAATGGTCGATTCCGACAATTTTGTGGTGCTGGACGGCACCATTCCGGTGAACAAGCTGCAAAAACAGATGCGCGACATCGTGGCCTCGAAGATCGATCTCAAGCGCTTCGCTCCGCACGCAGCCGAGGCCGAGTAAATGCCTGATCACGAAAAAGAAAGAGACAAGGAAAAGCCGGCCATGCCCGAAGGAGCGGAATCTTTGCCCGTGAGCACCGGTGCGGGACACTCGGCGGCCAAGGTTACGGCTCCTCCGGATGAAGAAGTATCGAGCGCCTTTTTCGCTGCACCGCTGGTCGGGTTCGATCCGAGTGAAATTACGGGAACTCTGATCGTTATTGAGGGCGTGGATGGCTCGGGGCGGTCGACGCAGATCAGCCTGCTTCAAGAATGGCTGGAGTCCGAGGGTTTTGCTGTTCAGACCAGCGGGTTGCGGCGGTCCAATCTTGTTGGGCGGGACATTGACGAGCTGCTTGCCAAGAACGCGGTTACCCGGCTTACGCTGGCGCTGATGTATTGCACGGATTTTTTCGATCAGCTCGAGCACCGCATTGTTCCGGCCCTGAAATCCGGTGCGGTGGTTCTGGCCGATCGGTACATCTTCACGCTCATCGCGCGGAGCGTAGTTCGCGGTATTAATCGCGATTATTTGAGTGGGCTGTACGGGATGGCGCTGCGCCCCCACCTTACGTTTTGGCTGAATGTTCGGCCCGAAACGGCGTTCGGGCGCGAATTTCGCAAGGCCCAGGCCATCAGTTACTGGGAAGCGGGGCGCGACATGTCGCTCTCGCATGACCTGTATTGGTCGTTCGTTCGCTACCAGACGATGATCAAGCGGGAATTCGAAGCCGTGGCGAAACGGCAAAACTTTCTGGAGCTGGATGGCGAAGCCAGTGTGCCGACAGTGAACAAACTTCTGCGCCAACGGATCGCCGACCATCTTGGCATTCGCTCAACGAAGTACACGCCGTCCTCGGCGCTTGCGCATCTCTGGCGTTAGAATCCCGCATGCCCGATCCGGTTCACATCGCGGCCATTGACGCGGGTTCCAACGCGGTGCGCCTCTCGATCGTGCGCGCCTACTCGGCATTGGATATTGAGCCGCTGCACAACGAACGCTATCCGTTGCGCCTGGGCGAAGGCGTGTTCGTCCGCAACCGATTCAGCGAAGACATTTTCAAAAAGGCAACCAAGGCATTCCGGCACTTTCGCGACTGTATGAATGAGTTTGGAGTAACGCACTATCGCGCCGTCGCCACAAGCGCCTCCCGGGAGGCAACCAACCGCAAGGCTTTCGTGAAGCAAATCCAGCAAAAGTCGGGGATTCGGCTCGAGGTAATCAGCGCGCTCGAAGAATCGCGCCTGGGAAGGGAAGCGGTGTTTGCGGGTCTTGGGCCCGACTCGCAGGTGCGCTGTATCGCGGATCTCGGCGGCGGAAGTCTTGAGGTCAGTGTCCTCCAGGATCACACCGTCCTGCAGACGGCGCAGCTGCCCGTCGGGACCGTGCGGTTGATGACCACGCTGAATCTGCACGGAGGGCTGCGGGCGGCGCAAGCGGAGCAGGTGCGGCGCTACTTGCGGGCGCTTCTTGAATCGAAGCTGTCCTCGCGGCCGAATCTTGCGGACGGTCTCACGGTGGCCCTGGGAGGCAATGCGGAAACCCTTGCAAACGTTGCGCCTGGTCCGCGGCATCACGGAATTCCAACGCTGGAGCTCTCGCTGCTTCGCGAACGGCTTCCCGAGCTGCTGCCGATGGACATACGCGACCGGATGAAGGCGTACGGAGTTCGGCGGGATCGCGCCGATGTGATGGGAATTGCCGCGGTCATTTTTGTGACCCTCGGGCGTTATCTGAATGTGCGAACCCTGGCGGTTCCTGCGGTTGGCGTTCGCGAAGGGGTGATTCATGAGATTGCAAGGCAGGCTTTCTCGCGCAAGGAGCCCCATCGCTACACGGCCACCGCGCGGCAACTTCTGGCAGGAGCGCGGAGTTTCTCGCGCCGGCTGGAGCGCGATCAACGCCACGCCGAGCACGTTCGCGAACTGAGTTTGCAGCTGTTCGATCAGTTGCAGCCGGTGCATCATCTTCCCGACGACGCGCGCGTGGTTCTGGAAGCGGCTGCATTGTTGCATGACGTGGGCCATTCGGTAAGCCACAAGGGACATCACAAGCACGGGGAGTATCTAGTCATGAATGGCGACATTGCAGGACTCGACGGAAGGGAACGGGTGCTCGCTGCGGCGGTGGTGCGTTATCACAACCGCAAAGCGGAACCCGCGGGGCACCATATTTCCTATGCCGCGCTGAACAACAGCGACCGCCGGCTCGCTCGGCGGCTTGCATCGCTGGTTCGCATTGCGGAAGGACTGGACCACTCGCACCGTGAGCGCATCGGCAGAATTCGCGCGGCATTTCAACGTGGGGCCGTCGGGCTTCAGCTGGAAGCACGTGGGGATGCCAGCGAGGACATTCGTGACGCCAATCGCAGCTCGGAACTCTTTGAAAAGGAATTTCGCACCCGGCTTTACTTCCGGCCGCTTAGCCGCTGAATCCCGCCTGTATAATGGCGTGCTACGGAAAGGGACTTTAGAAAAATGCTGCTTTACATCGTTCGTCACGGCATCGCAATCGACCGCGAAGACCCGAAATGCCCGTCCGATCCGGAACGCTATCTGACTCCCGAAGGCATCAAGAAAACGCGCGGGGTCGCAAACAGCATGGCATCCTTGCTCGAGGGGCCGAGATTGTACCTTTCGAGCCCTTATGTTCGGGCGCTTCAGACTGCCGAGATTTTCGCCGAAGCGCTCGCTTATCCGAAGTCAAAGATCGAAAAGACGGAACACCTGCTGCCCGGAGCGGAACCTGCTGCTTTTTTTCGGGAGCTTTCCCACAAGAAGTCCTTGGAGAGCGTAATCTGTTTTGGGCATGCGCCGCAGCTCGATGAGCTAATCTCGTTTGCGCTCGGCGCGAAAAAGGATCTTACAGAATTGAAAAAAGCCGGCGCCGCCTGCGTCGAACTGACCCGCGTTTACCCGTGCGCGGGAAAACTCGCGTGGCTGCTGACTCCCAAGGCGGTCCGCAAGCTGTCGAAGGGAAAGTGACTCTACTGAGCGATTGAAATGGGTACCGGCGGATCGAAGGCCGCTTTCCGGACGGCCGACGGGTCATGATAAGGCTCCGGCTGAATCAGGATTGTTTTTCGAAGGCTGCGTTCCAGCAGGCGTTTCGCCTCGGCAAAACGCAGGGTGTTCTTCGGAGTGTCTTCGACGCCGCCGATGTGCAGCAGAAATCCCTGCGGCAATGCCTCCAAACGGACGTCAGACGTAGCTGTCACAGCGCACTTTTGAACCGCGATCGCCAAGCGAAGGATTCCGGCGAGCAGGCAAATTTGCGCCTGCTGCTCCGCGGAAAGTCTGGAAAACCGTTTGTTCCGGCGGTCAGGCTCCGGCCCTCGTTGAAACCGAATCGCCCATGCCGCGCGCTCCCATTCTGCGAAGCTCCAGCGCGGAGGAAGGGGCGACTTCAGTAGGAAAGTTCTTGCAGATTTTTCGCGCGGTTTCCTGGCACCGGGATCACGGACCCCGCTCAGGCGTGCCGCAGCCTCCAGCACCCGTCGCTCTTTGCGATCGGAAAACACTTCACCCGCTTTGCGAGTACGTAGCTGCGACCATATCCTGACCGCCATCCGGGCAACGATTGTGTTCCGCGCGGGTTTGGCATCCATCGCTGCACGCGTGGCGCGGATCCTGGCGTTCGCGTACTTTTCCCAGTTCTTGCGGGGAAAGCCGTACAACCACGTGCTCCAGACGCTCGCCGTGCCCAGCGCTAACTGCCGATAGGTCTCGACATTTTCCTGGCGCGCGCCTTCGATCCGAGTTTCCCAGTCCGCGTCCTTCTCGCCGGGCTGCCCCGCGCGAGCCTTCTTCAACATTTCTGCGAGAACATCAAGGTCGTGGATATTTCCGAGCACGTCCTGCACCCGCTTCAGGGATTCGCTCCACTCCGCGTGTGCCGTTGGCAGCAAGGCCTCTGTCGCATAGCGAAATCGCTTAACGCCGATGCGCAACGCGTGCCATGGCTTGGCGCTTTCCGTTCGCATGGCCCGGCGATGCAGTTCTTTGGCCTCCTCCAATCGTTCCAAGGCAAGGCAATGTGCGGCGTCGCCGTCAATAGGCACGCGCCGCATGCGTGCCACCAGGGTCCGCGATAATTTCTTCCAGCGCCTCTCATCAAATCGGGCAGCCCGGTGGAGCGCTTTCTCTCGCGCCATCTTTTCGGCGCTTTCCAGAGAATCGAGTAATTGGCTTTTCAGGGTGTCATCTTCCGGATGCAGCTTGCTCAACCATTCCGCCATCACGTGGGCATCCCGCAACTCGCCCAGCGACCGGAACAGTTTTCGCGCGCACCCGCGCATCTCTTCCCAGTCCGGATGCGGGTCAACTTCCTCGAGAGTCGCGGCCACGGAGCGACATCTCCTGAGGGCCACCCGCAGGTCATGCACGGTGCCGTTGGTCAGTTCTGAACGAAGTTTGGCCAGCTCCTCGAGCGAGCGCTTCATCCAAAAGGCCAGACTACGGTGCTCAGCAAGAGCACGAGGCGAAAATGAAACGGCGTGAGCCATAGTTCCAGGGCGCGTTCGATTTTCGAACCGTGTTCGAGGGGAACCCGGCCCGAATCCCTGTCGAATGCGAGCGTACAGAGTAGCGCCGTGCCGTGCTTTCGTCCAGTCGGGAAAAGCCTAGAGGCGAGCCGGCCGGAGCGCGTAGGGCCGAGTCTTTGGCCGAAATGGGACGTTCATATTATTCTTCTACTGCGAGCCGGAGTGGCGGAACTGGCAGAAGCGGCGGACTCAAAATTTGCCCGCAACGGCGTGTGAGTTCGACTCCCTCCTCCTGCGTAATCGTTCGGCAAAAATACCGGAAATAGGAAGAAATCGTCGTTTTATTGGCTTTTTCGCCATTCGAGCGGTCTCCAACTCTGCCAACTATTGCCAACCGATGACACATTTCAGGGTTCAGTGGTAACAATAGGCGAGGAGTTTGGTGCCCGAGAATGGAATCGAACCATCACGACCTTGCGGTCACCAGATTTTGAGTCTGGCGCGTCTGCCAGTTCCGCCACTCGGGCATTGAGGCTAACTCACTGAATTGTAACAGATTCCTCTTGCTGCGTACCTTGTGCGTTCTCCGTTGTTTTAGCTTGTCTATAGCTTAACTCGATTTTCTTTGCTGCGTCCTCAAGATCACGCTCGGACGTGATGTTGTAGCGGTCAAAAACGTTCCGTGTCTTGTGGCCGCTGACTTTCATGCAAACCGTTTCAGGGATTCCGGCTCGCACCATGTTGCGAACCGCGGAGCGCCTAAGGTCATGAAAGAGCAGGCCAGGGCATCCAGCGGCAGCCGTGATTTTATCCCAAGTGCCTCGAAAATCCGCTACAGGCACGCGCTTACCGGAAAGCTCTGTCCGCGTGAATACGGCTTCCTCCGGCTCCTTGCCAGCGATGCAGCCCGCGAGCAGCTTCCGGGCCTCTTGGGTCAAGGCGACTTTGCGCGGTTCGCCATTCTTCGAATCCCGCAGACGGATTATTCCGGCTATCAGGTCCGCATCCGAAACTTTCAGCGTCAAAAGCTCCGCCTTGCGAAACCCGAAAGAGTAGCCTAGGCAAAGCATGGCCCGCATGAAACCGGAACAATTAGACGCCAGTGTGTCGTATTGCTTCTGTTCGATAAATCCGGAACGGGGTTTCGATTCGGCTAGCCGATGAAAGCGAAGCGGACGCGCTACCTTGCGGGGTTGGCTCTCATACCCGAGCATGAACGCCCGCTGCAGTAGAGACAGCTCCCGATTGATTGTTCCGTTGGCGGCATTCTTCCCGCGCCGTGATTCGATATAGCGTGAAAGCGTGTCCGTGCCAACGTTCTTGGCGAGCATTCCTCCAAAAAAAGGCTTGAGATGCTTGTTCCCGGTCTGTTCCGCCCAGGAGAGGGTTTTTCCATTGATTCGATAGTCAGCCAGGAGCATGTCGTACAACTGATTGACGGTGATCTTGTCGTCTGTGACCGCTTCGCCGCTCGCGTGTTTCAGAAGCTCGGCCTTGAGCGCGTCCAGAGCTTCGCGGCGCGATTCCGTGTCGGCGCTCTTCTGAATCACCCGGCCATTGGCCGAAAACTTGTACCAGAAATTCCTACTGCCGTTCGGACGATAGACGCAGCCTTGACCGCGCTTTCCTCTTGGTTTTTTCTCTGTGCTTTCCACGGGGTTACCTCCCGATGAGTTTTCTTGCGTATGCCGAAACGGTTAGGCCGGCTTTTTCTGCGGCAGCGCTAAGAGCCTTGAACTCTTCATTTGTCAGACGCAAGCGAAGAACTACTCCCCGTCTGTCTGCCGCTGCCTTCTTTGGCCTGCCTCGTTTCTTCATAGCTTTATTGTCCTACACAAAATAAGCCATTGTCAAGCTCTGTGTTTATCAACAAACTTTTCAACGTCCCGCAAGTCAAACCGCATCGGGCCGCCCTTTGTCAGCCGGATGCACGGCAACTCCCCGGCGCTCACCTTGCGGCGCACAGTAATCTTAGAGACAGCTAAGAGCCGGGCTACTTCCGCAATTCCTAATAGGGGAGTCATCACCGATACCCCCGTTTTCTCCCTGGCGGCCCAAGTCTCTTTCTCAATTCTTCGGAAAACACTAAAGCAGCCTCGCGCTCTTCTGCCGTGATCTCTGGATACTCGAGAAGTGGAGGGCCTAGGAAAACCTGCTCGGAAGTACGAATCTTTGAAAGACAATTCCTGATCGTCGCGGATACCGGCATAAACTCAGACGTACGGCGTGCTTCAATGCAGGCCGCGTCAAGCTGGTCCGGCGTCAAGTCCGAAAGATCCTCGGCATAGGCGAGCACGGAAAGCTCACTCATTGGCTGGCGGTAGTGCTCTGTGAATATCGCCAGATGCTTTCTCAAAACGGTCCAAAACCGTGCTGATTGCTGTGGCGGCTTTTTGGCTTCTCCGTTCAGAGAATGAAGTAACTTTTCCTTTGCTTCCCCCTTCTAAGATTGGCCCCGATGAAAAAGTGTCGAATCGACGAATGAAATAGGCGAGGCTTCCGCCTTGCTTGAGGGTGAATCCCTCAGTGGAATCGAAGAAATTCAGGATATGGGTTTGCCAAATCTCTAGCGTGACGTGGGGAGCGCGGCGTAGGAA
>JBKOXA010000036.1:0-25178 GCA_046724685.1 Acidobacteriota bacterium | reverse complement strand
ATCGTAATCCCAGCGCAACAGATACGGCGCGTCCGTTCCAGGAATATTGGAGCTATCGAAGGCGCTGTTTCGATGATAGACGGAGGCGAGGCCATGGAGGTTGTTGCCGCCGGATTTAGTAATGACGTTGACCACGCCTCCGGAGGAATGCCCAAACTCCGCTTTGTATCCGGTTGTGATGACTTGGAATTCCGCGATGGTGTCCTGGTTGAATTGTGCGGCCGGGCCACCATCCAGCTGATTCTGGTTGGGCAGGCCATCAATGAGAAAACCGGTGTTATTGGCGCGCTCGCCGAGGATAGGCGTCGCGTTATCACTCTTCAGGTCAGCCTGCCGATTGATGGCGACGCCGGGAACAAGCTGGAGCAGGTCGAGGTAATTTCGCCCGTTAATCGGCATGTCAACGATATCGCGCGGCATGATGATGGTGCTCTGCGCCGAGCTCTGCGTCTCCAGTAGCGGCAGTTCGCCTGTTACCTCCACTCGTTCGTGACTGCTGCCAACGGTTAGCTGCACGTTATAGCGCAGGGTTGTGTTCAGCGTGACTTCCAGGTCGGTGAATACACCAGTACGAAATCCGTCCCGCGTGACCGTCAGCCGATAAGTCCCTGCAGGCAGCGCCCCCAGGCGATACTCGCCATTCGAATCGGTGGTGACCGAGCGATCGGTGGCAATGGACACGCCCTCGGCGTGAACTTGGGCGCCAACCACCGCAAGACCTTGCTTGTCCATCACCGTGCCCTCAATCGTCGAAGTAGTTTGTGCGCCAGCTACTTCAATGAGAGAACAAAAACAGACAACCACGACAACCACAGCAGACCAACTTAAGCTACAAAATGAATGGGAGCGAAAGTACATAATCACTGTTCCTCCACAATCCGAATTCCCTGGCCCACGAAACTCAATTTGTTCACTCGATCACGCCATTGCTGTCTCCCGGCTGGTGATACCAGCGGTGGTCGGCGCGGTCTTCCACTTCGCTTCGACGCAACAATTCCAAGGAACGCGCGGTCTGCGTGTGTGCGCACGCGATCAGAATCGTTCCAAGCAAACTCAACGGAGCGACGTACGAACCGCCAAAAGAGGGGCTCGCGACTGACGCAATGCAGCTGTCGTCGCAAATGCGAGCAATGGGAGTCGTTTCGCTGTCAGTGATGCCAAACGTTGGCACTCCGAGTTTCTTGGCGCGAAGCGCTGCTTCCACCGTGTCGCGCAAGCACTGACCAAAGCTGATCGCGATCAGCAGGTCTTGCCGCGTTAGCGTTCTTACTCTTCGCTGGACATTTCCGGTGCTGCCTACGGGCGCCTCGGCGGCAAATCCCAGGGTCATCAGGCCATAAGCCAAGTGCCAGCTCAGCCCCGCCGCCAAGTCAATTCCAACCACCAGGATTCTGAGTGCACGCTTCACTTGTTTGGAGAGAGTGATAATTTTTCCCGGGTTGAGCGACGATTGCAAAGCTTGCAGATTTCGCAAGTCCATATCCATGCCGTGGCGAATTCTGTCTGCAACGGTGCGTTTCTCCTTCGATGCCGCTTTCAGGACCGCGTAAGGTGTGATCTGCGTAACAAAATGCGCGCGTAAATCCGCGGTGAATTCTGCATATTTTTTATAGCCGAGAGCCTGGATAGTTCTAACGATTGTCGCGGCATCCACGTCGTAACGCTTGGCCAATTCTCGCGAGGACAGAAAAAAGGTATCCCCGGTATTTTCGAGGATCGATCGAAGGAGTCTTCGCCGGCTCGCGTTTAACCGTTCTCCCGCAGCTGCAAAGCGCTTCTCGATCGTAGTCTGGCCCTGCCGCCGCTCGATGGAAGACTCGACCGTACTCGCGAGACGCATTCGGTGTGCGGTAGTCAGGAATCACCCCGAGAGTAATGCGATTAAGGAAGAACTACGCCACTATCGGTTAAGCCAATACAACGAATGTTGCAGGTTGTCAAGGGCTTTCAATATTTGTTGCATGCCATTACTTTTAGGAATGCGGCTGTAGCCCGTTTTCGCGGCGCCACGAATCCGAAGCATCACAAAGCAGATTCGATCCATGCAACAGCTATTGAACGGTCTTGACATGCTGCAACATCTGTTGTATCTCCCTACCGCGGCCAAACTCTTCTGTGAATTGCTGGGTCTGTTTTGCGACTCTCCCTGAAGCTTCGCCGCACAGAGCGCGGCGGAAATCGCCGCCGGGGTCAAGGCCGGCGTGAATCGAATAGAAAGCTATCCGGACAAGATTCCGAGAGGAGATCCGATATCCCCAGCCATTTGCAAGCGGCTGACGCCGTGGGTACTGCAACGGAATCGTCGGCTCAACTGCGCCGGGTCCTTGGCATGTGGGATCTGGTGATGATGATTATTGGCACGGTGATCGGTTCGGGAATATTTCTTGTTCCGGGCGCGGTTTTGCGGGCCGTCGGAAATTCCGTGTCCATGGCGTTATTCGTCTGGCTGGCCGGCGGTTTTCTTTCACTTCTCGGCGCGCTCACTTATGGGGAACTCAGCGCTATGAAGCCCCAGGCTGGCGGACTTTACGTCTATATTCGCGAGTGCTACGGCCCGTTCCCCGCCTTTCTCTTCGGCTGGACGCTGTTTTTCGTCATTAGTTCGGGCTCAATTGCAACTCTCGCAGTGGCTTTCAGCAATTATCTCGGAGAATTCATCCGACTCTCGCCGTGGAATATGAAAGCGGTCGCGATTGCGATGATCTTGGTCATCACAGGCGTAAATGTACTCGGCACTCGCCAAAGCGCGAACCTCCTCAATGTAACGACGGCAATCAAGGTCGCTGCGATTCTAGCGGTGAGCACAGTTCTCCTTTGGCGTGGAAGCCACTCCGTCCTCGACGGTGTAAGTTCTTCCGCGCATCAATCGTCCGGATTTGCCGGCTTTGGGCTGGCGATGATCAGCGTGCTTTGGGCCTACGAAGGCTGGCAGTATGTAACCTATACTGCCGGTGAAACGGTGAACCCTCAACGAACTTTTCCTCTCGCTTTTTTCATTGGCACAGCAGCCCTCATTGCCATCTATCTCCTCGCAAATCTCGGTTATGTTGCAGCGCTCGGGACTTCTGGAGTCGCCGGATCAACGCGAGTCGCGGCCACTGCGCTGGCCGTTGTGGTAAGCCACGGCGCGGGGAAATTAGTGGCGATCGCCATTCTTATATCGATGTTCAGTGCGGCCAATGCCATCATTCTTAACGCTCCGCGTGTTTACTACGCAATGGCCAAAGACGGACTTTTCTTTCGTTCGCTCTCTCGGGTCCACGTGAGATTTCGAACACCTGCTCTCGCGGTTTGCGCCGCAGGAATCTGGTCCGCAGTGCTCGCCGCGAGCGGAACCTATGAGCAGCTCCTGACTTACGTCGTTTTTATCGGCTGGATTTTCTATGCCCTTGCGGCGGCAAGCCTTTTCATTTACCGCAAACGCTTTCCCGATGCCGCGCACCCTTATCGTGTACCCGGATATCCGTTCACACCCATTGTTTTCATCGTTGCGGCAATGGCCCTCGTCGCCAACACAATTGCAATGAGGCCGGCCCAAGCGGGTATCGGGCTTGGGATCGTACTGCTTGGTGCTCCTGCATATACCTTCTGGCGGCGCACGGCAAAGTTCACAGACGCGGGGGACAACGCCAATGCTTGAGGGAACGGCATCGGCGAAAGACCTGGAGATTTCTATTCGTGCCCCACAGGGGATTCCTGAGTTAAGCCTGTGCGTCGATTTGCAACGGCAAATTTGGGCCTACAGCGAAATCGAGATGGTGCCTGAGCAGATGTTCGCTGTTGCCAGAGAGAGCGGCGGACAGGTTTTGCTGGCATTCGACCAGCGCAAGGCAGTTGGATTCGCGCTTGCTTTTGCGGGCACGCACCATCGGTCGATTTATCTTCATTCGCACATGGTGGGCGTCGTGCCGGAGTACCAAAATAGAGGCGTCGGCCGCCTCTTAAAGTTTGCACAGCGCGACGAAGCAATCGCGCGCGGAATCCACCTCATCGAATGGACTTTTGATCCCCTGCAACTAGGAAACGCACACTTTAATTTGATGCGGCTGGGAGCGGTCGTCCGTCGATATCTCCCAAATTTCTACGGCCGTACATCGAGCCCTCTACACGCTGGCTTACCCACAGATCGACTCGTGGCTGAATGGTGGATTCGATCCGCTAGAGTGCAGGGCCTGCTCGATGGCAAGCTGCCTGCTCCAGCGGACTCCGCGGCGCGCATTTCGTTTCCCTCCACCATACGTAAGCTCTGCGTCAGCAATCCTGAACTGGCAGAGAAAATCCAATCGCGCGTTCGCGCGCAATTCGAAAAGCACATCGCGAACGGCCGCGCGGCGGTCGGATTTGAATTTGACGAGCAACAAGGCAATTACCTCCTGGAGCCTTATGAAGATTGAATCGATCGCACTTCGTGAAATACATATGAGGTTGAAGTCTCCGTTTGAAACAAGTTTCGGTACCGTGCAAGACCGGCGAATTCTTCTGGTGGAAGTCGTCGCCGATGGCGCCAGCGGCTGGGGCGAGGTCACGGCTGGCGAGACACCAGCCTACAATGCCGAGACTACCGATACCGCATGGCATGTACTTTCCGATTTCATCGCTCCCTCGCTGGTCGGAAAGAGTGTGTCGGGGCCTTCTGAACTTCCGCGATTGATGGACCACATTCGTGGCCACGAGATGGCCAAGAGCGGCCTCGAGAACGCCCTGTGGGATGCCGAGGCGCAACTCAAGGGTGTGCCTCTCCACAGGCTCCTGGGCGGCACGATCGAAGAGATTGCCTGTGGCGTTTCACTCGGCATTCGCGAAAACCCGAAGTCGCTCGTAAAAAGGGTGGAAGAAGAACTTCGTAGCGGTTACCAGCGGATAAAACTGAAAATCAAACCGGGTAAAGACGTTGAATTCGTCGCGGCGGTACGGAAGGAATTTCCCAATATCCGACTATCGGTAGACGCCAATTCGGCATACAACCTTGATGATGCTTCGTATCTAAAAAGACTCGATGAATTCGGTCTACTGATGATGGAGCAGCCCTTGAACTGGGACGACATCCACGCTCATTCCAAACTTCAGGCGCAGATCCAGACCGCAATTTGTCTCGATGAGTGTATCCACAATACGAGGCACGCATTGACGGCAATCGAGCTGAAGTCTTGCCGCATCATCAATATCAAACTCGGTCGTGTGAGCGGTCATACGGAAGCCCGGCTCATGCAGCAGATGTGCCACGAGCAAGGAGTGCCCGTCTGGTGTGGAGGAATGCTGGAATCGGGAATCGGACGAGCGCACAACATTGCGATGTCAACACTGCCCGGTTTTTCCCTCCCCGGCGATGTTTCTGCAAGCCAGCGCTATTGGAGCGAAGACATTATCGAACCTCCGGTCGAAGTCACAGAAAAGGGCACTATTCGAGTGCCTATGACTCCCGGCATTGGCTACGCCGTAAAGCGGGATCGCATTGAGAAACTCACAGCGCGCCGCAACAGCTGGAGCGCGCGGCACACCTCAAGCAAAGAGATGTCGGCGGCGACGAGGGAATCATGTTAAGGAGCCATCAAAAAAACACAGTTCTCGCGCAATGTTTGGCGAAATGGGCGTTCCTGATACTTAGCATACCGCTCCTCTCCTTCGCTGCTGCCTCGGAAGAGAACTCGCCCCATGTAATTCCCCGCAACGACTATGCGGAAATCGTCAAAGCTCTACAGCCTTTCATCCAGCGCGAGATGGCTGAAAAAGGGTTGCCGGGCGTGTCGATTGCGATTGTCGACGATCAGCAGATTGTTTGGGCACAGGGCTTCGGGATGGCAGACCCTGGTAGTCAGAGGCCTGCAACGGCAGAGACTGTGTATCGAATTGGCTCTGTCTCTAAACTGTTTACCGATATCGCGATCATGCAACTTGTCGAAAGAGGTGAATTGAATTTGGACGCTCCGGTGACCGACTATCTTCCGGAGTTTCGGCCTCGCAACCCATTCGGCACCCCGATTACCGTGCGGCAATTGATGTCTCATCGCTCCGGCTTGCTTCGCGAGCCACCGATCGGAAACTACTTCGAGACTTCGCAACCTTCGCTCGCAGCCACCGTGCACAGTTTAAACGACACGGAACTCGTTTTCCCTCCGAACACACGTACCAAATATTCCAACGCGGCGATTGCTGTCGTCGGATACTTGCTCGAGGCGCATACGCACCAGCCGTTCGCAAAATATCTCAAGAATTCGGTTCTTGATCGCATCGGATTGCAGCACAGTTCGTTCGAACCCGACCCGCAGATCATCGCAAATCTTGCCAAGGCCGAAATGTGGACCTACGACGGCCACAGATTCGAAGCGCCAACATTTCAACTCGGGATGGCTCCGGCAGGCAGCATGTATTCCACCGTGAACGATCTCGGCCGCTTCCTTAGCGTCTTGCTGGCGCAGGGAAAGACCGCCAACGGTACTCTCCTGAAACCGGCAACGATTGAGCAAATGTGGTCGCCTCAATTTCCAAATCCCGGTGGAAGAGTTTTTGGATTGGGCTTCATGGTGCGAACGTTCGAGGGCCGTCGTTTGGTCGGCCATGGTGGGGCGATTTACGGCTTCGCTACAACTCTTGATCTGCTTCCGGAAGATAAGTTGGGAGTCGTGGTGATCGCAACGAAAGATGCTGCCAATGCCGTCACCGAGCGCATCGGCCAAGAAGCCTTACGACTGGTTTTGGATCATCGCGCAGGAAAGCCGCTGGCGCTTCCTTCAGCCACCGACGCGGTTCCCCCGGAGCTTGGCCGCAAACTCGTCGGCCGTTATGGAACAGGAGCCGACGCTCTCGACCTCACCTATCTGGATGGACATCTCACCCTTTTGAATTCCGCTGGTGGAGAGCAATTGGAGCTGCGCAAACTCGGCAACGACCTGATCGAAGACGGAATCATGGGCTACGGCCAGAAAGTCGCACCATTAGCTGATGCCATAAGAATTGAATCAAAGGTGCTGCAAAGAGTTGCCGTCCCAAAACCTTCCGAAATTCCCCTCAAGTGGCGCGGACTCATCGGCGAATACGGCTGGGACCATGACATTCTTTACGTTTTCGAAAAAGACGGGCGTCTCAACGTTCTGATCGAGTGGATGGAGTTTGATGCGCTTACCCAACTTTCAGACGACGATTTCAAGTTCCCATCACAAGGCCTCTATGATGGAGAAACGGCGATCTTCATTCGTGATGCCACGGGCAACGCCACGCAGGTGCAGGTCAGCGGCGTGGTATTCAAGCGGCGCCCGATTGGTGGAATTTCAGGAGGCGTGTTTCGCACCTCCCCTCGCAGGAATATCGACGAACTTCGGAAGCAAGCGCTCTCGGAGCACCCGCCCACCGAAACTGGCGATTTTCGCAAAACCGATCTGGTCGAGCTTTCGACGCTCGACCCCTCGATCAAGATGGATATTCGCTACGCGACCACCAACAATTTCTTGGCTACTCCCCTTTACTCCCAGCCGCGTGCGTTTCTGCAGCGGCCGGCGGCCGAAGCGCTCTTGCGCGCGCACCAAAAACTAAAAGAATTAGGCTACGGCCTGCTGATTCATGACGCCTATCGTCCCTGGTACGTCACGAAAATATTCTGGGAGGCCACTCCAGAGGACAAGCGGATTTTCGTTGCCAATCCCGATCAAGGATCGCGCCACAATCGCGGATGTGCCGTGGATTTAAGTCTCTACGAACTCGCATCAGGCAAAGCAATCGAAATGGTTGGCGTTTATGACGAAATGTCCGAACGCTCTTATCCCGCATATCCAGGCGGCACCTCATTGCAGCGTTGGCATCGCGAATTGTTACGTCGGGTGATGGAAGACGAAGGATTTCTCGTCTACTCGTTCGAGTGGTGGCATTTTGACTATCGCGACTGGCAGAAATTCCCGATCTTGAATTTGGCATTTGAGCGTCTCTAGCCGGGAGTGGAGTCCTGATCTTCCGTTATTACGGAAGAAGAAGCAGGCAAGTGATTTCTTTTGGGGGAACACATGAGCATGAGGCAGAGCGCAAGAACCGCCGTCTTCACCTTCTTGACAGTTGCATTTGTAAGCCGCGGCGACGCTATATTTGCGCAGTCCAACGCTTCTCTCGAACAGCGCGTCAAGAAAGTCATGGATCGGCCGGAGTTCGCTCACTCCCGCTTCGGTATCAAATTCATTTCCGCGGAGACAGGAGACGTCGTTTACGAATTGAATTCACAGCAACTGTTCGTTCCAGGTTCCACGACGAAGTTGCTCTCCGCTGGCACGGCGCTCGAACTGTTGGGTGCAGACTATCGTTTTCATACCAAGATCTACCGCACTGGATCGATTCAAGAGAACGGCACGCTTAAAGGCGATCTGGTGCTCGTTGCAGCCGGGGACTTGAATCTTTCGAATCGCATTCAACCAGATGGCACGCTGGCCTTTGAAGACCACGACCATTCCTACGGCGGCCCGGATAGCAAAGGCTTGTCTGGCGATCCGCTTCAGGTGATGCGCGAGTTTGCGCGACAAGTCGCCGCGACCGGAATTAAACGCATTAAAGGACGAGTGCTGGTCGACGCGACGCTCTTCCCGGAAGGCGAACGTGAATTAGGAACGGGTGTCGTCATCTCACCGATCGTCGTCAACGACAACGTGGTGGATGTCATCGCCACTCCCGGACCTAACGAGGGTTCCCCCGTTCAACTGAAAATTGCCCCGCAAACCGCTTATCTCACCATCACCAATCAGGCCACCACGGGAAAGGCCGGTTCGAAAACATCGCTCAATTATGAAAATGAGAAATCCAACCCAGACGGGACGCGAAGTGCGACTCTGACTGGCAGTTTGGCGCTCGCCAGCCAACCAGCCATGGTCTCCTATCCGGTCCCTGAACCCAGCCGATTCGCTGCGACCGTTCTCATGGAAACTCTCAAAGAACAAGGCGTCACGTCGACGCTGCCTGCGCCGGCAGACCAAGTCGATTTCAAGGCACTCGGCGCCAACTATACGGCCGAAAACATGGTCGCCGAACATGTCTCGCCACCGCTCAAAGAAGAAGTGAAGGTTACTCTGAAAGTTAGCCAAAACCTGCATGCGAGCTCCATGCCGTTCCTTCTTGGCGCACTGCTTGCCCACAAGGACAAAAAAATCGATCAGGCAGGCTTCGAGATGGAAAATGCATTCCTCACCAAGGCTGGCCTTGATCTCGGTGGAGCTGCGCAAAGCGACGGGGCTGGTGGTAACGCTTACTTCTCGCCAGACTTCATGACCCGATACCTTCTCTATATGTCAAAGCAAAAAGATTACGACGATTTCTATCGTTCGCTGCCGATCCTCGGAAGGGACGGCACACTCGTAAAGATTCAGGTGAATTCGCCGGCTGCCGGCCACGTGCACGCAAAAACGGGAACCTACGGTGTGTACGATGCCTTAAACAAAAAATTGATGGTGACCGGCAAGGGTCTCGCCGGCTACATGGATACAGCGAGTGGCCAGCATTTGATTCTGGCGTTGTACGTCAACATGGTTTCGGTATCCATGGATGATCCGGAGGCCACGCAGAAAGTCGCGGGAGAGGCGCTCGGAGAAATTGCGTCCGCGGCTTACGACGCGCCACTGCCCTCAAAGCCGGGTCACTTCACAACCAACGAATACGATGTGCTGATCAAAAGCGGCTCGATTGTAGACGGCTCTGGAAATCCGTGGGTATCCGGAGACATCGCCATTCGTGGCGATCGCATTGCCGCAATCGGAAGGCTCGACGGTGTTCAAGCAAAGCGGGTAATCGACGCCAAAGGTCTGGTTGTTTCGCCGGGCTTCATCGATATGCTCGGACAGTCCGAAGCCAATCTGCTGATCGATAATCGCTCGTTAAGCAAGCTCGCGCAAGGAATCACGACGGAGATTACCGGCGAAGGTGGATCGATAGCGCCACAAACCGACCTCACTTTGGCGCCGCTGCGGCCTGTACTCGAACATTACAAATTGAAAGTGGATTGGACCACCCTCGACGGCTACTTCAAACGATTGGAACAGACGGGTACTCCCCTGAACATCGGCACCTATGTCGGTGCCGGTCAGGTCCGCCAGGCCGTATTGGGAGATGTCGACCGTGCTCCAACACCGGCCGAGACGGATAAAATGAAAGCTCTTGTGGACCAAGCCATGCGAGACGGTGCGCTGGGTCTTTCCACTGCGCTCATCTATCCACCCGGACATTACGCCACGACCGATGAATTGATTGAGCTGGCAAAAATCGCTGCGCGATACGGCGGCATTTACGGAACGCATATGCGCAGCGAAGGGCAGACGGAGCCGCAAGCAGTCGAAGAAGCCCTGCGCATTGGCCGTGAGGCGAATCTTCCCGTTGAAATTTTCCATCTGAAAGTCTCCGGCAAGACTCGCTGGGGCAACATGCCCAAAATTGTTAAGCAGATCCAAACGGCCCGTGATTCCGGGCAGGATGTGACCGCCAACATGTATCCCTACACCGCCGGCGGCACCGCACTTGCCTCAAGTCTTCCGCCGTGGGTCGCTGATGGAGGTCTCGAAAAACTCTTGCAGCGGCTCCATGACCCCGCGATACGAGCCAAGATTAAGGCGGACATGGCTTCCGATCATCCCGAATGGGAAAACATCTTTTTCGACAGCGGCAACGGAAGCGGGGTCATGGTTTCCGGAGTCGAGAATCCAGATCTAAAGAAATTTGATGGAAAGACGATTGCCCAGATCGCTGCGGCACAAAAAAAATCGCAGCTCGACACGCTCTTTGATTTCATTGTTGCCGACAAGGGACAGACTGGCGCGCTTTATTTCATGGCCAACGAAAGTGATCTCATGTATGGGTTGAAGCAACCCTGGACCAGCCTCTGCCTCGACGCCGGCGAGTTGTCTCTCGACGGACCACTCTTTGAACCCCACACCCACCCTCGCGCGTTCGGCGCCATGCCGCGTTTTCTCGGACACTATGTTCGGGACCTTCATCTTCTTCCGCTTGAACAGGGAATCCGCAAGATGACTTCTCTTCCCGCACAGCGTGAGCGGTTGCTCGACCGTGGCTTGCTTAGAGAAGGATATTTTGCCGATATAACTATCTTCGATCCAGCTTCCCTGAAAGATGTGGCCACGTATACCGAACCGGCGCGCCTCGCCAGTGGCGTAAGGTATGTTTTCGTCAATGGCCAATTGGAATTCGAGGATGGCAAACTGACAGGCCGCACCGCAGGTCAGGTGTTGCGCGGACCGGGATGGAAGCAGGCAGCTATCGAACGGCGCTGATCTATCTTCCGGCCGATCTCGGGACAGAAAATCGGTCCGCAAAGGGAGCATTCGAATGCACATCGCACGAGTTGCCATTGTTCTGTTACTCGCAGGACTTCCTTTAGCATCCAGTCAGGAAAAGCCGCCTTCCGCCTCGCAACCTCTTTTCCAGTTGGAGGAAGTGATGGTGCCGGTTCGCGATGGCGTGCATTTGCAGACTGTGATCCTGACTCCCGCGAACATGACCAAGCCGCTTCCCATCCTTTTTCGCCGCACTCCGTACGGAGTACCGGAAAAAGCTCCAGAGCAGATGCCACCATCTCTCAAGGAATTCGCACAGGACGGTTACATCTTCGTCATTCAGAATCTGCGCGGACGTTTCAAGTCCGAGGGCTACTTCAAGCTTTCTTCCCAGGTTGATCTATCCGATCCCAACACAACGAACGAGACTACGGACGCATACGACTCGGTTGAATGGCTCATTAAAAACGTTCCCAACAACAACGGCAAAGTGGGAATGTATGGTGTCTCCTACGATGGCCTGACGACCGCGCTCGTTCTTCTTCATCCGCATCCCGCGCTGAAAGCGATCAGCGAACAAGCCTCACCGGTGGACCAGTGGATGAATGACGACGATCATCGCTATGGCGCACTGCGCGAAAGCTATAGTTTCGAATATGCCGTGCTCGAACAGGCTGACAAAAATAGGAATACTCATTTTGAATTCGAAACCTACGATACGTTCGAGTGGTACCTCGCGGTCGGCCCGCTCGCTAACATCAACGACAGATATCTTCACGGCAAGATTCCCTATTGGAACGACACGGTCGAACATCCTGACTACGACGACTTTTGGAAGAAGGAAGCGTGGGTGCGTCAATTGCACGCTTCGACGGTCCCGAACCTCAACGTAGCTGGATTCTGGGATCAGGAAGATCCCTGGGGTCCATGGCAAATATTCCGTCACGCCGCAGAGCACGATCCCGACCATACCAACTTTATCGTTGCGGGCCCGTGGTTCCATGGACAGTGGCAAACAGCCAAGGGCGACTCGATCGGAATCATTCCGTTTGGCGGACACGAAACGGCGCGTGAGTTTCGCGAGAATATTGAAGCTCCTTTTTTCCGCTACTACCTGCACGGCGTGGGAGAAAAACCTGCTTGGCAGGCCAGCACTTTTCAGAGCGGTTCAAACACTTGGCATGAATATGCTGCATGGCCCCCGAAGGGGGCCAAACTCACAAAACTGTATTTCCATACGGACGGCACCCTTTCCTTCGTGTCTCCCGAAAATTCAAAAACCGGCAAGCCCTTTCGCGAATACATATCTGACCCGGCGAATCCCGTTCCCTATCGCCTCCGCCCGATCTCTCCCACCTATCCGGGCGGAGACTGGCGCACCTGGGAGGTTGCGGACCAGCGGTTTGTGGATCATCGTCCGGACGTATTGACCTACGTGAGCGCGCCGCTCGAACGCGACCTTGTGATTACCGGGCCGCTCTCCGCCAAACTCTTTGTATCTACTTCGGGCACAGATTCCGACTTCGTCGTGAAGCTAATCGACGTATATCCCCAGGACGCGCAGAAGCCAGATTGGAATCTTGAACAGGGTCCCAAGCCCGGTCAGTACGCGCAGTCTCTGAACGGATACGAATTGCCAGTGGCAATGGAAGTGCGTCGAGGACGTTATCTGCAAAGTTTCGAACAGCCTCACGCACTTGTTCCGAACCAACCAACGGAATGGGACGTACCGCTACGCGATCACGACCACGTCTTTCTGAAGGGACACTGCATCATGGTTCAGGTGCAGTCCACCTGGTTTCCACTGATTGATCGCAATCCGCAAAAATTCGTCCCGAGTATCTACAAGGCACAAGCGAGCGATTTCAGCTCTGCCACCCAGAGGATCTATTCAACACCCGCCTTGGCGTCGCACCTGGTTCTTCCTGTGATGCCATGAATATGATCGAAGGCGAGTTTCTCTCCACGCGATTGCTCTGGGGTCACGCAGGCCAACTGCAAAGTCGGCGCACATCACAAGCTCGGAGGTTTAAATGTCAGAAAAAGGGGAATCCCGACGGCAGGTAGCGATTTATCTGCTGCTCGTTTTTGCGTTCAGCTCCGTCTTCTATTTTCTGATTCTCAGGGCGCATACCCTCGGCGCCGGGGCAGGCCTATACGTTCTGGGCATCATGTGGTGTCCGGCGCTGGCAGGGATCACTGCGCTCAAACTCAACGGCCGCCAGCTACGCGAACTGGGTTGGAAATGGCCGGAAAAGACGTACGCGATTCAGAGTTGGTTCATCCCGCTCCTCTACGCGGCGATCACTTATGCCGTTGTGTGGGGCAGCCGGTTAGGCGGTTTACCGAACCACGAATTCATGGAATCCCTTGTCCCGCGCATGGGCTTGCGTATTTCGCCCGTGGCCTCCACCGCAATCTACATTTTGCTGGTAGGGAGTTTCGGTTTAGCTAAAAGTTTGGCATCGGCTCTCGGTGAGGAGATCGGTTGGCGCGGCTTCCTAGTTCCAGAGCTCTTTAAAAGCGTCGGGTTTACCGGGACAGCCCTGATCAGCGGCGCGGTGTGGGCTTGCTGGCACTATCCGCTCCTAATCTGGGGCGATTACAACAGCGGGACACCAACTTGGTATGCTCTGACGTGCTTCACGGTTCTGGTGCTGTCCATCTCTTTTGTCTTTTCTTGGATGAGATTGAAATCTGGAAGTCTATGGACTGGAGCCCTGCTGCACGCGAGCCACAACCTCTACATTCAGGGAATCTTTACCCCGCTGACCCGTAATACCGGTAAGACGGCATGGTTCATTGATGAATTCGGCGCGGCTCTACCACTTGTGGCATTGGGCTTTGCAATCTACTTCTGGCGCAGACGAAACGAGCTGAGTCCAACTTCTCCCAACCCAGACGCGTGAGCGTGGCCGTCGTCATCAGCGCCACTCCAAGGGAGTTTCGAGATCACTGGGGCCAGTTGGAAATGTTTGCGTGGTCATTAACCAGCCTACTTTCCCACAAGAAGCCCGGTGACATTGCCCGCCGATCGGCGAACATGGCCAACTTCGGGCCGCCCGGCACCTCGGTTGGCAGCAGGATTGTCTTGCCGCCGAGTTTTTTCCGCTCGCTCAAGTGCTGCTCGCAGATCTTTGACTTGTGCGTATACGGAAACCCGCTTATTCGTGCACAGTTACCCGACTGCTAGTCCGCAGTGAAGATAATCTTACGGTCAGTACAAATGACTTCACGCCACGCATAATATGTCTCTTCCAGATAAGCGAACGGCCCCGGGGGGTGACGGGGCCGTTCGTGCTTCTTATCGCAGAGGGGCACGCGGACGAAGCGGACTCAGAAGTAAAGCTTCAGTGCCAGCTGAAGGATTCGTGGATCACGGGTGCTGATGATGCGTCCAAACGTTCCTGACTGCAGTGTTGTACGCACGCCGTCGAAGTTCGTGTGATTGAAGATGTTGAAGGCTTCGGCGCGGAATTGAGTGCTCACGTGCTCGCCGACTTTGGTGTTCTTGAACAAAGAAATGTCCCAACGTTGCAATCCAGGACCACGAACTGAGCTGCGCGGAGCATCTCCTGGAGGTCCTGCCGCGTTCGGTGGATCTGCAAACGCCGCGATATTGAACCATTCATCAAAAGTGTGCGGTGCGCCGGAGTTTGGATTGGAAATCAGATTGGGCCGGCGTCCCGCGAAGCTATTTCCATCCAGGAGACCGAGTCCGGCGGGATCGATGCTCCTGCCGCCGGTCACAGTCAACGGCAAGCCGCTGTTCGCGTACACGATACCAGACAACTCCCAACCGCCCAGAAGATGTCCGGCGAAGCCTTGCTGGCCGCGGTAGAACGGCAGTTCGTAGATATAGCTCACGGTGAGCACGTGGCGCCGATCGAATGCACTCTCTCCGCGTTCGTCGGATAGACTGTAGGTGTTTTGCGGCGTGCGGAAATCCGACTGCGAGTTCGTGATTGCATGCGAGTAAGTATAGTTGGCGCCAATCTGCGAATTCCCACTGAAGCGTTTCTGAAGGCTGACCTGCAGTGCATGATAATCGGAATCAAAACGCGAGGAAAAAACGTTGATCGCGTCATAGCCTTGAAATGGCCGAACCGCGTTCAGTTGCGCTGTTCTGGTGCCTGCGGTAATGGGAGCCGTTATTCCCGCTGCAACATAAGCCAGCGGAAGCGGCTCATTGATATCGATGACCCCTACAAGATGGGTACCCTTGTTCCCGACGTAGCCGATATCGAGGAAGAGTTTGGGCGCTACTTCCCGCTGCACATCCAGGGTCCACTCTTGTGAGTAGGGCTGCTTCCAGTCGGACTGCTGGACCGTCAATGCTGGTGGCGAAAGATTCACATCGGCAAGAACGGCTGTCGGATTGTCGAGTACCGTATTGCTGATCGTCACATTTCCCGAAAACGGAGGATTGCTAAATTCTCCGTTCTCCTGGGTGCCAATGGCAGGCGAATCGTAGAAGATGCCATATCCCGCTCGGATGGAGGTTTTGCCTGTCTTGAAAGGGTCCCATGCCATCCCAATCCGAGGGGCAAAATTCTTCGTATCGTGCCGAGCGACTTCATCACCAAACGGCGAGTTCATGCCTCCGACGATCACACCGTTTAGGGCCGTCCCGGTATTGGGCACAAGGTTCCCGGTCGATGGATCGATTTGCGGCGCCTTTGCCGGATCATAAAGAGCCGGATCGAACCCGGTAGCGTGACCGTTGGCGTCTGTCGGTTGATTGAACCGCGAGTACCTTACCCCGAGTGTTAGCGTCAGATTATTTTTTGCACGGTAATTGTCCTGGCCGTAAATCTCCCATTGGCGCTGGCGAATTTCCGCACGGAAGTCGGTGTTGGTCTGCGTGAAGCTGGAGACGTTTCCGAGAAGAAAATTTGCCCACTCTTGTTCGAGCGTCGCATCTCCATTCGGATTTGTATCGTCGAAGGAGAAAGTGCCTTCATTCCCGGCGCCGGCATTCTCCGATTTCTGATACCAGTTGTACTGGAATCCGAACTTGAACGTATGCCGGCCGCGGCTAACCGATAGGTTGTCAAACCAGTGGTGATTGTGGCTGAAGTCCCTGTAAGCGCCAAAACCAAAGAGACCTTCCGAATCATTGAAACTCAGATTTGGCACGCGCGGAACTTGCGAGGGGAATGCCAGCGCGATGGCAGACACCACGTCAGGAGAATTCTTTGCTGCGCCCAAGCCGATGGGGTCACTAACGACCGCGCCGTAAGAATAGTTGTAACCTGCCTCATTCACGATCTGCGGCGTTATTGTCGAAGTCGCGCGAATGCTGAACTGCTTCCCCGGAGAGTTTGTACTGGTCGTGGCTACTCCAGGAAGAGCGGAACCCGTGAAAAGTCCGCCGGGTTCTTGCGTGGGGATGGTGTCATTTTCAAAACGTCCCATGAGAGCGAGCCTGGGACCGAATGTATGGTCAACCTTGATAATCTCCTGATGCAAATTGAACGTATTTCGCGCAACGAAAGGAACATCGACGCCGGTGCCATCGGAGTTTCCAATCGCGGGCAATGGCAATTTCGAGTAAATATCGTTCAGGTAAGCTGCCGCGCCTGGATTGAACTGTGACGGTGAAATCTGGTTTGATTGCTGCGTACAGTTGCCACTGGAATCGTGTTGAACGCACACGGAGGTCAGGAAGTTGCCGGCGAGGTTCGCCTGGGACGGCAGAATCGGATCAAAATTTGTGTTGGTGATCACCCTGCGGACTTCTTCGGAGAAAAAGAAGAACGTTTTCTTGCGGTCGGTATTGTAAACACGGGGAATAAATATCGGCCCTCCGAAGGTCCCGCCAAAATCATTGTACCGGAGCGGTGGACGATCGATCCCTCCTCGATTGTTGAAGAAATTGTTGGCATTCAAGACATCATTTCGAAAGAACTCGTACAGGCTCCCGTGAAACTGGCTTGTGCCAGTCCGGGTAATTACGTTGATTTGGCCGCTGGAGCTGCGGCCATATTCCGCATCGAATTGGCCCCGCACGACGCGAAATTCCTCGATGGAATCTACGCTGGGGTAAGTGAGCAGGGTTAGATTGGCCCCGCGATCCACGTTGTCGGCACCGTCCACCGACCAATTGTTCTGCGTTGGGCGGCCTCCATTCACGGAAAAGTTGATCTGGTTCGAAAGTCCGGTAGGACTCGTCACGCCTACATACAGCTGGTCGGAAGCCAAACCAGTGGTCACTCCAGGCGTCAACGCAACAAGTTGCTCATAATTTCTGGTGTTGATCGCCAACTCGCGAATTTCTGTGCCGCTAATGAGACCCGAAGATGTCGCAGTTTGCAGTTCAACCGGCGAGGCGTCAGCTTCGACCGTCACGGATTCCGTCACCGAACCGGGACTGAGCGAAAAGTTGATCGTTAGACGATCATTCACATCCAGCTTGACCCCTTGTCGTTCGACCTTTTTAAAGTCCTTCGCTTCAGCTACTAAAATGTAATGGCCAACAGGAAGAAATGGCACAACATACTCGCCGTTCTCATTGGTTGTTATCACGCGGACTACGCTGTTGTTCTGATCGGCATTTTGAATGCTAATGGTTGCGCCGACAATAGATGCACCAGACTGGTCGTGCACAGCACCGACAATCGACCCGGTAATTTCCTGTGCGTGACCCTCCCCCACGAACCACATCAACAGACATAGGAATACGCTTACGGTTTTTGTTCGAAACATCGCTTCACCCCTTAGCCCCACTTTTGACTTGACTTGTTAATCGACTAACGACCTTGCAGCGATCACCCCGGTACACGGACTTAACAAACTCGATAGCTTGGCCTTCCGAAGAGAATGCGGTACGAGTAAAACGGAACACGGGTGCCTTGGCACGGATGCGAAGCAGCTTAGCTTCGGTGGAGGTGGCGGTGCTCGCTTCGGCGACTTCGTCGGCATAATCGATGTGAATGCCATAACGCTGGGAGAGCGCTTGATAAAGAGACTGGGTCGGATCGAAAGCGGTCAGGAGATCGGGGAAAAGTTTGAGCGGCAGATGCGTGGTCTCGATACAGATCGAAACGGAATCCGCCAGCCGAATCCGTCGAAGGCGGATAACCTGCTCTTCCGGTTTGAGCTGAAGTGCGGCGGCCACTTCCGCGAAAGGTTGTACCCGCTCGAATGCCAGTACTTTCGACCGAGGTTGCGAGCCGCGCCCCTGCATTTCCTCGCTGAATGAGAGCAGTTGGCGAAAGTCTTTCTCGAGTTTTGGCCCGGATACAAACGTGCCTTTTCCGCGCTGGCTGTAAACGATTCCGAGACTGCACAGAGATTTAAGCGCCTGACGCGCGGTCATGCGGCTGACGCCAAGAGACACAGAGATTTCCTGTTCGGAGGGCACCGAATCGCCGGTTTTCAGATGTCCCGAGCGAATCTGTTCCAGGAGTTGCTGCTGAATCTGGTAGTAGAGGGGGACAACGCTTTGGCGGTTGACGGCGACGCGGTTCATTCACCCACTCCAGTTGTCTATACGACTGGACAAATACTAAGGAACCGCGTCGACTTGTCAAGTAGAAGTTCCGAGTCCAGCCGCTGCGGTCGCTCCAAAAAGAGCGGCGAGCAGCCACAGGAGTGGTCCCGTTAAGATGAGCCGTGATGCGAAGTGCATGTAGAAGTTTTTGGAAGAACTCCGAGCTGCCGAGCGCTCCAAGGCTGGAATTAAGCAGGTCAGGATTGGGAGCTTGCTTGAAGAGGGGACTTGCCAGGTGTAAGGTCTAAATGCCGGAGACTCAGTCCGCAACCACGGCGGCCTGCGTAGACGACAAGACGGTTGCCTGGTGACAAAACCTTTACAACTGTCCTGTTACTGTACAGCGGGTAGCAGCGTCCAACTGTTTGTACGTCGAAATGAGGATAATCGTTGCGTTACTTCTATTTTCTAGCGCTCTTACTGCTGGTGAGCCCAGTCGTCGTTTTTGCTCGGGAAACGCCCGGCGTCGAGTCGCCGGCCTTCACAACCATACCTGAGCTTAGCGCTGGATTCGATCTCCTCTACCAGCAGAGATTCGCCGAAGCACGTAAAGCTTTCGCTGGCTGGGAAGCCCGCAATCCTGAAGAGCCTTTTGGTGAGGTCGCCGTCGCCGCGAGCTATCTTTTTGAGGAGCTATACCTCCAGGGCGTTCTGACCAGCAATTTTTTCTTGGACCAGAAGAAATTCCTGCACGGAATTGACGGCAAGCCGGATTCGGAACGCATGAGGCATTTCCGAGAGGCGCTGGCTCAAGCCCAGAAATTGGCGCGAGATCGCCAGAAAACGAGCCCAAACGACGGCGAAGCTCTGTTTGCGCTGACGTTGGCCGCCGGAATGGAATCGGACGCTTTATCTATTCTGGAAAAGAAGCACCTCGAAGGCTTGAAGCGCATGAAAGAGGCTAATAAATATGCGAAGGAATTGCTGGCGCAGCATCCGGACGCGACCGACGCGTACATCGCCCCGGGTATCGCAAATTACATTATCGGGTCACAGAGCGCCGGTACTCGCTTCGCGCTCTGGTTTGGTGGCATTCGCGGTGACAAAGAGCTCGGCATGGAGCAAGTCGCGAGGACCGTGGAAAACGGCCGCTATCTCCGGCCGTTCGCCAAAATTATCCTGGCTCTCGCCGCGCGCCGTGAAAAACAGGATGCCTTGGCACAAAGATTGTTCCACGAATTGAGCGAGCAATATCCGGATAACGAACTATTCGCCTCGGAATACGCCAAAGCCATGTCGGTGCCTTCTGGTGACTGATTGCGGGCCGCCCCGGACAAATTCAAGCCCTTTTGATTGGCAGGACCTTGGTCAAGTGCCTGGTTAGCGGCTATCGGACATCTGGATTCCGGGGGATTCCGCCACTTTCTCCTGCGTGTTCTCTCTCAGGCAAGTATTGTATGTCCTGCTTCACGAGGAACTGCAAATGCGCCTCGATGAAGCCACGCGAGTCGGCTTCGGATTCGTTCAGAAACTCCGAATGTAGCTGTTGTACCGACAGTGCAGTAGAAATTGCACCGTAAATGAGCGGGAACTAAGTTGGTGGACGTGACCGGGATCGAACCGGCGACCCCCTGCTTGCAAAGAAAGTTGGGGCAAAACACTAAATGCTTTGTCTGGTGTCGCTTATATGAAAGATTGACGAGATTCTCCCTCTCTCAAATGTACCGAAGTTGTCCCGAATTAATGAGTTTGAATCCCATTTTGCGAGTCTCCTAGACCGATCGGTCGAGCAATTCGTTCCCAGGTGACGCAGACTATTTGCGGCCAGCTAAGCGCACGCGCAGGGAGAGGGCCCGGCCCTGACCGCCCGCGAAGGTGCCAAAGTTGGGAGCGTCAATATTGTTCACCACAGTATTTGGATTCTGGCGGCCAAAGACGTTTACAACTTTCACGCACACGGACCAGAAATAACGGTGAAACTCGAATTTCTTTTCGATTCCGAGATTGAGACGCACATAAGCGGGAAAGCGCGACGAATTCGGCGCGCCGACAAGTTGTTGTTGGAGATTAATGACGCTGAAGGGATAACCCGTGCGGTATTCGAAGAAATAACTCAACTGAGTAGACCAGATGTGCGTGGGGGTCCAGCCCCAGATGAGCACACGGTTAGGGGTATCCCACGCCTCCGCGCCTGGTTGCTGCGGTGAGTAGAAAATGGAACCGAGGGCGGGGTTCAGCACTTGGTTGGAGCTCGCGACGGAACGAGTATAAGCGGCGAAGAGCTCGGTGCTCTCCGAGAAAACATGGCGCGCAGAAACGGTGGCCGCGCGGTAACGGTCCTTGCGCTGATCCTCGAGAAGGAAAATTCCACCCGGCCGCGAGGGTTGCAGATCCACAAAAGCGAAGCCGTGATCGCCATTACGGGCGAGGAGTTCGATGCTGACGAGCGTGTTGCGTGTGAGCTTCTGTTGCCAACCGGCGCTGGAAATCGTGAAGCGCGGCTGGTGAATCCCGCCCGACGGAACAAGGAACTGGCTTGTGACAGGGCCGAGAACGACGACCGCTCCCGTGGGATCGTAAAACCGGTCGAGCTGGCTCTGGTCCATGGTCTGGCTGATGAGAGTGAGATTGAGCGGAGCATTGTAGATGCCCCAGCCGAGCGACAGCTTGGCGAGCTCGTCCGCCCACGGAAGAAAATTGGCTGAGATGCGCGGCTCGGCCATCGCACTTTGTGTGAAGCGGTCCCAATCGGTGCGCACACCGGCCTGAAAAACAAGACGCTTGGAGATCGACCAGGTGTCCTGCGCGTAGGCGCCGGCCTGAGTGTTGGACGGCCGTGGGTTTGCAGGGCCGGCAAACGTGGATTGACGAACGAGCGTGCCGTCGGCGCGGAACGCCTGGATTTCGGTGCGCTGCGCCGATTGGGAAGAGCGGAGGCCGGCGATGTTGAGGCCGAAAGCGAGCTGATGCGCGCCATGCCAATGACGGGAAGCGGCCATCACGTTGCCGAAAGCCTGCAAACGGTGCCCACGTTGATGCAGGCGCTGAAAATAATTGCCGCTCGTGCCGTTGATGAGGAGCACGAAGGGCTGTGTGCCCTGAGGCGTCACCTCGAGGACGCCACTATCGGCGGCGATACCGAGCTCGAAAAGAGTTTCGCGAAGCCATAGCTGATCTTTAAAAGAGACGAAGCCGCGGCGCTGCTCGGCAGAGACGGTGGTGGATTGGGGATCGAGGGCGTCGAGGCCGAGATTGGTGTCGTCGGCACGGTTGTAGAGGAAGCTGGCGTGAAGGATGTGTCTCGGTGTGAGGTTGTATTGTAGGCGAAGAAGATTGTCGCCCGCCCACTGCTCGGAGGTGTTGGCACCAGAAGGTTGTTGTTTCACCACGTCGAAAGTGTGCTGAATGCTGATGGAATCGGAAAACCAGAAGCGGCCGCGTTCGATGGGGCCCGAAAAGGTGAAGCGGGGATACCAGTTGCCGAGATGCGTGCCTTCCTGAAAGTCGATGCCGGGTAAGGGATTGGTGACGCCGAAACGCCAGCGATCGTCGCCGTCGGGGGTTTCAAGACTGAGGACGCCAGCGCCGGAATGAGCGTAGCCTGCGCCGAGTCGACCGGTTTGAACTTCAGCGGCGCGCGTAGCGTCAATGTTGAACCGTACGGTGAGGGTGCCGCTGACAGGATCACCAAGTTCGAAGCCGTCGAGGAGATACTGGGTGTCGCCGGAACGTGCACCGGCGACATGAAGATCGTTCAGATGGTCGCGCACGATTTCGGGCAGGGCGACGAGGCTTTCCGCAAGAACGTGGGAGCTGGGGACGGGGATGTCGCTAATGTTGCGGGCTGTGAGGGTGGAACGTTGTGACGTGTCTTGGGTGTCGATCCGGTTCGAGGGCGCGTTGACCTGGATTTGCTCGTGAAGTACTTGTTCGCGATACAACGTGAGTGTGATCTCATTTGGCCCGGCGTGGAGGGTGAATGACTGGCCCGTCAGCAGAAAAAAGCCAGCCTTGCGAACTTCCAATTTGTAGTCCCCAGTGGGCAGATTTCGCAGGACGAATCGGCCTGAGCTGTCTGTTTCGGTTCGATAGACCTGGCTCCCGGTGGATTGAAATTGAGTTTGGGCAGCGCCAACTGGCACACCGTTCTCGTCGAGAACCAGGCCCGCGCAATCACCGGTTTCGGCGGCGTGAATTCCGTTAGGGAAAAGAACGCTGAGAACAATCAAGGCTGCAAGGAATCGAGCGGAAAACATACAACACCGGTCTGACTAAGCTCACCATGATTAGACCACATGAGGACCGCGTAAACTTGTCATCAAGAAAGACTTCTCAGTCTACAGGATTCATGGTCGGATCCGCCCTTCAATCATGCCCTGATTCGCGACCGCGACATGTGGACCGACACCGTCACCGAACCGAAGCAGAATACAACCAGGAAGCTTTCAAGCTCTGCGTAGAGAGCAGTGGGCAGCACCTCTGCTGCGCAAGATCGAGCTGAATGGTGGAATCTGGTCAGCTCCGAGCCTCGGCTCCTTGGTCTCATGCCGTTTTGTTGAAAGGGGTACGCGACTCGGAGCTCAGGTAACGAACGTGAGCAGGTTGCACGCCGCGGCGATACGCATGGTTCAACATCTCGCTGCGGAGCGAGGCGCATTTCCCGGAGTGGTCGTCAGACTGACACAGCAGCCGGACAAAAGTTGGCTGCACTCACTCGAATTCCTCAAGAGTGGTTTGCTCGGCTGTGCCGGCACATAACAAGCCGCTAGAGCTAGCGCGAGGACCGTCAGTAAAGCGGACACGGTCCCGAATGTGACCGGATCGAGTGCGAGGTGAAAAGCGGACAAGGCGCGGCGCTCGCCGTCAAGATCTTGCCGAGGCAGCTTTCGATTGACCCCATTTGCAAGTCAGGCTTCGGGCTCGAATCACTTATGATGACGGCGCTTGACGCGCAATTGTGCCAATGAGCGAGCTAGAGCGGCGTTGACAGAAGCAATGCTTCGGCTGCCGATTTGTTTCTAACGCTTTTCAGTCTCACTTCAAATTTCGCGGTCCGCATAGCCTGGTAGCCTGTTCTTTAGACAGGAAGCTGTGCTGGTCGCCCGTAATTGACACCAGACAAAGCATTTACTTTTTTTTGCCGACTTGCTTTGCAACTCGGGTCAGGGGTTCGACCCCCCTCTTCCCCAGGCGCCATCGCACATCGGCCACCACAACTTTTGCATATAGGAAGGGTTTTTCCAGAGTACGCCGGGTTAGTTCGCAATCGGACATGCATGGGCATGTACCTGGTCTGGAGAGAAACGGATTGTCAACGCTCACAGATCTCGGTTTTCGGCCTGCTCCGAGATTCGGCCGGATTGTGTATGCTCTGGGAATTCTGTTGTTCGTCTTGGCGTTTATCGCCATGCCTCCTGCGGCGTGTGCGAAGGAATCCGACACGCCGACCCAAATAGACGTTCTCGACAAGATCATTGCGCAAGAGCAGGCGGAGATGGAGTCCCTGCGCAAATACTCCCCGTTGGTGGAGACATACATCCAGATTCGCCGTCAGGACAAACACGTGGGCGTGGCGCCGGGCGGCGACAAATATTTTCTCGGCCGGGCGATGCTGGCAAAAGGCGTGAAGTTGGAGCCGCTGGCTCACGATACCAGGACTGGACACAACAGGTTAATCGGCAGCTTCGCCAACTTCTTTTCCATGGAATTTCTTCCGCGCGGCTTTCTGCAAATGATCTACCTAGACATGAATGGCTTCGACCGGAGCCATTACAAATTTCATTATGTGCGACGCGAGTTTCTCGGCGAAGTTCGCTGCCTGGTTTTCGACGTCGATCCTCGAGTAAAGACTGAGAAAGGTCGCTTCGTAGGCCGTATCTGGGTCGAAGATCAGGACTTTCACATTGTGCGTTTTAACGGCATCTACAACGGGTCGTCCGTACTCAGCTATTACTTCAGCTTCGACAGCTGGCGTCAGAATGCAGGAAAAAACGAGTGGCTGCCTGCCGTCATCTACTGTGAAGAAGGTAATGTGGAGTACCCTGTGGCAAAGAGCCGGATGACCCCCGCGTTCCGGGCACAAACGCGACTGTGGGGCTACGCCCTAGACGATGCTCAAGAAGAGCAAGAGTTGACTCGAGTCGTGGTGGAAGTTCCAGGGGATCAAACAGAAAGCGCCACCGACTATTCGCCGTTGCAGGCAAACCGCCTCTGGACTCGGCAGGCGGAAGACAACGTTATCGCAAGCTTGGAGAAGATTGGTTTGATGGCCCCTTATGGCGAGGTCGAGAAGACCCTCGAGGCAGTGGTGAGCAATCTTCTGGTCACCAATGGCCTCGACATCCAGCCTCAGGTCCGCTGTCGCGTGCTGATGACCTCCACCTTTGAATCCTACGCCATGGGGCGCACCATAGTACTGAGTCGCGGTTTGCTGGATGTGCTTCCTGACGAGGCCAGCCTCGCCGCCTTGCTGGCACACGAGCTTGGTCACATCG
>JBKOXA010000050.1:0-43470 GCA_046724685.1 Acidobacteriota bacterium | reverse complement strand
GTATAGGCACGTATCTGGGGCAGCCCGATGAACGCACGGACGCTGCCTACGCCGCGGCGATCGTGTCCGCGGTAGAGAACGGGATCAACGTGGTGGATGCCGCTATCAACTACCGGTTTCAGCGCAGCGAACGCAGTGTCGGCGCGGCGCTCGTGCAGCTTGAAGAAAAAGGGTACTCGCGCGGCCAAGTGGTGCTTTGCACCAAGGCCGGCTACCTGACGCCGGACGCCAGAATGCCGGCCGACCCCAACAAGTATTTTTTTGACGAATACATTCAGCGCGGTATTTTTCAAGCCAAAGACATCGCCGCCGGAAGCCATTGCATGGCCCCGCGGTTTCTGCAGGATCAGCTCTCTCGCAGCCTGGCGAATCTCGGCGCGGATTGCGTGGATGTTTTCTACCTGCATAATCCAGAAACGCAGCTCGGCGAAATCCCAAAGGTGCAATTTCTTGCCCGCGTGCGAGACGCGTTTCACTACCTTGAATCCGCAGTGGCCACGGGCAGGATTCAGTTCTACGGCATGGCTACATGGAATGGTTTTCGTCAAGATGCAGGCGCGCGCGACACCATGCAGCTCGCAGAGATTGCCGGGATCGCACAAGAAGTCGCTGGCGACGGACATCATTTCCGTTTTGTGCAGCTTCCGTTCAATCTGGGAATGACCGAAGCGCTCACGCTCGGCAATCAGTCCGCCGGTGGAAAAACCATGACCATCATGGAAGCCGCCGAGGAACTGAACATCACGCTGATCGCCAGTGCATCCTTGCTGCAGGGCCAGGTTGCCAGCAACCTGCCGGATTTTGTCGCGGACGCGCTGGGTCTCGAGACGGATGCAGAACGAGCACTACAGTTCGTTCGTTCGGCGCCGGGAATCACCACAGCTCTTGTCGGTATGTCGCGCGAAGAACACGTTCGCGCTAACAGCAGGCTTGTCGATGTGCCGCCCGCGACCATCGACCAGTTTTCCAAACTCTTCTCGCGCGGACAGCCGTCTGCCTGAATCTTTTCGGCGGCCAACTGAAAATCTACGTCTATCGAGTACTCCCGAATCTGGGCTGATTTTCTCCGCTTACGGTGGGGACAAGCTCGATCAGAATGTGATCCACTTCGTCGATCACGCGATCCAGCATTCGGAGACGCTCTTCGCGGTCTTCCAACTCCGCCGCTGAGCGGAATTCAGTCAAGGCGCGTCGCAAGTGGTGATTCAGCTCGGCGGTGAGGTTCATGCGTTCCTTCGCGCGGAGGAAAATGTTTTGGGTATAAAAGGAAGAGAGGTAATAAAGCACGATTGCGGTTGCAATCACTGCAATCGCAATGTCGTTCAAAATCGTTGACGCAGGCGACACACCGAATCCAACCAGAGCCAAATCTACGGAATAGGAGACGACGAAAAGGATGCCCGCCGTGATGGCGGCTGCCTTGGTGATCTCCGGAGTCATCCAATACGGCAAAAACTTGCTCGGCATTGCCCACTTCCTCCGAGAAATCATTGGCGGGCTGACGTTCCCTCGATTCTACACCGGCCAAACCAGGGCGTTGCCTCCTGGAAAACACGTATCCGGGCTGGCAGAAGCCCGGAGGTTCAACCCACATGACGTGGCGCCGGGTGTAACCACTCCCCGATCGCTTTACCCAATGCTTCAATTCTTCCTGTGAAGAAATGATCGACGCCATCGACGACCACCAGTTCGTTCTCACCGGGCAGCGACGCGACCATCTGCCGCACCTTTTTCACGTCGCCGTGCTCGTCGTTCGAGCCATGCACGAAAAGCTTCGGCTTCCCGCATTTCGTGAGATAGGAAAAGTCCGAGTTGTTCACCGGCGCGCCGACCCCGATTAACCGTTCCACTCGTTGGTCTTCGCACCCTACGCGGAGCCCGACCCAGCAGCCAAAACTAAATCCTGCGAGAAGCAAACGCGCCCCGGAAAACTCGTCGCCCAAGAATTCCACCGCGGTTCGCACGTCGTCCAATTCTCCACGGCCCTTGTCGTGCGAGCCGTCGCTTAGCCCGGCGCCGCGAAAATTAAACCTCAGCACGGCAATGCCAAGCGCATCGAGCGCTTTCGCCGCTTGAAATACCACCTTGTTATGCATGGTACCGCCGAAAAGCGGATGCGGATGGCAAACGACCGCGGCCATGATCGGTGCGGCGGCCGTTGGCGTCCAGAGCACGGCTTCGATCTTGCCGGCGGATCCTTGCAGAAAAAAATTTGTCGACTCGTGCGTTGAGCTCATCGCGGGCAGTCACAGTCTACACGAATCTGGCCCTGGTCCCGTCGCGGGTCCGTGCTCAATGGGATCTCCTCCGTACGGTCACGCAAAGGGAGTCGTTTCCCGCTTCCATTTCTATGCCGGTTACTTGAGTTTCCCATTCGCCGTCGCCGCTCCACGGCGCCGTGCCTTCCGGACCAAACGATACAAGCAGTCGCTGACCAAATGTGTATTCGCGGTTCGTGACAAATTTCAGTTTGTCCGGCGACACTTCGATGGTCATCGCCTCTTCATGCCAAGGAACATGCAGGGGACGGACGTGGATAGGCAGCGCGATCTTGCTTCCTGCTCCGTTCTGATTCTTTCGTCTTTGGGTTGCGTCGCGCCGTTCACCGGAGTCATCGGCTCCCTCAAAGTGCATCGCCACATTCCAACCATCGTGATTTCCTTGCTCCGGCTGGGCGCAACGCACAACGCGAGCCAGCGTTTCCGGTTGCGCGCCGGGAGCTTCTGGATCAAATGGAATCGTTACCCACAGAGGATGTCCCAGCCCGTGGGCTTCGTGGCAAGACAAAAGCAACCCGCCCCGCGATACATTGATCGTTTCACATTGGTCCGTCCGCTGCCCAAGCGGCGCAGACCACCTGAGCCTCGCAGGAAGCCGGAGTCGCACTCGGAAATGTTGGCGGCGCTGCATCGCAGGCACGCGTTCGAACCGCGAAAAGGCTGGACTTTGCGGAGTATATTCCGGCGTTAACGAAGCAAGCAAGCCCCCGTACTAGAGCCTCGCGGGTTTAACGAGAGATGCGGTCGGCCGCCCTAGCGATGAGTCTGCTAAGCCCGGCAGAAGCAGTACTAGAGCTAAATTCCTGCAATTTTGGATTGCAGTTCCTGGATGCGGGTGTTACGGTTTTTCAGTTTTTCCTTCCGCCCAGGAGCACCATGCCCGACGGAACTGACCGCCGCGAGGCGCGTCGCTTCAACATGACCCTGCCGATGCGTTTGTTGCCGCAGGATTCGAACTCGCCGGAATTCACGGCGCAAACGCGCGATGTCAGCTATCGCGGTCTGTATTTCCTTTGCGAAGCCGCATTCAAGCTTGGCAGCGCGATCGAATTCGTCATCACCCTTCCCGAGCAGGTCACCCGCTCTGGGGACGTCAATATTCGATGTCACGGCCAGGTTGTGCGGGTCGAACCGACACAAAACGGACGCACCGGCGTCGCAGCAAAGATCGACCGCTACGAATTTCTCCACGCCGCCGCTTGATACGCGTTGCTCCGTTTCGATACTCATCCTGAAGCGAGCAGGCCCGCTCGGATCTCGATGCGCGGTCGTCGTTTTGTTTTCTCCCGTCATTCCCCTGTTTCCCTGGAACGAGTACAATCGGTTTTGTTCTCGACGCCTGCAGGAGATTGTCATGTACCACTACGACGCAAGCACCGCTCTTGAAGAATTGCAGGAAGACGCGCTCCTCCCTCACCCCGTCAAACTGCGCGACATGATCCTACGCCATCAGCTCGGAGCCGAGGACGCCAAAGCCATCAACCAGGAATTTCAGAACTACCTTTCGCGTTTTGGCGAATCCCAGGAAATCGCCCGGGGAATTTTGAAAAAACTCGCGTCTAGTGCCAGGAAATCTGCATGAACCGTTTCGCGCCGGCATTCGAAATTTTCAAAACTCCCTACGATTCCAAATGACTCGAAAGCCTCGAGTCCTGCTGCTCTCTGCTTCGTCCGGGGCCGGGCATGTCCGCGCCGCTCAGGCCCTCGAGAAAGCATTCCTCGCGCGTGGCGACTGTGAAGTGCAACACATCGATGCGATCGAACACGTCAGCAAACTCTTTCAGCGGGCCTACGACAAGACCTACATTTCCATGGTTCGTCGCGCGCCCGATTTGGTGGGCGTACTCTACGAAAGAACCGATCAGCCATGGCGCAATCCCAGAAGACGGCTCGCGCTCGATCGCCTGAACTCGCAGCCGATGATCCGGCTGTTACAGCGCCAACAACCCGATCTTTGCGTGGCAACGCATTTTCTTCCCGCAGAAATCATCGCCTGGCTCATTGCCAAGAGGAAACTTCGCGCAAAGAACGTGATCGTGGTCACCGATTACGATGTGCACGCCATGTGGCTTTGCCGTACGGTCAGCCGCTATTACTTGGCGATTCCCGAAGCTGTCGAATATCTTGCAGGGATCGGAGTGCCGCGCGAAATTCTTCGCGTAACCGGGATACCCATCGACCCGGCTTTTTCCGTTCCGCTCGATCGCGGCGCCGCGCGAAGCGGGTTGAAGCTCGATCCGAAATCTCGCGTTCTGCTTCTGGCGGCAGGCGGTTACGGCGTCGGTCCTCTGGAACAGCTGGTCGACGACCTTCTCGAACTTCAGAAACCGTGGCAGCTGGTGGCCATCGCTGGCAAGTCCGAGAAAATGAAAAGACGGCTGGACGAAATTGCGCGTTCCGCGGGAGTGTTGCCGACCGGCGCCGCGCGGCTGGTTCCGGTTGGCTTCACAACGGAAATGGATCGATACATGGCGGCCGCGGACTTGCTCGTCGGCAAAGCCGGCGGCCTCACGACCTCCGAAGCGCTCGCTCGTCATTTGCCCATGGCCCTGATCGAACCGATTCCCGGGCAGGAATATCGCAATGCCGATCACCTGCTCGAACAGCGTGCTGCGATTCGCTGCAACAATCTTCCCGCGGCGGCGTGGAAAATCGCCAAGCTGCTCGACGACTCCTCCCGGATGGACGAAATGCGTAGGGCTGCGGCAGCAATGGCGCGGCCGCGGGCCGCGGCGGAAATCGCAGAAGACGCTCTTCGCCTGTTACACTGATGGATTCAGAGTGAAGTCGAGAGCATCACTCCAGCGAGTGAACCAACGAAATGAGACGCCACACCTTGATGATCGACGCGGACGACACTCTCTGGGAGAACAATGTTTTCTTCGAAAAACTCATTGAAGACTTCATAACCCTGGTCGAGCCCTGCGGCTATGCCCGCGCTTACATCCGTCACATTCTTAACGAAACCGAGCGCAAGAATATCCGCCAATACGGTTACGGCGTCCGTAGTTTCGGCCGCTCGCTCGAAGAAACCTATCTAAAGCTCGCCGACCAGATCGCCAAGCGTGAAACCCTGGCGGAAATCCACACGCGCGTCGTCGAACTCGAAAGCACGCCGCCGAAAATTCTGGACGGCGTGCCTGAAACACTCGCGTACCTCACCGAACGCCATCGCCTGATTCTCTTCACCAAGGGCGAGCCAGCGGAACAATCGGCAAAGGTGCAACGCTCGGGCTTACAGGGATTTTTCGAAGCGATCGAAATCGTCCCCGAAAAAGACACCGTCACCTATACTGGCCTGGTCAACAAACACAAGATCGTAAAGACACAAGGCTGGATGATCGGCAACAGCCCGCGCAGCGACATCAACCCCGCCATGAAAGTCGGTCTCAACGCCGTTTACATTCCCCACCAGCACACCTGGCACATGGAGCACGAACCCGTCATGGCCGGCTCCGGCAAACTGGTGATCCTCCCGGCTTTCCGCGAACTCCGCGGCCACTTCTAGCAATCTTGCCGATCGATCGAGGCTTAGAGCGGACTAGAGCTTGCGGGTCCCAACCCGGAGTCGGTGGAGGGCGCGTCCGCGGTTCTGGCCCGACCGGCGCCTCCCTTACGCCGTAATCACCGCCACCAGCCGGTCGATGTCCCTCTCATTGTTGTACAAATACGGGGACACGCGAATCTTCCCTTCCCGCAAACTCGTAATCACATTCTCTTTCCGCAGCTTGTCGTACAACTCTCGCGTCCTTTCCGGCGTCCGTGCCTGAAAGCATCCATACGGCCCGCGCTGCGTCCGCTCCCTCGGACTCGCCACCACACAACGATCCACCGGCAGCCGCGAAAACAGCAGCTCGATCAATTTGTGATTGTGCTCCGCGACCGTCTGCGCGCCAGCGCGCAGCACCAGTTCCAGCCCCGCCTGCAAAGCCGCCAGGTTGTAGTAGTTCGCAGTCTCCGCCGCGTCCCATCGCCGCGCCGCCTGCGCCGGCTTGGGATCGGCAAAGGCCAGCGCCGAAAAATTGTCGGCGCCCTCCGCCGCCATCCAGTAAAACGGACCCGGCCGCAGCTTTCCGATGTGCTCGTTCTTCGCCCAAAAAAATCCCGTGCCAAACGGTCCGAGCAGCCACTTGTATCCCGCGCACACCAGAAAATCCGCGCCCATCGCGTTCACGTCCATGGGAACGGCACCGCAGCTTTGGCTCACGTCCAGCAGCAGAAGCGCCCCTTGCGCGTGGCACGCCGACGCCAACTTTGCGGAATCGATCAAAGATCCGTTGTCGAACCGCACCAGACTCACCGAAACCAGCCGCGTCTTCCTCGTCAGCGCCGCGATAAAGTCGTCTGCGGTATGGAATCCATCTCTCGCCGCCACCACTTTCAGGTTGATTCCTTCGCGCTCCTCCATCGGCCGCCACGTCGTGTATTGCAGCGGAAACTCCCCGCTCGCCGTGACCACTTCGTCGCCCGGCTGCCATCCTATTCCATAGGCAACCGCTGCGGCCCCCGTACTCGCTCCCGAAGTCAGAGCAATCTCCTCCGGCTGCGCCCCAATCAGTTTGGCAATCGCCGCCCGCACCCGGTTCGGCACATCAAAAAACGCAGAGTCAGGTATCCGCTGGGGGAACTTCTTCCACTCCACCGCATTCTCTAACGCCTTGATCGCCGTCTTCGGTACCGGGCTCTGCCCCGCCAAATTCAGATAGGTCACGTCCTCAAATTCATGCCACTCATTCCGCCAGTCCACGATGGGGGTTGTCGCCGTCGCCATGACTCACGCTCCTTCGCTGCTCAGTATGCTATGGTTTCGATGCTGGTTGAGGCAGGCAAGAGCCAATTTGTACGGCAGCCACACGCGAGAAGAATCGCTTACGGTTCGGCACGCGAGCAAGCGCCTGCGCAGCTTGGGAACGCGACCATCGGCGTGCCATCGCAGTCCTGACAAACGCCCGAATCGATCACATACTCGGTAAGGCAGACCGGACAACCCAGAACGATGCAAATTCAACCAGAGGCAAGATGAGCGCAGGTGAATGGCCGAAAATTGCAGTGGTCGGAGCAGGCGCCGTTGGAGGCTACTTCGGCGGAATGCTGGCGCGAGCGGGCGCGCCGGTGGCGTTCATCGGGCGACGGGTATTTGTGGACGCGGTGAACCGCAACGGTCTGTTTCTCGACACGGTAGAGTTCAAAGAGAGCGTCAAGGTGCAAGGCTCCACGGAACTGGCCGCGGCACGCAATGCGGAGATTGTCTTGTTCTGCGTGAAGACCACCGACACGGCGATCGCCGCCCGGGAGCTTGCTCCGCTGCTCAGAGAGAACGCGATCGTCGTGAGCCTGCAGAACGGCGTGGACAACGCGGAGCAGATTCAAGCGGCTTCGGGACTCCACGCCCTGGCCGCCGCAGTTTATGTCGCCGCTTCGGTGCCGTTACCGGGAACCGTAAAACACGTCGGCCGCGGCGACCTGGTCCTGGGGCCGCAAAGCGAATCCACCGCGCGCGTGGCGGCGGTTTTTGCGCGCGCCAAGGTTCCCTGCAAGATTTCCGAAAATCTTGCGGCAGAACTCTGGACAAAGCTGGTGTGGAACTGCGCTCTGAACGCGATGTCCGCGCTCGGCAGAGCGACTTACGGCGACATCCTGGTCAGCGAAGATGCGCGCCAGTTGCTCGAAGGCACGGTTTATGAAGTGCTGTCCGTAGCGAAAGCCGGGGGAATTTTACTCCCGTTGTTTGACGATCCTAAGGTGGCACTTGCAGGCGGTCTGAGAATCGCCGCCGAGATGGCAGCCACACGCAGCTCCACGGCGCAGGATCTGATGCGCGGAAAGAAAACCGAAATCGATTCACTGAATGGTTTTATCGTTCGCAAGGGCCGCGCCCTCAGCGTGCCGACGCCAATCAATCACGCCCTATTCACTCTGGTGAAGCTCGCCGAATCTTAGGCCGAGCGAATTGAAGACTATTCTCGTTCGGGTGCGTGAAACGGAATGTGCACGATGGCTTCGAGGTCGACTGGTTCGCCCTGATGCTCGGCAGGGCGGAACTTCCATTGCGCGAGAGCGCGCATGGCGTTGCCGTCGAGTTGCGGGTCGATTCCCTTCACCAGCTGAATGGAGTCCACGGAGCCGTCGCGGCGAATCACGGCATAGAGAATCACCTCGCCTTCGATGTGCTCGGCGACGGCGGTTGGCGGATATTTGGGATCAACTTTGTGCAGCGGAGCCGGCTCCGCAATTTCTTGGGAGTTGTTCACTTGTGGAGCCGACGTCGGTGTGCGCATCGCAGAAAAATTCAGAATCCAGCTGCCCGTCGCGCTGTTCAGGTTCGGCATGTTTACGTTCATCGAATACACGCGGCGCCGCGCGAAGATCGCTTCCGGCTTCGCGTCTGGAGCAAGCGCTGCGAAATTCGGCGGTGCGGTGCGAGCGGGCGGCGCTTCAGGCGCGGCATCTGAGCGCGAGTAGTTCGGCCGCGAGGACGGCATGACAATCTTCCCCGCGCCGACGCCGGAAACTGTGTTGTTGCTGCTGCGCGGAGATCCGCCGCTGATGCTCACGCCGGCGGAATTTGCTCCCGCTCCGGTGCCCGCGCCGGCAACCGAAGCAGCGTGCTCTCCTCCGGAACTTCCGCTGGCGCTTGGCCTCGCGTCAGGCGCGCCGCCAGGCACGCCTGGCTTCCGTCCTTCGGGCGAAATCGCAACGCGTGCGGCAAGATTCCCCGCCGGAGGAACGACCGGCGCGGGCGGACCAGGAGTCGCGGAAAGGGCAATCAGCGTTTGCTCCGAGCCGTTCGGCGACGTAAGCTGCGCGGCAACCTCCGGCGCGGGTTCTGCTTCGGCGTCTTGCCTTCTCTGGGCAACTCGCGGCGCGGCGCCGGTGTTAAGCTGCACTTTCGGACGCTCAGGTCCGACATTCGTGATTGCGAGATTCAACTCCGCGGCACGTTGTTCCGGAATCTGCACTTCGGGTTCCGGCGCAGCAGCGCTTGTTGCGATGCGCCGATTGCGTGGCCGCAATTTTTTGAGTACTTCCTGGCTGATTTCAAGGCGCGGGCGAGCAGGCGCCGCGGATTGCGCGAGCTGCACCATGTTCGGAAGGTCGGGAAGCAGCTTTGGCGGCTCTGGCGGCGCTGCGGTATTGATCAGAGTTTGCCGCGGGTGTGTCGGATGAACGGGATCGGCAAGAATAGTTTGTCGCGGGTGAAATGCGTCGGCGCCTGCGGGTGCTGGTGGCTGATTCTGTGTCCCGCGTGGGCTGGGCCTCGGTTTTGCGGCAGGTTTTTCGATCAGCGGAAAATCTTCGATGGGCCCGGACCAGTTGATTGAGGAATTATCGAAGGCGTGATTGCGCTTCGGTCCGGCGATTTCCGGAAAAGGCATGGCGAGAAAAGCGATGTGCCAGAGGGCTGCGGCGAAGATGGCGCGTCGCGGAAGGCGACGCTCGACCCAGGAATCCCTGAAAAAGCTTGCGGAAAGAAGTCCTTTCGGAGTTCCCGCGCGGCGAAAGAGTTCCGCGAAGTTGCTTGCAATGCCCTGGTGAAACTGTCCCCAGCCGAGATCGAGCTGGGGCTCGTTCGGACCGTGCAGATGTGCGTCTCCGAGCGGTGTGGGAGCGGGAGTCTGCCCCAGCAGGTTGAGCGGATTGTTGGCTTCGTGCGCGGACATGGAATCCTTCATTATAACTGCTGGCCGGGGAAAAACGATTGGCAAACCAGAGCGCAGCGGACGAAGTCCGCGGCTCAAAAAGTAAGTAGATGACGGGACGCACGGGAAAGTTGTGCGGGGTCCTATCAAAAGTTCTGCGGTGCGCTCAAAAAAACAGTTTCCTCAAGCTTGTTCGGAATTACCCGCATCTGGCGACTAAGCCAACCTGTAAAAACTCAGGGTGGCGTCGCCCTGGCGCAGAGTGCGGAATTGTTGGAGGCGGCCTAAGGAGGCGGGCAACGCGAAAGACTTGCGATGTTCGGCGATTACAACAGCCGAATCTTCGGCCAGCCGGGATTTTTCAAGAGCAAGCAGCGTTTCTTTGTATTCTTTTTCGTTCGCATAAGGAGGATCGAGAAAGATAAAATCAAACGCAACCGCGGAATTCCTTTCCAGTTTCGCAAGGGCTGCGACCGCTTTCGAAGAAATGACACGGGCTCCCGATTCAATTCCGAGCAATGACAGGTTTTCGTGAATCAGGCGGATTGCAGGAGCATGATTTTCTACAAAGACGACAAAGGAAGCGCCGCGGCTGATGGCTTCGATGCCGACGGCGCCGGTTCCCGCAAACAAATCCAGGAAGCGGGAGCCTTCGACGTGCGGCCCGAGGATATTAAAAAGGGTTTCGCGCAGCATGTCGCTTGTGGGGCGCAGAGCAAGCCCCTTCAGTGACTTCAATTGTCGCGAACGGTATGTTCCCGCGATGATGCGCATTTGGATTAGCCCACCGACGCCAGGTGATAGCGGCGCTGCCACTGCGCGGGAAGTGCGCCGAGCATCTCCCGTAATTCTCCTTTTCGCTGTTCGTCGTCCGCCAAGGCAAATGCTTCTTTACGGGCAGTCTCCAGAAATTCCCGGTCGCGCAGGGGATTTGCGACGTGGAAGCCCATTTCACCGGACTGTCGGGTGCCGAAAAATTCACCGGGTCCGCGCAGCTGCAGGTCGGTTTCAGCGATTTCGAACCCATTGCTGGTTCGAACCATGGTTTCCAGCCGCGCGCGGGCGTCATCCGTCAATCGAACGGGAGCGACGAGAACGCAATGGGATTTCTGCGCGCCGCGGCCGATTCGGCCGCGCAGCTGATGCAATTGCGAAAGGCCGAAGCGTTCCGCATGTTCAATCACCATTACCGTGGCGTTTGGAACGTCTAGGCCGACCTCGATCACGGTGGTAGCGACGAGAATTTGGATTTCATTTCTTCGAAATGATTGCATCACCGCGTCTTTCTCTTCGCTAGCCAGCCGCCCGTGGAGCAGGCCCACCTTCAGTTTCGGGAATACCCGCATTGAAAGGTGTTCATACTCTTCCATCGCGGCTTTGAGTTCGAGCTTCGATTCCTCGATGACCGGGTAGACGATGTATGCCTGATGTCCGGCGGCGACTTCGCGACGCAGGGATTCCCAGACGCCCGCCAGGTGCGCCTCGCTGGTCATGTGGGTTTCAATCGGCGTGCGGCCGGGTGGAATCTCGTCGAGGACAGAGACGTCGAGGTCTCCGTACAGAGTGAGAGAAAGTGTGCGAGGGATCGGCGTCGCGGTCAGCACCAGGACGTGCGGCGAATGGCCGTGAGAGGCGGCCTTGTCCATCAATTTCTTTCGCTGCAGGACGCCGAAACGATGCTGTTCGTCGATGGCAACGAGGCCGAGGCGGGCGAATGCGACGTTGTCTTCAATCAGGGCGTGGGTGCCCACGACAAGCTGAGCTTGTCCGCCCGCGATTCGCTCCAGGGCGGCCATCTTTTCGGAACGTTTTAGACCGCTGATCAGGAGCTCGATTTGGTAGCCTGCCTTTTCAAGAATGTGGCGCGCGGAGAGGTAGTGTTGGACGGCCAGAATTTCCGTGGGCGCCATCAAGGCTGCCTGGCATTGATTTTCCATTGCGATTACGGCGGCCTGAAGCGCAATGATGGTCTTCCCGCTTCCAACGTCGCCCTGCAACAATCGATTCATTGGCACGGGTTTCTCAAGATCGGCAGCGATTTCCGACAGAACGCGCTTTTGGGCTCCCGTCGGCTTGAACGGGAGGATGCGCTTGAGGGCTTGGCGAACGCGGTCCTCACGCAGGCGGAACGCGATCGCATCCGCTTTGCGCGCAAGCTTGCGGTTTAGCGCCAGGCTTAATTGATAGAAAAAGAATTCCTCGAAAATCAACCGCAACTGAGCAGGCGATCGAAACTGGTTCAGAGCTTCGACGGATTCACCTGCCGGCGGAAAATGCGTGCAGATGACGGCGTCACGGCGCGAGGGAAATTTCAGTCGCGCTCGAATCGAGCTTGGCAGCAGATCGGGCACGCGCGCGTCGATTTGTTGCAAAGCGGCGTATGTGGCGCGGCGGATGGCGCGGGTTCCGAAGGTTCCAATAGCTTCATAAATCGGGACGATTCGTCCGACTTCGGTTGAGTCCTGGCCTTCTCCGCTGAGCAATTCGAACTGGGGGTTGACCATCTCGACGCGAGCGGGGCGGAGACGGTCGACTTCTGCTTTGCCGTGAAGGACCAGAAGCTGGCCCGGCTTTAGCCTGCCTTCAAGATAGCCGCCGTGAAAGAATTTGCAAGCAAGCGAGCCTGTGTCGTCCTGCACGAGCAAGTGGTAAATGGCGTCTCGGCCACGCATGCTGCGCACAGCGGACCCGCTGGCGACGCGCACACGCAAAGTAAAAACATGGTTGGGGCGGACATCTTTGATCTGGGAGAAGCGGACGCGGTCTTCGTAGCGAAACGGGAGATAGCCGAGCAAGTCTTCGAGGGTGTGAATGCCGCGCTTGGCCAGGAGTTCGGCGCGCTGCGGGCCAACACCTTTGATCATGCGGACATCGGTCTGCAAGCCATCATGCATAAAGGCTTTTATATCATTTCTCCGCACGTCGTCTGTACCAACGCACGGCGGAACGAACGGTTACTTGCGCTGCGGGGCGGCGTATGAATAGAGTGATGGTTCGCTGAACGCGCGAAATACGGAGGCGCTGGTGAGCAAAGTCGAGCTGAGTGGTTCGGAAAAGCGCGCGCTGATTCTGTGGGTGCTAGCCGGGATCGTGGGTCTGTGGTATGCGCATCGCAATTTCTTCGCGGCCTTTCCGGAAGCTTCGGTCAATTTTCGCGTAACCCGGGCCGAGGCGCTTACCCGGGCACGGGATTTTGCCGGGTCGCTCGGCAACAACCTATTGGGCTACCGCTCGGTGATCGTCTTTGGGGTGGACGACAACGCGAAGACCTACCTCGAACGCGAAGCCGGGGGCTTGAAGGAAGCCAACCGGCTGATGTCCTCCGAAGTGAACGTGTGGAACTGGCAGGTGCGGTTTTTCAAGCCGCAGCAGGAAGAGGAGTTTCAGGTCAGCGTCAGTCCCGAGGGCAACGTCACCGGCTACCTGCACAAAATTCCCGAAGCGCAACCTGGCACGCAACCAAGCCGCGAAGTGGCGCAGCAAACCGCACAGAATTTCCTGACGGCGAGGCTCGGAAAAGAGGCTTCGGGCTGGGACTTCCTGTCGGAAGAAGCCAATTCCACCAAAAAGCCCAACCGCTTGGACTGGTCCTTTACCTGGGAAAAACACGGATTCAGGGCGAAGGACGCACCGGAACGGTTGACGATTGCACTTCACGGCGCGCAGATCGGATCGGCACACGAAGCGCTGAAAGTTCCCGAACAGTGGGAGCGTGACTACAGAAACTTGCGTTCGACGAACGAGTTTTACAACACCATCGCGATTGTTCCCTACTTTTTGCTGCTGGGCGCGGTGCTGTGGGTCGGAATTCGACTGACGCGCAAGGGCCAGACAAGCTGGCGGCTTGCCCTGCAGCTTGGAATCATCGTCGCGGTTCTGTTGACGGTGATGCAGCTGAATCGCTGGCCGCTGGAGGTGAGCGAGTACAACACAAAAGACCCATATGGATCATTTGCGATCATGCAAATCATGGGCGCGATCCTATTTGGCATAGGTTCGGCGTTGACGGTGATGTTGCCGTTGCCGGGAGGCGAGCCGCTTTATCGAGCTGCGAAACCAAAATTTCTGCGCCTTCGCAAGGTATTCACCTGGCGGGGAATGCGCACGAAGGAATTTTTCTCGTCCGCCATTGTGGGGATGTCACTCGCCGCCGCGCACATGGGCTTTCTTGTGGCGTTCTACCTGATCGCCAACAGGTTTGGCGCTTGGGCCCCGCAGGAACTGAAGTATGACGACAGTTTGAACACCTCCATACCGTGGATCGGCGGCCTGGCGATCGGTCTGCTCGCCGCTACCAGCGAGGAGTTTCTTTTCCGGCTGTTCGCCATTCCCTTTCTGCAGAAACTGACGAAGTCGAATGCGCTGGCGGTCCTCCTACCTGCGTTTTCCTGGGGCTTCCTGCACGCGGCGTACCCCAACGAACCGCCGTACATTCGCGGCCTCGAGGTCGGACTGATCGGAATCGTAGCGGGAATCGTGATGCTGCGCTGGGGAATTCTGGCGACGCTGGTGTGGCACTACACCGTGGATGCTTCGCTGGTCGGATTGTTCCTGGTTCGTTCGAGCAGCGTTTCCCTGCGAATTTTCGGCGTGGTGATTGGGCTGGCTGTGCTCATTCCGTTGGGGATGAACGTTTATTCGCGCGTTCGGCGCGGCACGTTTGAAGACGACCGAGATCTTCTGAATGAAGCGCCTGATAGAGAGGAAGGTTCGCGCCCGGCGAGACCTGAGGTTGAAACCCTGACGGCTCCCACAGGCTCGTTATCGCGGGCGGTTCTGGGGTTCCTGGTCTTGTGCGTGTTGGGCGGAGGGCTCGTTGCCTGGAAGCTGAAGCCAGTTCATCTCGGCGACTACTTGAAGCTTTCTGTGAATGCGAAGGAAGCAAAGCAGCGCGCAGACGAGGTTTTGAAACAGCGCGGCGCGGACCCGCGGAGTTACCACTCCGTCACAACTTTTGTCAACGTGACAGATGACATCGTGAACGAATACCTGCGGCAGAAGATCGGCGTGCCCGCGCTGAATGAAATTTATGAGAAGCGCGTTCCAGGCGCGCTGTGGGACACCAGATATTTCCGGGATGGACAAGCGGAAGAGTACTCGGTCATCTTGCGGCCGGAAGGTTCGCTGCACAGCGTGCACCATCAACTGGCGGAGACGGCAAAGGGAGCAGCGTTCTCAAAAGAGGATGCAGTGGCCAAGGCGACGGCTTTCCTCAAGGACGAAAAGCATGTGGACCTTTCCCGTTGGACACTTGTCGATTCGACTTCCGAAAAAAAGCCGAACCGGACCGATCACAACCTGATCTGGCAGGAGAACCAGCCCCTTGATGCTCATGAATCGAGAGAAGTCGCGGATCCGGCGAGTCAGGCGTTCCTGCGGATGCAGGTGGCCCTCGTGGGCGACGAGGTAACGAATTTTCGGACCTTCGTCAAGATTCCCGACGAATGGCGGCGCAAGCAGGAAGAGCGATCCGTGCCGAGGACCGTACATACCGTCTTTCTGGGCTGTTTTATTCTAGGGGTCGGCGGCGCGGTACTTTTCTATTTCCTGCGCGAAATCAAATCAGACCTAATGCGGCAACTGCCGTGGCGACGGCTGATCGTGTGGGGACTCATGGGGCTGGCGGCGTACGTCGGCGTGATCGCCTGCGGAGACCGCATCCCTGCGGCCTTGAGTCAGTACACCACGGCGATGCCCCTTAAATACTTGTATGGCGTGCTGGGCATTGGTTTCCTGATCGGCGGATTCTTCTACCTCGGAGCGGTAGCGCTGCTCTTCGCGATGGGCTGGTTCTTTCTGAGGCAGGCCTTCGGCGAAACCGAGCTTCCCGGGTGGAGGGGTATGCCGGGATCGTATTATCGCGATGCTTTGCTGATTGGCGTCGGCGGAACGGGCGCGCTCGTCGCCGTGAGCCGCATTACGGAATGGCTCCTGGCTCGCTGGCCCACGCCGCATCATTCCTACCCGGCTATGTTCGGCACCGATTTCGATTCGTTGCTGCCAGCGATTTCCCTCCCCGCAACGGCGGTGCTTCACGGGCTGCTTTTCAGCGGTTTTATCGCGGTCGCAGGCGGATTTATCTTGGCACATTGCAAGTCGCCGGTAATTCGAGCCCTGCTCTTCGTGTTTGGTTCGTTGGCGATGGTGAGCCACTGGGGCAGTCCCGCGGATTTCCTGAAACAGTGGATCGCGCGGGCTATCCTTCTGGGCGTCGTGGTGTTCGGAATTTCGCGAATTGTCAGGCTGAACCTGCTCGGATATTTCCTGGTGTTGGCGGTTCCAACGCTTATTTTGGGGGCTGAGGAACTGGCATCCCAGCCCAACCGCACCTACCAGCATGAGGCCATGGCCATCCTCGCGACGCTGGTTGCGCTGTTGCTTTGGCCGCTGATGGCTTGGCTGGGGGGGCGGACCCAGGCGACCACGGGGCCGACGCAATAGGTGGGTATTTCCGGCTCGCTCCGCAAGCGGCCAAACGGCCCAAAAGCCTAGGCAACGCCCGTGAGTGTTTCCCGCTTCGGAAACAAATAGCCGTGGCCATTCGTTGTATCAGATGAGAGAGTGTGGCTGCTTACCTGAGGTGCGGCGGTGCGTCCAAATTGGTTGACACCGCAGCGCTGCGTGTTTGGCCGACGGCTTCCGTTTGATTAAGCATTTGAGAATGAACGGAGAGCACGGCGAAATACGAAAAGAAAGCGAATATGCCACATCCCCATTGGGCGTTGGCTTTGGCCGATAACGCAGGCAGGTCGGGCGGATTAAGCGCCGCTCTGGCCACGGTGACCTCCTTGCCGGAACTTGACGAACGGTCCCTCGTCATCGAGGCTCAGGCCGGGAACCGCGCGGCTTTCGAGGAACTCGTCCGCCGATTCGACCGCGATGTGCTGCGGCTCGCCCTGAACCTGATGAAGCGGCCCGAAGATGCCAGGGACGTTTATCAGGAAGCCTTCCTGAAGGTTTACCGCAACCTGCACCGCTTCCGCTTCGAATGCAGCTTCTACACCTGGCTGTACCGCATCGTCACCAACGTATGTCTGGATCATTTGCGCCGGAGACAGGCGCGGCCCGAGGACCAAGCTCCCGAAATTCACGTTAACCGCCAGGAAGAAGGTGCGCGGGATTTTTTTGAGTTTCAGCGCGAGCACCGGCCGACGCTCGATCCCGAACGGCGGTTGATGGGAAAAGAAATTCGTTCGCGAATTTCAAAAGCAATGGAACGGCTTTCACCCCGCGAGCGTGTTGTATTCGAAATGAAGCACTATCAGGGATTGAAACTGCGCGCGATCGGGGATGCGCTTGGCACCACCGAAGAAACCGTGAAGAATTCATTGTTCCGCGCGACGCGCAAATTGCGCCAGGAACTCGGGGAGCTGCGATGAACGCGGACGAGTTCAGGATGAATTGCTCCGAAGTAGCGCCGCTGCTGGTTTTTCTGGCATGTGATGAAGTCACCTCCGAAGAACGCGCGGGGATTGAAGCGCATCTTCGAGATTGCGGCGACTGCCGTGCGCTGCTCGCCGAAGAAGGTGGGTTGCTGGAATGCACGTCGTCGCTTCCGCAGCCGGCCGACGAGCTGGACCGTTCGGGATCGTTATTGGCGCAATGCCGCAGTGAACTCGCGGAATCGCTGGATGAAATTGCGGTGCCCGCAGCGCCCGAACGATGGCAGCCGTTTGGATTTGTGCGGCGCTGGATGGCGTTGCGGCCGGGATGGAGCGCTGCGGGTCTCCTGGCAGCGGGTGCGATTCTTGGCGTGCAGTTGCTGCAATGGCTTCCTACCGGCTCGAACTTCAACGGTAGAGCGATGAGCGTATCCGCGGCACCCAAGGTTTCCGACGACCAACTTTCCAAAATGGCGGTTTCAGGAATTAACTTTTCGCCCAGTGCAGATGCCGCGCCCGGTACTCTGCAGGTTCAACTACGTGCCGAGCAGCCTGTGATTCTTTCGGGAAACCTTGAAGATTCGGATGTGCGGCGAGTTCTGACTTATGTGGTGCGGAACAGCGATCGGTTTGACGCGGGAGTCAGGCTGGATTGTCTCGAAGCATTGAAGGCAGATATCCATGACGCGGAAATCCGCAGCGCGTTGTTGGCTGCGGCGCGTCGCGACCATAATCCGGCCGTGCGCATGAAGGCGCTCGAAGCGCTGCGTGACGTGGCGGCAAACGAAGACGTTCGCGATGCGCTTCTCGAATCGTTGAACGAAGATTCCAATCCGGGTGTGCGCGTTGAGGCGGTGAACCTGCTGGTGCGTTCGCTGGAACTTGAATCTGCTCCGCAATTGCCCGAAACGCCGGAAGCTCCCGGTTCCGATACGCCGATGATCACGCCGAGCGCTCCGGCAGTTGCCCTGTCCGGAACGAATCCATCCGTGCGGCGCGTTGTGCGGGCGTTGGAAGATTTGCAGCGCCGCGATCCGAACCGCTACGTCCGTTTGAGAAGCGCTGCTGCATTGCGCCAAATCGGCCCACCGGATGTCCAATAGGGGATTTCAGGAACGCGTTCAGAAGGCAAAGAAAGATTACGAAGGAAACCGTGGGGGCTGCTTCTCGCGGTTGAAAAGGCATTGCTACGAACCATGAAGAAGTTTTTCTCTTTCTCGCGAATGGCCGGCTTGAGCGCCGTCGCACTGACTGCTGTAGGGCTCGCGGCCCTGACCGCTGGCGCGGCAAGGGAGCCAGGATCAACGACGATTGTCGGACCGGACATGACCGAGCCGGGGCGCGGCGCACCGGGTGGAGTTCACGTCTCGAAGGACTTGAATGGTGTCGTCGAGACGCGGGAAAACCTGACTCTCAGATTGAATACCGATCTTGGTTCGGTGCGTATTGTCAGCCTCGAGCGAGGTGCGGCACCCGTCGCCCGGTATTCAGTGCACATCGAAACGGACGCGCGGGAACCACTCGCCTCGCAATTGCTCGAACGTTACGTGCTGAATGCGAGGAGCACCGCCTCGGGCGTTGAGATCACAGGAACCCTACCGCAACAACCTGCGCGAGCCGTTAACAACGCGCAATTCTGGGTGCGTTTTGAACTAGCAGTGCCAGCGAGCTACGGACTGGATATCAATACGGGAGCCGGCGACATTTTGACCGGTGACATCGGCGGATCTGCGGCGCTGGTAACGGAAGGAGGAAATATCGTCACCGGACGCTTACTGACGAACGGCGCTAGAGCGTCGGGTAAGCATGGCGAAACACGCGGCGCTGCGAAACTCCAAACCCAGGGCGGGCATATTCAGGTGGAAGGTGTTTCCGGGGACCTGAATGCTTTCACCGCGGGCGGCCACATCAACACCGGTTCCATTCTCGGGGAAGCGAACCTGCACTCGGGAGGCGGCCACATTCGTTCGGCGGCCATTGGCGGCAAAGCTGAGCTGGTAACAGAAGGTGGGAACATCACGGTGGGCAAGGCCGGAAACTATGTCGCGGTAAAGACCGGGGGAGGTCAAATTGACTTCGGCGAGGTTCGTGGCTCGGTGCACGCTCTAACGGGCGGCGGCGGGATTCGCGTGATGTACGTTTCGGGACCGATGGAAGTGGAATCGAGCGGTGGAAGCATTTGCCTGACGAGAGTTTCGGGATCGGTGCGGGCGGAGACGGGCTCGGGCACCATTACCGCTTGGATTAATCCCGAAGCCGCAGCCAACGCGGACAGGTCGGTGCGTCTTGACGGTGCATCACAGCTGACGTCGGGAGCGGGCGACATCGTTGTATTCCTGCCGAGAAATCTAGCGGCAAACATAGAGGCGGTGGTCGAAAACGGAGATGTACATCGCATCGAGTCCGATCCTGCGCTGGCGCTACAGATCGTGAAGAGTTCGCAGGCGAGCGGCCCGCTGAAGGCACTCGCTGCCTTGAATGGAGGCGGCCCGGTTCTAAGACTCAAGACGACAGGCGGGAAGATCAAGCTGCAATATCTGGAGTCGGAAACTGCTTTGTGGGATTCCATGATGCGCGACCAGAAAGCGCGCATGGATCGAGATCTGGCAATGACGCCCGTGGCGGACCGGGGGATGCCGTGGCCGGAGCCCTCTCCTGCGCCCAAGGCTAGCGTTCAACCCAAGCCTCAGCCACTCAAGCCCAGCGTGTGGCCGAGCACCTGGGTAGACAGATTTGAATTTCGAATTCTCGGAGGCGTTCGCGAAGATGGCGACAGCTTTCAAAAGCGTATCGTCTCATCGCCTCGCCCGGCGTACCCGGAAATCGCCCGCAAAGCGGGGATCGAAGGGCTGGTGAGACTGCAAGTGCGCCTCAAGCCGGATGGACGAATTGAGGTGCAAAAGCTCTTGGAGGGGGATACGGTACTTGCCGACGCCGCGATTGAGGCGGTGAAACAATGGCGCGGCCGGCCGGTGATGATGGACGGAAATTTGGTCGACGTAATCTCGACTGTTTCTTTTGAATTTCAATTGCGGCAATGAGCTAGGTTTCTGGCGAGGGGTATGGGGGTTCACGGGTTCCACGGTGTGTTCTTCAGGCATAGGTGGGCGCACAGTGCGGTGAAGTGAAAACGAAATCGTGCGGTGCATCCTCGAAGAGGAGTGTTTATGAAGCTTCGCAAGTTGGTCGTTCCGGCGATGGTGTTGCTGTTCGCGCTGGCGGTTGCGGCCGTTCCTGGCTTCGCCATCAGCAAGGAGTTCAATCAATCCTATCCGCTGCAACAAGGCGGGACGTTTGAGCTGCAAAACGTGAATGGAACTGTGGAAGTACAAGGCTGGGACCGCGATGTGGTGGAAGTGCACGCGGTCAAGACCGCCAAAGCGCGGGAAGCGGACCTGGAGCGCGTCTCGATCGAAGTGAATGCCAATCGAGGTGCGGTTTCCATCGCAACCCGCTATCCGCAAAATGAAGGAGTGGAAGTAGCGGTGGAATACACGATCCACGTCCCGTACGGCGCCAAAGTCGAGCATCTGGGCACAGTGAACGGGACGCTTCGCGTGGCCGGCGTGGGCGAGGTGGAGGAGCTGCACACGGTAAACGGCAACATTGAGGTTTACGGCGCCGACAACACGGTGCATGCACGCACCACGAATGGGAACGTGCGCCTGGAGCTTTCGCATCTACATGGCGTCAACGGCACGCTCGCGGAGACGACCAATGGTTCCGTCGTCCTAGCGCTTCCGGCGGATTCCCAAGCCGACCTTGAAGCGCGCTGCTTGAATGGAAATTTCCTTTCCGAGCTACCCGTGTCGATGCAGAGCTCGCTGAAGCCACGGGAACTCCACGGGAAACTGGGCCGCGGCGGAGTGCCGATCAAGTTGCACACGATCAACGGCGGCATCCGCCTGGTGGCGCTTCGGACAACAGTTTGAGATCCCATGCGTCTAACAGCGCAAGGAGAACCTTCATGAACAAGAAAAATCTGCTGGTGGCCGGAGGGGCGGCAGCACTGTGCCTGGGACTGATTGCATTGCCCGGCACTTCCAAGTCTATGCAGGGCGCGGTAGCGCAGGAGCCAGCGGCACCGGCTGCCCCTGGCCCGCCCAGCGCGATCACCCGCATGAAAATCGTGCAAACACCGGAAGCTGGCGTCGAAGCGGTGGGCCCAGAGAGCGACCGCGATGAGGAATTTTCGATTGCCCTCCCGGATGAGGGCGGAAGCTGGCTGGGAGTGGAAACGCAGGAAGTGACCGCTGACAAAGCGAAGGACCTGAAACTCTCCGCAGAGCGCGGAGTGATCATTGGGAAAGTTCTGGAAGAGGGTCCGGCTGCAAGGGCGGGTTTGAAAGACGGCGACGTGATTACAGAAATCAACGGGCAGCGCGTCGAGGGCACGGTGCAATTCCGAAGAATGATTCGCGAGACGCCCGCGGGCCGCGCACTGCAATTGACTGTGTGGAGAAACGGCCGCTCGCAGAACATCACCGCCACTCTCGGCAAAATGCAGGAAAATCACAAGCGCTTGATGGGCGCAATGCCACAAGTGTTCAACTTTCGGGTGCCGGACTTTCCAGAAGTTGCGCCGGTGCCCGGCGTCCCGAGTCTTGAATGGGACAACGGCAACCTGCTGATGAATCGCCCGCGGCTCGGGATTGATGCGGAAGACCTGAGCGGACAACTCGGTTCCTACTTTGGCGCACCGGACGGCGAAGGCGTGCTTGTTCGCGACGTCAATGCTGGATCGGCCGCGGAAAAAGCGGGCCTGAAGGCGGGAGACGTGATCACATCGTTCAACGGCGAACGCATCCACGGACTTGCGGAACTTCGCTCCAAGCTGGCAGCCAGCGAAGGCAAGACTGCGAAGCTTGGCGTGCTGCGCAATAAGAGCGCTTTGACGCTGGATGTTGAGATTCCTGCTGCGAAACACAAGACAGTCCGCAAGATGGAGATGCGGACGAAGATTTAGATTTGTGATTTCCGGCGCAGGTGAGGGGCCTTCCTGAAATCGGGAAGGCCTTTCTTTTTTTTTGCGGTCAGGAATCTGCGTTGCGATCGTACTTCTTCACAAGACGAAAAGGCCGGTGAAGAAATCCACCCAAGCGGGAACGCGGGGCCCCTTCATCGGTGGACCAATCGTGTTCGGTTGTAGTTAGCGATAAGCGCAAGAGATAAGCGGCGCCCGCGAGCATACGCCCGTGCAGTCGGAAGCGAAACTTGGCGCGCCGGGCGATTGGCGGTGTGGCATAGCCGGCGTATGGAAGCCAGCTTTCCACTTCTCGGGCGAGCTGCAGGCACGCGGGATCGCTGCTTACCTCGTCTTTCATCTCTGCGGGAACCGGCACACGGAGCAGCCGCTTTGCCAGCAGTAGCGCCAAACGTACCATGCGTTCCGCACCAACCTCAGCCGCGTCCGCGCGTACCCGTTTCCAATCAGTCTCAGGATGATTGTGAACAATGGCGGCAACGTCCGAGATCCACATCAGGCGCTCCCAAAAATCCTTGGCTCCATGAATCGAGATAAAGACAAACTCGCTCTCGGGCGGAAGAACGGGAACGGGGCGGCTATCGAGCAGCAGTGAAGTCTTGTTCCGAAAATAGTTCTCGATGGGAAGAGGCCGGGGAAAATGGCGAAAGGTGCGTTCGGTGTGCAGCTCGAGAACGATTTTGGTTCCTGGGTGGCGAAACTGGTATTCGCCAGGGATTTTTCCGGCGCGAATCGCTTCGGGGAGGACGCGTGAGTTATAACCTGCCGCAACGAGAACCTGAGTAGCACGCAGCATATCCGCATGTCGAACGAGTAAATCGAGATCCGCGTAGCGACGGGCCGCAGGATCGCCGTAGGCCCTTACCGAAAGGACCGGACCCTTTACGACGAGTGAATCGATTTCAGAATGACGGAGCAGATCGAGGACGCGAAAGAGTTCCCCAGCCATGGCCAGCGAAAAGAAAAGTTGCAGACGGTGACGCGTGCGAAGAGCATGGAGCAATGCAGCGGAAATCCGCGCGTCCGGAAGCTCGGCAAGAGCCATGGCAAGGTGCGCGATCACACCGTGATCTTCCGCCAGCAGGAGCAGCAGTTCGGGATCGCGGATCTCGGCCGCTAGCGCAGAAATCCTCTCTGTGTTGCGCGGAAGTGCGCAAGCCTCCACTAGCAGAGGCCACTCGCTGGCGACGAAAGTCGCCCCATATGGAGATGCTGGTAGCAGAAATGCTCCTGGGAGAGACGCTTTCAGTGTACGCGAGAAAAGGCGGAAGGAGGCTCAGAGAGAAAACTCTTCGGCAAGGTCGGCAGCTCGATTGAGCGCATCTTCGCGGCGACGGAAAACACCCGGAAAGAGCCGCACCGCTTCGGAGGCGATGTCCTCGAGGGTCCGCTTGCCATCCATGGCCTGTAGCAGCCAGCGTTCCGCCTGGCCCTCTGTGGAAAGCTCGGGCACGAAATTCGTATTGTGTTTGTGCAGCAACGAAGTAGAGAGCGTAGCGCCATGAAAGGTGGACTGTCGAAAAACGACCTCTTTTCGTTCCTCGCGTGGAGGTATTCGTGTTTCCCAGCACCACACGTAATCGTGCCCAACCGGATCGGCACGCAAGTCCACGCGCACCTCATCCCCAGCAAACAGTGTCACGGGCGACTCCCAGGGAAAAAACAATCGGCCGTAGACACTCTCGCACTCATCCGGGCCCGAAGAGTAACCAATGTCCTCGAACAGAACCGTTTCGAACCACACCATAAGTCCGTGCGCCGTGGAATCCCGCACAATCGGAATTTGCATGCAACCCGCGGCTCGCGGATCGACGACGCGGGAGTAATCCAGCACGCACCATTTCTGCGGAGTTGAGATGACCTGCTGGGGCTCCTGCGCGCCATAAATGGTATTCAACACCAGAGAAAGCGTCGCCGATAGGTTGAGCCCGTTCAAGGACCAAGGTTCTGTCAGGGCCAGGTACTGCTCGCCAGCCTCGACTACGGCAGCAAAAAGCACGTCCGATGCGGGAATCATCCGGCCGCCTTCGGCGAGAAATCGCACTCGCGCGTCGTTCAGTGTCTGGATTGCTTCGCCGTACAGAGGAAGTCTGCCGCGAACGTCGGAAACGATGACGTCGACTCGCTCTGGCAGTTCGATACGACGGGAATCGCCGTGCAAAAATTGGATCTTGTCCGCGAGTCCATTCGCAACTCCAAGCTGCCGGCCAAAATCGACGACCGAGTTCGTATCGATCGCGTACACTCGGCCCGCACCGGCACGGCATGCCAGCATAGCCATGATTCCCGGACCGCAGCCGAGATCCAGGACAGCGTCGCCGGACCGGACCGTACGTGAGATGGCCGATTGATAGGCGCTCATCCGCACCTTGTCGTTCATCATCCGGCCGAACTGATAGAGCGAGTACTCAAGTTCATTCATGACGCTGACTCGAGAATGTGCCGCTGAGCGCTTCAGCGACATTGGCCGCATCCTTCTCAAGCAATTCGCACATAGCCGCGATTTTTGCCGGGTCGCTGTGAGGTGTGAGCCGCCGCATCGTGACGCGGGACACCAGCCGCACTATGGCGTCAAGCTCTGTGGCGCGTTGATTCTTGCCAAGCAGATAGTTCATGTATGTATTCTGCACGAGTAGAAGCGCTGCTTCCCGCGGTGTAATCGTCTCGATGCGTGGCGCGTCATCGCGGGTGGTCCGCGCCTCCAAAATGTATATCGCAGCGAGTTGCCGCTCCCGATTTTCGAATTTGCCAGATTCTTCATCCAGGGACAAGAATCGTTTTTCCCAGTTGGGCGTAATCTTCGGAAGGGCAGTCGGAGCCCCAAAGAGGTCTGCCGCTGACTCGGGCCACAGGTTTACTCTGGGGTAGCCAGGTGCCGCCCAGAAAACGGCATCTCGCTCCCGGAGGGCCGTGATGTCTTCAGACTGGACGGAAACGTTTCGAAGCGCGAGCGCCGCCGCGGCGGTGGATTTGCCCACACCCGAGCCACCGCAGAGCGCGAATGCGAAACCGCCTTTAGAAAACGAACTGGCGTGCAGCGCCAGCACGCCACGTCGCCGCAGCACAAACCCTAGCACTGGTCCGACAAGATAACTGACGAGATCTTCCTGCGTCAGCGGTGGCGGAGACGCGCCCCAGATTCTTTGCGTTTGAGCGTCGACCACAAATTGTGTGCCATCGGCATAGGAAAACCGGAAAAACTGGCCGCCGCCAAGCCGGGATAGTTGAAAGGCCGCTTCGGCGTGGGTGCTTGACGTCGGCGAGGCATAAATCCGCTCGGTTCCTAACTTCTGAGCGGCCTCCGCCCAAGCCGGGCACCGGCCGATAACAATTTCAATCGAATCGGAGTCCGAAGCCTCATGGTTTGGAGACCTTAGACTTAGACCTTCAATCGCTGTTTGCGATTCCAAGGCAAGCCCATACGCGCGATAAGGATAAGTCACGAGGGAAGGAAAGGAACAGTATGCTTACTCAGCCGGGGCCGCTTCAGGTCGTCTTGAACTTGCCGCCGCTGTGGTCACTCTTCTTGGTCATAGCGTTTGTCGCCTTGGTCATCTGTGTCAGATTGCCATAAACGTGCAGCTTCGGCGCGCGATATTCCCGCTTCGGCTTCGTCTCCAAGACCTTCTTCATCGCCAAGGCTCCTGTACCCAATCTACTGAATTGGCTCTGGCTTTTCAATGACTTTCAGCCACCGATCAAGAGCGATGGGATTCATGTCGGTCCAAACAGAGAGATCAGGTTCAACTCGCCCGCGCTTTAGAAGTTCTGGCCAATTCACAAACTCGTGGATTTCGGGTGATGGGTTCCCGGCCTGGTCCATATGCCAGTTCCCCTTTTTCAGGTGAAGCAGCAGCGGATCTTTCGCCAGCGGACACTTCGGTCGATGGAGGATCGCCTGTGGCAGTCGGCCCTGCATCGCCCTTCTAACGATTTCCTTGTTCACGCACCATGGAAGCGCAGGAAGCCTGAGGAGAAAGCATAAGAGCCGGTAATCGAAGAGAGGTGTGCGTACTTCAAGGGGCAAACCAGTATACGCGGCGTCCTCGACGTCCAGAAACTGCGGCCAGCCGGTGCCGGCAAGCGCGCGATAGCCGAGCGGATGGACGGGGTGAACCCCCGGTTCGTTGCGCTGGAGTTCCCGCCACCGCTTTCTCAAGTCAAGTTCCCGTTCGAATGAAGGCACCAGCCACGACGGGAATTGTGGTTCGACATCAGCTAAGCCAAGCCGTCGGCGAAACCAACTTCGAATTCCGGCGCGCAGAGGAGGTAGCCGCCGACTCGTGGTCACGTATTCGGCCACGTCAGCGAGCGCCCTTAGAAACTTTCCGCGTTTGGTCAGATAGACCAAGTACGCTCCCGTCTGGCCGGTCAGGATTTCGTCGCCACCATAGCCTAGGAAAACAACTCGAGACTTGGCCGAGGATCGCCGGTAGAGATCGATATAGATAGCCCTGAACGGATTGGCCAGAGGTTCGGGAAAGCAGCCTCCCAAATCCTCAAGCCCGGAAAAGGGAGCGCGGTCACCGCGATGGCTCAATTCGAATCCGATTCCCAAATGCTCTGCGACCTTTGCTGCCCATCGACCTTCTTCGTCATCGAACAGCGGTTCGAGGTCAGAGCAGACTGCGTGAAGCCTGTTTTCCGCGCCGGCCTTCTTGCGGAGGCTGCACACCGTTGCCGCTATGGAGCTTGAATCCATGCCGCCACTGAGGAAGATCGATGCGGGGCCGCGCGGCAGCCGGTCTGCGACCGCTTTTTCGAGCAAGTCGCGATAGATTTCAACGTACTCGCGGTCTTTCTTCAAGAAGATCGGATCTTCGATCGGCAGGTTCTGGAATCGTCTGACCTGCACGCCATTCGGCGAAAACGTCAGCCAGTGTCCGGCAGGTAAGCGGCGAATTGATTTGTAAACAGTGCTTTCCGGGCGCGGGCACCAGGAATGCAAAAGAAAATCGCCGATGTACTCGCGGTCGAGTTCCGGCGCGAAGCCTGGCGCATCATGGAGAGTTTTGAGTGTATTGGTGAACGAAAACATTCCGTCCGCGGCGCAATAGTAAAAAGGTCTGCCGCCCATAACGTCCCGAAAACAGTGCAACTCCTTTTTGCCGGGCTCCCAAAGCGCAAAACTGAAATCGCCGTAAAGTTCTTCGAAAAAAATCCTGCAGCCCCTCGCCTCGCTCGACAACCTCCAGGTCCGAAGGATGATTTCTTCGTCGGTGACTCCCGGTTCGGGATGCCGCCCGTGCTGAGCGAGGCGGTCGACCAGCTCGTTGCGGCGGTCCAGCCGAACGTCGCCGATCAGCTGCACGGTTCCATCCAATGCAACTGGCTGTGAATCCGATTGCGGAGCCGGGCCAGTCTTCAAGAATGAGAAGGCAAATGAGGCGCCCGGTTGGTTGGATTGTTGCAAGGAGTCCGGACCGCGAAACGCGATGGTGCGGGCCATGCGCGCAACCGCTAGACGATCCAGTTCGTCCGATTCGGCGCTGGGCGCGATTCGAACGATTCCCGCGAAACCGCTCACGAAACGTCCCCGGACATTTCTTCGGTGAAGGCCGCGTAGTGCAAGTGTGAGGCTTCCGGATCACCGATAGCGATACCATCGCGCTCAACCCAGGCGTGCGCCGCAAATTTGTCGCCTTCTTTTCGAACGCCGATGCGGAATTGGGTCGTAACCTTCTGGCGCGCCAGCAGCCACCAGAGGGAAAGCGATCGTTCGAGGCAGGTTGAACGAATGGGAGAGTTACGGGCGGCGGCAAGGACCATGCGGGAAGTCCACACAACGCGCGATTCGGCCGCCGCGTCTGAAGGAGCGTCCGCTGGTATCGCAAGAAAACGCCGGAGGATCCGCTGAGTCGAACGAAAGCCGCGGAAGCGCAACGAAACTGCGATCAGGGGAAGCAAGAGGACCGCCCGCAGGAATAGTGCCTTTGCGGGGCGTGGCAACGCGCTAAACCGTCGAAGGCGTGCCCACATCGGCGGCCTGTGTGGCGATGAGACCGTTGTCGAGCAGGTGCTCGAGCAGTTCGGCAAGGTGGATCCGCAGGGTGGCGGGCTCAACGTCGTATTCCTCAATCAGCTGAAAAAAAGCGGCATCGATCGTCGGCGAAGAGGTCGCCAGTTGCCACATTCGCGTTCCCACCGCGTCTAGACCGAAATACTTTTCGGTATTCAGATTGAGAATCACCGATTCCTGATCTAAAAAGCGAATCAAGATATTGGAAGGCACGGTGACGCGGTCACCAAATGAGATCATTCGACGAGCACCCCTAATCTTCCGGTCACAGAGACCGCTGGCCTGGGCGCGGGGGGTCCCACTTTGGTCTCCACCGAAGCGTTGCGTCATTGTAGCTTTCCTGGCCGCAGTTGACTACGGTTCCGCAACGAAATTTCCGACCGGCAGCAGGTTGTGCTCTGGCACCAGAAACGCTATAAGAACTCGATGCCCGAAAGCCTCGTTCCCGCCATTTCTCTTCACGCTCTTGAAAAGTATTACCCGCCGTCGCGTAGCGGGTTGCGCGCTTACCTGCAGCCGTTTGAACGGCCAACTCGGCCGGCTCTGAGGGGTGTGACTCTCGAAGTTGAACAAGGTGAAGCGGTGGCGCTGCTCGGCGCCAATGGCGCGGGCAAATCCACTCTGTTGCGCATTCTGGCGACGCTGTTGCTCCCCACGGGCGGGCGCGCGTTTGTTGCGGGGCATGATACTTCGAAAGACCCGGGCGCTGTCCGCCGCCAACTCGGCTACCACGCGGGCAGCGATCAAGGATTCTATCCGCGCCTTACGGGCCGGCAGAATCTGCTGTTCTTCGGCCGGCTAAATCACCTGGCGCGGAGCGAAGCACAGAATCGCATCGCGGAAATTGCGGAACAGTTTCATCTACGCGACGCACTGGATCAGCAAGTGCGCACGTTGTCGTCCGGCACCACGCAGCGGCTCAGCCTTGCCAGGGCGCTGCTTCACAAACCCAAGGTGTTATTGCTCGACGAACCTACCCGCAGCCTGGACGCCATCGCTGCGGCGGAATTCCGGCGCTTCCTGCTGAAGGAAGTTCTTCGAAACGCAAGAGCTTCTTTGCTCTTCGCGTCCCACGCGCTGTCGGAAATCGAACAGCTTGCCCATCGCGTCGCGGTAATCGACCAGGGGCGGTTGATTGCCTTCGACACCGTTCCTGGCCTGCTCGGGAACGCCGGAGCTGCCAACCTCGAGGAAGCATTTTTCCGGCTCACGGGTTCCGCAAATCTGCTGGAGCACGAAGGGCAACCGCATTGAGCCTGTGGCGCGAATTATGGCTGTATTTCTGGCGCGATCTGATGATCGCAAAGACCTACCGCAGCTTGTTTGTCCTGGATGTCGTCCAGGCACTGTTCGGCGCTACCATGTTTTTCTATGCGGCCCGCTTCGTCGACAGCCCGCAGCTGAGGAGTGCCCTGCCGCAATCCGGCGGCTATTTCGCATTCGCTTTAGTCGGATTTGTTTTTTTTGACTACCTCAGCGTGGCCATGGACACGTTCGACCAGAGCCTGACCGAAGCTCGCGACTCCGGCACCCTGGAACATCTTCTGGTCACGCAGACCTCCCTTCCGCTCATGCTCGCGGGTTCCGCCATCTATCCGTTTGCGATGACCACCATCCGCATCGCCGTGTATATCGCGTGGGGCGCCATGCTGTTCCATTTTCCAATCGGCGCGGCAAACTGGATCAGCGTTGCTGCCGTTCTTGCGGCATCCCTTCTATCGTTCTCCGGTCTTGGCATTCTCTCGGCAAGCTATTTGCTGTTGTTCAAGCGCGGAAATCCGGCGAAGTGGCTGCTCATTGGCTTATGGAGCATCGCCGGCGGAATGCTCTTCCCTGTGTCCATCCTTCCGGACTGGCTGCAAATTGTCGCCAAGCTGAATCCCATGACTCACGCTCTCGACGCCATGCGCGCCTCTTTGCTGGGTGGCGCAAGTCTTCGGCAACTCCTCTCGTCCATCGAAATCCTGCTATTGTTTGCTGTTGTGTTGCTTCCCTTCTCGATGCTGGTCTTCTCGTGGACCTTGCGGCGCACCAAGACAACAGGAACGCTGTCTCATCGCTGAGCCGGATTCATTTCGCGAAGATGTCGGCTCTCTAGAACAAAAGGCCGGCGCACAAACTCGCCGGCCTTTCTCTTTTCTTGCTTCACCGCTAAGTCTTCTTTTTCTTGGCCCCGACTTTCGTGTCGATACCCGGCGCGATTTGCTGGAGCATGTCGAGCCCCTGCTTGGCCTGTGCGCCCCAAGGTCCATTGGGATCGAGTTCGATCGCATGTTGGTAGGCTTCGACGGTTCCCGGCTGCACGTCGGGAACATCCTTGTCGCCAACTTTCTTGAAACCCATCGTGCCCACCAGAACCGTCCCCAGCAGATACCACGACTGAGCATTTTTCGGATCGAGCTCCGTCGATTTCTTCAACGGTTCTACCGCTTCCTTGTATTTGTTGGCGTTGTACATGGTGATGCCGAAATTGCGCCAGGCCTGTGCCGCCTGCGCAGGATCGAGTTCCGCAGCCTTTTGATACGAAGCGGACGCCTCGTCAATCTTCCCCGCGCGGCCGTAAATGCCTCCCAGATTGTTGTAATACGCGAACGATGGCTTCAGTTCGATGGCCCGCTTGTATGCGGCCACAGCGTCGTCCGCCCGCCCTGCCAGGTCGTATGCGTCTCCAAGACGAGCCATGATGAGTTGCAAGTTGGGGTCTTTCTCATTCGAAGCAGCTTTCGCGGCTTCGAATTCCGTGACGGCCTTGGTGTTCAGATCGGTAACATTTTGCTTCAAAGAGTCCCGCTGATCGGCGGGCGCTTTCATCATATCCGCTTTGGCCTGCCGGGCCTGTTCGAGCGTCGCTACACCTACGTCGAAATGCTGTTTCATGCCCGCAAACTTTTCCTTTTCTTCCTCCTGCTTTTTCTTGGCTTCCTCGAATTCCTTGCCCTGCTTGCCGACGATCTCCTTGAAATTCAGATCTACCGGAACCGTCTGGCCGGCACCGACTTTCACCTTGCCGGCTACGTAGGGCTGCGCCTGTCCGGGCAGCGTGAGACTGATGACATAGTCGCCAGTCCTAAGACTGCTAAAGCTGTACTTGCCGTTCTGACCGGTCTTGGTTTCGAGTTTCGTTCCTTGGTCGCTTACGATCTGAACTGGAATATCGGCCCAGGGCTTCGCGGCAACATCGAGAATTGTCCCGGCAATCGCGCCGTCCTGCGCCGCGGCGTGAGGCGCCAGCCCTGCAAAAAGCATCACGAACGCCAAACCAGCGAACGCCCACGAATATCCAAATCTCTTCATACGAAGTTCTCCTTTGCCTGCCTGGCAGCAATCGGATGCCTGACCCGCCGGGCTTCATCATCTTCTCGAGGGATCAGGGGAAAGCTCTTACCCAAAGCTTTCGCGGATGCGTGCGCCCTATTATCACCTATCCTGCGGCAATTCCAAGCGGCAGCGCAGATTCTAGGTCCGTGCTGACGCCACGCGCCGGTAAGGGATAGGATCGGGGATGCCCGCTTCGGAAAATGCGCGGAGACGAAGCAGGCAGCTATCGCAAACGCCGCAGGCCTCGTCGTCGTTCTGATAGCACGACCAGGTTAGATGCAGCGGAGCGCCCAGCTCGATGCCTTTGCGAATGATTTCGTTTTTCTTCATCGCGATCACTGGGGTCACGATTTCGATCTTGGTCTCCGGGCGCGTACCCGCGCGAATCAACTCCTGAAAAACCCCGTAGTACTGCGGCCGGCAATCGGGATATCCAGAGCTGTCCTCCGCCACTGCTCCAATATAAATCGCGCCGGCGCCGATCGCTTCCGCCCAGCTCACTCCCACGGAAAGGAAATGCGCGTTGCGAAACGGCACGTACGTAACTGGAATCTCGCTGCCGTCGAGCGCCGGCGAGCCAAGTTCGTTCTCCGGCACCGCAATACTTGCATCGGTCAGGGCCGACCCGCCAATCGCACGAAAATGATCGAGCCGCACCATCAAACGCCGTTTCACTTCGTAATAGTCCGCAATTTCGCGAAATGCTTTTGCCTCTCTCGATTCCGTGCGCTGGCCATAGCTTGCGTGCAGAAGTGCCAGGTTCGAAGCCCCGTGGTGCGCCACCGCAGTTGCTGCACACACGCACGAGTCCATTCCGCCGCTCAATAACACAATCGCTTTGGTGTCCGAGGCCCGCACCAGAAAAGTATAGTCCCTTTTTCAAGGTGGCAAAAATCGTGCGGCGTCCGGGCACAAGGCGCGCCGCATACCGGGAAGCGCCCCTAGCACCGCGCGAAGGGAGCCGCTATCCTGAACTCACGGCCGCCCTCAAGACTGTCAAGGAGGGTGTCATGCCCATTGATTTCTCGAGTGCCTGGAAGACCGGCGTCAGGATCATCAATCAGAGCATTTCTCTTCTGCCGAATCTAGTCTTGGCCATAATTATTTTCGTTGTATTTCTGATCGTCGCGTCGCTCGCCAAGTCTGTGGTTCGCCGTCTGGCATTGAAGCGTCAGCATCACCAGGGAATCGCTCTCCTGCTCGGGCGGCTGGTCCACACCGGCATCGTCATTCTCGGTTTTCTGGTTGCGTTTTCCGTTCTTGCGCCTTCGTTCCAGGCAGCCGATCTGGTAAAGCTCCTCGGAATCGGCAGCGTGGCTATCGGATTTGCGTTTCAAAACATTTTGCAAAACTTCCTCGCGGGAATACTCCTGCTCATGCAAGAACCCTTTCGCCTGGGCGATTTCATCAGCGTTACCGGCATCGAGGGAAATGTGCAGGACATCCAGGCGCGCGCAACGGTGATCGTGACCAAGGAAGGCCGGCAGGTCGTGATCCCAAACGCCGTTATCTTCACAAATCCTGTAGCGGTGGGCCGTGCCCAAACCAAGCCGGCTTGAGCCACGGTCTATTCGATTGCGGTGGACACAACGATCGATGGTTCGGAAGCGAGATTAGACACCCTGCGTCGCCGGATGCCAGATGAATTTGTGCAACTGCAAGCCGAGTCTCACAGGCAGGCCGTCGACCAGAATCCATTCCACCAGAGTGCGCGGCTCTAGACCGGGCCACTTTCCGTTCGGATCGGCAAACGCCGGAGAAAAAAGGACCTGCTTCACGCGCTGGGCCAGTTGATGTTCAAGCGTAAAATCTCGCGCGAATTCATAGTCGCGCCGGGTCGACAACACAAACTTGATTTCGTCCTTGTCATCCACCGCGTCCAGGTTCTTCACGTCGAACGTATCGGCTTCTCCGGAGTCCGGGCACTTCACATCCACAATCTTGATCACTTCCTTGGGCAACCGGCCCACGAACCGCTCCCCGCTCGTTTCAATCATCACCGTGTAGCCCCTCGCGACCAGCGCTTCCGCCAGCGGGTAAATCTCTTCCTGAAGCAGCGGCTCGCCCCCTGTCAATTCCACAAGCGGCACGCCCGCCTGCGAGCCTGGCAAAACGCCTGAACGCCCGCAGAGCTGGTCCACTCTTGTCAGCACTTCCTCAACGCTCATTTTCTTTCCGCCGTGGAACGCGTACGTCGTATCGCACCACGCGCAGCGTAGATTGCATCCCGTCAGCCGCACGAACACGCATGGCAAACCGGCTCGCGTGCCCTCGCCCTGCACTGATTTGAAGATTTCGGTGATAAACATCGATGCTATGCGACCAAACCGTCTGCGAAGCTACTGCTCCGGACGGAACTGCGCGCTCGCGGTATCCGTTTCCCATACGGTAACTTCGGTGATGCCTGCTCCAGGGGGCAATGTGGTCAGCTGCCGGTGCGTCTCGTCGTAAAAATACTTCGCCAGATTCTCGGCCGACGGATTCACGGTTCTGAAAGCATCCAGATCGTTCAAAAACTGATGATCCAGTCCCGCGATAATTCCGCGAAGGATTCGCTTTAACTCCGTGAAATCCACCAGCAGGCCGATCGTGTCCAGTCGCGGCCCCCCCAGCGTTATTTGCACGCGATAATTGTGACCGTGCAGGTTCTCGCACTTCCCCTTGTAGCCGCGGAGTGCATGTGCCGACGAAAATGTCTCTTCCACACTCACTTGATACATTGTCTTGCTCTGCCCCTAGAAGCAGCACAGAAAATCTTCCCGCCCATTTCGGAAAGTGCTGCCCGCCAAAAAATCGAGAGCGATCTGCCGGCCATGCTAGGCGGGTTTTGCCGCTTCGAGGAACCGCTCGACCTCGCCGAGTTCCTGCGTCGTGGCATACTGCGGAAGCGATTCCATAAAAATTTTACCATAGGCCATGCGCTGGATGCGGTTATCGAGCAGCGACAACACCCCGCGATCCGTTTTCGCTCGAATCAACCGGCCGAATCCCTGTTTCAGCGCCAGAACCGCCTGGGGCACTTGGTACTCCGCAAACGCGTTGCGGCCTTCCTCATCGAGCGCCCGCACCCGCGCCGCAACAATCGGGTCGCTTGGCACCGCGAACGGCAACCGGTCCACAATCACGCAGGAAAGCTGATCGCCCGGCACGTCCACGCCTTGCCAAAAGCTCGCGGTCGCAAACAACACCGCGTTGGGTGTCGTCTTGAATCGCTCAAGCAAAGCCGATCGCGGCGCTGTGCCCTGCAACAACAGAGGAAACGGCGATCGCACGCTGACTCGCTCGTATAAGTCTTTCATTTGTGCGTAGCTCGTGAACAGGCAAAACGCCCGGCCTGCGCTTAATTCCAGCAATCTCAAAATCTCATCGGCCGCCTTCGCTGCAAATCCCGCGTCCCGCACGTCCGGCATCCGTGGCGGCAGATAGAACATCGCTTGCTCACCGTAATGAAACTCCGGGGGAAGGGTTCGCTCCTTCGCATGGTCGACTCCCAGCCGCAGGCGAATGTAATCAAAGCGATTCCCGACCGTCAGCGTCGCGGACGTAAGCACAACGGTATCGAATGGTTCGAACAGCCGTTCGCGCAGAATCTGGCTCACATCAATCGGCGTGGCCGCCAGAAAGACTCCCTTGTTGCGCCGTTCGAACCAGTACACGAAGTTTCGCTCGTTCGATTCGAATAGGAACCCCAGCTCCTGCCGCAATTCGAAGCTCCTACGGCTCAGCCGCGTCAGCTCTTCCGGCTTTTGCGTAAGAGCGGCAAACTCTGTCTCGATGCTCTTGAGCGCGTCGGTAAGGCCCGTGTACGCGTCGCGATTCTGCTCGATGAATGCTTCTCGCTCGTTGCGACTAAACGGAAACCGCCCATCGCGGGTCGGAAAGGAGTCGAAGAAAGTTCGGCAGCGCTCGCGAAGCCGCTGCGTCCGCCGCAGCAGCGACGGCGAACCCAGCTTCAAAATCCTGAGGGTCTGGTCGGCGTCTCGGGCCAATTCCTCAAAACGATAATTCGAAATCTGCCGTCCAAAGTAGTCGCTCGCTACATCCTCGATTTCGTGCGCCTCGTCAAACACCACAGCGGAATATTCCGGCAGGATGCTGCCAAAATCATCGTGCTTCAGCGCCAGATCCGCGAAAAACAAATGATGGTTCACGATGATCAGGTCGGCTTCGCGAGCCCGGCCGTGCATCGCCGTCACAAAACACTGATTGAACTCCGGGCACTTTTGTCCGGTGCAGGTGTCGCGCCGCGCATCCAGCCTGGTCCACAGCTCCGAATCGTCGGGTAAAAACGTTAGCTCCGTGCGGTCGCCGGTTTCCGTCAACTTGGCCCAATCGCGAATTTGCCGGAACGCGTCCATCTCCTCCATTCCTTTCAACATCGGCGAGTCGGCCATCTGGTTCAGCTTCGAACGGCACAAGAAATTCGAACGGCCCTTCATGACCGCCACTTTCAGATGCGGCGCGAAATGCTTTTGCAGGAATGGGATGTCTTTCTGGTAGAGCTGTTCTTGCAGCGATTTTGTCGCCGTCGAAATCACCACCCGCCGGCCGCTGCAAATCGCCGGCAGCAGATACGCCAGGGTCTTTCCCGTGCCCGTGCCCGCTTCGACGATCGCGTGATGCCGCGTTTGAAACGCGTCGTGAACCACTTCCGCCATTTCAAGTTGCGCCGGCCGGTGTTCGTACCCGCCAATCATCGATCTTTCCAGTAATCCACCCGGCCCAAACACATCCTTCATCTTTATTTCGGCTCTCGGCGAGTCGTCGTCCTCCGAGCGGTCTCTGTCCGCCTGCCGTTCCTCCGCGGGCGCGCGTCGATCTTCCAGATCGTCAAAGGACACGTATCGCCGCTCCGGAATAGCCGCCGGAGCCGCTTCCCTACGTTTCCTTGACGACGAGTTTTCGGCCGCCTTGGACGTCCGCTTTCCCAGAAATCCCTCACCTGATTCGAATTGCGAAAGTGTCGAGGGAAAAAAGATAGCACACGGCTCGGTTCTTCGCTCGCGTGCGCTGGCCGATCGCGGCGCCTCCTAACTCTCTTCTTTTGAGACCCTTACCTTTGACTCTCATTGTTTTGAGACTCCTTCCTTTTCCCGTACTCTCATCGTCCCCCGTTTTCATAGCCTTACGCACTGGAGGGAGAAGGAACCAGGACACACATCTGCCGCTTACTGTTTAGCACTTGAGCATTCAACCTGTCTTTCGACCCGCCGGCAACGATGCCTGGCGTTAAATTCTCTGCATGGGGATTGTCGCTCGGCTTCACCTTTCAGTTCCCCGGCGAAACTCATTTTCTAGTTGCGCGGGGTGCTTCATGATCCGCCAAGTTTTCACAAGCGCTGTTCTGATTTTGACCTCGGTATTTCTCGCTTCCTGCAGTGGCGTCTCCGGTGTCTGCACGTTGAACTGCGGGGGCGGTGATGCAACGGTTTCGTTTGTCTTGACGGCCACGCCTCCATCACCGAGTTCGCAGCTTTCCATTCAGGCCTTCACCGCAACCATCACCGGCATTACGTTGACGCCGGTGATCGGCGCTCCGGTCAACATAGCGTTGAACTCCACGACCTACATTGCCGAGTTCAGCCGTGTAACCAGCGATTCGACGCTGCTCGCCGCGCACATCTCCGTTCCACATGGTACGTACACTCAGATGACCGTCACGTTTTCCGCTCCGCTCGTGACCTTCTGCGTGCAAGCGAATCCGGGGGTTCCGGGATGCGCGGCCGGCACATTGACTTCGCTGAGTGGAACCTCAGGCTCGGCGACCCTTTCGGCGGCCCTGACCTTAACGGCGAACCAGCAAACCGGCGTTGTCTTGAATGCAAATCTTGGAAACGCACTCACGCTCGCCGGCCAGTCCGTTTCCAAGGTCAATCTGGGCGCGGCGAATGTCTTTACAGCGAGCGCGCTTCCGCGGTCTTCCACGCAAACCGACCTTGTCTCCGGCCAACTGTCGCACATCGACGATGTCATGGGATTGGTGACCAACGTCGGCTCTTCGACCGTAACGGTTCAGACTTCGACTCGCGGCAGCATCACTGCCACCGCAAACTCCTCCACGCAGTACAGCACTTCTTGCTCCACGCAGAGTTTTGCCTGCGTTCAGCTGAACTCCGTGGCCATCGTTGATGCCGTTCTCAACGCAGACGGCACGTTTACTCTCGTCTTTTACCGGCCGCTCTTCACCAGCTCAGTGGACATCATCGAAGGAGTTGTCACCGATGTGCCCAACTCCCTGACCAACCAATTTACGGTCGTCGCCACGGACAGCGTTTTCGCCAGCAGCGGGAGTGTCTTGAACGGACAGCTCCACCTGGGAGATCAGGTCATCGTCACGCTCAGCGCCTCCCCGGCGCCCTTTGTTATCGTTACCAAGGGACTCAACATTCCGTCAGGAAGCCTTTTTGACAACTCCACAAGCATCACTTCGGTTCTGCCCGGACAGACAGTCTCTTTCCCGGTAACAGCCTTTACTGCTCCAGCCGGCGCCGTACCCGGTGCCGCCAGCACCGGTACGCTCGCTCTCCGCTTTACGCGCGTGACCGGATCAGTCAGCACCGTGGCTCCTCCAACTTTTAGTGGCACGAATTTTTCGCCGTTTTTCGGCCTGCCAACCTCGCCGCAGACCTTTCAGACAACTACCGGACGTTTGAGTTTGGACGGCGTCTCCGATTTGGGGAGCCTGTCCAGCGGCAATACTTTTTCTACCAGTGCGCTTTATCTCGGGTCGCCCGCCAATCCGATATTCGTCGCGCAAACCGTCCGGGCGCACTGACGGGTTCCTCCGCAAAAGCACAGAGCCAGTTCGACCGGTTGATTGGGCTCGCTTTGTTTGGGTCTTTGCAGTGCTTGTCGCGTCTTTTCTCAGACCGCCGGCGCGCCGCCTGCAGGCGTCAGTGGAGTCATCGGCACACTGGGAGGCAGGTAGGGCGCCTGCGCAACTTTCGGCGGCTGGAACCTCCGGTACAAGGCCAGCGAAATCGCGCCGATTCCCCACAGCAGAACGAGCAGCTTGATCCAGCCTCCGTGAGGAACAAGCGTCACCACACGAATTATCAGAACGCCGACTGCCATCCGTCCAATGCGCCCCCACAAATCCGGCGTCTTACCCATAATCCACTGGCCGATTACCGCGCCAACAACGGTCTGCGCCGCGTACAAGGCGATCAACCAAAGTACGAACGTCGAAACGCCAATGAACAGCCCAACAAACGTTACACACGCAATCAGCGACGCGATCGGCACAGCAAAAAGCACCAGCACACCAAGCCCCGCCGACGCACCATAACTCTCCGCCGCGGCCATCGCTTCCTGCGAAAAATTCGGCATTACCAGAAACAACACGAGCCCGAACAACACGAACGCCGCAGCCAGGAGCACCGCCCACAACGCAGAGGTTCTGCCAAACTCCTTATGGTGTTTCACGAAATGCGTGAACTGCACCTCCGAGGCGAGTTTCGCCTTTTTCGAAACCACCGGTTCCTTGTCCCCTTCAAATCGAATTGGGCCGCCGACCTGTGCCGAATCTTCAATCGTGAGGGTTTCGCCCTTTTCGTCGATTTTGCCCCCAATGCTGCCCGCGATGCGGGTCGATTGATTGCGGATAAAAAGGTCGCGGCCGACTTTTCCGTCGATACCCAGCGTTTGTGAAAACGAGGTGAGTGAGCGGCCGACGCTTCCCCGGCTGTCCAAATGAATGACCTGCGCCCATGCCATCAAGCTTCGTTCCACATTCCCTGAAATCGTAATGTTGTTGCAAAAGCCGCGAACGCTTCCGTCAACCTGACCTTCGATGCGCGCGCTTTGCACGAATACGAATACGTCGCCCGTAACGTGCCCTCGGATGGTCGCTTCCTGTCCCCAAACGTACAAGTCACCGTCGACAGTACCGTCAACGCTGAGCTCCTGACCGGTGAAGTAGACATCGCCCTTCACGGTTTCATCTTTCGCGATTTGGAAGCTCGGACCGCTGCGGAATTCCGCGGCAGCCGCGGGCGGTGCGGAGGCAAACGCTGCGCACAATCCGGTGAGCACCAGGGCCAGCGCCGACCCGCGCCGGAACCGCCTTCGCGCCACAAGCACGCCGAACCCGCCCAAAGTCACGAGGGCCAGCACTTCCACAAGTGAAGTCATTGACTGCCATCCCTTCCAGAAAGAGCCTTGAAAAATCAGCATGCTCAGCAAACTGGTCCCTCCGAATCCCGCCTGTTCTAGTCTCTGCTGCCAGGGTTCGACATAACCGGTATACATTGCGTAAACGGCAGTGGCCGCCAAACCGAAAGCCACCATCCAAACCCATTGCATCGAGCGTTCGACCCGCTCCTGAAAAGTCGCGATCCGCGCAGGCAGCGGCTCTTCTTCTTCCAACATGGCGCGCGTCAACAGCCGCGATTCGCGTTCGAGCGCCCGCAGCAGCGTCCGGCAGGCATCGCAATTCTGCGTATGCGCCGAAACTTCCAGCGCCCGCGCGCGCTCCAGTTGTCGCTCCAGGTACAGCATGCAGGTCATCTCGTCGAGATGTTCCTGCCTTCCGCCCTTCATCGAGCTCATCGGGCACCTCCCGCCGCCATCGCGCCCGTGCCTTCTAGCGCTTGGCGCAGCTCATGCCGCGCGCGCAGCAGCACCACGCCCACAAAGGCGCGCCGCACCCCGAGCGAATCGGCAATTTCGTCGTAACTCAGGTCCGAGTAGTAGCGCAGCACCAGCGCCATGCGCGCGCGCGATCCTAGCTTGTCCAGTGCCTTGCGCACCTCTTCGCTGGTTCTTTTTTCGATCAACTGGTCGAGTTGATTGGGATCGGGATGCTCGAGCGGCAGGGTTTCCAGATCGTCAGTTTCCTTGTCCTGGCGAATTTTTCGCCGCCGCAAAATATCCCAGCAATGATTTGCAGCCACCCGGTAGAGCCAGGCTGAAAAGGGCCGTGTCGAATCGTATTGGTCGAGCTTGTCTCGAATCTTCATGAAAATTTCCATCGTCGCGTCTTCCGCATCTTCTCGCGTTGGAAGCGCTCTGCGACAAAAACGGAAAATCGCCGGGGCATACTCCCGATACAGGTCACCCCAGGCTTCGGCATCGCCAGCCCTGGCCCGGGCAACGATCGCGCCCGATTCCCTTGTTTCCGCCACATTCATCCGGTCTGGCATCCGGCCTGGTTTCTGGACGTCCATAGTCTAGTACGCAAGCGAACCGAAAAAATTACACTTTAGCGGCAGGTGGCCGCGGTGGGGTCACCCAAACTGTCGCCAGCACTCTACCAGATTCGGACAAGAACCAATTCGGGGGTTTCCGATCCGCAGGGTCGAATTTCGATCCGCTGAAATGAAAAACGGCCTCCAGATCGTGAGCTGGAGGCCGTCGGTAAAAGCTTGGTTTGTCTGCGGTTAGAAGGTGAATTTCGCCGCGATTTGCAATGTGCGCGGCCCTCCACTCCCCAAGAATGGATAGCCGATTCCAACATCCCCAGTGGCTGTCAGGCCGAGGGTTCCAATGGAACGCCCGTCGGGTCCAACCTGCGGTTGTCCGCCCGCGGCGTCTGCAATGAAGGACGGCAGATAGGGGCTCGCAAAGTTGGGATGATTGAGCAAATTGTACGCCTCGAAGCGTAGTTCCAATTTCAGACGCTCCGTAATTGTTGTGTTCTTAAAAATAGAAAAATCAAACTGGCGGAAGTGTGGACCAATCAGTGAGTTTCGCCCCATGTTTCCGAAATGCCGTGTCCCTGGAATACACGTACCGGCGAACCCATCGCCCCCTGCCACCGGATACGTGCAGGGCGCGGCGAAAGACGTCAGGTCAAGAAAATTGCGCGGATCGCTCGAATAGTGAATCGCTCCAACCACGTCGGGACGACCAAAGAACCCTCCGCTCCCATCGTAATCGTCCTGAAAGTTGTAATTGAGATGGAACGGCTGGCCGGATTGCACGGTGACGATTCCATTCACCCCCCAGCCGTTCTTCAGTTTTTGCCAACTGCCGCTCGTGGTCGGAAATTCGTAAATGAAATTCCAAGTGAGGCGGTTGCGGATGTCAAAATTTGAGTTACCACGATTGAAACGAATCGGAGCTGTGCTGTCGTTCGGCTGCGATGCGTTGGGAACGAAATCCTCTCCGTCGCTGGCGTCGTCAAGGGAATGCGACCAGCTGTAATTCAACGTAGAGGTCAGCCCGCGCCATCCATTGATCCTCAAGCTGGTCTGCAGTGCGTGGTAGTTTGAGTTGGCAGAACTCTCCTCGTAATTGATGTAAAAGGACGGCGACGTGAACTGAAAGATCCGAGGAACGCTGCCGTCATTGATGCAGCTACAACCGAGGTCCGCCGCCGTGATCTGGGCTTGGCTGGGCTGATTGATGTCGCGGAAGCGGAACAGCTTATGTCCGCCAGACCCCACGTAGCCGACCTGGAAGACTACGTTCCGAAAGAGCTCCTGCTGAAAGTTGAGATTGAAATTTTCCAGGTACGGCGAACGGATTTTCTGGTCCACGCCGAAAGCGTCGCTCATCGGTGCAACATTCGGGAAAATCGCTGAACCGGCGGCCAAGGGCAACCCGGTAGGCGTTCCAAAAAGGATCGGCGCCCTGGGGTCTAGGCCGGAATACGCCGGACCGGGGTCGAAAATGCTGTTGAACGGTAGGTGGCCCAGAAACATATCCTGTGAAAAGGCATCGTAGAAAATCCCGTAGCCGGCGCGAATCACGGTCTTCCCTTTATCCGTCAAGTCCCAAGCAATACTCACACGCGGCGCCCAGTTGTTGTAGTCGGGTTGGTAGAGCCTGCCGTTGGCAACCTGAAACGTAACTCCCGTCGTGGGATCGACGTTCGTGAAAAGTCCGTGCTTTTCCTGAACGATGCCGAAGTAGTCGTAGCGAAGGCCCAGGTTAAGCGTGAACCTGCGGTTGAGACGAATGCTGTCCTGGAGGTATGCGGCGTAGGAATTCTCAAATGTATTGCGGTTGGTGTCGCCCGAAGCTTGCGTGGAATGGAAGATACTGGGGTTTGGCGTTCCAGCAATGAACGCATCCAGAGAATCGAATCCAAGCTTGCCGCGGAATCCGCGGTTGAAAATTTGAGAAATTGACGTGCGGCGATACTCATAGCCGAACTTGATGTCGTGCTTCCCGGCCTTCCACGAAATGCCATCGATGTAATGCCAGTTGGTATCGACACGCTGCCGTGGATCGCCGTTATCGGCGCCGAGCGGCGCCAATCCGCTGATGTTAATTTTCGGCAGACCAAAGTTGTAAGTGGTCACTCCGGTATTGAACCCAATGGTTGAGGGATCGAAACTCCGGTCTTCGGGAAAAAACCCTTCGGCGAACCGGTTCCAGCCGAGCCGCGCTTCGTTCACGATCGAGGGCGTAATCGTCGAAACGTAAGACAGTGAGACCAGTTGCACGCGGGTTGGAGTAATGGTGTTGTAGTTCGGAAGCAGGCCTCCGCCAACGAGGGCTAAAGGAAAGCTCTGATCGCTGTCGCCGATGTAGTAGCGCCCCGTAAGGAGATTGCTGGGATTGAAGCTGTGATCGATCTTGATGATGGCGCTGTCCACGCGGTTTGAAAATGGAGTGGCCAGGGAAATGTTTTCGCCGTCGCTGGCAACTGTCTGTCCATCGCTGCCATCACCGATACACGTTTCGTTTCGGCCGGGCGCCGGCCAAGGATTTGTTGCCAACAGGTTGGCAATAACCTCATTAACTACGCCTCCGTTGTTGGCAGTCGCCGTGGCAATGTCCTGTGCTGTCGGAACGCAGGCGGTGCTGCTCTCAGCGCCTTTTTCGCGCATACCTTCGTAGTCCACGAAGAAGAATGTCTTGTCTTTCAAAATCGGTCCGCCAAGGGAGCCCCCGAATT